>NKIK01000013.1 GCA_002256115.1 Burkholderiales bacterium PBB3
GGCGCTCCAGCCGCCCGCATCAAACAAATCGACTGCAGCACGCACTGTGGGATAACTCAGCCCCGTCATCGCCACGATTTGCATGATCTTGATGCCCTTCTTGTGCAACCGCACGACTTGCTTGCGTCGCTCGTGGAGTTGCTCCAGTGTTTGATTTCTTGCGCTTTCTTTTTCCATTGAGCTTGGATACAGTAAATCTGAAATAGTTCAGACTTTATTGGGCCTTATCTATAATATGCGGCCATGTCTGCCTCGCACACCACGCAATCCAACTCGCACCCCACTTCGCAACCCGTGACCACCGCCCATAGCTTTGGCCAGCACCTGCGCCACTGGCGCACGCACCGCCGCCTGAGTCAGTTGGATTTGTCGCACCAGGCCGATATCTCGACCCGGCATGTGAGCTTTTTGGAAACCGACCGCGCCACGCCCAGCCGCGATATGGTGCTGCGCTTAGCCGAGCGGCTGGATGTGCCCCTGCGCGAGCGCAACACCCTGCTCACCAGCGCAGGCTATGCCGCCATGTACCGCGAGCGCCCGCTAGACCACCCCGACATGGCCGAGGCCCGCGCCGCCGTGGATTTGATACTGCGCTGCCACGAACCCAACCCCGCGTTGGCCATGGACCGCCACTGGAACCTGGTCGCCTCCAATCGCCTGGTACCGCTGTTTTTGGCGGGGCTGGACCCCGAAATGCGGCAGGGCCCGGTCAACGTGCTGCGCCTGAGCCTGCACCCGCAGGGTCTGGCACCGCGCATACTGAACCTGGCGCAGTGGAAGCACCACCTGTTTGCCCGCCTGCAGCAGCAAATCCAAATCACCCAAGACCCGCAACTCAAAGCGCTAGAGGCTGAGCTGCAAAGCTACAGCCCCCACCACGCGCCCGATGCCGTGCACCTGCAGGGCGAAACGCGCGGCGTGGTCATGCCGTTTCAGTTACAGACCCCCCACGGCGTGCTCAGCTTCATCAGCACGGTCACCATTTTCGGCTCGCCCATGGACATCACCCTGCAAGAGCTGGCACTAGAAACCTTTTTGCCCGCCGATGCGTTTACGGCGCAGCAGTTGCGTTTGTTGGCCCCTGCCGAAGATACTGTGTAAAATCACAGTGATCGTTGTGCAGCTATACCAGTGCTGCCGTTCCAAGGGGTCACCATGAAAATTCTGCCTACCGATTTTGACGGCCAGTCCATCCGCCGCGTGTATGACGAAGCGACCGAGACCTGGTGGTTCTCGGTGGTGGATGTGGTGCAGGTGCTGACGCAGCAGGCGGACTACCAAACCGCCCGCAAATACTGGAACAAGCTCAAAGAGCGATTGGGCAAAGAAGGCAGTGAGTCGGTGACAAATTGTCACCGACTGAAATTGCCAGCCGCAGATGGCAAAAACTACCTCACTGATGTAGCCACCGCTGAAACCCTGCTGCGCTTGGTCCAATCCGTACCCAGCCCCAAAGCCGAACCCATCAAACTCTGGCTTGCCAAAGTAGGCTACGAGCGCATGCAAGAAATGGCCGACCCTGCCCTATCCCTCAACCGCGCCCGCCAAACCTGGCAGCAACACGGCCGCAGCGACAAATGGATTCAGCAGCGCATGACCGGGCAAGAAACCCGCAACAAACTCACCGACTACTGGAGCGAACACGACATCAAAGCCGGGCAAGAGTTCGCTATCCTGACCAACATCATTCACACCGAGTGGAGCGGCGTTAGCGTCAAAGAGCACAAAGCCGCCAAAGGCCTGAGCAGCCACAACCTGCGCGACCACATGACCGAGGCCGAACTCATCTTTACCGCGCTGGCCGAGCTATCGACCCGCCAGATTGCCGAAGCTACGGACGCTACCGGCATGGCCGACAACACCGCCGCAGCCCAGGCGGGCGGCGGCATTGCCAAGCAGGCCCGCAAGCAGTTAGAGGGCAAAACCGGCAAGCCCGTGGTGTCGGGCCAAAACTACCTGGCCGCCGCTGCAGCCAAGAAACTCAAACCTTAGGCGGCCGGTGCAGCGCGCAGATCTTGTTGCCATCTGGGTCGCGCAGGTAGGCCAGATACAGCTTGCCCACCGCGCCCTCGCGCCAGCCGGGCGGGTCTTCGCAGGTGGTGCCGCCGTTGGCAATGCCGGCCGCGTGAAAAGCATCGGCCTGCTCGGGTGATTCCATGGTGAAGCCGGTGGTGCTGCCATTGCCATGCGTGGCGGGTTCACCATTGAGCGGCTGGGTAATGCCAAACGAGCCCGTGGCCGTGCGGTAAAAGTAGCGGGTCACCACGCCGTTGTGGTTGGCCATGCCGGGCTTGATGCCCAGGGTACCCAGCATCGCGTCATAAAACTTCTTGGACGCCTCAATATCATTCACACCCAAAATCACATGGCTGAACATAGTTGTCTCCTTTTTAAAGCCGTGGCGATGGTACGACAAGCTCCCCACCCCGACCTGCTGGCTGCGCAAGCCTTGGCCTACGCGCCCTGCGGCTACAGCTTTGATCAGCTGCAACCCGAGCTTGAGAGCGCCGACTACGCCGCCTGCACCCTGCTGCTAAACGGCCTGCGCGTGCAATACCGCGTGGCCAAAATCACGCCCACCAAAGTGGGCCAGTTTGTCACCCTGTGGAAGCGCGTGGGTCGCGGCCCCATACAGCCGTTTGAGCAGAGCGACCCGGTGGATGTGTTTGTGGTCAGCACCCGCAGCGGGCCGCACTTGGGGCAGTTTGTGTTTCCCAAAGCGGTGCTGGCGGCGCAGGGCGTGGTGGCCAGTGGTGACCGCATTGGTAGCCATGGCGGTAAGCGCGCCCTGCGCGTGTACCCGCCGTGGGACGCCACCATCAGCCGCCAGGCGCAGCACACACAGGCGTGGCAGTTGCGGTACTTTGTGGATATGACGGAAGGGCAGGTGGTGGACTTGGCGCGGGTGAAGGCGCTGCTGGCGTTGCACGGCTAGTTTGGGGTTGATTTGCGTGCCAAATCGGCCATTCAGCGCGTGGATAGTGCGGGAGCGGCTCCTAAATTAAGAGCAAACGGGTTTGCAGCAAACGCAAACCTGTTTGACCCGCTCTTTACAGCGCTTTAGCGCCAGCGCGTTGCCGCGCGGGCAGCGCAGGGAGCGTGTCTTGGTCGGGGCTGGCAATGCGGCGCAAGTCCGTTATCACGCCGCGCTCCAGCGCATTGGTGGCGATGGGTTCGCAGCGGGTCACCTTTTGCGCCGTCAGCCCATCGCAGAAAAACACGCTGTGCCCCAAGGCCGCGTTCACATCAGGGTGGAGGAAGTTGGCTGCGCCCTTGTTCTTGGGAATGGCAATCCATCGCAGCACCAAATCCGGGTCGGCCTTGCCGTCGGAGTATTTGATGATCCAGTTGTAAAGGCCAGCTTTGCTGACGGATTGACTGTCCAAATTGCCGGTTGCGTCGTAATGCCCATGAAAGCCCACATAGGTGCGGTCTGCCGGATAGTCGTCGGTGAAGAGCCTGGTTTTACCACCCAAAAACATACGCGAGCACGACGAAATACAGTAGCCCGAGACTGCGGTGGTCACCCCCGCATTGCGCAGCAGCTCGCCCACGCGGTAGCCCGTCCACGCATCGCCCCCGTGTGAGTTGCGCAGCACCACCAGGTCAATCTTCGGGTTGGCCGAAAAGGCATCCTTCACCTTGGCCAGATCCGCGGCCGTGACTGGCCCCGACAAAATGATGGTGTTGCCGTGGGTGGCCAGGTCCATTCCGTGGGCCGCAGGGCCCGCCAGGGTAGCGAGCCCCAAGATTGCTACGAAACAAAGTTGGCGCAAGGTGGTTTGCTGCATGGGACTGAACATAGTTATCTCCGTAGCCAAACTCAGTAATCTTAAGATCAACGCATTGTGTGCCGTGGCACACAATCAAGCACTCACCCCATTTCAACCAAGAGAGTTCGCCATGAAAAAACTATTTGCCGCGCTGCTGCTCAGCAGCCTTACGCTGGCCGCCAGCGCCGAGACCGTTGGCAGTGTCAGCACTACCTTCAAACTGCTTAGCCCCAATGACAAGGTGGTGGTCGATGTGTTTGACGACCCAGCGGTAGAGGGCGTGGCCTGCTATCTGTCACACGCCAAAACCGGCGGCTACGCTGGTGCGCTGGGCATTGCAGAAGACACGGCAGACGCTGCCGTAGCCTGCCGCCAGGTCGGCCCCATCCGCTTCAAAGAGAAGATCGACAAACAAGACGAAGTGTTCAACGCCCGCTCCTCCTTCCTCTTCAAACACGTGCGCGTGGTGCGCATGGTGGATGTGAAGCGCAACACCCTGGTCTACCTAGTGTACTCCGACAAGATCATCGACGGCAGCCCCAAAAACAGCGTGACGGCGGTGGCCGTACCGGCGGACCAGCCGATCCCCGTCAAATAACGCATGAGCAACAAAGCACACCAAACCTTTGAAACACCCGAGCAGCTCTATGCGTGGCTGCAGGCAAACCACGCCAGCGAGACTGAGCTATGGGTGCGCATTTTCAAAAAAGGCACCGGCCTGCCCAGCGTGACGTGGGACGACTGCGTGGTGGCCGCCATCGCCTGGGGCTGGATCGACGCGGTGCGCAACGCCTTGGACGAGACCTCGTTTCTGCAACGCCTGACGCCACGCCGCGCGCGCTCCAACTGGTCACAAAAAAACGTGCAGCATGCCGAGCGGCTGATAGAGCAAGGGCGCATGCAAGCCGCCGGCCTGGCGCAGGTGGAGGCCGCCCGCAGCGATGGGCGCTGGGCCACCGCCTACGCCGGCAGCGCCACCATGGTGATCCCCGCAGACTTTTTGGCGGCGCTGCAACAAGACCCCGCTGCCCACGCTTTTTACGCCACGCTCAAACGCCAGAGCCAGTTCGCCATCTACTACCGGCTGCACAGCGCCAAGCGCCCGGAAACCCGGCAGAAGCGCATGGCAGAGCTGCTGGCCAAGTTAGCGCGGGGCGAAAGCCCGTGAAATGGGTCGCCAGTGCGCAGCGGAAGGTCGGGTTACCCGGCGTTAGCCGCGTTGATTGATAGAATTTTCCAGAGATACAAGGAGCACTCTATGCATATTGCAATGGTTTTGATGGGCGGAATCGTTCAACTTGCAGTCTTCGTACTGTTCGGATGGCTCTGGGGCAATTCGACGGCGGCCATGGCGTTCGCAGCCAAGATGTTCGTTCCGTTCTGGCTGGTCGTCGCGGCAGTCAACATGTGGGTCGGTGTCACACACGCTGGCTACAGCGTCAAAGCAGAGTCGCCCATCTTTCTGTTGAACTTTCTGGTGCCAGCAGTTGTGGCAGGGCTGACGGCTTGGCAACTTACCCGCGCTTAATCGCTCGCCCACCAGGCACAACCGTCCGCCCGCACGGAACCCAAGAATGACCCCATTGCACCCAGCCCTGCGCCCCATGAAACCCCGCGACCCGCACGAGCCGCATCGTGCGTCCACGCCGTTGGAGCTGTTGTTTGATTTGGTGACCGTCATCGCCATTGCATCGGCCGCCGCTGGGCTGCACCACGCCGTGGCGGCCGACCACACGACTGAAGGAATCATCAAGTTCGTCGGCGCGTTTTTCGCGATCTGGTGGGCCTGGATGAACTACACCTGGATGGCCTCGGCCTACGACAACGACGACGCTATGTTTCGTCTCCTGACGATGGTGGTGATGGCGGGCTCGCTCACGGTAGCAGCCGGAATCGACACATTTTTCGCCACCAACTCGCTGTTGATGGTGATCATTGGCTACGTTGTGATGCGCTTGGCTATGGTTCTCTTGTGGCTGCGTGTTGCGCAAGGCGACCCCACGCGGCGAAAAACTGCGCGCGCCTATGCAGTTGGCATCGCGCTGGTGCAGGTCTACTGGGTCGGCTTGATTCCACTCCACCCTCTGCCCATGGGCTGGATGATCGCCGCGCTGTTGTTGGGTTGGGTTCTGGAGCTTGCTGTGCCAGCCGTCGCCGAGCGCAATGGTGCAACGCCCTGGCACCGCCACCACATCATGGAACGCTATGGCTTGCTAACCATCATTGTTTTGGGCGAAACGCTGCTGGCGGCTTCCGCCGCACTGACCCACGCCGCCGGTGACCATTTCGACATCCGCTTCGTTCACATCGCCTTGTCAGCTCTGGTCATCACGCTGGCCATGTGGTGGCTGTACTTCTCCAACGAAGAGCACCTGCCCACCATCAGTCTGTCGCGTGCGTTTACCTGGGGATACGGACATGCGCCGCTATTTGCTGCCGGTGCAGCGGTGGGCGCGGGCTTTGCGGTGCTGGTCGATATTGTTAGCGGCCACTCGATCATCTCGCTGTTGGCAGGCGACTACGCCGTGGCTGTGCCAGCTGCCATCTACCTGCTGGCGCTGTGGTTTGTGCGGGACCGCTTTGTGATCGGGGGTGTTTGGCATGGGGTGCTGCCGGTGTTTGCCGCGCTGGTGCTGCTGGCTCCGCTGGTGTTTGGGCTGGAGGCCGTGGCAGCAGTGATGGCGCTTTGCGTCGTAATGCGCACCATGGCGTCGCGCAAGCATGCCTTGAATAAGTCGTCACGCTGATTCGTCCGACGCCTTCCTCAGCTCCGCGAACTTGGCAGCCGTCGTCGGCTTGCAGGCGGGCGCTGAAGGCTTCAATGGTGAGGCTCGTCAAATACCCAGCAAGTAAATTCACTCGCTGTGAATTGGATGTGGGCACGGATGGCGACGAAAAGCACGAACTCACCACGCAAGAAGCGGCCAATTTTTTGAACGTGTCGCGCCCCTTTGTCATCAAGGAAATCGAGGCCAATCGGCTCAAATGTCGCAAGGTCAACCGCCACCGCCGCATTGAATTTGAAGAACTGCGCCGCTACCAGAGCGCGCAACAACAGCAATCCGAACAGGCCCTGCAAGACCTGACTCAACTGTCTGAAGAACTGGGGCTGGAGTTTTAAGTGGCGGGCTAGCTCCAGTACGCGTTGGGTTTGGGTGTCGGTGGTTGCCTCCATGGAACTTGGAGCGTGTTCCGTTTGTGCGTTAAATTCAAGTAAGTAAAGAGCCTATGAAACAAAACCGCTGGTGGTGCGGGCGCAGCGGGCAAGTGGGTTTAAGTGTGAAAATCAAAGCATGCGCAAAAGTTACGAACTCACCAACGCCGTCAGGATAGTTGCAACTCTGTTGCGCAATCCGGGCCGCTCGCAATAGGCTACCGCGTGACTGCTCTTGACCTGCTGGAAAGCCTCAACCTACTCGACGAAAACGAGCACATAGAAGCCAAGCGCGCCTCCGAAGCTGGCAAATCCATTCTGGAAACCATCTGCGCCTTTGCCAACGAGCCGGGGCTGGGTGGTGGCTGGCTGCTATTGGGCGCAGTGCGTGAAGACCAGGCGCTGTTCCCCTCCTATGAAGTAGAGGGCATCGATCAACCCGAAAAACTGGGTGCCGAGATTGCCACCCAGTGCCGCAGCACATTCAATCAGCCCGTGCGCGTGGAAATTAGCAGCGAGACCATCCACGGCAAGACCGTGCTGGTGGTCCATGTGCCCGAGGCGCAGCCGCAAGACAAACCCATCTTTTTCAAGGCCCAAGGCCTGCCCAAAGGTGCGCTGCGTCGCATCAGCAGCACAGACCAGCATTGCACCGATGACGACCTGGCCGTCTTCTACCAAGGCCGCCAAACGGAAAGTTTTGACTCCACGCTGGTAGCCGATGCCACCATGGCTGACCTGCAACCCGAAGCCATTGCCGACTACCGCCAGTCCCGCGCCGAGGCCAACCCTGATGCCGAAGAACTGCGCTGGAGCGACGAAGACCTGTTGCAATCCCTGGGCTGCATCCGCCGCAACCCGCAAGGCCCCAACCCCGAAGCCTGGCAGCCCACCGTGGCCGGACTCATGCTGTTTGGCAAACCACTGGCACTGCGCCGCTGCTTCCCCATGATGCGGGTGGACTACATCCGGGTGCCCGGCCGTGAATGGGTCCCCCACCCGGACCGGCGTTTTGACACCATCGACCTGCGTGACCCACTGTTGCGTTTGGTGCGCCGTGCCCAGGCCGCGATTCTGGATGACCTGCCCAAGGGCTTTGCACTGGAAGAAGGCGACCTGCAACGGCGCGACACACCTGCCATTCCGTTGCGGGTAATCCGCGAGGCGCTGGTCAACGCCCTAATGCACCGCAGCTACCGCAGCCACAGCCCGGTGCAAATCATCCGCTACGCCAACCGGCTGGAGATTCGCAACCCCGGCTTCTCGCTCAAATCACACGACTATCTGGGCGAGCCCGGCTCCCAACTGCGCAACCCCAAAATCGCCGCCGCCCTGTACGACACCCGGCTGGCCGAAACCAAAGGCAGCGGCATCCGCGTCATGCGTGAGAGCATGGAGCAAGCGGGCCTGACGCCGCCTTTGTTTGAGTCCGACCGGGGCAACGACCAGTTTGTGGCCCGCTACTTCTTCCACCATTTTCTAGGCGCCGAAGACATTGCCTGGCTGGCCCAGTTCAAAGACCTGCACCTGAGCGAGGACGAAGCCAAAGCCCTGATCGTGGTGCGTGAGGCTGGTGCTCTCAACAACAGCACCTACCGCGAGCTGACCAAGGTGGATTCCCTGACAGCCAGCCAAGCCCTGCGCCGACTGCGCGATGCCGGACTGCTAGCCCAAAAGGGGCGAGGTTCGGCCACTTACTATGTACCGACCGAGAGGTTGGTAGATAACGGCTTGTCTAACAAGGCTGAAGCCTTATCCAGTAACCCCGAGCCCTTATCTAGTGAGTCCGACGGCTTATCTAGTAACCCCCCGGCCTTATCTAGCAACCCCGAACCTCCGCCTAGCATCCCATCAGGCAAGTTCGATGAAGCACTGCGCAGCCAATTGCTGGACGGCATTTCCGGCACTCTGGCTGCCAAAGTGGGCGCTTTGGGGCAACGCCATCCACCGCAAGAGGTGCGAGATGTGGTTGTTGCCTTGTGCCAGCTACGGGCCTGGCGTGCCGATGAGTTGTCTACAGTGCTGCGCCGCAACCCGGAAGTGGTGCGGCAGAACTACCTGCGCCCGTTGATGCGAGCAGGGCGACTGACGATGACCAATCCGCAGGAGCCGAACGATCCACAGCAGGCATATCGCTCGGTGGGCTAACGCAAAAGCCCACCTCGCCACGCGGGGCTACGTGACGCTGTAATGATGTGCGCCAGGTATCGACACGGTGTTTGGCTGGCGGTGCGGGCTCAGTGGGATGAGGGCAACGAGTCCCAATAACCAAATATGGCATTCAGCCCGTGGATAGTGCGGGAGCAGCTCCTAAATTAAGAGCAAAAAGTACTTGCCGCAACAGCCAGGCTTAGAGCGCCTTGGGCTCAAAACCAATCGTCAGCCCTTCGCTAGTCACCGTGATGCTGCCAGGCTGCAGCCCCAGGCTATCGGGCAGCGCCAGGTCTTGCGGGCGCATGCGGTGCACCACCACTTCCAAGAGCGTTTGCTCGGCCAGCGCCGGGCCATAGGTGTTGATCAGCACCACCACGCCGGGCTGCAGCGTAGGGAACTGCAGGCGCGCCAGGCGCAACTGGTGCGCGCGCACCGTGCGGTCAGAGGCCTCGTAGCGCAGCGCAAATTCCACCTCTAGCGTGCCACTGTGGCTGCGATTCAGCGCGGGGCCTGCGGCGTTGACCGCCATCTCGGCGCTCAGGCGGTTTTGGGCGGGGAGCAGACGTAGCTTGGGGACTTGCACGTCCAGATTGATCAAGCCGCCGACTGGGTAGCGCAATGGGAAGCGTTGGGCTACTGCGGCTTGCAGCGCAGCGGCGGAAACTTTGTGTTGCGGGCGGGCTGGGGGCGCGTCTTCGGGTTCTGAAGTCGTGGGCTGTGTCCAAGCCAGCTGGGTTATGAGCAAGCACAGTGGGGCAAGTAAGAGATGGCGACGGCGCATGGATATGGTCCTCGGATGACCGCATTGTCTGCCCGTGATGTAAAGCGCTAATACCCCCAGGCTCGGTAAGTTGAGTGATGAGTACGCGGCAAGCGTCGCGTGCTCTGTAGCACGAACGCGCTACTATTTCACGCCCATTCAGGAGACTGCAGCATGTCCACCACCACCATCCGCATTGAAGACGACCTCAAAGCCCGCATAGCCGCCGCTGCACAGCACGCTGGCAAAACCGCGCACGCTTTCATCTTGGACGGGATCTCCCAAACCGTAAAGCAAGTGGAACTGGGCCAGCTGCTGACTAGCAGGCAAAAAAGGAAGTAATCATCGGGAAAGAATCCATGAAACCGCCTGTACATGTCAGTCTTCAAATTCCTCTCTTCCGATCAGTTGGGAAATCGCAGTCTTCAATTCCTTGTCCTTAGTCTGATCTGCCAGCCAGTACAAATCCGGTACGGAAGAAATTGGAAGTAAAGCCATGCAAATTTTGCTTCCACCACGTCGCGCAAAGAATGACCGAATGGCTTGACGAAGTGGTTCAGTAATACGTCGATTGTTGGCGAGCCTTGCGAAAACTAGATAGACGGCTATTGCTGTGGGCTTCCGGTCGAAGACCTGATTTAAGTGTGCGACGCTCAAGCCTTCCTCAATGAATTCAGATCCAAATTCCTTTGCCCCGTACCGCTCAACTAGCCGTACCCCGCCCATTTCACGGATTAGTTGAATATATGCCAATGCCTTTTCTGGATTGCGTGCGCCCATTTCCATTACATGTATCGGACTGAGCATGCGTCTAAGAACAATTTGATCAAAATCAGCATCGACTCGCTGCGCGAGGAAATCTGCTCCGCCAAGCTCACGGAGCAATTGGAGGTAAGCAAGGGCACCCTCTGGATTGCGCGCACCAATCCTCAGCAAATGCTGTGCATCGGCCATCCGTTCAAAGAACTCAGAGCCGATCCTAGTGGCGTTGTATCCATCTATAACTTTGCCGCCACCAAACTGTCGGAGCAATTGTATGTACGCCAACGCGCCCCCCGGATTGCGCTCGCTCATTTCTTGCAAACGGCCAGGGCTAAGTACTTGTTCGAAAAACGTAGGCCCAAATCTCTTACCCGCATACCTTTCGACGTATCGCCCACCATCTATCTGGTGGAGCAACTGGATGAATGCAAGCGCACCCTCTGGATTGCGTTCGCCCAACTCCAACAGATGTTTAGGGTGAAATATTTTTTCAAAAAAATCTTTCCCCCATGCCTCTCGGGAAAATCGCTCAAGAACCCGTGTTCCACCAAACTCTTGAATCATTTGTATGTAGACCAACGCACTGTCTGGATCGCGTTGAATCAATTCCTGCAAGTGTCTGGGATGCAGAACCCGTTCAAGAAAAAATTTGGATGGGCGACCTCTCAAATCAGAGCGCAATAGCATGCCTGAGCCACCGACGTCGCGAATAAGTTGCAACAATTCGACCCCATTACTCCAATTCGGTTCAGTCGTGCCTCGGCCACTACTATCGCGCATAGGGCGGTCCACCATTCGAAGTAAGAACTCCTCTTGCCATTCATAGTCCGACACTTGCGTCGCAATGTCCCACAGAAGCCGACCAGATCTTGCATCGCGAAAAGCCACTGCTGCGGCCATGGCTGGGTCGAACAGATTGCGAAAAGCAATGTAGTCATCGTTGAATCGAAAACCTCGGTTGACACCAAATGCCTCAATATGCCGCGAAAGTGTTCGAGAAACAATGAGACATAAGTGTTCAAGTTCATCCCGTCGTCCGCGCCGCACGGCAAGATCAAGTGTGTTGGCGCCGAGGCTAACGAACTCTTTGAATGAGTTTGGCATGTCGGCTGCAAGCGTGAGCAAGCGCTTGGCAGCCAGTGTCAACCCAAGATCCAACCCCTCCAAGGTCAACTGCTGCTCAATCCTATCTAGTTCGGTAGGGGTGCTATTTGTTGGATCAAACAATAGCAGGCCGAACAGTCCAGATTCGACGCGATCACCAAGGGCGTTCGCAACGTTTAGGCATTCATGTGCGCGATTTTTTGCCTCTTTGGGGTGAAATTTTTGTGTCGCTGCAATTGTGATTTTTGACTCAGCTCTCGTGGCCAGCATGACTGCCGTCAACTCGTTCAAATTGTCCAGTGCAAACCACGACCGCCAGATATGGACAATGCGATCCCACGGTCGGGTGCCATCCTCGTGGCTCAGGATCTGACTTTCATCAAAGACGAATGAATCCGTGCCAACAACAACCCGAAGCAAAATAAGGTTCATGCTGTAAATTGCCACATGACCAATTAGTGGGTGGTCACCAAACGGAACCCGATGGCCTTCTTGCGCAGTGTCTTTTCTGATAATCGAAGGCATTTCGCGTTTGTTTAGGAGGCGCCTGATTTGATTCAATACGATCTTCTCAAGACTTTCAACGAAATCACTCTCCCGCAAGGTCTGCTCTTTCAATACATGTGGCGCCCATTCACGAATCATTTCCATGATCACAGGGCGTGAAGACAGCGGTGTATAAACGAGGCTTGAGAACCAGTCGATTTCAAATCCGTCCGCAGTGCCCATCAATTTGTCGAGCTGAGATCGAAGTGCGTCATTCGTTTCAAATGCACGCAACGCTTGGACCTGTGCTACGGCCCGGCGCAGGATGAAATCTGCGGTTAGAAATTCACCAAAAGTATTGTGGAGAAACTCAAAGGCCGAGGTTTCTTCATGGGTGTCATCTGCACCGTTATTGTGCTGAGCCTTTGATTGGTGGACGAAGAAAAAACTTCCCAATAGCAGTTCCGCTTGACTGAGCGCCCTACCCTGTTTCGAGTCTATTGGTCGTCCCAATTTGAAGAAGCCAAGGTCGTCGTCGAGTTCTGTAGAAAGAATATGAACTTTTCGGCGGTTGTACATGCCGAGTGCAGCTACTCCGAGACGTTGCATCTCAAAGTCCAGTGCTCTATTTCGCTCCCTTTTGTTTATGTTTTCAAACCCTTTCTCCTTTGACCTCTCGCGAGTTACAAACCTTCGCAGCAACCTGTCATACAGTTTGGTTCTGTCAATTCCTTTGTTCAATCGAAGTTGGTTACCTTCGGAATCGTACAGGGCGAGCATCAGCAGTAAAAGCGGTTGTGCGGCCAAAGTCAAGATCTTCTCGGCGCCAGAATCCTTTTCGTCGGGCAGCATGAACTTATCTATAGATGATTCCCTGAAGAAATTGACATTTGACCTATTCCAGATAGTGCTCCAGCATTCTCGTTGAGCCTTGTCGAATTCAAGGAGCCGGACGACCGTCGTCCCGACGGGCACGTTAGCCTTGTCGATTAGTGTCACCCTGCTAGTGATAACAATGCGAAGAGGGCGACCTTGCTCGGCCTCCTTCTGCTGAAATCGTTGCGCATCTTTGACATAACCCGCAAAAACCTCTCCGCTTGCTTGCAAAAGTTCGTCGTAGCCATCCAAGATCACTATTGGCGGGCAGTTTTGAAAGAGGGCGCTGAGTTTGATCCAAGAGTCCACGCTAACGTTAGTAATTCGCCGTATACCATCCTCAATTTGAGTCACGATATCCGCGTCCGCATTTACTTCGCGAAGTGGTACTCGAATAACAATGAACTGCTTTGACATCAACTGTGCAGCCAATATCTTTGTAAGAAGTGACTTGCCACTGCCTGGATGCCCCAGTATCAAGAGCGGAGCTTCCGTACTGTACGGTGAAGTTAAGTAGCTGAGAAGGAACGCCCCTAGATCATTCCGCCTAGCCAGCCCCTTCCAAGTGGATTCCTCCTCCAAACGACCGGTTTTTCCACTCTTCCGCAGTACATGAAATGATTGTGGAACAAATGCTTCACGCACAATGGGAAATGATAGGCGCGGTACTTCGCCATCAGCGTCATCTTTGTTATCAAGTATGGGTTCACAAATTCGTGCTTGGTAGTGTCTATTCAGGCTGGCTGCCAAGTCTTCTGCTTGAGTGATATGGAATGTTTCAGGAAGGCGTTGAACGACCTCCTGTAGTTTTGTAAAACCGACGTCAATTGCCTTCTCACTTGCCACTGATAGCTTGGCGTGTCTCTTTACATTTTCAGAAAGTTCACCTATCAACGCCTTTGCGTTCCGGTGCTCTTGAAGGTTCGCCCAGATCGCAAAATCGTCGAATTTTTTGGCCAATTCAAAATATTGAGCCTCATACATCCTGGCAGCCTCATGCTCTATTCCCTTTAGGCTATTCAATATTTGCAACTGACTCTTTTCCTCGGCTTCTTCCCATATTGAAAGACTCTGGATGAATTCAATAAAACCTTGCCCCATTTGCACCCAGAGATTGACCTGTCGTGTCGTCTGTTCAGTTAGAGTTTCGGTGGGATGAGGGAACGCATAGGAAATATTGGCGACAGGCGCATCGCTCAGTTCACAGGCGTGAACGTTCGCTAATTCCACTCCCTTCGTCTGCGTCTTTTCAATTGCGTCCTTCACTAAGAATACTTTTTCCGGTTCAAGTATTCCGATTGCATCACGCAGAGTTTTTGGAAGTTTCGTGTCAAGGGCATCGAAAAACGACGTAAAGACCAATAGTCCATAGGCCATTTGCATGGTTGCTTGTCGCTCCAAATAGTCATCATCTTTTCTTTTCCCTAATTTTTCAAAGACACTTTTCCCAATTTTGATTACCTCGTTCTTGACCGCGAGGGTTGGAAGAAGCGCAACAGCTGCAGGCCCAAGAACCATTGGCGAGCAAATGAGAGCCAACCCCAAAAGTTGATCAACCGCTTCGATTAGTTTCGGGTCGTCCTTTCCCTGTTTCTTGATCGTGATACAAACGTCTTTGAATGTTAGGTTAAGTGTCATATTGCAGCTGGTGAGTAAATGGTTTGACGAGAGAATTTGGGCCCGGCGGGCATCATAAATGGAGCTTATTGACGCTAAGAATTGTTGTCTAGCTGTCCGTTGACCGCTTCAGCCTTTTGAATCTGACTTGTGAAAATGGATGATGATGCGAGTGCACGATCAGAGGGAGGTCTGGTTTCATAGAAATCTCACTCCAGCCCCCCAATTCCCATCTACCCCAATCACCAGCCTCTGTGTAGCCCGCGTCGCCGCCACATAAAACACCAGCGCGGCTTCCTGCTTGTCTTCGCCCTTGGCGGGCATGTGCCCCACGCCAGCAAGCGCCACCGCGAGGAACTCCAAGCCTTTGCTGACCGTCATGGTCATCACTTTGCTGGTGGGGTCAAAGTCTCCTGGGCTGCGGCGCATTTCTACCGGCATTTGGCGCTGGTGCAGCATCTGGGCGCACAGGTCGCGCGTGCTGTAGTCAGGGCACAAAATAGCCATGTCGCCCGAGGTGTGGCCTTCTTGGTGGGCGCAGCCCATCTCGTCGGCAATGGCAAAGGCTTCGTCGCGCAATGTAGGCAGGCGAATGATCAGCGGTGCCTCGCCATCGCGCCCGCAGCCAATGGGTTTCAGCAGCGGTATGCCGTCATCGTCTTTGTCATCCGCAGTCAGCAGGTCGGCCGCCACTAGGCTGGCGGTTTGCAATATCTGTTTGGTGTTGCGGTAGTTGATCTTCAGGATGGTGGTGCGGCCCTGCGCCTGGATGCCCACGCTCTTGAAGCTGAACTGCTTGCTCTTGTCACGTGATTGCCCGCGCTCATAAATGCTCTGCGCATCGTCATACAGCACCAGCAGGCTGTTGGTGGTCGGGTCCACCATCTGCGTCACCAGCTTCAGCCACTCGGGCGCAAAGTCGTGGCCTTCGTCAATCATCACCGCTTGGTATTGGCCGCTGGGTATTTGCGTGCGGTCCACCGCGTTGATCACGCGCTGCACCATGTCGGCCATCATGGTGCCCACGGGCATGTGGTTGGCGGGCAGGGTTTGCCCGTAGGCCACCAGTTGGTCGCGGCACCATTTATGAAAATGCCGCACATGCACCTTGCCGCTCAGGCCCTTGGCCTGCATCACGCTGTGCAGCTTCACGCCCAGCGGCTCGTTAAAGCAGAGGATGAGGATGGGTTTACTGCTGGGCGTGCTGGCCTGCGCCAGATATTCCGCGCGGTAGCCCAGGATCATGGTCTTGCCCGAGCCCGCCACGCCGTGGATCACACGGTGGCCGTCGCCCAGGCTGCGGGCTAGCTGCTCTTGCTGCAGGTCCATCACCCGCATGATGTCGGGTAGCTGAGCGTCTGCGTCGTTGTCGTCAAACAATGCGCCCTGGCCATTTGATCCGTGTGGTACGCGCACCTCGGGGAACATGATCCAGCGCACGCGGTCGATCTGGGGCAGGCTGAGTGCGCCGCGCATGCCAAAGGGGAACATGCCCCACAGGCGGCTTTGCAGGTCTTCGGCGTCCACGCTCTCCAGCATCTCGTCTTGGCAGATCACGCGGTTGGGTTCAATAGCGTGTTGCAGCTCGGCAGTTTCAAACTGCTTGCGGGTGATGTTGGTAAACACCACGCCATAGCTCCAGGGGAATGCCAGCTTGCCTGCGTGTGCGCCTGCGGGCTGCACCAGCTGTGCGTCGCGTTCTAGCGCCTTCACCACGGCGTGCGCGTATTGGCGTGCTTGCTCTAGCGGGTTGATCACGGTCTTGGGGCCGTTGTCGCCCAAGATTTCCCAGTTTTGCTTGTCAGCGTTCAGGATGGTGGAGCCAAGCTTCCAGTCTTTCACCTCCAGCACCAGAATGCCGCGGCGCGGGTGCAGCACACAAAAGTCGGGGTGGGTGTTGCGCGGCCCCATGGGTACGTCGTACCAAAGGCGGTAGTCGTCGTCGAGCTTTTGTTCCAGCCGTTCGGCCAGTCTGCGCTCACCGCTGGTCATGCGCGAAACGCACGAACCCATCGAAGGTATAAGAGTTGCCATTCAGGATTCACCCCCCTGGGTGAGTTGTATTTTTGTGTAACGGATCATGCCTACAAAGCAGGCGTGTGGCTAGGGTAGATATACCCCCTATGCGGTTTGCATATTTATCAAATAAGCCACACAGCCCATGGATAGTGCGGGAGCAGCTATCAAAACCATAGTGGCCTGTGGCAAGATAACGGCTGTGCTGCTTACCCCCAACCCTGTGCCAGACGAACCCAACCCGCCGCCCATGCCTGAGCACGCTGCTGCCGCCAGCGCAGCGTCGGTGCGTGCGGACACCTTGGCGTTGCTGTTTCAGCAGTCGTTTCCGGCCATGTTCCAGGCCCTGGCGATTGCGGGCATATTGTGTTGGACCCTGTGGGGGCGGCTAGATGCCTTCACGCTGCTCAGTTGGCTGGGCGTGCTGTGCGCCACCACGCTGGTGCGCTTGGGTATGTACCTGCTGTACTTTCGCGCCAAACCGGTGGGCCAGGCGATCCTGCCCTGGGAGCGGCCCTATGCGATCACCATGCTGCTCTCATCCACCACCTGGGGCTTGGGTGTGCTGTGGCTCATGCCGCCGGGCGAGTCGGTGGAGCAATTCGTCATCCTGTTCTTTGTGGCTGGCCTGGTGGGCGGCATCATGGTTACTTATTCCGCACACCGTGGCATGACGATTGCCGCCATGCTGAGCACGCTTTTGCCGGTGACGGTGTGGTTGTTTTTTCAGCCAGGCCACCTGGCCCTGGGCATGGCGGTGGCGTCTAGCACCTTCATGGTGGGTGCGCTGCGCGGCACCAAGGTGCTGTCGGGTGCCATGCAAAGCCGCCTGCTGCTGAGCTACCAGCTCAAGCACGCCAACCAGATTGCCGACCACATGGCGCGCACCGATGAGCTCACCGGCATTAACAACCGCCGCTCGTTTATGGAGCTGGGCGAGCAGGTCACCCGGCTGTGCCAGCGCCAGGGCAAGCCGCTGAGCGCGCTGCTGTTGGATGTGGATCACTTCAAGCAAATCAACGATACGCACGGCCACGGCGCGGGCGATCTGGTGCTCAAGCAGGTGGGGGCCTTGCTGTTGCAGCAGTTTCGCGCGGCCGATGTGTGCGGGCGCATTGGCGGTGAGGAGTTTGCGGTGCTGCTGGTAGATACAGACGCCACCGCAGCGGCGGCGGTGGCCGAAAAGCTGCGCCAGGCCGTGGCCAGCGCGGTGGTGCCCTGGCACGCGCACACGCTGCGCGTCACCATCAGCGTGGGCGTGGCCACCCACAACGCCCACTTGGGCACGCTGCTGCACCAGGCCGACACGGCCATGTACCTGGCCAAGGCCCGCGGCCGCAACCGCGTGGTTTGCCATGCGGAGGCTGCGGGGGTAAATTAGCGGCCAGCCCAAGAGGTCATGAAGCCATGAAACGCATTGCACTCACCACCGCACTATTGGCCGCCGCGCTGCTCTGCGGGCCAGCCTGGGCGCAAAAGATTCGCGTAGCGTTTGCCGATGTAGAAGTAGCGCCGTACCAGCTGGGCAATGGCTCTGAGATAGCCAACCCGCCGGGCACGATGATTGAGCTGCTAAACCAAGCGGCCAAAGAGCTGGGCATAGAAATTGTGTACGAGCGCGCGCCGCAACTACGCAGCCTGAAGCGCCTGCAGTTGGGCGAGATCGACGGGGCGTTTATGTACTCGTACACGCCCGAGCGCCTGGCCTATGGCCGCTACCCCATGAAGGATGGCAAGCCTGACGACACCGCGCGCCTGGCCAACCAGTCGTATGTGTTTTACCGGCTCAAGGGCTCGCCCTTCAATTGGGATGGCCGCACCGTCACCGGGCTGGGCAATGGCGCGGTGGGCTTTAACTCCACGTTCTCTGTGGGGGCGGTGTTGGCCAAGCAAGACATCAAGGCGCAAGACGCCAAGACCACCGAGCAAAACTTCAGCAAGCTCAGGCTGGGCCGCATCGCCGCCTTTGCCATGCTGGAGCACGCGGGCGACAGCTACTTGGCCACCCACCCCATGCCCAACGTAGAAAAGCTGAGCATCCCCTTTGAGACCAAGGCCTACTACCTGATGCTGAGTAACCAACTGCTAGAGCGCGACCCGGCCTTGGCCGAGAAGATTTGGGCCAAGCTGGCCAAGCTGCGCCCCGAGGTGATGCCCGATGAGCCACCCAAACCAAGCAAGCCAATCAAGCCACAAGGCCCTGCGCGCAAAAAAATCCGCGATAAGTCCCAATAGGCGCATGATGGCCGGTGAGCTTCCGGGTCAATGACTTGGTACCCTGTGAAAGCCACGTCAAGCGCAGTCCGCCACTGACACCACTTTCGCTGGTTGCGAACTGTCTAGTTGGAGCTGCCTTTGAGCCTGCGTAGCCGCATTTTGCTGTTGATCCTGTCGGCCACTTTATTGCCCATCTTGCCCATGCTGTGGGGCCTGCTACACAGCCGGGCCGACACCATTGCCAGGGCGCAGCAAGAGCTAAGCAGCCGCACCGACCGCATTGCCAGCGAGCTGGACAACGGCATCAGCGGCACCGCGCAGTTGCTATTTGGTTTGGGCCACGTACCGCTGCTGGCCCGTGGGGACAAAGCCGCTTGCTCCGACTTTTTGGCCGATGTGCTGAAGGAGCACCCGCAGTACACCGGCCTGCTCACCATTTTGCCCAGCGGGCAACTGCACTGCGATTCGCTCAAATCGGGCCGCACGCTAGATGTAAGGGACCGCAGCTATTTTCAGCGCGCTATCAAGGGTGCCCCCAGCGTGCCGGAGCCCGCCATTGGCCGCCTGACCGGTAAGGGCGTCTTGCAGATTGCGCACCCGGTGCGCGATGCCGCTGGCAGGCTGCAATACATCTTGCTGGCATCCCTGAATCTGGATGACTTTGGGCACGCGGTGGCGCGCACGCTGCCCTACGCGGGCACGAACTTTCAGATATGGAATGACAACGTCAGCCTGGTGATGGATTACCCAGGGCCAGGCGCGGTGGCGCTAAAACCGGGTGACGCCGAAAAGGCCTTTGTGCTGGCAGGTGACTCTGGCACGCAACACACGCTGGGCCAGGGGGCGGCAGCCCGAATTTGGACCACCGCAACCCTGCCGCGCACCCGCAATACGGGCCTGCGCTTGACGCTCACGGTGCCCCAAGCTGATTTGCTGGCGCGCGAGGATGCGCAGTTCTGGCGCACGCTGTGGGTATTGCTATCGCTATCCGCGCTATTTTTGGCATTGGCGGTCGTGCTGGGTGAGTTTGGCGTGCGCAGGCATGCGGCCCGGTTGATACGCGCCATCGTCCGGCTAGACCGTGGCAATTTCAAGGAGCTGATTGGCGCGCCCTACCCCAAGGGCGAAATGGGCACCATGATGCTGGCGCTGGATCGCATGGCGGTGTCTTTAGAGCAGCAGCAAGCCACCATTGAGCGCAATGCGCAAGCGCTGCAGCGCCAGGCCCATACGGACGATCTAACGGGCCTGGCCAACCGCAACCTGCTGACCGACCGACTGGACCAGGCGCTGATTTACGCCCACCGGGGCGAGCGCGTGGTGGGCGTGCTACTGCTAGACCTGGACCGCTTCAAAACCGTGAACGACAGCCTGGGCCACAGCCAGGGCGACGTGCTGCTGCAAACCATAGCGCAGCGCTTGCTGGCGTGTTCGCGTGCTGGTGATACGGTGGCCCGCCTGGGTGGGGATGAGTTTGTGCTGGTGCTGTCTGACATGGCGCAGGTATCTGACCTGCTGCCCATGGTGCAAGAAATCTTGCAGGTACTCAGCCAGCCGATAGAGCTGCAGGGCCAATTGCTGAACGTGAGTGCCAGCCTGGGGCTGAGCGCCTACCCGCGCGATGGCGATACATCTGAAGAGTTAATCCGCCATGCCGATACCGCCATGTACCGGGCCAAGGAGCGCGGTGGCAATGCCGCCGCGTTTTTCACGCCAGAGATGGACCACCTGCTGCTGGCGCGCTTGCGCCTGGAAGCCGGGCTGCGCCGCGCGCTAGAGCAGGGCGAGTTTCGCGTGTACTTTCAGCCCATCGTGAGCCTGGTCACGGGCCGTATAGCGTCTGCCGAAGCCCTGGTGCGCTGGCAAGACCCCGAACGCGGGTTGATACCACCCATAGAGTTCATTCCGATAGCGGAAGAAACCGGGCTGATCATTCCCATTGGCAATTGGGTCTTGCAGCAGGCTTGTTTGCAAGCCAAAGCCTGGCAAGACCAGGGGCTGGGCTCGATTGCGATCGCGGTGAATTTGTCGGCCCGCCAGTTCAATGCGCCCTCACTAGATGCCGCCATTGCCGCCGCGTTGGCGCAAGCCCATTGCCCGCCCGCACTGCTGCAATTAGAGATCACCGAGAGCATGGTGATTGACGATGCCGAGCAGGCCCTGCAAACCATGCACCGCATCAAGGCCATGGGCGTGCAGCTCTCCATTGATGACTTTGGCACGGGCTATTCATCGCTGAGCTACCTGAAGCGGTTTCCGGTGAGCAAGCTAAAGATTGATCGCTCGTTTGTGAATGAGCTAGAGGTAGATGCCAGTGACCGCGCCATCGTGGACGCCATCTTGACCCTGGCACACAAGCTGGGCCTGCGCATCGTGGCCGAGGGCGTAGAGACGGCAGGGCAATTGCAGATGTTGAAGCTGCTGGGCTGCGATGAATGCCAGGGCTATTACTTTGCCAAACCCTGCACGGCCGAGGCGTTTGCGCAGTTGCCGCCGGAGTTGTTTGCGCGCGCAGGATGAATGCGATACTGATCCAAAATCGTTGGAATCAAAAAATAGTGGCAGTCGCATTGCCTGAGGATTTTCATGCTCAAAGTCTTGTTAATAGCGACGCTGTGCTGGCCCCTGATGACCTGGGCGCAGACAGGGGCGCATGAGCGAACCTTGATCGCCGCAGCCGATCCGTATCCGCCGTATGTCGACCCGCAGGCACCCGGCGAGGGTTTGGCTATGGAGATCGTGCGGGCCGCGTATAAAACCCAGGGCTACACCGTCAAGCTGGAAATCATGCCCTGGGTGCGCGCCGAAAAGGGCGTGAGCGAAGGCCGGTATGACATCTTGGTGGATGTATGGCGCACCGAGGCGCGGGCCAAAGAGCTGTTGTTCAGCACGGCCTATGCCACCAGCAAAATCAAGTTCATCAAACGCAAAGACAACTCCTTTGAATTCACCGGCCTGGACAGTCTGGCGGGCAAGCGCATTGGCGTGATCCGGGGTTACGGTTACAACGATGCGTTTAACGCCGCCACCACCTTTACCCGCGAAGAAGTGCCCAGCATGGAGCACAACATTAACAAGGTGCTGCTCAAGCGCCTGGACCTCACGCTGGAAGATGAAATCACCGCCAAAGTGCTGATCCGCAAGATGGGGCCCAAGGTGGAGGAGCAGTTGGACTTCACGGCCAACGCGCTGGCCAGCAACCCACTGTATGTGGCCGCAGGCCTGAAGCACCCGCGCCACAAAGCCATCGTAGAAGCCTTTAACCGTGGCCTGCTGGCCATCAAGGCGGATGGCAGTTTTTTGGCAATAGAAAAGCGCTACGGGCTGGTCAAGTAGCGCGGCTTTGTCGCGCTGTTTTATATTTCTACCGAGACCTGGTTGCGCCCCGTGGCCTTGGCCACGTACAGGGCGGCATCGGCACGGCCAATGAGGGTTTGGCTGGTATCCCCCACGCGGTAGGCGCTCACCCCAAAGCTGGCGGTCACCGTGCCCACGCGCGGTACGGATTGGCGCTGCAGCGCCAGGCGCAGTTTTTCAGCCAAAGCGATGGCATCGTCCAGCGTGCCGCTGCAGACCAACAAGAACTCTTCGCCGCCCCAGCGGCCCAGCAGGTCCGACTTGCGGATATTGCTCTCCAGCACGCGGGCCACGGCCACCAATACGCTGTCACCCACTTGGTGGCCATGCGTGTCGTTGATGGGCTTGAAGCGGTCTACATCCAGCATGATGATGGACAGCGGGAAAGGCTTGCGGGCGCAGCGGGCCAGGTCGTGCTCTAGCGCGCGGTCCAGCCGCAGCCGGTTGGACAGGCCGGTCAGGCTGTCGGTGGCGGATAGGTGCTCCAGCTCCTGGTTCTTTTCCATCAGCAGGGTTTGCGCCTGCCGCAGCTCCGCCAGTAGCTCGGTGGCCTGCCCCTGGGCTTGCTCGGCGGTACGGCGGGCCTGCTCTGCCGCTTCAAACGCTACGCCGTTGGCCAGCGCAATGCTGCCGTAGGCGCACAGGGTACGAAAGATGGCGGTCTCGCGCTCGCCATAGGCATGCGGCTTAGGCGACTGGACGGTGATAGCCCCAAACAGACGCGCGCCCACCAGCATGGGCGCATACAGCGCGCTGAGCGTGAGCAGGGTGCCGGGCAGTTGCGTGGCGTGCACCATGCCTGGCTCCAGCGCCATGTTGATCTCTCTGCGTTCGCGTGCGCAGCGGGCCAGGTTGGTGTGCGGGTCGTCCAGCGAATAGCGCTCCTCGGGCAGCTCTTTGCCGTCTTCCATGTTCAACACGGTGACCAATGTTTTGCCATCCGGCTCCAGCAGCAGGATGCCAAAAGTGGTGGAGTCCAGCAGCTTGTGGACATGGTGGTTCAGCGCGTCGAGTACGTCTTGTGCGTTCAGGCTGCCCATGATCTCCAGGCCGATGACGGCCAGGTCTTCCAGCGTGGTATTGGCTTGGTGCAGGGCATCACCACGCTTGGCCTCGGCCACGGCCAGCTTTTTGTTGTAGGCCGCCTCGGCCTGGGCGCGCTCGGTCTCGTGGCGCACTTGCAGGGTCATGGCGCGGTTGCTGGCTTCCTTGGTCTTGATGCGCTCGCGCGAGACACCGGCCTGCAGCGCCAGCTGGTAGGCCTCGGCCAGATCGCCCAGCTTGGCGTGTTCGGCTGCGGCTTGCTCCAGCAGCGTGCCCGGCACGGTGTAGCCGTGCAAAGTGGTTGCCACTTGCAGGGCTTCATTCAAATAGTGCAGCGAGGCGGTGCCCGCGCTCAGGCCCGCAGGTGCAGGCAGATTAAAGCGGCCGTGCAGCGTGGCCAAAATCTGCAAGAGCACGATCAGGTTGGCGCGGTAGCCGTGTTCGCGGCACAGGGCCAGGCCATCGGTGGCCACGGCCAGGGCCTCGCTGCCGCGGCCTAGCTGCAGCAGGGCCTGAGCCCGGCCGCGCAAGGATTCGGCCAACACTTCTTTGGCACCCAGCGCGGCGCAGCGCTGTTGGGCTTGAATGAACCAGTCCAGCGCCTCGCTGTTTTCTTGGTGGCCCAGGCAGACTTCGCCCAGCTCCCGCAGCACCATGGCGTAGGAGCGCGATTCTTTGATGGGGGCCAGCAGCCGCAGTGCTTCTCGCAGTTGCACCCGCGCGGCGTTATGGTGCTCCAGTTGCGCCAACACGCTGCCGGTGCGCAACAGCGAATTCCCGGTGAGGATGGGCAGACCCGCGTCGCGGGCCAGCGTGAGGCCGCGCTCGGCCCAGTCCAGCGCCAGGGTCAGGTTGTTGAGTTCGACCAGCGAATTGCTCAGGTTGCCAGCGGCCAGCGCGGCCATGCGAATCTGGCCGGTCAGCAATCCGGCTCGGTAGGCGCGTTCATAGTGGCTGGTGGCCAGGGTCAAATCGCTGGACGACTGGTAAAGGACGCCCAGCGTGTAGTCAATCCAGACGGCCACCGCTGGCGTGTGCTGGCTGGAGTCGCGCAGCCCATGGGCATCCAGCAGGGCCTGTGCGCGGGCCGTGTCTACAAAGGCATAGATCGCCACTTGGCGGGCAATGCCCAGCTGCAGCCGTGTGGGGTCTTGCGCAGCGGTATAGGCGGCCACGGCCCGGTCGGCCTGGTCCATCCATTGGGGCGTGTCGCCCAGGTCCGCCATCACATAGGCCTGCGCCCAGTGGGTGTCGCCCATGCCGACCCAGTCGTTCAGGTCTGCAAACCAGGCTTGCGCTTGGGCCAGGCCGGCGTGGGCGGCATCCAGCTGCCCATGCAGCCAGGCGATTTCGGCACGCACCAGTTGCAGGCGCGCCATGGCGCGCTTTTGTGCAGCATCGACAGGGTGCGCCGTGTGGGAGGCGGCGTGCGCGCGGTCCAGTTCGTCGGCCAGCGCCAGCGCACGCTGCGGTGCGCGCTGGCGCAAATGCCAGGCCAGCGCCAGCACGGTATCGGCAGGGCGCAGCGCCTCTGCCGCATCCAGTTGCTGCTCCAGCGCCTGGACTTGGGTGTCGTCTGCGAAAAGTAGCATGGTCGCCAATCGCAGCCCGAAGGCTTAGCTCAGGTGTTTGCCCGCAATACCCGCCAACTCAAACATCGTCACCTGCGGCTTGCCGAACACGGCGAGCAGCTTGGCATCGGCGTTGATGGCGCGCTTGTTGGCCGCGTCTTGCAGGCCGTTGGCCTTGATGTAGTCCCACAGCTTCTTGATGACCTCGGTGCGGGCCACCGGCTCGGCACCAATGACGGCAGCCAGCTCGGCGCTGGGCATCTTGCCGCTGGCAGCCGTGGTCTTGCGCGGCACTTTGGGCTTGGCCACCTTGGCGGCAGCAGTTTTAGTTGCCGCTTTCTTGGCAGGTGCCTTTTTGGCTGTTGAGGCCGTGGTTGTTGCGGGAGCAGCTCCTCTTTTTGTAGCAACTGTCTTGGCGGCGGTCTTGCGCGGTGGGAACTTGCTCGGTGCAAATTCAAAGTTCACCTTGCCCGCCTCCGCATCCCAAGCGAGCATGGCCTTGAAGGCGCGGCGCGTACGCATACTCACAAACTTCTCTAGCAGATCGGTCTTGCCGGTCTCCAGTAGCTTGTGCATTTGCGTGCGCTCAATCGGCTGCTGCAAGATGATCTGGCCAGTTTTGAAGTCGCAGCTGGGTGTGGGCTGGCCGTTGGTAGGTACGGATTTCTCGCAGACGTAGTTCTTGCCATGCTCATAAACAGAGCCGCCGCACTTGGGGCATTTGCCCAAAGATTCCTGGGCAGAGAAGTCGATGATCTCGCCGCTCTCTTCACCGGCCTTGTCGTCGCCAAAGTCAAACTCCAGCTTGTAGTTCTTGGTGTCTTCGTCAAACTTGATCACCATCTCGGCCACAAAGGGCCAGCCGGCTTTGGAGCGGAAGCCGTCCAACGGGCCAATGTGTTTGTCGCGCAAGAATTGCTCCACCTCGGCCTGCTCAAACGTGCGCCCGGCGGGCGATTTACCGAAGGAGAAACCGCAGCCTTCTTCGATGCCGGTCTTGCCGGTGCAGGTGTAGCGGCGGTAGTTTTCTTTGACGATGCCGCCGCAGTTGGGGCAGGGGCTGGCCAGCGTGGCGTAGTCACCGGGAATGGTGTCGCGGTCGTACTCTTTGGCCTTCTTGACCATGCGCTCGGTCATGGAGGCGATCTCGGCCATGAACTTTTCACGGCTGAGCTTGCCTTGCTCCATTTGGGCCAGTTTGTATTCCCACTCACCGGTCAGTTCGGCTTTGGTCAGCTCTTGCACATCCAGGCCGCGCAAGAGCGTCATCAGCTGGAAGGACTTGGCGGTAGGGATCAGCTCGCGGCCTTCGCGCAGCATGTATTTTTCGGCAATCAAGCCTTCAATGATGGAAGAACGCGTGGCGGGTGTACCCAGGCCCTTCTCTTGCATGGCTTCGCGTAGCTCGTCGTCTTCTACCGTCTTGCCTGCGCCTTCCATAGCGCCCAGCAGCGTGGCTTCGGAGTAGCGTGCCGGTGGCTTGGTCTTGAGGCCCTTGGGGTCGACCGGGTCGCCCTTGACCTTTTCACCGGGGGCTACCGGCACCAGGTTTTGGCCCTTGTCGCCTTCCTTGGCGTCTTCCACTTCAGCGGCGGCCTCTTTGCCATAAATAGCCAGCCAGCCCGGCTTGACAAGTACCTTGCCTTCGGTCTTGAAGGCATGCTGGGCGGCGGTGGTGATGCGAGTCGTGACCTGGTATTCAGCGCTAGGGAAAAAGATGGCCATGAAGCGGCGCACCACCAGGTCATAGATCTTCTGTTCAACTTCGGACAAACCACTGGGGGCTTGCAGCGTGGGGATGATCGCAAAGTGATCCGAGACCTTGGCGTTGTCAAACACGCGCTTGGTGGGTTTCACATAGCCGCCCTTGACGGCCTGGGCCGCAAACGGTGCCAGGTGCTTCATGCCGCTGTCGGCCAGCATGCCCATGGTGTCTTTGACCACGGCCACATAGTCTTCGGGCAGGTTGCGCGAATCGGTACGCGGGTAGGTCAGGGCCTTGTGGCGCTCGTACAGGCTTTGCGCGATGGACAGCGTGGTCTTGGCGCTGAAGCCGAACTTGCCATTGGCCTCGCGCTGCAAGCTGGTCAGGTCAAACAGCAGTGGCGATGCCTGGGTGGTGGGCTTGCTCTCTTCAGTAACCGTAGCTTGCTGGCCGCGCACGGCGTAAGCAATGGCCTGCGCTTCACGCTGGCTCCAGACGCGGTCGGCTTTCTTTTCGGCGTCATCAGCATCCTTCTTATGCGCGGGGTTGAACCACTTGGCGGCGTAGTCGCCCGCCTCGGCGTGGAAGCTGGCATGGATTTCCCAGTAGTCGCGGCTGACAAACTTGCGGATCAGCTCTTCGCGCTCCACCACCACACTCAAAGTCGGCGTTTGAACGCGGCCCACCGTGGTCAGGAAGAAGCCGCCGTCGCGGCTGTTGAATGCGGTCATCGCACGCGTGCCGTTGATACCCACCAGCCAGTCGGCCTCCGAGCGGCAGCGTGCGGCGTCGGCCAGCGGCTGCATCTGCGCATTGGTGCGCAGCGCGCCAAAGCCATCGCGAATCGCCTGCGGTGTCATCGATTGCAACCACAGGCGACTGACCGGCTTGCCCAACGGCTTGGCACCACCGGCGTACTGCTCGATCAGGCGAAAGATCAACTCCCCCTCGCGGCCCGCGTCACAGGCGTTGACGATTTTGTCCACGTCTTTGCGCTTGGCTAGCTTGACCACGGCGTTCAGCCGCGTCTTGGTTTTGTCCACGGGCTTCAGATCAAAGTGCGGCGGAATGACGGGTAGGTTGGCAAAGCTCCATTTGCCGCGTTTCACGTCAAATTCTTCGGGCGCTTGTATTTCGACCAAGTGACCCACGGCACTGGAGACGACATAGGTGTCGCTCTCAAAGTACTCGTCGTGTTTCTCAAATTTGCCGGCCGTGGGCGTCAAGGCCCGCACGATGTCTTGGGCTACGGAAGGCTTCTCGGCAATAACTAAAGTTTTCATCTGACTACAATCCAGTTCTCGCGTGCGCGCAGGCGCGCACTTGCACACGCAGGCACGCACACATGCGCGCCCATACGATTCACCATACCAAATTTTTGAGCCGTGGCCAAAAAACCTGCAATTTCCCCTGTCGCCCCCGTTTCCAAAGCGGCGTCTAACCAGCGCCGCATTCAAACCCGGCAGTCGGGCGTGCATGGCAAGGGCGTGTTTGCAATGCAGGATATTGCCGAAGGCGAAACCATCATTGAGTATGTGGGTGAGATCATCAGTTGGCCCGAAGCGCAACGCCGCCACCCGCATGACCCCAAAGACCCCAACCACACCTTCTACTTCTCGTTAGAAGACGGCAACGTGATCGACGCCTTGTTTGGCGGCAACTCCTCACGCTGGATCAACCATTCGTGTGACGGCAATTGCGATGCCGACGAAGAGAATGGCCGCGTTTTCATCAAGGCCCTGCGCAATATCAAGGCCGGTGAAGAGCTGAACTACGACTACGGCCTGATCATTGACGAGCGCTATACCAAGAAGCTGAAGGCCGAGTACCCCTGCTGGTGCGGCAGCAAGAACTGCCGCGGTACCTTGCTCGCGCCGAAAAAGTGAAACACCCCTGTGTCGGCTATCGCCGCCTCCCCCTCAAGGGGGCAATGCCAGTGGCCCGGCAGAGCCGGTTCCACGGCATTTCTGGCGGCATGCACTTCACGCCGACTGCTTCGGTCTGATCACCATGGCAGTTCAGTGGCCCGCAGAGGCGATCTGGGAAGCGGTGTATCCGCTATTGCCGAGCTTTACGGTCGAGGTATTGCCCGAGATCGACTCCACCAATACCGAGCTGATGCGCCGCGCCCGCGCGGGCCAGATCGACCCGATCCTGCTGGTGGCGGAGCGCCAAACGGCTGGCCGGGGCCGCCTGGGGCGCACGTGGGTGAGCGAAGGCCCCAGTGACCACGAGCCCATCGCATCCCTGACGTTTTCCTTCGGCATTGCGCTGCAACCGCACGACTGGTCGGGTTTATCGCTGGCGGTGGGTTTGTCGCTGGCGCAAAGTCTGCACCCCAGCATTCAGCTCAAGTGGCCCAACGATTTGTGGTGGCAAGACCGCAAGCTGGGCGGCATTCTGATAGAGACCGCCAGCGTGGGTGCAGTGCGCTACGCGGTGATTGGCATCGGCCTGAACATCCACACGCCGGTTGCGGCGCTGGGCGCAGAAGCCTGGCGCACGCCGCCCGCGTCCTTGAACGATGTGCTGCCGGGCGTGGAAGCGCCCGATGTGCTGCAACAGGTGCTGCTGCCGCTGGTGAAGTGTCTGCAGCGCTTTGAGGCCCAGGGCTTTGCGCCGCTGCAGGCCGATTTTCAGCCCCGCGACCTGCTGCTGGGTCGCGCACTGGAGTGCAGCGACGGTGTACAGGGCACGGGCCGTGGTGTAGACGCCAGCGGCGCGCTGCTGGTGCATACTGCTGCCGGTCTGAGAAAAATCTCTAGCGCAGAGGTCAGCGTGCGGCCCCGTTCTTGATATCCATTTATGTTGCGTTTGTTTGTATTAGCTTTGATTCTGGCCAATGGCCTGTACCTGGCCTGGAGCCAGGGCTGGTTGCGCGCGCAGGGGTTTGCGCCTGTTCAGCAATCAGAGCCACAACGCATGGCGCAGCAGATACACCCGGAGGCGGTGAAGATACTGACGCCTGCGGAGTACAAAAAAGTGCAGGCGCTGGTCCAGGCCGATTTGGAGCCCAAGCAATGCCTGCAAGCCGGGCCTTTTGACACCCCGCAGGTGAACGCCCTGGATCAGGCACTGACCGCCGCACTGCCGTCCGGTAGCTGGCAATTCGAGTCCGTTGTGGTGCCAGAGCACTGGATCATCTACATGGGCAAATTCGCCAATGCCGAGGCTTTGGACAAAAAGAAGGGCGAGTTGGCGGTGCTGAAGCTAGTGCCACAGCCCTTGCGCAACCCCACCTTGGAAATTGGCCTGTCCCTAGGGGGCTTTGATACCCAAGCGGCTGCCACGGCCGAGCTGGCCAAGCTCTCGCTGCGCGGCATACGCACGGCGCGGGTAGTGCAAGAGCGCGCTGCGGGCAATGCCACTTACCTGAAGCTGCCCGCAGTCACCGATGCGATGAAGCAGCGCCTGAACGATGTGAAGCCCGCCATGGGTGGCCAGGCACTGAAAGCCTGCGCTTAAGCCGTATCCGCAGGCCCCGGGAAGCGCACCGTAAAGCAGGTGCCTACCGGGTTAGGGCCGGGGTGGGTGTCATCCATGCTGATGGTGGCGTGGTGCTGACGTGCAATCTCGCGCACGATGGGCAGACCCAGACCGGAGCCATCGGCCTCGGTACCCAGCACCCGGTAAAAGGGCTGAAACACCAGCTCCCGCTCGGCAGGCGCAATGCCCGTACCAGTGTCTTCCACCTGCAGCACCAGCACATGGCTAAACGGGTCCACCAGCACCCGCGCCGTGATCACACCGGGTTTGGCCGGGCTGGACGGTGTGTAGTTGATCGCGTTGTCGATCAGGTTGCGGATCATCTCGGTCAACAAGGTCGGGTTGCCGTCAATCTTCACGCCCTCACTGCCCGGCTCCGCACCCTCGTAGCCCAGGTCAATTTGTTTGTCCATCGCGCGCGGCAGGCAGTCGCGCACCACTTCCATCGTCAGTTGCGCCAGGTCGCAAGGCTGGTGGCTGATGACCGTGCCACTGCTCTCGGCCCGGGCTAGCGCCAGTAGCTGGTTGACGGTGCGGGTGGCGCGGATGCTGGAGCGGCCAATTTGGCGCAAGGATTGTTTCAAATCTTCGGCATTCGCACCCTCGCGCTGGGCCAAGTCGGCCTGCATGCGCAAGCCCGCCAGCGGGGTTTTGAGCTGGTGCGCGGCATCGGCCAAAAACCGTTTTTGCGTGGCAATAGAGTCTTTCAGTCGCATCAGCAAATCATTGACCGAGGACACCAGCGGCGTCACTTCCAGTGGCACGGTTTCTACGTCCAGCGGGCTCAGGTCATCGGGGCTGCGGGCGCGGATGCGCTCTTCCAGATGGTTCAGCGGTTTGATGGCTTGCACCAGCGCCAGCCACACCAGCAGCACCGCCAGCGGCAGGATGACGAACTGCGGCAGCATCACGCCTTTGACAATTTCCGTGGCCAGCAGTGAGCGTTTTTCCAGCGTCTCGGCCACTTGTACCAGCGCCGTGCGGGGCTTGCCTGTGGCATCGGGCAGGTCCAGGCGCACCCACATATAGGCCACTTTCAGATCGTTGCCACGCAAGGTGTCGCTGCGGATGCGCACCTCGCCCACGGGCAGGTTTTCTTCAGGAGGCAGTGGCAGCTCACGTTCGCCGCTCAAAAACTCACCACTGCCGCCCAGCACCTGGTAGTAGACGTTGTCGGTGTCATCGGCGCGCAGCAGCTCGCGCGCGGGCAGGGGCAAGGTGAATTGGGCCTGGCCCTTGTTCACCGTGATGAGTTGGGCCAGCGCGGCGGCGTTGTATTCCAGCGCCCGGTCAAACGGCTTGCCCGCAATGCCCTGCGCTACCAGCCAGGTGAGCACCAGGCTGACCGGCCACAACAACAGTAATGGCGTGAGCATCCAGTCCAGGATTTCCCCGAACAAAGAGCGTTGCTCGCGCTGGAATATCTTCACGTCGCAGGGCCGCCCCAAGGCGTGAAAGCCCCCTCGGGGGGCAGCGCAGCACACGCAGTGGCAAGCGTGGGGGTCATATTTCTAGCCGGGGATTTTTTCGAGGCAGTAGCCCAGGCCGCGCACGGTGGCGATGCGGATCGGGCCTTTCTCAATCTTCTTACGCAGGCGGTGGATGTAGACCTCAATCGCGTTGTTGCTCACCTCTTCGCCCCACTCGCACAGGCGCTCCACCAGTTGGTCTTTGCTGACCAGGCGCCCGGCGCGCTGCAGCAGCACTTCGAGCAGGCCCAATTCGCGGGCTGACAGCTCCACCATCTTGCCGTCGATGGTCGCCACGCGGCCGGCTTGGTCGTAGGTCAGTGGGCCGTGTTTGATGCTGCTGCTGGTGGCACCCATGCCACGTCGCACCAGCGCACGCACGCGGGCTTCCAGCTCTTGCAGACTGAAGGGTTTGGCCATGTAATCGTCGGCGCCGTAGTCCAGGCCCTTCACACGCTCGTCCACACTGTCGGCAGCGGTCAAGATTAATACGGGCAGAGAAGAACCACGGCCGCGCAGTTTTTTCAAGACCTCCAGGCCGTGCATTTTGGGCAGGCCCAAGTCCAGAATCAACAGGTCGAATTCGGTGTTGGTCATCAGCGCAGCGTCGGCCTCAGAACCGCTGGCCACGTGGTCCACCGCCGCACCGGCGCTGCGCAGCGCGCGCAGTAAGCCGTCGGCCAATACCTGGTCATCTTCCGCGATCAAAATCCGCATGACTGTCTCCTCGTTATAGGATCATTCTAGGCGGCACCGTAAGCCTCCAGCCCAATGGCAATCACCGTGCTCACCTGATCGCCCACCGCCTGGCGCATCTCTAGCTCGGCTTGCACCACCGATTCTTCGTAGGCATGCAGCCAGGCCAGACCCGCTTCGGTGAAGCACACGCGCCGCGCGCGCGCATCCAGCGGGTCGTCTTCGCGCGTGACCATGCCCCAGGCGGCGCACTGGTCCACCAGCGTGCCCATGGCCTGTTTGGTCATACCGGCGCTGCGGGCCAGCTCGGTCAGGCGCGCGCCTTCGTGGGCTAGGTGGCGGGTGATGTGGATGTGTGCCGCGCCCATCTGGTTGCGCCCCGCCAGGTTCGCCAGCGCCAGCGGCGCGCCGGGGTGCTGCGCCATCAGGATGCGCACCCGTTCGTCAAAGCGCTCCAGCGCCAAGCGCAGCCAATGGCCCACATGGGTCGTGCGTATCGGGTACGGGCTGAGGGCTGGAATGGGGGAATCGGCCATGGCTGAAATAGTAATGCAAACTTACCAAAATAGTTGTTTACCTATTTCAATAAGCTGCGTTAGACTACTGTTCAAGCATCCAGCCTGTGGTTAATGACAGAGGCTTGAATGGCACTAACCCACTGACTTTTAAGGAGATTTTCATGGACGCACCCGTTAAGAACCTGAACAACACCAATGGCGCCAACGCCGAAAAAGCCAAAGCCCTGCAAGTGGCCCTGGCCCAGATCGAAAAGCAATTCGGCAAGGGCACCATCATGCGTTTGGGCGAAGGCGAGGTGATTGAAGACATCCAGGTCGTCTCCACCGGCTCTTTGGGGCTGGACATCGCGCTGGGCGTGGGCGGCCTGCCCCGTGGCCGTGTCGTTGAAATTTACGGACCAGAATCCTCCGGCAAAACCACGCTGACGCTGCAAGTGATTGCCGAGATGCAAAAGCAAGGCGGCCAATGCGCCTTTGTCGATGCCGAGCACGCGCTGGACATTCAATATGCGCAAAAACTGGGCGTCAACCTGCAAGACCTGCTGATCAGCCAACCCGACACCGGCGAACAAGCGCTGGAAATCGTCGACAGCCTGGTGCGCTCCGGCGCGGTCGATCTGATCGTTGTTGACTCGGTGGCGGCTTTGACGCCTAAGGCCGAGCTGGAAGGCGAAATGGGTGATTCATTGCCCGGCCTGCAAGCGCGTTTGATGAGCCAGGCCCTGCGCAAGCTCACCGCCCACATCAAGAAGACCAACTGCATGGTCATCTTTATTAACCAGATCCGCATGAAGATTGGTGTGATGTTCGGTTCGCCCGAAACCACCACCGGCGGCAACGCGTTGAAGTTCTACGCCTCCGTGCGCCTGGACATTCGCCGCACCGGCACCATCAAGAAGGGTGACGACGCGATTGGTAACGAGACCAAAGTGAAAGTGGTGAAGAACAAGGTCGCGCCTCCGTTCAAAACGGCGGAGTTCGATATCTTGTTTGGCGAAGGCATCAGCCGCCAGGGCGAAATCATCGACATGGGTGTGAACGCGCAGATTCTGGAGAAGTCCGGTGCTTGGTACGCCTACAACGGCGAAAAGATTGGCCAAGGCCGCGACAACGCGCGTGAGTTCCTGCGCGAGAACCCGGCGCTGTCGACTGAGATCGAAAACAAGGTGCGTGCGTCTTTGGGTATTCCTTTGCTGCCAGGGGCTGCGGAACCTGAAACCAAGGCAAAACCAAGTGCCAAAAAGGCCATTGGGGCCGTGGATAGTGCGGGAGCAGCTCCTAAATAAATAGCAAACTGCAATTTAGAAGCTGCTGACATGATGGCCACCACGCCTATTTCCCTGAAAGGGCGCGCGCTGCGCCTGCTCAGTGGACGGGAATATTCCCGCGCTGAGCTGGAGCGCAAGCTCGTGGCCCATGAAGAAGAACCCGGTGCGCTGGCCAAAGCGCTGGACGAATTGCAGGCCAAGGACTTCATCAACGAGCAGCGGGTAGTCGATTCGGTGGTGCATCGGCGCTCCCCCAAACTCGGCACCCAGCGCATCCGCCAAGAGCTGCAAGCCAAGGGCCTGGAGCCCGAAGCTGTGGCGCAAGCGGTAGCGCAGCTGCGCAGCACCGAAGTGGACCGGGCCCGCGAGGTTTGGCGCAAGAAGTTTGGGGACCCACCGACCGATGCGGCGGAGCGTGCCAAGCAAATGCGATTCTTGGCGACGCGGGGTTTTGGCGGTGACGCGATCCGCAAAGTCGTGGCGGGTGGCTCCGACGAGGACGTTTGAAAACAAAGAACGCCGGGTCAGCGATAAGGGGCAAGGCCGAGGCCCGATTTCTGACCAGCAGGGCAGTATGAGGACTTCGGCCTTGCCCCGCGTCGCGTGCTCAGCAGGGGGTCAAAGTCCTAGCATCAGTTTCAGGTTTTGCACTGCGGCACCAGACGCGCCCTTGCCCAAGTTGTCCAGGCGTGCCACCAGTACGGCGTGCGCAAACCCATCGGTAGCAGCATCGTTGGCAAATACACGCAGTTCCATCTTGTTGGTGTTGGCCAGAGCTACAGCATCCAGCTTCAAATCTGCAGTTGCAGGCTCCACCGTCACCCAGTCGCTGCCCGCGTAGTGTTTTTGCAGTGCGTCATGCAGCGCTTGGGCGCTGGGTTTGCCCGGCAGTGTGTCCAAATGCAGCGGCAATTGCACCAGCATGCCCTGGGCGAAATTGCCCACCGACGGCACAAACAGCGGACGGCGTTGCAGCCCGGTGTAGCGCATGATTTCAGGGATGTGCTTGTGCTTCAGGCCCAAGGCGTAAAGCTCCATGGCGGGTGCAGAGCCCGCTTCGTACGCCTCCATCATGGCGCGGCCACCGCCCGAGTAGCCGCTGATGGACGGCAAACACACTGGAAAATCGGCGGGGATCAGACCCGCATCGACCAAGGGACGCAGCAGGGCAATGGCACCTGTGGCGTAGCAGCCGGGGTTGGACACCCGACGTGCGCTTACCACCGCCTCGCGCTGGCCCGCACACAGTTCGGGGAATCCATAGACCCAATCGGGGTGGGTGCGGTGCGCGGTCGATGCGTCAATGATGCGCGGGCCGGGTTGGCCGGTGTCGCGCTCCAGCGCGTCCACCATGGCCACAGATTCCAATGCCGCATCATCATGCAGGCACAAAATAATCACATCAGCCTGGGCAAATAGCGCGCGCTTGGCGTTCTGGTCTTTGCGCAAAGCAGGGTCGATGCGCAGGACTTCGACGTCGGCCATATGCGCCAACCGGTCCCGGATTTGCAGGCCGGTGGTGCCGGCTTCGCCATCAATAAATACTTTTTTCATAGCAATCGACATTCGGATGGGGGCTGTAAAGACCAGTGCTGCACCGCAGCGGGAAAGCCCGAAAATGGGGCGTTTCGTGACTGCGTACCGTAAGGCTCGCACAAGTTTCGGGATGCCGGTCATGATACATTGCGTCCCTGGTGTGTACGGTGCCGTGAGGCCAGCATGGGCTTGCGCGGTAAACATTGTCCAGTTCAAAAAGCGACGTCATGAAAATTCACGAATACCAAGGCAAGGAAATCTTGCGCCAATTCGGTGTGCCGGTGCCTCGCGGCATCCCCGCCTTCACTGTGCAGGAGGCTGTGGAAGCTGCCCAAAAACTGGGCGGGCCTGTTTGGGTCGTCAAGGCACAAATCCACGCCGGTGGTCGCGGTAAGGGCGGTGGCGTCAAGGTCGCCAAGTCCATTGAAGACGTGAAACGCTTGGCCGGTGAGATCCTGGGCATGCAGCTCAAGACGCACCAAACTGGCCCAGAAGGCCAAAAGGTCCGTCGCCTCTACATCGAAGACGGCGCCGACATCAATAAAGAATATTACGTGTCCATCGTGACCGACCGCGCTTCGCAAAAGCTGGCCTTTATCGCCTCCAGCGAAGGCGGTATGGACATTGAAGAAGTCGCGCACTCCACCCCCGAGAAGATCATCACCGAGTTCATCGACCCGTTGACCGGTTTGGGTGACGAACAAGCCAAGAAGATCGCTGATGCAATTGGCATGCCCTCTGACTCTACGGCCCAGGCAGTAGACATCTTCCAAAAGCTCTACAAGTGCTACATGGACACCGACGCGTCTCTGGTCGAAATCAACCCCTTGAATCGCGACAGCAAGGGCAATGTGATGGCGCTGGACGCCAAGTTCAACTTTGACCCCAACGCTTTGTTCCGCCACCCCGAAATCGTGGCCTACCGCGATCTGGACGAAGAAGACGCAGCCGAAGTCGAAGCCTCCAAGTTCGACTTGGCCTACATCAGCCTAGACGGCAACATTGGTTGCTTGGTCAATGGTGCAGGCTTGGCCATGGCGACCATGGACACCATCAAGCTGTACGGCGCAGAGCCCGCCAACTTTCTGGATGTGGGTGGCGGTGCCACCCCCGAGAAGGTCACCGAAGCCTTCAAGATCATGCTGAAGAACCCCAAGGTCGAGGCCATCATGGTCAACATCTTTGGCGGCATCATGAAGTGCGACACCATCGCCACCGGCGTGATCACCGCTTGCAAAGCCGTGAATCTGTCCGTGCCGTTGGTCGTGCGCATGAAGGGCACCAACGAAGACCTGGGCAAGAAGATGCTGGCCGAGTCCGGCCTACCCATCATCAGTGCAGACACCATGGCCGAAGCGGCCGAAAAAGTGGTTGCTGCTGTTAAAGCTGCTGCCTAAGGAATAAGCAATGTCTATCTACATCAATAAAGACACCAAGGTCATCACCCAAGGTATCACCGGCAAGACCGGTCAATTCCACACCGAAAAGTGCCAGGAATACGCCAACGGTAAAAACTGTTTCGTCGCGGGTGTGAACCCCAAGAAGGCTGGCGAGTCCATCTTCAACATCCCCATCTACGCATCCGTCAAGGAAGCGGCTTCGGAAACCGGCGCGACGGTGTCCGTGATTTATGTGCCACCCTCTGGCGCTGCGGCTGCTATTTGGGAAGCCGTAGAGGCTGATCTGGATTTGGCCATTTGTATTACCGAAGGTATCCCGGTCAAAGACATGCTGGAAGTGCGCAACCGCATGAAGGCCAAGGAAGCTGCTGGCGGCAAGCGCACATTGTTGCTCGGACCTAACTGCCCTGGTTTGATCACCCCTGATGAAATCAAGATCGGCATCATGCCCGGCCACATCCACCGCAAGGGCCGTATCGGCGTGGTGTCTCGCTCCGGTACGCTGACCTACGAAGCGGTGGCGCAATTGACCGAAATCGGTCTGGGCCAGTCGTCTGCTGTCGGCATTGGTGGCGACCCCATCAACGGCTTGAAGCACATCGACGTGATGCGCGCTTTCAACGACGATCCAGACACCGACGCCGTCATCATGATTGGCGAAATTGGCGGACCGGACGAAGCGGAAGCCGCCCGCTGGTGCAAGCTGAACATGAAGAAGCCGATTGTTGGCTTTATTGCTGGCGTCACAGCGCCTCCTGGCAAGCGCATGGGCCATGCCGGTGCTTTGATTTCTGGTGGCGCCGACACGGCCGATGCCAAACTGGCGGTAATGGAAGAGTGCGGATTCAAAGTGACCCGCAATCCTTCGGAAATGGCACGCCTGCTCAAAGCCATGTTGTAAACCCGTGGCCCTGCGGGGCCATAGTTTTTCTTGGCAACAAAGCCGGATGTCCTAACGGGTTATCCGGCTTTGGCGTTTTTCTAGGATAAGGTCCCAGGGCGGGACAAAGGAGCATCGTGGAAGAGTTTTTAACCGCCCACTTCTGGGTTGCTGTTGGCCAAATCATCATGATCGACATCCTGCTGGGTGGCGATAACGCGGTGGTGATCGCGCTGGCGTGTCGTCAACTGCCCCCCCAATTGCGCACCAAGGGCATTCTTTGGGGCACCGCCGGTGCCATCGTTTTGCGCGTGATCCTCATTGCTTTTGCGCTCACGCTGTTACAGGTGCCCTACTTGAAGTTAGTGGGGGCAGCTCTATTGCTATGGATTGGTGTGAAGCTACTGGCCCCAGACGGTGACGATGAGCATTCCAACATCCAGGGCAGCGACAAACTATGGGCGGCAGTGAAGACCGTCATCGTGGCCGACTTGGTGATGAGTGTTGATAACGTCATCGCGATTGCTGGCGCGGCGACCGGCGCTGGCGGCCAGCACCAATTGCCATTGGTCATCTTCGGCTTGTTGGTCAGTATTCCCATCATCGTTTGGGGCAGCCAGTTGGTGCTCAAGCTGATGGACCGCTTTCCGTGGGTGATCACCATGGGAGGCATGTTGCTCGGTTGGATCGCCGGAACGATGGCCATCAGTGATCCTGCATTGAAGAGCTGGGTTCCGCAAGACGCGGTTTGGAACTATGCGATGGGTATTGCGGGAGCGCTGTTGGTGCTGGCAGTTGGCACCCTGGTCAAGAAACAAGCGAGAGTTCCCGGTTGAAACTGTGCGACCCGTTTGTCGTCAGTCCGTCCCGCTTGTCAGAAAAGTGCATCACAGCGTGAATAAGTTCCTTGTCGGCAATCGGCGCATCTGATAACGTAGCCCACTTGCTTTGATCGCTATGGGTCAAAGTGTGGGTTGGCGTCTGGGTGCCAGCACAAATCGACGACACATTTGGTATGGGGTGGCAATTGGCGAAATCTTCTTCACGTAAATCGGGGCCTTTTTGGAAGACTGACTGGTTCGCCGCCGTTGCTGTTCTATTAACGGTAATGATTTTTAACAAGGCAACAGACTTTGGTGGTGCCTTGGAGTTTAGGTTTTACGATTTTGCAAGCACTGCAAACTCCCGCCAGCCATCGGATCGCATTGCGGTTATTGCGATTGACGACCAAAGTATGGATAACTTAGGTCGCTGGCCATGGCAGCGTGATGTGCACGCCAAAATGATTGAAAAGCTTACTGAGGCGAAAGCGAAAACGATCGTTTACGGATCGTACTTCTCTGATGCCCAAATTGACCCCGGGCTCCAATACATCCGAAAAATCAAAGAAGCAGTTGTTGCCGCCAACGAGAGCACGCCGTTGACAGAGCAATTAAATCAACTCATCGGTCAATCGGAAAGTGTGCTTGATACGGACCGAGCACTTGCGACCAGCATGAAAAACGCTGGCAATGTGCTGTTGCCAGCGTTTGTCGTTTTGGGGGAGCAACAAGGTCGACCCGACGGCAGCCTCCCAGAATACGCATTAAAAAGCGCTGTAGAGGATCCAGCAGGCATGGCTCTTTCCGCAATCCGTATGCAACCACCGTTCGAGCCTCTGGGTATTGCTGCGAGTGGTATCGCGCATTTACTGCCGGTGGTAGAGCCCATTGACGGCGTGGTTAGACAAGAACAATTGTTTGTGAATTATTATGGCGCGGCAGTTCCCTCTCTAGCGCTTCTAGCAGCATCGAAGAGTTTGAATCTAAATTCCTCTGATATGAAGTTGGACTCAGTCAATGAACTCGTTCAACTAGGTAAATTGAAGATTCGAACAGATTCGCATGGGCTAATGTTTCAGCAGTTCTACAAAGGACGCGAAGGGAGGCCAGCGTACACACCAGATTCTTTCTATGACGTTTTGACGGGAAAAATTCCAGCTTCAAAGTACACGGACAAAATTGTGATCATTGGGGCGACCGCAACTGGGCTTGGAAGTCAGTTCTCAGTTCCTGGAAATTCTCAACTTGCTCCCGTACAAATTTTGGCGCACACCACCTCCAGTATTCTGCAAGAGCATTTCATTGTGAGGCCGTGGTGGGATAGTGCCGTATTGTTTGGAATGGTTGCACTCGTTTTCATTCACCTCTTGGTCGGTTTGCCGAGGTTCGCTGCGGGTACTTCTGCTGTTGTAACCGTTGGGCTGCTGGGACTGTTGTTAGGAACCGAGTACGGGCTTTTGTCGGGAGCTGCGCTATGGATTAACTTGGTGCCCGCGGCTATATTCTTGGTTTTTGGTCACCTAGCCATAACAACCAAGCGCTTCCTAATGACGGAAGCTGGCAAGGTTAAATCCGACGAGGAGTCAGCGGAAACCAACCGCATGATGGGCTTGGCACTGCAAGGTCAAGGTCAGCTGGACATGGCCTTTGATAGATATCGCCGCGTTCCATTGAACGATGCAGTGATGGGCAACCTATACAGTTTGGCTATGGACTTCGAGCGCAAGCGCCAGTTCAACAAAGCGGAAGCTGTGTACGAGCACATGGCGGCGTTTGACAAAGATTACAAAGACATCAAGGCCAAGCTCAATCGCGCCAAGAACCTGTCGGAAACCGTTATTTTGGGAGGAGGCAGCAGCCATCCCGGTGGAACGATGTTGCTCGATGGCGGAGGTGTGGAGAAGCCTATGCTGGGTCGTTATCAAGTGGAAAAGGAACTTGGGAAGGGCGCTATGGGTGTTGTATACCTGGGCAAAGACCCCAAGATCGGCCGTGTTGTAGCGATTAAAACGATGGCTCTGAGCCAAGAGTTCGCGGGGGATGAGTTGGTAGATGCGAGAGAGCGGTTTTTCCGGGAAGCCGAAACCGCTGGTCGATTGCAACATCAAAATATTGTGACTATTTTTGATGCGGGTGAAGAGCACGATCTAGCGTACATCGCCATGGAATTCCTGAAAGGCCGTGATCTGGTGGATCATTGCAAAGGCGACAATTTATTGCCGGTGCCCACTGTACTTAGCATCGTCGCACGCGTGGCGGAAGCGCTGGCCTACGCGCACAAACAAAACGTCGTCCACAGGGATATCAAGCCAGCCAACATCATGTATGAGCTGGAGAGCGATACAGTCAAAGTGACTGATTTTGGTATTGCAAGGATTACTGATTCCAGCAAGACCAAAACTGGGTTAGTGCTTGGTACGCCCAGTTTCATGTCGCCTGAGCAGTTGGCAGGGAAAAAGGTCGATGGGCGTTCGGACCTCTATTCTCTGGGCGTGATGCTCTTCCAGATGCTCGCTGGTGTCCTTCCTTTTAGGGGCGACTCTATGGCGGAACTGATGTACAAAATTGCAAGTGAGGAAGCTCCCGATATCCGGGTTATTCGGCCTGACTTGCCTGTCAATTTGGCGGATATCGTGGCTTTGTCTCTGAGCAAGCGCCCAGAAACTCGCTATCAAGATGGATACTTGTTTGCCACAGACTTGCGGAATGCAATTGCTCAATTACAAGGTATGCCAGCGCTGAACGCTGTGCGGGGTGCATCGGGGGGCAGTGATTCGTCCGACAAAACTATCGCATTTTCTGCCACTGTTTCAGGATCATTGGTCGACTATGAAAAGACAACCATTCAATCACCGTCGAAGACAAATGCTTCTGGCGCTGCCGCCGGTACAGATTTAGATTTATAACAATAATGCAATACCAATTTTGCGCAAAAACAGATCCTGGTCGGGCGCGCGAGAACAACGAAGATTCGGTTGTTTTTGACGCAGCAACGCACACCATGGTTTTGGCCGACGGCATGGGGGGCTACAACGCTGGAGAGATCGCAAGTGGGATGGCTACGGCATTTATTAACTCTGAGTTGAGTCGATGGCTGGCCGAAGCCGGAGATGGAGCGAGTGGTAAGGAGGTGCGCCGTGCGATGGAGATTTGCGTTGGCAATGCCAATTTGTCTATCTATAACGCTGCAAATTCCAATACACATTACGCTGGCATGGGAACGACCCTTGTGGTTGGAGTGTTCCGGGGCGATTCTTTGCTAATCGGCCACATTGGGGATTCGCGATGCTACAGATTGCGTAACGGAGTTTTAGAGCAAATTACCAAAGACCATTCTTTGCTCCAAGAGCAAATTGACGCGGGACTTATTACATTGGCACAAGCGGCCAACTCTTCAATTAAAAACTTGGTAACTCGTGCACTTGGAGTTGAAGGGCAGGTCGTTTTGGAAGTGAACGAGCATATAGTTCAGCCCGGCGATCTTTATCTGATGTGTTCTGATGGACTGTCTGATATGGTGGACGATGTGACGATAGCTAAAATCGTGACCACTGAGGCGGAACTTCCTCATATAGCGGATGAGTTGATCTCAGCCGCGAATGCGAACGGTGGCAGAGATAACATTTCTGTATTGATCGCGGCTGCGGCTGAAGTTGCAGAAAAACGCGGCCTGATCGCAAGACTTTTGGGGAAGTAGGACAACAATGAATATGCCAGAATCAAATCAAAGCAAAAGGAGTGGGTCATGCCGAAAATGATCGTATCGATCGACGAGGTCGTGATCAAAGAAGTTCAACTAACCAAAGACAAAACGACTTTGGGCCGTCGACCTTATAACGATATCGTGATTGATAACCTGGCCGTGAGTGGCGAGCATGCTATCTTGCAAATGACGGGTGCTGACGTTGTACTTGAAGACCTCAATAGCACAAATGGTACCTATGTCAATGGTAAGGCCGTCAAGCGGCAACAGCTTCAAAGTGGCGATGCTATTGAAATTGGCAAGTACAAGATCAAATTTGTAGCCGATAACGCTGCGGAAGACTTTGACAAAACCACCATTGTTAAAGCTAGGCCCCCAGTGGCTCCTCCGTCACGCTCACCCGCAGGGACTCCGTCGGGCTTTTCGTCTGGAAGTGGTGATTCATCAGGACTGGGTGCCTTTCATGCTGCCATTAAAGTTCTATCAGGAGCAGCGTCGGGGCGCGAGGTCCCGCTGACAAAGGTTGTAACAACGATTGGGAAGCCAGGAGTTGCCGTTGCGGCGATTACAAGGCGACAGCAAGGCTTTGTTGTTCACCACGTTGAAGGTGCAGGCAACCCCACATTGAATGGTGCACCGATCGGCACAGATCCAATCTCCTTGAAAAATGGCGATTTGATTGAACTGGCTGGCACACAAATGCAATTTGTACAGACGTAGTTCTTCTGCGTTATCAATACCCGCAGCTTTTAGTTAACTCGATATGCAAAAGCTGATTAAGCATTGGCCGCGGGTAGCAGTGACTTTGCTGCCGGTTGTTATCGCACTTCTGCATGCGGCCTCAGTGTTTCCACTGGATGTGCTGCAGAGGCTTGATGACATTATTTATGATTCACGTCTTAGGGCAACGATGCCCAAAACCCTGGACGAGCGCATCGTCATCGTAGATCTCGATGAAAAGAGCCTGGCGGAAGTTGGTCGTTGGCCTTGGGGACGCAATAAGGTCGCACGATTTGTTGATACGCTGTTTGAACAAGAGGCATTGATCGTCGCATTTGACGTTGTTTTTGCAGAGCCCGACGAAAGTTCTGGGTTGCTGCAGCTCAACCAACTGGCCCGGCAAGAATTCAAAGATCAACCAGGTTTTGCGGATCGGGTTCGCCAGTTGCAAGGGGAGCTTGACTACGATGGATTACTCGCAAAGTCACTTCAAAATCGGCCGGTAGTTCTCGGATACTATGTTTCTGAGGGACGCGAATCACGTTCTTCGGGTGTGTTGCCAGCACCTGTGTTGTCCAAAGCAGATGTTGCAGGTCGCCAAATGTCCATTACGCAATGGAATGGTTTTGGCTCCAATATAGAAGTGCTCGCGAAGGCGGCTCCGATTGCCGGCCATTTCAATCCCATTATTGATGGTGATGGTGTTGTGCGATCAACCCCATTGGTAATCGAGCACAAAGACCAATACTTTGAGTCACTTTCTCTGGCGGTGTTCCGTTTGTTAAATGGAATGCCCACAGTTGAGTTTGGATTTTCCACCGACAAAATGCTCAAAAGGAGCAAACAAGGCTTAGTCGAGTTGGTGCTTCGCCACGGTACGGCATCGCGGGCAATTCCCGTCGATGACAGGGCCGCTGCCTTGGTTCCCTTTCGTGGTGCCGGAGGCAAGGAAGGCGGGTCATTTAAGTACATCTCTGCATCTGACGTTCTGGCAAAGCGTATTGCACCGGGCGCGCTGAAAGACAAAATTATTCTGATAGGGACCACCGCCCCTGGTTTGCTGGATCTGCGCGTTACTCCTGTTGGTTCGACTTATCCTGGTGTGGAAACGCATGCAAATCTCATATCAGGCTTACTCGATGGCAATATTCTTGTAAAGCCGGATTTTGCGATGGGTTATGAGTTGGTAATGCTCCTTACATCAGGGCTATTGCTTGCACTTTGGTTGCCGCTTCTGTCGGCAACACGGGCAATCGCCCTAAGTTTGGGGGTTATTGCGACACTGATCGCTGTGAATTTTTCGCTCTACTACGGTGCCGCTTTAGTGCTTCCTTTGGCCGCTTCTTTGGTTATGGCCGTTACAGCTTTTGCTTTGAACATGAGCTATGGGTATTTTGTTGAAAGCCGATCCAAGCGCGACTTGGCTAACCTCTTTGGCACCTATGTGCCCCCTGAGCTGGTGGATGAAATGGTCAAAGACCCTGATCACTACAGCATGAAGGCCACGAACCGGGAGCTGACGGTGATGTTTTGCGATATGCGAGGGTTCACCAAGATGTCTGAAAGCATGGAGCCCGTGCAGCTCCAGGAGCTATTGACCGGAGTATTCACCCGCTTGACTGCATTAATCCGAGCCAATCGGGGAACGATCGACAAATACATGGGCGATTGCGTGATGGCCTTCTGGGGCGCACCCGTTGAATCCACGCAGCATGCCCATTTGGCTGTGAAATCTGCGATGGAGATGGCCAATGCGGTGCGAGAGATCAACCGCGACCACCGTGAAAGGGGCTTGCCTGAAATTGGGATCGGCATTGGGCTCAACACAGGAAGTATGTGCGTCGGTGACATGGGCTCCAACATCCGCAGGGCATATACCGTTATCGGCGATGCAGTCAATCTTGGGTCTCGTCTTGAAGGTTTGTCCAAGGCCTATGGTGTCGATATCGTTGTCAGTGAGTCCACTAGGAAGCAAGCGAGTGACTTCGCTTGGCAAGAACTCGACCGTGTTCGGGTCAAAGGCAAGGAGCAAGCGGTTGCCATATTTTGGCCGGTAGCCCCCCTAGACAGAATGTCCGATGAAACTGCCGCAGAGCTTAAGACATGGAGCGCGTTTATAAAGGCCTACAGATTGCAAAATTGGGACCAAGCGGATGTGATGTTGGTCAATTTAATGCGCATGAATGCGAAAAAATACCTTTACCAACTCTACACCGAGCGTGTAGCCTCAATGCGGTTGCTCCCATTTGATCCGGAATGGGATGGCGCAACCAATTTTGAGACCAAGTAAGGCCTACGCTGTGAAAATACGAGTATTGGGATGTTCCGGAGCCATAGCCAAAGACTGTCGAACCACTTCTTTTTTAATTGATGGTGAATTGTTGATCGACGCGGGTACGGGAGTCGGAGACCTTACTCTGGATGAAATGCGGCGCGTAGATTCCGTATTACTGACACATTCACACTTGGATCACATTGCCGCGCTACCGCTAATGGTGGATTCCGTCGCGTCTCAGCGCAAAACCCCTCTAAAAATTTATGCTTTAGGCGGCACGATCACTGCGCTTCGTACTCACGTTTTCAATAACGTCATCTGGCCAGATTTCACAGTTATTCCCTCGGTGCAATCACCCTTTGTGACCTTTGAAGAAATCCGTGTTGGGCAGACTATTCAAATCCAAAACAAGTTCATTGAGGTTTTACCGGCAGTGCACACCGTTCCCGCAGTTGGCTACGCAGTTACTGCAGGAACCGGTTGCTGGGTGTTTACCGGTGATACTGAACGCAATCCGGCACTGTGGGCCAGAGTAAATCAACTCAACGTTGCCATGTTGGTCATCGAGACAGCATTTAGCAATCGAGAGAAGGATTTAGCGCGGCGTAGCTTGCATCTCTCTCCTGTCGTGCTGGCTGACGAGCTTGACATGATCGCCAAAGACAGGAACTACCCGATTTACATAACGCACACCAAGCCGGCAGAAACAGAAATGATCATGTCGGAAATACAAAAATTTGATCAAACTGCTCCATTTGGTCCCAATGTCACACACGACATACGTTGGTTGCGCGCCGGGCAGGAGTTCGAGATATGAATGCTGTGGTTTCTCCAGAGCAAGCGTTCTTTGAGTCACAAAAGCTGCCACCGCAAAAGCGGGGCATGACATTTGAGGCTCTCTTTTATCGGCAACTTCATCAAGTTACTGCACGCATCCATGACACTGAAAATGTCGAGCAAATCATGCTGGAGGCGAGTCAGGACATATGTAAGCTGCTTAACGCAGATCGCCTGACCTTGTATGTGGTGAATGAAGACCGCTCAGCGATAGTTTCAAAAATCAAGACAGGACTGAACAGCAGCAGCGATCTAAAGCTACCTATATCGCCACAAAGTATTGCTGGTTACGTTGCTTTTAGCTGTCAGTCGCTCAACGTACCTGACGTTTACGATGAAGAGGCGCTTAAACAAATTCATCCGCAGTTGACGTTCCTCAAGGTCGTTGACAAGCGGTCTGGCTACCGGACGAAGCAAATGCTGGTGGCTCCGATAATGGAAGGTAGCACTCTGCATGGCGTACTTCAGGTTATCAACAGCAAAAGCGATGAGCCTTTTGGCGATTTAGAGCTGGATGGCGTTGCGGAGCTATGCAAAACACTGGCGACAGCAATCCGGCAACGGGTAAAAGGCACCGGCGGCGGCTCGCCTCGTAAATCCACAAAGTATGACGGCTTGCTCTCCGATGGGCTGCTGAGCGAGACGGAACTGAATCAATGTATTCAGGATGCTCGTGAAGTTGGCAAGCCTGTTGAGCATCTGCTCATGAGTCAGTTCAAGATTAAGCCCAGTCAAATTGGTCCTTCCTTGGCAAAGTTTTTCAATGTGGCGTACGAGCCATTCAACTCTAGCCGGATTCGGGCGGAGATATTGCAAGGCGTACTAAAGCGGGAGTTCGTGGTTGAGCAGGGATGGATTCCCTTAGAGGAGGGGCCTGAAGGTTTGGTCTTGATGTGTGTGGATCCTGAGGCTGTGCGTGGTTCGCGGATCGTCCCGCAGGTATTCCCGCGAATAAGCAAGTTCTCCTATCGTGTGACAACCCTCGTTGAGTTTGAGGAAACATTGGCACAGCTTTTTGGCGCAGGCGCTGAAGGCGGCAGCATCGATGAGTTATTGGCTGACATGGATGGTGGCCCCATTGATGATGGTTCCAACGAGGACTCGTTGGAGTCCGCAGCAGCAGACAATGAATTGGTTAAGTTTGTCAATAAAGTCATCATCGACGCTTACAACCAGAAAGTTTCAGACATTCACATCGAACCCATGCCGGGAAAGTTTAAAACCGGTATTCGCTTTCGCATTGATGGAAGTCTTGTTCCTTACGTCGAAGTTCCGGCCCACTTTCGCCAGGCCATGGTGACGCGTCTGAAAATCATGTGTGATCTTGATATCTCAGAGCGCCGCAAGCCGCAAGATGGAAAAATCAAGTTTAAAAAGTACGGTCCTCTTGACATCGAGCTGCGCGTCGCAACCATTCCTTCGGCGGGTGGGGTGGAAGACGTCGTCATGCGCATATTGGCCGCTGGCGAGCCCATTCCACTAGAGAAGCTTGGACTTACTCCGCACAACAAGGAGCGCTTGGAGGCCACCGTCAGCAAGCCCTATGGTTTGTTCTATGTTTGCGGGCCAACTGGGTCTGGTAAGACAACGACGTTGCATTCCATTCTCAAATTTTTGAACACGCCAGATACAAAAATTTGGACTGCTGAAGATCCGGTAGAAATTACACAGAAGGGCTTGCGTCAGGTCCAGATCAATAAGAAAGCTGGAATTGACTTTGCATTAATAATGCGAGCGTTTTTGCGCGCAGACCCAGACATCATCATGGTCGGTGAATCTCGGGACAAAGAAACGGTGTCGATGGGTGTTGAAGCCTCGTTGACTGGGCATTTAGTGTTCTCAACCCTCCATACCAACTCTGCGCCGGAGTCGATCACGCGGTTGATGGACATGGGCATGGATCCCTTTAATTTTGCTGATGCTTTGTTGGGGATATTGGCCCAACGATTGGCAAAGAAGCTATGCGACTGTAAAACATCCTATGTACCAGACTCGGAGGAGTTAAGGCTGTTTGCCGCCGAATATGCGGAAGAGCTGCGGCACTCCAAAGCGTGGAAGCAAGATTATGCTGGAGAGAGCAAGAAGATGGTGGCTCAATGGATGAGCACTTATGGTACGAATGGGGAGTTGCGTCTGTACAAAGCGGTCGGCTGTGACAAGTGCAATAAGACAGGATACAAAGGCCGGGTGGGGCTTCATGAGCTGCTTGTCGCCGATGACCCGGTCAAAAAACTGATTCAAGAGCGTTCGCGGGTGGCGGAGCTTTTTGCCCAAGCCGTGGAGGGCGGCATGCGCACTCTTAAGATGGACGGAATGGAAAAAATCATGATGGGGCTCACGGACTTGAAGATGGTTCGGTCTGTTTGTATTAAGTGACAGTACTGTCGTGACAAAAGTGTCACAATAATTTTTATGGCCGCAGTGTTTCGCATATTTCCAGTCAATTCGATGCTGGGTAAAGCCTTTGCGCAAGTGTTTGATCGAGAATCTTGGCTGGCATGAAATCTGCTGAGAGATGTAGGCTTTTCTTTTCTTAACCAAGGAGTTTCATTATGAAGCGTACTATGCAAAAGGGTTTTACCCTGATTGAGTTGATGATCGTTGTGGCGATTATTGGTATTTTGGCTGCTGTTGCGTTGCCTGCTTATCAGGATTACACGCTACGCGCCAAGATGAGTGAAGCCATTTTGGCTGCGTCTACCTGCCGCACCAGTATGACGGAAACAATCCAGTCGCTGGCCTCTGGAACAGTGATTGGTAACAACGGTTGGGGTTGCGAGCAGACCAGCACCACGTCTGGTACTAAATTCGTCCAAACCGTGACGACAACCGGTCTGACTGCAAGTCCGGCCTCAACGGATGCTCGGATCACAGTTACAACACAGAATCTTAATAATACGACTGCTGGCGCAACGGGTGGTACAGTTATTATGGCGCCTTGCAGCACTACTGCATCCACATTTGCTACTTGTGTTCCTCCAGGCGGCGGCGGCGTTGTTAATTCTTGGATTTGTGGTCCAGGTACGGCTGCACCGAAGTATTTGCCCGGTTCGTGCCGCGCGGCTTGATTTCCAAGCAATCAAAAGAAGCGACCTCGGTCGCTTTTTTTGATTGTGTCGCTCTATGCTATGTCAGATGGTGAGAGGCCCTGAAAATACGCACTGTCATGAATAGGATTTGCCATGTTAGATTGGTTTAGCGTAAAGAAATCAAAAAACTTTGGCCTGGAGCTGGCCAAACTTGTCAAAGAGCATGCACTCAATGACATCACAGTCAAAGAGAGCAAACGCCTGTCCAAAATAAACTACGCCAAAGAAAAGATGCAAAAGCGCATCCAGCATTTCAAGCAAGAGGAAGTGCTTAATTTTTACAAAATTGCCACTCTGCTCAATACATTTCAATGGGAACTGAAAGACGCGGGTTACGATGAAGACACCACTGGGGCTTTAGCGTCATGGGTTCACGTTACGCTTCGAGAGGCCTAAGTTTTTATGTTTGATCGATTGCGCCTAACACTGGAGCGGCGCTTGGAAAAACTTAGCGGTGTGGCCGGGGATCAGCCTGTGTCGTTACCCGAAGCTAATGTTGCTGCCATTGAATCACTGCGCATCAAGGGCAATGAGCTCATCGCTACGGGCAACATGGCAGAGGCCGAATCCTGTTTTCGTACCGCCTTGACGCATGCACCTCACGATACCAATTTGCTAATCTGTCTGGGCTACGTACTCAAAGAACTGAGTCTCTTGGCGGAGGCCCGCATTCCACTTCGCCGTGCTGCGCACAGCACAGGCCACCACTCTGCTGTTTATGAGGCCTTTTATTTACTGGGCCAGATCAGCGAGCAGCAGGAAGATTGGGACGACGCTCTGCGGCAATACACTGCGGCGCTCACGCACAAGCCTGATTTTGTGCAAGCATGCAAAGATGGCCTGCGCATGTTGATGGCTGCTCAGAAAAAGAGTGAAGTCCCGAAATTTTTGGAGGAGTGCATTCGACGCTGCCCTACTGAGCTTGAATATCACCTGACGCTAGGACGATTTTGGGTGGACGTTAGCAACAACCAAGGCGTGGTGGAGAGCTTTTCAGCAGCTATTGCCTTAGGTGCGCCGCTGGCCGACATTAGCCTGCCAATGGGGCAAGCGCTGCTCAGGTTGTATCGAGAAGAGGAATCAGCCGAGTTTCTGGAGCGCGCGTTGGTAGACGCCCCCATGCTGCTCCCTTACATTGACACGGTCAGAGGCGGACATTTTGGCCAACTGGGGGAAGATGCAAGTGCGATTGCCTTGCTGGAAAAGGCCATCGCGGGCGATCAAAACTACCGTGTAGCACATTCGACGTTGCTGATGATTTTGAGCTACTCCAAACTGGACGATGAGCGCAAAAACTATGTAGCCGCTGCAAGGCGGTTTGCAAAAACTATCGAATACGAGGGCGAGTCGCCTAGCGCCTTACACGACCGACACCACGACCACGAGCCAATCCAAGCCTTAAGGGTAGGGTTTGTGGCTGGCGAATTTAGGCACCATCCGGTGTTGCACTTTTTGCTGGGTATATTGGAAAATCTTGATGGCACCCGCATCCATACCGTAGCTTTCAGTAACAACGTCTCCGACGATTCAGGCACCGACATTCTGAAGGATGTTTTTGATGAATGGGTTGACATTCGCGATGTAGACGATGCCACAGCCGCCGAATTGGTGCGTTCGCGCAATGTAGACGTTCTGCTGGATTTGTGTGGACATTCGGGCGACGCCAGACTTGCGCTGTTTGCGCGAAGGCCCGCCTTCGTGCAAGCCACGTGGTTAGGCTACTGGGCCAGTACGGGGCTAGGCTCGATGGATTACCTCATTGCTGATCCCGCTTGTATTTCTGATGAATCGCCCGAGTGGTTTAGCGAAAAAGTCTATTGCCTTCCCCATACCCGTTTGTGCATGACCGCCCCCAGGGCGGAGAAGTCAATTCCCCTAACTCCACCACCCTGTTTACACAACGGCTATGTCACCTTTGGGTCCTTTCAACGCACCGCTAAATTAAATATGGATGTCCTCCAATTGTGGGGGCGCGTGCTCAGTGCCTCGCCGCAGGCGCGTCTGCGTATCCAGACAGACACTGCAAAAGATGACAGGTTGCGCGACAAACTCACTGGGCGTATGCGTGACGCAGGGCTGGATCTCTCGCGAGTCGATTTGGTTGCCCAGACCACTGCAGATTTGTATTTTGCGGCGCACAGCGAGATCGATATTATTTTGGACACCTTTCCGTTCACTGGGGGAACCACTACTGCACAGGCTTTGTGGATGGGCGTACCGACAGTCACGCGCATGGGTACAACGATGTTGTCCTTGCAGGGTGTTTCAATGCTTCGTTGTGTGGGACTGAACGATTGGATCGCGCAAGACGATGACGATTACATCCGTATTGCATGCCAGTTCGCCAACGACCCCCAGCATTTGGCACAGTTGAGAAGCGAACTTCGGGACAGAGCCTTGCAATCACCGCTGTTTGATGTCAAACGCTTTGCGCAGGACTTTACCGATGCGTTGTGGGCAATATACCGGGAAAAGCAAAGCAAGGCTCCCAGCGCTTCACAATGAATCTAGCAGCAATTTGCAGCACGGCAAAGATGGTTTAGTGTCGCCGTAGTTTCGTTAAAAGTTTAGAAAATTCTAAGAAGTTCGAATGCGGTGCTTGGTCACCAAACTATCTGATCATGACGGCAACTGAACTAATGCCAGTTCGGGGTATTTTTTTTGCCAGTTGCGCAAAACGAACTGCGCAAGCTTGAAAGATCGGTTGCCGTACATCGAACGCAAAATGGAGAGCTGTCGAATGGCCTCTGTGGCGTTGCCATTCAACCCCAGCGCGATAATGTAGTTGAAGTGAACTTCCCGATTGACAAACCGGTACAACACCGTTCGCATTATCTCCAGTTCAGCAGGTGGCATATTGGGAGCCGGTTGAATGCGCATCGCCGCTGATAGAGCGCTCAGTTGCGTCAAAAGATGGATGGAGGGTGGCTGGAAGTTTGCTGGCGCTTGTTCTAAGCCTTGGTTGACCAAGCGAGCAAAGCGATAGTCTGCATCCACTTGGAAGTACTCATAGACCATCACACTCCCTATGCAAAACCACACACCCAAGCCCAATGTGACCCACTTGCGCGAAAGCGCAGTAACCGCAGCCGAACGATGCATCGCTTCGACCACACCTACCAGTAGTCCCGCTGTCAGCAAAAAATAAGAATAGGCAAACGGATACTCCACCATGCTGTGAACCAGTAGGGGCAACAAGGCGGCCATGGCAAAAACGGCATGTGTTTGCGTAGCGCTATACAGGCGAGACAGAAACCACCAAGCACACAACCCGACAATCAGCAGCCCCATAGGAATGCCGTTCCAAAGCAGCATATCAAGCACGATGTTGTGCGAAAACGTAAAAATCGACGCTCCCGGCACGGTCAAGCTACCAACTGCTTGAGCCGCAGGGGTTTGCGGCCAGCCATAGCCAATCCAAGGGGATTGCCAAATGGCTGCCAGAGCCTGTCCCCAGATTGCATACCGATCAGAAGCCACGTACAAACTAGCGGCGCTGCGGCCACCGTGCATATGCAATAGGTCGTAAATCGCTGGTACCAGAAACAGGGCCAACCCATACCCCAAGAGCCAGACCAAAAAATGCCAGGGAGACAATCGACTGGGAATAGTATGGGCTTTCCAGGCCAAGAAGATGCTGGCTGAGACTGCACCCAGCATGCCGGCCCGGGACTGGGTCAATGCCAACACCAACGTTAAAAAGCCGGCACCTATTCCGAAAACCCATCGCCCCCCATGTCCACGGTCATGAGACCAAGCCAGCGAGACAAGGCCCATGAGCAACAAGGTGGCAAGTTGGTTGGGTTGCCCCAAATTTCCCATGGGTCTGTCGCCGACGCTTGATTCCACGGCATACATACCCAGTACACCTTCGAGGTTCAGCCATTGCAACAAGCCGATGGCGGCCGAAAGCAGCGCCGCAACTACTAACGGAACAAACACCGATTTCAAGTTCGTATCCGGTACGCCAATGCTTGCGTACCGAAGGCCGAGTGTTATGGCGACTGCCAAACCACATAAATAGAGTGAAATTAACAGTGCATCGCCGAAAAATATTCCTGTGCCAACTAACAACTGTAGCCAAACAAACGTAATGACAAATCCAACGAGAGTGAATGGTGCTCGTGGCGTTGTCCAGTTAGGGCAAGGCTGTGTCCGCAGACATTCAGCAATGGCGAATAATCCCAGTCCGAAGAAGGCCAAGGCCTCAGAGTGAAAGTTCACCCACGGCTCGTAATGGTCATACGCCAGCCATGCGTATGTCACAAAAAGTGCACCTAATGCCTGAATGCGTTGCATATCAAATTGATGCTTTTTTCGGGCTACCGTTGCGGGATGCATCGACGAAAAAATGTTTAGCTTAACCAGCGACGCAACTTAACTGCAGACTTGAACCAAGTGGCGCCCGAGTTGGTGAATGGTTTCAATGTCTGAATACAGCAGTTCCTTATTCGTTTTGATTCTTCTCTTGATGGAGCGACGATGGCTCTCGTCTTGAACAATTCTGACAGTGATTTGTATAAACTGATCTAGTGATGTCGCCACCATTTCAATCAAACCAAGGCGCTGAAGTATCGCGCTAGCAAAGCGCCCGCGCATAAATTGTCCCTCATAGGCCACCACCGGCGTGTTTCGTTCAATAGCCTTCATTGCTGTGTTAAAGCCTGAAAACCCTAGGCTGTCTAAATAGACCGTTGCTAGGTCTAACAATCCAAAAAAAACGGCCGGTGTTTGCCAAGGAATGAAACGAACGCTATCGCCAAAGTCAACGCTGGCATTGACGAAGGCCTTTCGCAAGCGCTGTTCAAAGTGACCGGACAGTTCCCCTTGCGTATCCTTGAAGAAAATTAATTTGCATGGATGACACTGTTGCGCAATGGCTACCCACACCGAATCGTGCTCGGGCCTATATTTGAATGGTGTGCCGGCACACAGCAAGATGCGGTCTTCAGCGCGGATACCCCATTGCGCCACATCAGGACGCTCAGGTTTCGTACCAAGCGGCTGGTAGCAGGATCCTAAGCGAGGCAATTGCAACAGTTTCTCGGAGTAATGTTCTTGGCAACCTACAGGCTCCATGGCTTGGGAGGTAATGAAATAGTCCATCGTAGGTAGCCCCGTAGTGATTGGGTGGCCCCAAGAAGCGAGTTGAACGCGTGCCAATCGAAGCGACGACAGCCGAACGGTTGTCGAATCCATTCCAATTTCTGGATAGATCAGTGCATCAACCTTACTGTCGGAAATCAGTTTGGCCCAATCTGTCCAAGCGCCCCTCGAGTGGTGGTACGTTGCAGCGTGACGCGATGCCCACTTGGTTTCCGAATCAAAGGTTGAGCCGGTATGAAATAGGTGTAACTCAAATAACTTGGGGTCCAAGTGCGCGACCCAACCTTTAACTAGCGGATGCCAGACCGAATGGCTGTGGATATGGGCAGAGACTATGCCTATACGGAGCCTCTTTTCTGAATTTTTCACCGGCGGGGGCACACCATTTTGACTACTCCACTTGCCCATCAAGGATGCGCATAAACTCCCATAATCGGACAGTGCCACGCGATGATTCTGTTCGATATAAGCCAGAAAAAAGGGTTGTGTTGCGCCCACCGCTTGGTAGCCTTTGGCTGCTTTATTGACTTCAAACCAACGCTTCAGTTTGCCCAATTCAGTTTGGAACTGCTGAGGTGCCAAAGTTTGTTCATCTGTAGTTTCTGGTACTGCCGGGATGGTGGCCATTACCCAAGCCCACCGTGCTTGAACGTATTGCGGGTTAATTTGAACCGCAGCCCCGTAGGCTTTTTGCGCTGCAACGCCGTTTCCAAGACCCGATTCCGCGTTTCCAAGCCAATATTGCGCGTCCGCTTGCCATTTATTCTGGGCCAACGTCCGACGCAGCAGATCTGCGGCATCACCCCACCGACGTACATCTACATAAAGCATAGCCAAGTTAAATAGTGCGGGCGCGAGTTGTGGGTTTACGTGTAATGAAATTTTTAGATGGTGCTCGGCCGCAGGTAAATCCCCACGGTCTTTTAGCAACGAACCCAGATTGCACTGTGCCTCTGCAAAGCCAGGGTGCATGGCAATCGCAGATCGAAAATGATGTTCGGCCGCGGCCAACTGTCCCTCGGCCAATTGACGATTACCCTCTTCGAAATGCATATTTGCATCTGCCAGTTCTAAGGCCGATGGAATTGCGAATTGGTCGCAGTCTGAAATACCTTGGTCGTAGTTTTGTACCTTCGTCGAGTCGGTTTTTCGTGAGCCAAACAAGGATTTCAAAAAATATAGCATGGTGACTTTTAGAGTTGTACGGATAGACGATTGCCTGTAGCGCTGGATACCGCCGATTCTCCACCGGGGCAACATCGCTCAACTAGGTATCAAATGGAGCTTCGACTTGTGCCAAACGAAAAGTTGGTGCTAGAAAAGACAATGTTCAAGTGTCGGGACAACGAATTTATATACGCTCGCGTTTGGCGCACCAGAAAATGAAATCCTCGTCGCAATAAAATAACGAATTGGCCGGTGTGGTTATCACAAGCAAGCGGACTGCTAGTCTGCGCCAGTTTTAGAGAGTGCAGTCATGTATTGCTTTCTCGGGAACTAGATCGTGATGTTGCCGTGCTGATGAAAAACCAACTACTTATCAATTCAAAACCGCCGATGCACATGCACTTAGCAATCGTGTTTCTATTCGGCATTGCTACTTGGCTTAACCCGCTTTACTTTGGACCCACACCCAGTGTTATCGCTTGTTTAATTGCTCTGGCCTGCACTGCAATTTTAATGGCTGGCTACCAATGGGTGCCAGACCAGTTGGGCCGAAGAAACTTGACCGCCACTTTAGTCTCAGCGTGGTTGTTTGCTGCGCTGGTCAGTTCAGTCATGGGTCTGTTGCAGTATTTTGGAGTCGCTAGTGTCGCCGATGGATGGGTTAGCAGCGCCGCGCTGGGCGATGCCTACGGCAACCTGCGCCAGCGCAACCAATTTGCATCGCTAATCAATATCGGCTTGGTGGCTGTACTGTGGAGTGTGGCTCAACAACACACACTTGCCCAAAGCAAATGGTTGCCGATAGGCGCGGTAGCCTCTGCTTATTTGCTGGCATTGGCCAACGCGGCGTCTACATCGCGAACCGGATTGGCGCAGCTGGCAATGCTCACCACCTTTGTATTGGTCTGGAGCCATAGATATTCCCCAGATATCAGACAAAACATTAGGCGTATCTTGATTGTTGCGGTATTTACGTATGTCCTTGGCGCATTATTATTTCCGGGGATGATCGGATCTGATATTGCAAGTACTGGAATCTTGTCGCGTTTGCGTCAAAGTGACTCAGCTTCAGTCTGCTCCAGCCGCATCACCCTTTGGTCCAACGTGTTACAGCTTATCGCCCAAAAGCCATGGACGGGATGGGGCTGGGGAGAATTGGATTACGCACACTTCATTACGCTGTACCCGGGTGTGCGGTTTTGCGATATTTTGGACAACGCCCACAATTTACCGCTTCACTTGGCGGTGGAGCTGGGAGTGCCGATTTCGATGGCGTTCTGTACGCTGTGCATTGGGTGGGTATTGCGTGCCAAGCCCTGGCGCGAGACCAACACCACCCGCCAGATGGCATGGGGTATCTTGGCGGTGATTGGGCTGCACAGCCTGTTGGAATATCCGTTGTGGTACGGACCGTTCCAGTTGGCGGTGGTGTTGGCGCTATGGATGTTGCAGACCACCCCTGAGGTCAGTGCGTGTCAAGTGTCGAAAAGGCTCATAGCGCCCGTTCTAAATGCGCTAGTGGCTGCGGTATTGCTAGCGTTTTGTGCATTTGCGGCATGGGATTATTGGCGCATAAGTCAAGTCTACACCGCACCCGAGCGCCGCCATTCCAGCTACCGGGAAGATACGCTCGCCAAAGTAAGCAGCTCATGGTTGTTCCAGAACCAGGTGCAATTTGCAGAGCTCGTTACAACCGATTTGACCTCCACTAACGCAGCCCATGTTCGGCAGCTCGCCTTAGCGTTATTGCATTTTTCACCCGAACCCCGCGTCATCGAAGCTGTCATAGAAAGCGCAGTGATGCTGGGTCAGGACGACGAAGCACTCTATTTTTTACAGCGCTACAAGGCTGCTTTTCCGGAAGCCCACGCTGCGTGGGCAGCATCGTCAGCCCGCTACAAAGTGCCCTGATTTCCCACCATGCTTTTCCGCCAACTGCACTTGGTTGATAGTCATACTGCGGTCCACAGCTTTACACATGTCGTAAATGGTGAGCAAAGCAATCTGGACCGCAGTCAGCGCCTCCATTTCAACGCCGGTGGGTCCGATCACTTCGGCGGTTGCGCGGCACGCCACATAGGCTGGTACCGAGTCGTTTGCATGCACGATTTCAAAGTCAATGGCAACTCTGGTTAGCGCTAGCGGGTGGCACAAAGGAATTAAGTCGCTGGTTTTCTTCGCTGCCTGAATGCCCGCAATGCGCGCAATACCCAGAACATCGCCCTTCTTGGCATTGCCTGCTTCCACCATCGCCAACGTGGTGGGCAGCATGTCAATGCGACCACGTGCAATGGCGATGCGGTGACTTGAAATTTTGCCGCCAACATTCACCATATGGGCTTGGCCTTGAGCGTCAAAGTGTGTGAGTGCAGACATGTGTAGACTTTACCTGAGGTTCATTCGGCCAGAATGGAACTCGATTAACCTTTATACGATCTGAATCGACCATGACAATGACCCTGACTAGCTTTGATTTTTGGCGTGATCGCCTGCGGGCCAGTGCCATCCATTTGGGCATCAGCCTAAGCATTGCGGCGTTGGCCGCCCTACTGGTATTCGGCATCTGGTACCCCTATCCATACCGGGAAATCTCCGGCGGGCGCGAGCTGTTTTTGATCGTGGTCACAGTGGATGTGATCCTCGGGCCGCTGATCACGCTGGCAGTGTTCAATCGCAAGAAACCCTGGACTGAATTGCGCCGCGACCTGGCTTTTGTCGGCCTGATACAACTCAGCGCGCTAGCATATGGTTTGTGGACAGTTTCCGTAGCGCGTCCGGTGCATCTGGTGTTTGAGATTGATCGCTTCCGCGTCGTACATGCCATCGAAGTGGAGCCAGAGCTGTTGAATCGCGCACCCAAGGGTATAAACGCTATGCCTTGGACTGGTCCAAGCTTGCTGTCCGTGCGTGCATTCAAGGACAGAAATGAGAGCTTTGAGGCCACCATGGCGGCCTTACAGGGGGTCACCATAGGAGCACGGCCAGATCTTTGGCAGAGCTATGCCGCCGGCGTACCAGATGTGCTTAAAGTGGCTAAACCAGTCGCGAATTTGAAAACTCGCTTTCCACAGCAAGCGGCAGACATTGATCAGGTCCTGCAGAAGGCCAGCAAGTCTCCACAAACTCTCTTGTACGTGCCGATGGTGGGCCGCAAATCCTTTTGGACCGTATTCGTCGACCCAACAACCGCAGACGTGCTGGCTACCATGCCTTTGGATTCATTTTGACCCGTATTTTTAAGTCAAATGGACTGCTGGGGCGTATGAATAGTGCGGGAGCAGCTTCTTTTTTAATAGCAATCTTGTCTGCTGGTCAAGTTTTGGCACAAGCGCCTGTGCTCCCCGCGGATAGCGGTGCAAACGCGGGCAAGTTACTCAACCGCAACGGCCTGCCCAACCTGGGGGACGGTAGCGACATGACGCTGGGCGCAGAGCGCCGCTTGGGGGACCGCATCGCGCGGTCCCTGTACCGTGATCTTGATTATGTCGATGACCCCGTCATCTCCGACTATTTGCAGGGTATATGGCAACCGCTACTGGCTGCAGCGCGCGAGCGCGGCGAGCTGCCTGCCGATATGGATGAGGCTTACGCCTGGGAAATCTGGATGTCGCGGGACCGGACGGTCAATGCCTTCGCCTTGCCGGGGGCCTACTTTGGCATGCATCTGGGGTTGATCGCCACCGTGTCCAACCATGCAGAGCTGGCTTCAGTCATGGCCCACGAGTTGAGCCACGTGACGCAGCGCCACATCTCGCGCATGATGTCGCGCCAAAGTGCCCAGGCGCCCTGGATGATTGGGGCCATGATCCTGGGGGTGTTGGCGGCCAGCAAGAGCATAGACGGCGCCAACGCGATGATCATGGGGGGCCAAGCGGCAGCAGCGCAGACCCAGCTCAACTTCAACCGCGACATGGAGCGCGAGGCCGACCGCGTTGGGTACTTGGTGGCCACGCAGGCTGGCTATGCCCCGCAAGGCTTCGTGACCATGTTTGAGAAGCTGCAGCAAGCTTCCAAGCTGACCGACAACACCAACTTTCCCTACCTCCGCAGCCACCCCTTGTCTACCGAACGCATGGCAGACATGCAATCGCGCATCCCACAGGGTATTGGTGGCCCTACTGTGCTCGTCCCATTGGAGATGGACCACGCGATGGTGTCTGCGCGTGCCCGTGTGTTGTCCAAAACTGCGGTAGACGCACTGCTGGCATGGAACGACGAAGCGAAGCCTGCCGCTTTGCAGCGGCTGCCACTGCAGCAACAGGCCGGCGTGCTCTATGGCGCAACACTCGCCGCCGCGAAGCTGCGGGATGCCCCACAGGCCCAGGCACTGCTCAGGCGTTTAGAGATGGTGGTGAAAGACGACACCGCTGCCAGGAATCTGGCGCGTTTATTGGCCGCAGAAATCCAGCTCATGCAGGGCAACCCGGCGCAAGCCCTTGTGCTGCTGCAGCAAAGCCCCGGCGCAACCGAACCCGCAGCATCCCCGGCAGCGATGCAGGAAGTGGCGGGCCAACCCCCCATGCCCGCTTTAGTTGGTCGGGCCAAGCTGTTTTTCAGTGCCCAGGCCGCGACCCAAAGCGGCGCACCTAAAACTGAAGCTTTGCAAGATTGGGTCGCCAACCATCCGCGCGATGCGCAAGCCTGGCAATTGCTCGCTCATGCCTACGTGGCGCAAGCTAGGCCCATCAGCGCTATCCGGGCCGAAGCTGAGGCCAGTGTGGCCCAGATGGATTACGCAGCTGCCTTGGCGCGTTTGCGCTCCGCCCAAGACCAGATTCGTGCGGACCGTGCCGGTGTGGACCATATTGAAGCGTCCATTGTCGACACCCGGGCCCGGCAAATTGATGTGCTAGCGCGGGAACAAGCGCTGGAGCGCTGAGTCGATCACCACGCCCAGCACGCTGTAGATCAGCGACCCCAGCAGCGCCGCGCCAAAGCCGCTGACATGAAAGCCGTCCAAAACACCGGCCGCTGACCAGAACATCAGCGCGTTGATGACAAACAAAAACAACCCCAAAGTCAGCACAGTAACGGGCAGCGTCAATAGCACCAAGATCGGTCGCAGCAAGGTGTTGAATAGCCCGATGACCAGCGAAGCGATCAACGCGGCCATCAGGGTCTTGACCTCCACGCCAATAGACAGGTGGGCCACGGCCAGCAAAGCGACCGCACTGAGTAACCATTTAGCAAGTAATTTCATGCCGCCAGAATACCGCAAAGCCGACCCCAAAGCCCTGGCGCAGCTCCGCCGGGTCGCTAGCGATTAAGATCGCGGCCCCTCTTCAGATTGTTATGGCCGGAATCCACATCACCGACATCGAGGCCGCCATCAATTTCTGGCGCGCCAAAAGCCCATCCCCCGATGGCGTCACGCTCGCGCCCGAGTTGCGTGCGCTGGCCGAGGTGTATGCGCTGCTGGTCTACTACCACGAGGACGAAGCCGACGAGTTCTCGATGCCACCCAAGGCCATGGCCGCCTGGCAGGTCTGGTACGACAGTACGCCCGACACGCCCTGCATTGCCATTTGCTCCACCAGCCAAGGCGATGAGTTGTGCAAAGGCTGCGGCCGCTTCTTCAATGAGGTGCAGTTGTGGCCCAGCATGCGCCCCGCGGAGAAGCGCCAGACCTGGCGCCGCATCACGCTGCAAAGCAGCGCCTGGCGCTTCAACAAATATGCGGAGCGGGCGGCAGAGGGATTGCAGGAGAGCCACAGCGGCCCTGATGCGCTTTTGAGTTAGCGCTCCAGCGGCACCACCGCGCTAGGCGGGCACCGTGTATTTCGAGCCGCATAGCCTGGTTATGCTATCAAAAAAGAAGCTGCTCCCGCACTATCCACGGCCTGAACGGCCGATTGGGCTTAAATTTACCCAATGGGAGGCGGCTTCAGCCGCACAGGCGGTGTACTTGTCCACGGGGGCGTACCTACTTCCAGCGTATGGGCTCAATATCGACGGTGTTTTTGCCGTCCCCCAGCATCAACACATTTTCCTGAATCGTGGCCTGCAACTGCATGCTGCGCTGGGCCAACTGGGCTAAAGCTTGCGATGCCAGCGTCGGCACGCGCCAGACCTGCAGGCGGTCCAGGCGCGTGAGTTTGGTTTCAATGCCTTTCCACCAGATCTCGGAGGAATGGGCGAAGCAATACAGCATCACCGCATCCGCCTTGTTGCAGGCCTTGCTGATAGGTTTGTCTTCGGGTTGGCCCACTTCAATCCACAAGCGCTTGCGGCCCGTGAAGTCGGTTAGCGAGACATCCGGGTCTTCCACATCGGACAGGCCGGCGCCAAAGGCCAGCGTGCCGTCGCCGTTGCATTCGCTTTGCAGCTTGTGCGCCTGCAGCGCCATCGCCACCAGCCGGATCATCATGCGTTCGTCGGTCTCGCTCGGGTGGCGCGCCAGCGTCAGCGCGTGGTCGGCGTAGTAGCTGTGGTCAATGTCCGCGATCTGGAGATTGGCTTTGTAGATAGTGGATTTGAGTGCCATGGTATGTGTGCGAGGGGGAGTGATTCAGGAATGCCATGGAACCGGCTTGGCCGGGCCACTGGCATTGCCCCCTGCAAGGGGGAGGCGGCGCTAGCCGCACGGGGGTGTTACACCCTTTTTGCGAGTTCCGAAGCCTTGCCGGTGTAGCTGCCGGGTGTCATCGCCATCAAACGGTCTTTTTCCGCCTGCGGAATGTCCAGCCCTGCGATAAAGCCTTGCATCAGTTCCTTGGTCATGGCTGCACCGCGGGTGAACTTCTTGAGTTGTTCATAAGGCTGGGGCAGGCCAAAGCGCCGCATCACCGTTTGGATGGGTTCGGCCAGCACTTCCCAGGCGTTATCCAGGTCCTTGGCAATCGCGTCTTCGTTGATTTCCAGCTTGTTCAGGCCGGTCAGCAGGCTTTGGTAGGCCAGCACGGGGTAGCCCAGGGCCACGCCCACATTGCGCAGCACCGTGGAGTCGGTCAGGTCGCGCTGCCAGCGGCTGATGGGTAGCTTCTCGCTCAGGTGGCGCAACATGGCATTGGCCAGGCCCAGGTTGCCCTCGGCATTTTCAAAGTCAATCGGGTTGACCTTGTGCGGCATGGTGCTGGAGCCCACTTCGCCATCTTTCAGGCGCTGTTTGAAGTAGCCCAGGCTCACATAGCCCCAGATGTCTCGGCTCAGGTCGATCAGGATGGTGTTGGTGCGCGCCACGGCGTCAAACAGCTCTGCCATGTAGTCGTGTGGCTCAATCTGGATGCTGTAGGGCTGGAAGGTCAGGCCCAGACCCAGAGGTTCCGGCGTCTCAATCACTTTTTTGCTAAAGGCTTCCCAGTCAAAGTCGGGCCAGGCAGACAAGTGCGCGTTGTAGTTACCCACCGCACCATTCATCTTGGCCAGAATCTTGATGCTGGCAATGCGGTCGCAGGCGGTTTGCAGGCGCACGACTACGTTGGCCATTTCCTTGCCTACCGTGGTGGGGCTGGCGGTCTGGCCGTGGGTGCGGCTCAGCATAGCCAAATCGGCATGGGCGTGCGCCATCTCGCGCAATTTGAGCACCACGCGGTCCAGGGCGGGCAGCACCACCACATCGCGCGCGGAGCGCAGTTGCAGCGCGTGGCTGGTGTTGTTGATGTCTTCGCTGGTGCAGGCAAAGTGCACAAACTCGCTGGCTTTTTCCAGTTCGGGCCGGGCTTCAAACTTGGACTTGATCCAGTACTCCACCGCCTTCACATCGTGGTTGGTGGTCCGCTCAATCACCTTGATGGCCTCACCATCGGTCTCGCTGAAGTTCTTGACCAGACCCAGCAAGTAAGTGCGCGCTCCGGGGGTGAGTGGCTTGAATTCGGCAAAGCCAGCGTCACTTAAGCTAATGAACCAAGCCACTTCGACCTGCACTCGCCGGTGCATATAGCCCTGCTCACTCATCAAAGGCCGCAAGGTGGCCAGTTTGGCTGCGTAGCGCCCGTCTAGTGGGGAAAGTGCGGAAATTGTGGAAAAAGTCATGCCCCAATTGTAGGTTGTGCGCCACGCTTGGTCCCTAAGAGGGCTCTGGTAAACCCCAGTGGATAGAATGAACCTCTCTGTAACAGACACTCACACATGAAATTACTTGGATCCCACGGCAGCCCCTACGTGCGCAAAGTACGCGTCGTAATGGCGGAAAAGAAATTGGACTACGCCTTTGTGACGGAAGACGTCTGGGCCGCAGACACCACGATTTCTGGGTCCAATCCGCTGGGTAAAGTCCCCTGCCTGGTGATGGAAGGGGCCGAGGCCCTGTTCGATTCGCGCGTGATCGTGGAATACCTGGATACGCTGTCGCCTGTGGGTAAATTGATTCCCGCCGTGGGCCGTGAGCGTGCCGAGATCAAAACCTGGGAAGCCCTGGCCGATGGCGTGATGGACGCAGCCATTTTGGCGCGCCTGGAAGCCACCTGGACGGGCCGTACCAAAGCCCAGCGCAGTAATGCCTGGATTGAGCGCCAAATGGGAAAGATCACCGCGGCCGTTAAAGCCATGTCGACCGGCCTGGGCGACAAGCCCTTTTGCGCTGGTATTCACCTGACGCTGGCTGATGTAGCCGTGGGCTGCGCATTGGGTTATCTGGATTTCCGCTTCCCGCAAATCGATTGGCGCACCGACAACCCCAACCTGCAGCGACTGTTTGAGAAGCTGATGCAACGCCCCAGCTTCGCGGATACCCAGCCGGCTTGAGCGCCCGGGGCGTTTGCCCCGGTGTTGTTACAGGGGATTACATTTTTAGGGCTTCCCCCAAGCGCTTGGCTTGGTTACAGTCGGCTCTCCATGGCGACTTACAAGACGATCTACCAATGCCGCGACTGCGGTGCCACCAGTTACCAGCCCGTGATAGACCGTGCTGAGAATGGTGTTCTGAAGCCCACCGGTCAATACCGGTGCACCGGGTGCCGCACTATATTTGCCACCATCCGCGCCTGGTGGGAGCCGCGGCGGCGGCCTGAATTCCAGCCGAGTCAAATGCCGGGGTAAAAAGCAGATCAATTTGGCAGATCACTCTGCCTCCCTGCCTCCTAACTGTTCGCGCGCCTCTTCAGCCAGCGCATCACACTGCCCACTACGGGCAGTTTTTCATACAGCTCGGCCGCAGCGTCCCAGTAGTCGCGGTGCAGCGTGACCAAGCCCTCGTCTGAAAACACCAAGTGCGATCCGCCGCGGATGGTTTGCGGCGTGTCCTTCTGAAAGCTCTTGAAGCGGAAGTGGAAGTCCCACGTCAGAAAGCATTGCTGGCCTTGCACGATACGCTCGGTGATCACAAAACGCGGGGCCTCTAGCGCCACAAACATGTGGGCAAAAATGCCTTCGATGGCGGGCAGGCCGACGACGTCATTGAACGGATCGACAAAGCGTGCCTGGGGGCCGTACAGCGTGCCGAGCTGCGCGACACCATCGGGTGACAGTGTTTCAAAGTACTGCACGATGCGGTCAACCGCCAGGTGGGTGCGGGTGGGCATAGCGGTGCCGTTCACGGTGCCACCTTGCGCGCCAGACTAAAAAACAGGCGGTTGGGTACGATGCGCAGCAACTTGAGCCACAGCGTAAAGCGTTTGGGGAAGTGGATTTCAAAGCGCCCTTGCGCCCAGCCCTTCACAATCGCCTGCGCCGCCTGCTCGGGGGTGAGCAGGGCGGGCATATCGAAGGTGTTGCCTTCGGTGAGCGGTGTTGCCACAAAGCCAGGGTTGACGATGGATACGCCAATGCCTTTGCCGTGCAGGTCCAAGTACAGGGTTTCGGCCAGGTTGATCAGAGCCGCCTTGGTAGGGCCATAGGCCAGACTTTGCGGTAGCCCGCGATAGCCCGCCACGCTGCCCACTAGGCTCATGTGCCCGCTGCCCTGGGCGATGAGCGCCGGTAGCACGGCATCCAGCACTTTCAGCGCCCCAACATAGTTGACTTCTATGTGGCGCAGCATGTCGGGCAAGTCCAGAGCGTCGGCCCGCATGGCCTGGTAGTGACCGGCGCAATACACCACGCAGTCCAGCGGACCTTGGGCCAGCAGTTGCCGGGTGGCGGCTTGAATGGCGCTGCCGTCAGTCGCATCCAGCGCCAGCGCCAAGCTGCCGGGGTGCTGCTGTACAAAGCTGTTCAGTGCATCCACTTTGCGTGCCGACACCACGACTTTGGCACCCCGCTGGTGCAGCGCTGCGGCGGTAGCGCGGCCTATGCCGGTGGAGGCACCAATCATCCAGACGGTCTTGCCCGTCCAATCGGTCAGGGGCGGGTTCAAGGGACTCAGGAAGGACATGGGGTGGCCTTTGCTCTTTATTTAATAGCTGCTCCCGCACTATCCACGGGCTAGAACGGCTAAATGGCTTGAAATCTAGGGTTTGCTGAAGGACAAGGTGATTTCACCAAGCTTGACGCCGAACTTGCTCATCGTCGCTTTGTTGAGCATCACTTTGTCATTCATCAGGTACATCCAGTCGTCAAACCGAACTTCAATCGTGCGGCCGTCTACCGGCAGATCCAAGGTGTAGGTCCAATAGAACGTATTGCCACGCACCTGGCCCTGGGCTTCGCCGACCACGTCGTCGGCGCGTCCGGTGTAGCGTCCATCGGCTAGCTTCTTCAAGCGCCAGATGCGTTTTTGCTTCGTGCCGTCCGAGTAAGTGAAGTCTTCGTCCAAGACGCCCTCGTTGCCGCTCCAACTGCACTGCATGACCACGGTAAAGCGCTTGACCACCGTGCCGGAGCGATCGGTGAATACGCCGTAGGCATTCAGCGTGCCGTTGAAGTACTGCGCCAAATCCAGCACCGGTTTTTCGTTGGCGTAGGCGGCAATGTCTTGCGTGGCGCAAGCCGATAGGCCCGCCAGCGCACTGGCCGTGGCGCTGCACAGCAGCAGTCGTCGTTTCATAGGGGCTTTCGCAGAAAAAGGGTGTAGAGCAAAGTGGCCGCGACCAGCTTCAGGGCGCAGGGCAGCAGGCAATAGGCCCAGGTCAGGGTTTGCAAAGCTGCTGGGTCGCGTGCGCCGGGGGTGTAACCCAGCCAACTCAGCAAGGGCAGTGCCACGCCAGCGGCCAGCGCCAGGTTCAGCTTGGTGGCAAAGTTCCACCAACCAAAGTAGGCACCCTCAGCGCGCCCTTGGTCGCCACTGGCGGCAATGGTGCCGGCCAATAGCGCGCCAGGCAGGGTTAAATCCGTGCCCAGCGCAATGCCAGAGAGCACACACACGACTAAAAAGCCGTTGATATCGCCCGCGCCCAAACCGGCAGCAAAAACAAAGGTGGCGATAGACAGCAACATGCCAACGCCCCAGGTGCGGGCCAGCCCCAGGCGCTTGACGACGGCCAGCCAGCCCGGAATCGCCAAGGCCGCGCAGACAAAGTAGCTGCCTAAAAACAGGGCTTGGGTGCTGGCGGGCGCTTGCAAGCGGTCTTGCACAAAAAACAGGATCAGGGTGGCAGGCACGGCACTGGCAATGCCATTGACCATGAACACCGCCAGAAGCGCGCGGAACTGGGGCCGCAGGAAAGGCAGCCATACCGAGGCCGGTTGGCCGGACGACCAGGCCAGTGCTGCGGGCTTGCTCAGAGTAGGGGTGTTTTTTTGTGGTTTGGGGTGGCCGAGCTGCGGCATTTGCGCGCTGCTCCAGGCCCACCAGCCCGCCGCCAGTGCTATACAAAGCATAGCCGCTGCCGCAGGTAGTCCTAGGGCCACTGGCGCGATGGATGCCAAAACGACGCCCACCAAACCGAGCCCCTCGCGCCAAGCGACGACGCGGCTGCGCTGGCTCTCATCACCTCCCAGCATGGCGCCCCAAGACTGGTGCAGCACGCTGACACCGCTGTAGCCCAGGTAGGTCATGAGCAGGCTGAACGTGGCCCAAGCGACCAAGTGGTTTTGCACGGGTGCCAGGGGAAAGAAAAGCAATGCAAAACCCAAAGCCAGCAGCCCGGCCGCCACCGCGCCCCACGCCAATACCTGGCGTACCGATCGCGCGTACAGCCGGTCACTCCAGCGGCCAATGATCGGGTCGATGAAGGCGTCAAAAAGCCGTGCACCGAGCAGCACAGCCCCCAGCGTGGCCAGGGGCATACCAAAGGCTTTGGCATAGTAATTGGGCAACTGCACGTACAGCGGCAGTGCCACAAAGGCCAGCGGCAGGCCCATGAGCCCGTAGCGCCAGCCTTGGCGCCAATCGAACTCGGATGTGAACTCTGACTGCGATGCCATGGCGTTTAAGCGGGTGCGTTGGCTAGCAAAGCGGTGCGCAACTTGGGCTCGCTGGTGGCGGGCGAGAGCCAGATGCCAAAGAACAGGCGGCTGAAATCTGGCTCGTTGATGGGCGCGCGGGCGATTCCGTTGAACCAGAAGCGCGCCCCCACGGCAGGGTTGTGCACGCCGGTAATGCGGTCTGTGGCTTTGACATCGGGAAAGCTGGTTTCCATGGCGGCCAGCCAGCGTTGTTCTTGTGCTGCCGTGAACTCGCCGGCCCGGCGCATTTCACTGATGGAGCGCTGGGCAATGGAGCGTCCGTTCAGCGAACGCAGGTAGGTCAACTCCAGCACCAAGGCCGATTGCGCATACTGCGCAGCCTTGAAACCCGGTGCCACCCACAGGGCTGCGTCATACACATCAAAGCCCAGGAAGCGCATGCGCGTTGCGCCGCTGAAGATCGCACCGGGAATCGCTTCCGCCACATGCGCGGGTAGCGCGTTCGGGCTGGTAGCGGGCGGCTGTGCATTTGTGCGCGATGCCGCACTGCCCAGTGTGGCGGCGGTGGCTGTAGCGGCACAGTGGCTGAGTAGGCTGCGGCGTTGCATGACTATTGGGCCAATGGTTTGCGCAGGGTGTACTGCACGACGTCGATGTTGTCTTCCATAAACGCGGCTTCGCAGTAGGCCAGGTAGAACTCCCAGATGTGCATGAAGCGGTGGTCAAAGCCGTTTGCCAATACATCGGCACGGCGCGCCAGAAAGGCGTCGCGCCAGCGCTTCAGCGTCTCGGCATAGTCGTGGCCAAACGGGTGCTGGTCTACCACCTCCAGGCCCACGGCCTGCGCCTGGCGGCGGAATTCGCGCGGGCACGGCAGGCAGCCACCGGGGAAGATGTACTGCTGAATAAAGTCCGTGGAATCCACGTAGCGGTCAAACAGCGCGTCATCAATCACGATGCTCTGAATGCAGGCGTGGCCGCCGGGCTTGAGCAGCTTGGCCACGGTTTGAAAGTAGGTGCCCCAGTATTCCTGGCCTACTGCTTCCACCATTTCAATGGAGCAGATCGCATCGAACGGCGCGTCCTGGATGTCACGGTAATCCTGCAGCCGCAAGTCAGCTTTATCCGCCACACCCAGCCGCTCCATGCGCGCCTTTGCGTAGGCGAGTTGCTCGGTGCTCAGCGTCACACCGGTGATGGATGCGCCAAACTCCGTGGTCGCCATCTCGGCCAGCGCGCCCCAGCCGCAGCCGATCTCCAGCACCCGGTCGCCGGGTTTGACATGGGACAAGGTGAGCGCGCGGCGCACCTTGGTCTTTTGCGCCTGTGCCATCGGCTGGCTCAAGTCGCCGCCAAACATCGCCGACGAATAGTTCATGGTCTCGTCCAACCAGAGTTGGTAAAACGCATTGCCCAGATCGTAGTGGGCGTGGATGTTTTTCTGGCTGTTGGCCTTGGTATTGCGGTTCAGCAAATGTTTGATACGGTAGAACAGACGACCCACCCAGGAGCCGTAAATCACGTTGTCCACCTCGGCGCGGTTTTTCACCAGCACGCGCAGCAGGTCCACTAAATTGGGGCTGGACCAATCGCCCGCAATAAACGATTCGGCAAAGCCGATGTCGCCCGACTTGAGCGCGGCGCTGCACACATTCCAGTTGTTCAGCTTCAGGGTGGCGTGCAAACCGGACTCGGCGCCAAAGTGCTGTACCGAACCATCGGGCAGGTGCACGGTCAAGCGACCGTGGCGCAGGCGTTGCAGCAGCTTGAGCACGGTGCGGGCAGCGGCGGGCGTGCCCTGCGGTACGGCAAATGCGGGCGTTGCGGCTTTGGAGGTGGTGCTATTCATAGGGGTGTCGTCCGTTGCAATTAGCGGGTCGTAAACAAAGTGGGGGGCGTGGGCTTGCTGAAGAACGGCACGCGCTTCAAAAACAGGCGCAGCGCCTGCCAGTGGATGCGCGCCACCACGCCCAAGGTCATGGCGGGGTAACGCCACACGGCACGGCGCAGGGCCTGGCGCGTAGCGGGCTCCAGCGTACCGCTCACGCTGGTTTCAATCACCGGGCCACGGGCATCGTCAAAATCCACGCGCGCCACGGTGCGGCTGCGGTCGGCATTCACCATAAAGCGGAAACGGTAGCCGCCCTCTACCGGGCAAAACGGGGACACGTGGAAGACTTTGTCCGCACGCAACTCTTGGCCGTAGAGGGGGTGGTCCAGCAAATAGCAGTGGCGCTCGCCAAAGGTGTTGTTCACCTCCACCACGATGGCGCGCAGGCTGCCGTCGGCACGGTGGCAGTACCAAAAACTCACCGGCTTGAAGGTGTGGCCCAGCACGCGCGGGTAGCAGTGCAGCCAGATTTCTCCGTCGGCCGCATCGGCATCCGGGGTGGTTTGGTTCGTAGCAATACCTTGGCTGTTCAATAAGGCCTGCACCCAGGCCAGCGCGCCTCCGCGCTCAGGCCCCCGGCCATCGCCATGGTCACGGTCATAAAAGCTCAAGGCTGCGAAGCGGTTCATCGCTAGTGCGCCGCCGCCATGGGCCTGCAGTGCGCGCAGCGGCAGCATTAAAAAATAGGTAGGGTAGGCAAAGGCATGACGCACCGGAGCCACCCGCGCATGGCGCACCACGCCAAAGCCGATCAGCGGCTCTGGTGCAGGTGGGATGGCGGCGGTGGTGTGCATGGCGGTGTAAATCAAAGGCCTGTTTGTTGCAGCAAGGTGCGCGCTGCGGCCAGGCCGGATTTCAAACCATCTTCATGGAAGCCATAACCCGCCCATGCGCCGCAGAAGTAGGTGTTCTGCTGCCCCTGCAATTGCGGCAGTTGGCCTTGGGCTTGGATGGCAGCCAAGTCAAACACCGGGTGGGCGTACTCAAAACTACCGTGGATGGACAGCGGGTCAATGGTGTGCAGCGGATTCAGCGACACCACCACCGGCGTATCAAAGGGCAGCGGCTGCAGCATATTGATCAGGTAGTGCAAACACACTTGGGCTGAATCCTGGCGCACATCGGCGGCGCGCTCGTAGTTCCATGCGGCCCAGGCGCGGCGCTTTTTGGGCAATACCGAGGTATCGGTGTGCAGCACCGCGCGGTTGGTCTGGTAGCGGATGGCGCCCAGCACTGCACGCTCTTGCGGGCTGGCGTCGCCCAGTAGGGCCAAGGACTGGTCGGAGTGGCTGGCCATGATCACTTTGTCAAAGCGTTCGGTCTGGCCGTTGACCGTCACATCCACACCCAGCGCATCGCGCACCACGCGTTGTACCGGGCTGCTCAGGCGCTTGTCGTCAATGCCGGCCACGATCTTTTCTACGTACTGGCGGGCACCGCCGTTCACCGTCCACCATTGCGGGCGGTTGGTCACTTGGATCAGGCCGTGGTTGTGGCAAAACCGGATCATCGTGGCCACGGGGAACTGCAGCATCTGGTCCGTCGGGCAGCTCCAGATGCAGCCCAGCATGGGCAAGAAATACCAATCTCTAAACTCGGTTGACAACTGGTGCTGGTCCAAAAACGCGGCCAGCGGCTGCATCAGCTCGCCCTCGGCATTGCGCAGCGCAATGTCGGTGGCCAGCTGGTTAAAGCGCATCACATCGCGCAACATGCGCAAGAAGCGTGGGTTCAGCAGATTACGGCGCTGGGCAAATACGGTGTTGAGCGACGAGCCGCTCCACTCCAGGGCCTGCTGGCCCACGGCGACCGGTGCTTGGACGGAGAACGACATATCCGACTTGGCGGTGGGCACGTCCAATTCGGCAAACAGCGCGATGAGTTGCGGGTAGGTGCGCTCGTTGAACACCAAAAAGCCGGTATCGATGCCGTATGTGACCAAGCCTGTGGGCGTGGACAGGTGAATGTCTACGGTGTGCGTGTGGCCGCCAAAGTAGTCGCCCGCTTCCAGCAGCGTGATGTCGGCCTGGCCGCGCAGCGCGTGTGCAGCGCCCAGGCCAGCAATACCAGATCCAACGATTGCGACTTTCATGGGCTGCGCTTTGTTACCAGGAAGTTGTAGAGATAAGGCAAAAACATGGGTTTATGAAGTTGAATAGTCAGCACTGCAGCGTTTGGATGTACTATACAGTAATTATGTGACTGATCAGTATTAATTTATCTCGATAGGTTGCTTCGTGCCCGAAAGCCATCGCGGATTACCGCACAGCACTTGGGCTTGCAGGTGCTTTGTAATGCTTCTGACACATCACCGACATTAAAATCGCCACGCACAGAAAGGCTGACATGCTCTACCCCGAACTCTTCAAGCAACTGGAGTCAGTCCGCTGGGACATGGACCGTGATATCCCGTGGGCCTCGTTTGATCCGGCGCAACTGTCGGATGAGCAGGCAGCCACCATCAAGATGAATGCCATCACCGAGTGGGCGGCCTTGCCCGCCACCGAGATGTTTCTGCGTGACAACCGTGGTGACAGCGACTTTTCTGCCTTCATTTCCATCTGGTTCTTTGAGGAACAAAAGCACTCTCTGGTGCTGATGGAGTACCTGCGGCGCTTCCGGCCCGACATGGTCCCCACTGAAGAAGAGTTACATGCGGTGCGCTTTGAGTTTGATCCCGCGCCGGTGCTGGAAACCCTGATGCTGCACTTCTGCGGGGAGATTCGCCTGAACCATTGGTACCGCCGCGCCAGCGAGTGGCACACCGAGCCGGTCATCAAGGCCATTTACACCAAGCTCAGCCAAGACGAGGCCCGCCATGGCGGTGCCTATCTGCGCTACATGAAGCGGGCGATTCAGAACTTTGGTGTGGAGGCCAAGAGCGCCTTTGCCAAAGTGGGCGTTTTGATGGCTAGCGCGCGGCGTACGGCGCAGGCCTTGCACCCCACCAATTTGCATGTGAACAAGGCTTTGTTCCCGCGCGACACCATCCAAAGCCGCGTGCCCAACCCCGAGTGGCTGGAGCACTGGCTAGACAAGCAGATCAACTTTGACTCGGTCTGGGAAAACAAGGTGGTCGACCGCATCCTGCACAACATGAGCCTGCTGATGGACCGCAGCTTTAGCACTGTGCAAGAGTTGAACAAATACCGCAAAGAGCTGGCCCAGGAACTGGCCAGCGCCATAGAGCCCAAGCTCAAACCCACAGCGACTTGATCCAGCCTGGGGGGCAACGAACGCAGCGAAGGGCCGCCCCGAGCAAGTTCAGCCCCCTTGGGGGGCAGCGACCCGCGTAGCGGTGGAGCGTGGGGGCTACATTACCAAGGGCGGTCTGAATTGGCGACTGCTGTGAGCGGCAGCAGGCGCTCCAGATTGATCTGAACACGTACCTCGCGGTGTGGCACGCTAGCCACCACTTTGTAATCGCGCAGACTGGTGTCGCGCACCATAGGCTCAATGGTCGGCATGCCGTTGCGGTTGATCAGCACCGCCACGCGGGGTGTGGCGGTGTTGTGCCCACGCTTGACCACCACACCAATTTCATCGGTGGCCAAACGAACAAAAGACCCTGGCTGGTAAATGCCAACCGCTTTAATCAGCGCTGCGCCCGCTTCGTCAATTTGGCGATTTTCATCAAAGTAGCAGGCCTGCATAGCGGCCGCAGGCGCTACCGGCACTCGGGACGCACGCGGTGCCAGGCGGGCGGCAAACATGTCGGCGCGCTGAATGAGTCGTGCCAAGCGCTCGGCTGGTGCGCGTGCACGCAAAGGCCCCGGCGTTTGCGTGTGGTGCTGCGCTACGGCTTGCAGCCAAATGGCATCGGTTACGCCCATGGCCATGAGCCGCTCCACGGACCGGTTGGGGTGCTCGTCAATGGCTTTGCGCTGCACTGCCGTGACAGGCTCCGATTGCATGGCCAGTCGATCTTGCAGCTCGGTCATGCCGACATTCATGGTCAGCGCTGCTTTGCACACCATGGCTTCGACCTCGGGCGGCCAATTCAGTACCTCCCGAGCAGCCAATCCACACATCACACTGACCAGCATGGCGTGCGTGCCGCTGTACATGCACTTGCAAGTCCAGCCAGTCGGGGTGTTCGTTGTCGTCGGTTTCGCGGGCCTCCACTCTTTTGGAAGAAATTTTTGCGTCGGCAATTTCACCCAAGGAACGACCGTCGCGCACCATGCCGTTCAACTGCCCTACGTAGGCCCGGTGGTGCGCTTCGGAATCGGCAACGTCGATGTACAGACCACCGCCGCGGTTGGAGAAGTCGAGCAGATCGTCTCGGGAGGTGATGACAAACGACTTTTTAGCCAACAAAACGCCGTCCCTATCCATCAAGGGAAAGGGAAGGGGTTGACCAATTCGAATGGACTCAATACTGACGGGAACAAGGCGCATAAGGACTTTTGATTATGCATTCCCATCGGCAGATTGCCAGGCCACTTAAGCTGCTAGCATGCGCCCCATGTCTGATTTGCCGCTGCCCCCCGCCTTTCTCGCCAAGCTGTGCGATCGCGCCCAACTGCCGCAGGGCCTTGCGGGTCTGCCCCGCCCTTGGGTATTCACCAATGGCGTTTTTGATGTGTTGCACCGCGGCCATGTGATGTACCTGGCGCAAGCGCGCGCGCTGGGTGGCAGTCTGATCGTGGCACTGAATACCGATGCCTCAGTGCGCCGCTTGGGCAAGGGCGATGACCGGCCTTTGAACCCGGATGCAGATCGCGCCATCGTGATGGCCAGCCAGCAGGCGGTGGACTTGGTGACGTGGTTTGACGAAGACACACCCGTGGAGATCATTGGCGAAATCCGGCCGGATATTCTGGTTAAGGGCGGTGACTACGACATGGAGAAACTGCCAGAGACCCAGTTGGTGAAGTCCTGGGGGGGCCGTGCACTGGCTTTGCCGTTTGTGCAGGGCTACTCGACAACGGGCCTGGTGCGCAAGATTCGCGCACAAAAACCTTAGCCCGGCTCAAGCGTGCGGGCCAAACACGGCCTGCCACAGCGCCAGACCGGCATCGCGTTCAGTCCCGACGGATGCGGCGTCTACCTCCGTGTGTTCTTCGTTCAAGCGCGCCCGGTGTTGTAGTTGCCGCAGCGTGCGGTAGGCAGCAGCGGCCCGGTCGCCCACACTGGAGGGTAGTAACCCACAGGCCTCGGCCCGCACCAGCAGCGCAATATTGCCGACGTTGTCCAGTAATTCTGGGTGGTGACAGCCTTGGGAAAGTACCAGATACTGGACTGCAAACTCAATATCCACCATGCCGCCTGGGCTGTGTTTCAGTTCAAACTGGCTGCCTCGCACGGGGTGCGCAGCGCGCACCTTGGCCCGCATGGCACTAATCTCCGCACGCAGGCTCTCCGGGTTGCGGGCGGCGCTGATGACGGTCTTGCGCACGGCGTCAAAACGGGCCTGCAAGCCCACGGAACCTAAAACGCAGCGTGCACGGGTAATGGCTTGGTGTTCCCAGGTCCAGGCCGTGTTGCTGCCGCGTTGCTGTTGGTAGTTGGCGTAGGCCTCAAAGCTGGTGATCAGCAGGCCCGAGCTGCCATTGGGCCGCAGCGCCGTGTCAATCTCATAAAGATCGCCTTCCGCCGTTTTAACGGTCAACCAATTGATGAGTTTGCGCACCAACAGTCCATATACCTCGGGAGCCTGCTCGGCATCGTCGTCGTAGACAAACACAATGTCCAGGTCGCTGCCGTAGCCCAACTCCAGCCCGCCCAGTTTGCCGTAGGCCAGGATGCCCAGTTGGTGGTCCTCGCGGTGGCGGTTCTTTAAGCGGTCCCAGCACCATTGGGTGGCAACCGTCAGCACCGTTTGCGCTAGCGCGCTGAGGTCGTCTGCAACTTGTTCAACGCGCAATGTGCCTTCTATGTCACGCACCAGGGTGCGAAACACTTCGGCATGGTGCGCTCTGCGCAGTAAGTTGAGCAGGGTCTCTTCGTCGTCTTCGCCGCTGCCTACCAGGGCTTGGCGTCGCCGCGTGATTTCTTGAATAAAGTCCTGCGGTTGAAAGCGCTCCGCCAACAGCGCGTCACTGGCCAGCTCATCAATGACGCCCGGATGCTTCAGAAGATAGCGCGCGGGCCACCGCGCCGCGCCCAAGACTCGCAGCAGCCGCCTGTGAATGGCAGGGCGCTCCAGCAGCAATGCCAGGTAGCTCTCGCGCCGCAACAGGGGCTCGATCCAGTCGGCCAGCCGCACGGCCTCTAGTTCGCTGGCCAGGCCTTGAGCGACCCACTGGCCGGTGCGTTGAACCAGTCGCATAAGCCGCGTGCGAGAACTCTCGCGCAAGGCCAAGACTCTGGGGTGCGTCTGCCAGGCGGTGACGCGCTCTAGAAACGTGCCTTTTAGGCCCTGCAGTAGCGCGTCGAAATCATCCGCAGGTGCCTCGGTGTCTTTGCCAGTACAGCCTTTGCAAGACTTTGGGGCCCCGCCCAGCAGAGCATCAAACTCTTGTGCTACCAGCTCACGGTGCGCGTCCAATTGCGCCAGGAAATTGCAGGGGCTGGTGTAACCCAGCGTGGCGGCTATCCAAACCAGATCGCCATCATCGGTCGGCAAAACATGGGTTTGCTGGTCGTCCAGGTACTGGATACGGTGCTCTACCTGCCGCAAAAAAACATAGGCATGGGTCAAGGCCTCTGCGGTTGCTTGCGGCATCAGGCCTGCAAGTGCCAATCTTTCCAGCGCACTCACCGTGGGCCTGGTACGCAACTCGGGGTATTGCCCGCCGCGCACTACTTGCAGAAGCTGCACTGTGAACTCAATCTCGCGGATACCGCCGCGTGACAACTTGACGTCGTTACTGCGCTCGGGGCGGCCCGCGCTGCGTTTGGCCGCATGGTCGCGAATCTGGCGATGCAGCACGCGCAGGGCATCGAACACGTTGTAATCGAGATAGCGCCGAAACACAAAAGGCACGACCACGCCCCGCAGGCTTTGCGCACACGCAGACCGCACGGCCTGGGGCGGGGCAATAACCCGGCTTTTGAGCCAGGCAAAGCGCTCCCACTCTCGGCCCTGTACGTGGAAGTACTCTTCCAGCGCACCCAAAGAGACGGCGGGTGGGCCCGAGTTGCCATTGGGTCTCAGCGCCAGATCGACCCGGAACACAAAGCCGTGCTCGGTCGTGTCACCAATGAGCGCATAAATAGCGCGCACCAGTTTGCTAAAGTATTCTTGGTTTGAAATACGGCCCCGGCCATCCGCTATACCGCAGGTATCGCCGTCATGGTCGTAGATATAGATCAGGTCAATATCGCTAGAAACGTTGAGTTCCCGCGCGCCGAGTTTGCCCATGCCCACGATGCAGAGTTCTGCAAGCGTGCCGTCTGGCCCCTGGGGCTGGCCGTACAGTGCGGTCATCTGTGCGCTGGCGTGGGCAAAGGCGGTTTCCAAAGCGAACTCTGCCAACAAAGTCATCGTGCCCGTTACCTCGGACAGGCTGGCTTGCCCATTGCAGTCCAACTGCATCAGCCGCTCCAAAACCCATTGGCGCGTGATGCGCAAAGCAGCCCCCGTGTCTTGCGACCGGCTTAACAACAGACCATAGACCCGCACAATCGAGGCCCTGCAGGGAACGCCCGGCGGCAGCAGCGCCAATTCAGCGCCATACCGACGTTGAATGCGTTGCCCAAATCGTGAGCCGTCTGTGAGGGTGGGGTGTACGTTGGCGGTCATAATTCCCAGCAAAGCCTGACCCCAGAAATGTCCGTAACGCACCACACGCCTAAGGCCCCACTGAAGACCCTCGCTGCCTTGGCTCGTTGGACACTGTGGGTGGTCGCGTCAATCTGGCTGGTGCTGATCATGGTTTGGGGAGGATTGCATTTTCTGATTGTGCCGCGAATTGCGGATTTTCGTCCGATGCTAGAGCAGCAGGCCTCTCGGGTATTGGGCGTGAAAGTGCGGGTGGGTGCGGTGATGGCCCTGTCCAACGGCTTGATCCCGTCTTTGGAATTCCGCGATGTCAGCCTGTCGGATGCCAATGACCGCGAGGCTTTGCGCTTGCCCAGCGTGCTGGCGGCGCTGTCTCCAAGGTCCTTGCTGAGTTTGGGCTTTGAGCAGGTGTACGTGGCTGCCCCTGTGCTGGATGTGCGGCGTTCGCGGGATGGACGATTCTGGGTTGCCGGGTTGCCCTTGTCTGCAACGGACCAAACGGACGGCATAGGCGCAGACTGGCTGTTTTCACAGACAGAGTTGGTGGTACGGCAGGGGACTGTCAATTGGACGGACGAGCTACGCGGTGCCCCGGTGCTGGCGCTGAGCGGTGTCGATCTGGTTTTACGCAACAAGCACCGCCGCCACACCCTGCGCCTGGATGTTTCTCCGCCTGCCCATTGGGGGGAGCGTATTCAGGTGATGGGCGATTTCAAGCAAGGCCTTTTTACGCACCGCGCCGGGCAGTGGCGTGATTGGGAAGGCCAGCTGTACGGCAATTTTTCTCAGGTGGACTTGTCGCATCTGCGCCAATACGTCGATTTGGGTGTTGACGTGGCCCGCGGCTCGGGCGCTTTGCGGGCGTGGGTGGATGTCAAAAAAGGAGTGGTGACGGGGGCCACGGCCGATCTTGCCTTGCGCGACGCGCGCGTGCAGGTGGCAGCTTCGCTGGAGCCATTGGCCATGCAGTGGGCGGCGGGGCGCTTGGGTGCCAAGTTTGCGAACGACGACGTCGAGCTCTTTACGCAGGCACTCGAATTTGACACGCCGGACGGTTTGCGTTGGCCAGGCGGCAACCTCCGCGTCAATTTGCGTGCCGGCAAGGGTGGTTCCGCACCGCGGGGTGAGCTGGTTGCAGACAAGCTCGATGTCGCCGCCATGGCCCAAATTGCCGATCGTTTGCCGCTGCCAGAGTCCATACGCGAGGCTTTGCAAGCCCTAAGACCCAAGGGGTTGGTATCGCACCTGCAGATGGGCTGGTCTGGCCCCCTGGAATCGGCGGGGCAATTCACGGCGCGCGGGGCAGTGCAGGGGCTTGCCGTATCCGCCTGGGGGCGTCCCCAAGGCACTACCCCAGGGATTACGGGTGCGCAAGTGGATTTCGATATCAACCAGGCGGGTGGAAAACTCAAAGTGGAGATACGCGACGGGAGCCTTGATCTTGCAGGTTTTCTGGACCAACCTTTGGTTTCCATTGACCATCTTACGGGCAATGTGAGTTGGAAAACCGATGGCCAGCATATGGGGCTATCCGCCAGCGACGTGCGTTGGACCAATGCCGATGGCCAAGGTGATTTGCAATTCAAATGGCAAACCAGCCCAGCCGCCACTGCCAAGCAGGCACGCGCAGACACACGGTTTCCGGGCATCCTGGATTTGCAAGCCAATTTCAGCAAAGTCCAGGCCAACCAAGTCCACCGGTATCTGCCGGTGGGGATAGAACAGCCGGTACGTACCTACCTCAAGGAAGCGATCGTGTCGGGTTCGGTCACTGCCGCCAAGATCAAGATCAAAGGTCCTTTGGCGCTTTTCCCCTTTGCGGATGCCAAGCAAGGCGACTTTCAAGTGTTGGCGGGGCTGCAGGATGTTGTGTTTGCGTATGGCCCCGCGAGCCTGATGTCCACCGGCAGCCTGCCCTGGCCTTCGCTCACCCAACTCTCCGGGGAGCTGACCATTGACCATTCCGTATTGCAGGTGAAGGGGGCCCACGCCGCCGTTGCCGGTCTGCCAGGCTTGCAAGTGACCCGCGCAGATGCTGAAATTCGCAATCTTTATGGCGGTGCCACCCTGGCGGTGACGGCTGAGGCGCGCGGCCCCTTGGCAGACATCGTGACACTGGTGAACAACTCGCCCTTGAGCGGCATGACCGCCAAGGCGCTGTCCCGGGCGACGGCTTCCGGTCTGGCGGATTACCGGTTCAAACTCGGGATACCTTTGGCTGCCATGGACCGGGCGGTGGTCCAGGGCGCTATTGGCCTGTTGGGCAACGACATTCAAATAACACCAGAAACCCCCAAAATGGCGCGGGCGCGTGGAGCCATTGTTTTTTCAGAGAACGGCTTTGGGGTCAATGGCGGGCAAGTCCGTGCCCTGGGGGGGGAAGCCCGGATTGAGGGTGTCATTGGAGCGGTAGTGCCCGGCCCCAAACCTGGTCTGCAAGGCCTGCGTATTCAGGGCACGGCCACGGCAGAGGGCTTGCGCCAGGCGCGCGAGCTGGGGGTGCTGGCGCGCTTAGCGCAGTACGGCAGCGGCAGCGCCGGCTACAGCGCTACCCTGGGCGCGCGGGGGCTGGTGTCCGAGCTAGTGGTCCAGAGCAATCTGGTCGGAATGGCAGTGGCGCTGCCAGCACCCTTCACCAAGACAGCGGAGGCTGCCCTGCCCCTTCGCATGGAGTCATCCATGCTCCCCAATGCGCCGCTGGTGGACGCTGGCGGCAAAGTGCGCGAACAGGACCAGCTCAAACTCGACATCGGGCGCATTGCCAGCGTGGTGTACCAGCGGGATGTTTCTGGCAGTGAGCCTAGGGTGCTGCGCGGCGCTATCGCCGTGGGACTGGCTGCCGACGAGTCTGCGCCCTTGCCCGATGAGGGAGTCATCGCCAATGTAAATACCCCGCAGATTGATCTGGATGCCTGGTCTTCGGTATTGGCACAGTCCGCCGGCGCCGATCCCACTAGTGGTGCGTTGTTGGCGGGTTCAGCCGTGGCCCAAGGCTACTTGCCCAACATACTGGCAGTTCGGGCGCAGGGCATTGTGATGGGCGGGCGCAAGCTTCGCAATGTTGCACTGGGCGGGGGGCGTGACGGCCTGTTGTGGCGGGCCAACCTGAGCGCGGATGAACTCAATGGCTATGTGGAGTATCGCCAGCCCTCGGGGGCTGCGGCGGGGCGTTTGTTTGCACGCTTGGCGCGACTCACCATTGGCCCAGGTACCGCACAGGAAGTGGAAACGCTGCTGGATGAGCAGCCTGCCAGTATTCCGGCATTGGACATTGTGGTGGAAGATTTTGAGCTGCGCGGCAAGAAGCTGGGGCGTATTGATATCGACGCTGTGAACCTGGCAGCCACCAACAATGCCCTCAAGGAAGCACCACGCGAATGGCGCTTGAACCGCTTCAACATCACCACACCCGAAGCCGTCTTTGCAGCGACCGGAAACTGGACCAACATCGTGGCCCTGGTCGAGCCCACCAGCCAGCGCCCTGTTCGCGAGCGCCGTCGTACGGCCTTGAAATTCAAGCTTGACATCAACGATGCGGGTGCCCTGCTCGAACGCTTCGGCATGCCCGGAGTGGTACGCAGTGGCGCGGGCAAGATTGAAGGGCGCATAGGCTGGTTGGGCTCTCCCATCACCTTTGACTACGCCAGCTTGGGAGGCGACCTCAACGTCAATGTTGAAAATGGGCAGTTTCTGAAGACTGACCCCGGCATTGCCCGTCTGTTGGGTGTCTTGAGCCTGCAGTCCCTGCCCAGACGGCTAGCGCTGGACTTTCGGGATGTTTTTAGCGACGGTTTTGCCTTTGACTTCTTTCGCGGTGACGTGGCCATTGTTCAGGGCCTGGCCCGAACTACCAATCTGCAAATGAAAGGCGTGACCGCGGCCGTGGTCATGGAAGGGCAGGCGGATATTGCGCGTGAGACGCAAAATCTCAAGGTGGTGGTGGTGCCCGAAATCAATGCCGGTAGCGCCTCGCTACTCGCGTCTTACATCAACCCGATATGGGGCTTGAGTTCGTTTTTGGCGCAATTGATTGTGCGCAAACCCCTGATGGATTCCTTGACCCAGGAGTTCTTGATTGACGGCACCTGGTTGGAGCCGCGTGTCACCAAAATGGAGCGTAAATGAAGCTTGCCCTGATTCAAATGGTGTCCTCGCACAGTTTGGCTGACAACTTGGCCCAGGCCGACCAGCTTTTGCAAAACGCAGCGCACGCAGGCGCAGAGTTGGCCGTACTGCCCGAGTACTTTTGCCTGATGGGACACCATGATCGCGACAAACTCCTGATTGCTGAGGACTTTGGGGCTGGTGCTATGCAAAGCTTTCTGGCCGAGCGGGCGCGTACTTTGGGCCTGTGGTTGGTTGCGGGCACTTTGCCCCTGCGCACGGTGGCACAAGACCGTGTTTTCAATAGCAGCCTGGTATTCAACCCGGCGGGAGAATGCATCGCCCGTTACGACAAAATTCATTTGTTCAGGTTTGACAACGGAACTGAGTCGTATGACGAGGCCCGCGTTCTGCAACGGGGAGAGCAGCCCGTGCACTTTGATTTGCCAAGCCGAGACGGTCACACCTGGCGGATTGGTCTCAGTGTTTGCTATGACCTGCGCTTCCCAGAGCTGTACCGCGCCTACGCCAAGCAGGGCGTTGATCTATTGCTGGTGCCCAGCGCCTTCACCCATACCACCGGGGAGGCGCACTGGGAGATTTTGTTGCGCGCCCGTGCGATTGAGAACCTGGCCTTTGTGGCCGCTGCGGCCCAGGGCGGTGAACACAGCAACGGCCGCCGCACTTGGGGGCAGTCGATGGCGGTGGGGCCGTGGGGCGATGTGCTGGCCCAGTGCCATACGGGGCCGGGTGTTGTGAGTGCCGAGCTTCTGCCTGCGTGTTTGTCGCAGCGACGCAACCAATTGCCTGCGCTGCAGCATCGGGTTTTGGATTGGTAAATGAAGTCGCTATGTATTTCATAGCTGTTCCCGCACATTCCATGCGCTCTACGGCTTGTTTTTATCCTCATGTTCGGCTTCAGGAAGCTCCCCGTTCTTGCGTCCAGAGAACATGGTCCACCAGATGATGGCAATGAAGATCAGGCCTGCGCCCAGCGCCTCCAGCAAAAGTAATAGCATGCGCAGCCTTGGCAAATGTGTGTGTTGTCTGATTGTAGGAATTTTGGCGGCCTGCAGCAGTCCTGCTCCCCGCCAGGCCCCTGTCGGCAAGCCCGCTGAGCCAGTGGCCGTTGCACCACGGCTGGGGCAGCCGGTCATGACGCAGGCCAAGAGCCGATGGGTAGCGGTGGACTGGAGCGCGCTTCCCGGCTTGGCGGAGGATGCGCTGCACGAAGCCTGGACTGCCTGGACGCGAAGCTGCGAGAAACCTTCCGCCGCCTTTGTGAAGCTGTGCAGCGATGTGCGGCGGCTCAGCATTGCCGATGCGCCGAGTCAGCGCGCGTGGATGCTTGAGCGCTTGCAGCCCTACCGGGTGGAGTCGCTGCAGGGCGACACGCAAGGCTTGTTGACTGGGTATTTTGAGCCGACGCTGGAAGCCAGCCGCGTGGCCACGGCAAACTTCAGCGTGCCGCTGTTTCAAACGCCCGCCAATCTGGGCAAGCGCAAACCCTGGTTCACACGGCAAGAGGCCGACACGGTGCCCGAGGCACAGAGCGCGCTGCGGGACCGGGCCATCGCGTATTTGGCGGACCCGGTGGATGCGCAGGTGCTCCAGATTCAGGGCTCGGGGCAACTACGTGTCACCCAAAGCGACGGCAGCATTCGCCGGGTGCGCTTGGCGTATGCCGGTTCCAATGACCACCCGTACCGCAGTATTGGCAAATGGTTGCTGGACCGGGGGCTGGTCCGCGATGCGTCGTGGGCGGGTATCAAAGCTTGGATTCAACAAAACCCGCAGCGCGAGCAAGAGTTGTTGTGGGTCAATCCCAGGCTGGTGTTCTTCCGCGAAGTGCCGGCCGCTGATCTGGATGCATTTGCCGGTCCCATGGGTGCGCAGGGGGTTGCGCTCACTGCGGGTCGTTCAATCGCGGTGGATCCTGGCAGCATTCCTTATGGCACCCCGGTGTGGATCAGTGCGCAGGGCCCGGCCGGTACGCTGAACAAGTTGGTGCTGGCGCAGGACACCGGGCATGCCATCAGCGGTGCTGTGAGGGCTGACTATTTTGTGGGCTCTGGCCCTGCGGCGGGCGAGTCCGCCGGGCGTTTGCGCCAGGCTTTGCAGGCATGGGTTCTCTGGCCAAAATAGGACAAGTCACGTTACTACGTGGTGTCGGTCGAATTTTCGGATTCACGAACGGAACACCTTATGAACACAACAATCCGGGAAATCGACGAGCGGACCAATTTGGCTGCCAATAGCATGTTCGAACTCTTGTTGTTCCGATTGGGCGAGGCAGCCAACTCTGAACGCCGCGAGCTGTTTGGCATCAATGTGTTCAAGGTGCGTGAGATTCTGGTGATGCCAGGGGTCACAGCAATGGTCAACATGCCGCCCACCGTGATGGGTGTGGCCAATATCCGCGGCCAGATGATTACCGTGATTAACTTGCCTGCCGTGGTGGGCTGCAGACCCACCAAGGGTTTGGGTATTTTGTTGGTGACTGAGTTTGCCCGGACGACTCAGGCTTTTGCGGTGGAGGAAGTCAACGAGATCGTGCGCCTGGAATGGAAGCAGGTGCTGTCAGCCGAAGGCAGTGGCTGCGGGCTGGTCACCAGCATCGCTCGCCTAGATGGCAATGCTGAAAACACCCCCTTGGCGCAGGTGCTTGATGTTGAGCAAATTATGCGCGACGTGCTCCCTGAAGAGGAAAAGAACAAGCCCTTGGCACCCAATTCCAAGATCAACCTGCCGCCTGGCACCATGATTTTGGCGGCAGACGATTCTGCGGTGGTGCGCATGATGATCGAACAGGGCTTGCAGTCCATGAGTGTGCCCTACATCTTGACCAAGACCGGCCAGGAGGCCTGGGAGCAACCGCAGGCTATTTCCACCAAAGCCACGGCGGAAGGAAAGTCCATCCATGACAAGGTGGCCCTGGTTTTGACCGACCTGGAAATGCCGGTGATGGATGGTTTCACCCTCACCCGCAACATCAAACAAGATCCGCGCTTCAAGACCATGCCCGTGATCATCCACTCGTCTTTGACGGGGTCGACCAACGAAGGTCACGTCAAGAGCGTAGGCGCAGACGCTTACATCGCCAAGTTCGTGGCCGAGGAATTGGCCGCCACCATCCGCGAAGTGTTGGCCAAGGCCGGACACCGCTAGGCCCCCAAAGCTCTTATACCCACTACACTTGAGCCTGATTGCGTCGTCCTACCCGGACCGGCGCAATGAAGTGTTGCCCATAAGGCGGCCATATTCCCACTATTGGAGTCTCGCACCATGAATGCACCGTTAGCCCGCGATTTGCCCGCACACGTCCGCAAATCGATAGAAACCGTCACGCTTGACGATAAATACGCACTGGCCAACGGCCGTGCCTTCATGAGCGGGGTACAAGCGCTGGTGCGCTTACCCATGTTGCAGCGGGTGCGCGATGTGGCTGCCGGGCTGAATACCGCGGGTTTCATCAGCGGCTACCGGGGCTCCCCTCTGGGCGGCTACGACCAGGCCTTGGTGGCAGCCCAAAAACACTTGAATGCGAACCACATCGTGTTTCAGCCCGGTGTGAATGAGGAGTTGGGCGCAACTGCGGTGTGGGGCACGCAGCAGCTCGATTTGTACCCCCAGACCAACAAGTACGACGGCGTTTTTGGCATCTGGTACGGCAAAGGCCCGGGCGTGGACCGCAGTTGCGATGTGTTCAAGCACGCCAATATGGCCGGTACCGCCAAGCACGGCGGTGTGATTGCGATTGCGGGCGATGACCACATCAGTAAAAGCTCTACCGCCGCCCACCAGAGTGACCACATCTTCAAGGCCTGCGGCCTGCCGGTGTTCTTCCCATCTGACGTGCAAGGCATTCTGGACATGGGCCTGCATGCGTTGGCGCTGAGCCGTTTTTCCGGGGTGTGGTCGGGCATGAAAACCATCCAGGAGGTGGTGGAGTCCTCGGCCTCGGTGTCGGTGGACCCGGACCGCGTGAAGATCATCATTCCGGAAGATTTTCAGATGCCGCCCGGCGGCCTGCACATTCGCTGGCCCGATGCGCCACTGGAGCAAGAAGCCCGCTTGATGGATTACAAGTGGTACGCGGCCCTGGCCTACGTGCGCGCCAACAAGCTCAACTACAACGTCATCGCAACTCCACAAGACCGCTTCGGCATCATCGCTAGCGGCAAGGCGTTTAACGATACGCGTCAGGCTCTGATTGATTTGGGCTTGGACGATGCGACCTGCCAACGCGTAGGTATTCGCCTGCACAAGGTGAATGTGGTGTGGCCGTTAGAGGCCACCATCACCCGCGATTTCGCCCAGGGCTTGCAAGAGATTTTGGTGGTCGAAGAAAAACGCCAAATGATTGAGTACCAGATCAAGGAAGAGCTGTACAACTGGCGCGCCGATGTGCGCCCCAATGTGCTGGGCAAGTTTGATGAACCTGAAGGCGGCACGGACGGCGGTGAATGGAGCCGCCCCAACCCCAGCGACAACTGGCTGCTGCGCGCCAAAGCCGATTTGACACCTGCGATCATTGCCCGTGCGATTGCCAAGCGCCTGAAGAAGCTGCCCATGCCCGAGGACGTGCTAGTACGCATGGAAACGCGCCTGGCTGTGCTGGACGCCAAGGAGCGCACGGCACTCGAAGTGAAGGGCGAGACCGGCGAGCGCGCACCTTGGTTTTGCAGCGGCTGCCCCCACAACACCAGCACCCGCGTGCCCGAAGGCTCGCGCGCCGTGGCTGGCATTGGCTGCCACTACATGACGGTCTGGATGGACCGCAGCACCAGCACCTTCACGCAAATGGGCGGCGAGGGCGTGCCTTGGGTGGGCCAGCAGCCGTTCACCACCGACAAACACATTTTTGCCAATTTGGGCGACGGCACCTATTTCCATAGCGGTTTGTTGGCGGTGCGTATGAGCATCGCCTCCGGTGTGAGTATCACCTACAAGGTGCTCTACAACGATGCTGTGGCCATGACCGGCGGCCAGCGCGTGGGTGAGCGGGCCGAAGGCCACACCGTGTTGCAAATCATGAAGAGCCTCACCTCGGAGGGTGTATCCAAACTGGTGATCGTCACCGATGAGCCCGAGAAGTACGACGGCGTGGAATTGGAACCAGGCGTTGAGGTCTTTCACCGCGATGAACTCGATCGCATTCAGCGCGAATTCCGAGAGCTCAAAGGCACCACTGTCATCATTTACGACCAGACCTGCGCGACCGAAAAACGCCGCCGCCGCAAGCGCGGCACCATGGCCGAGCCCGAAAAACGCGTGGTCATCAACGAGCTGGTCTGCGAAGGCTGTGGCGATTGCAGCGTGCAATCCAACTGCCTGAGCGTGGAGCCGCTGGAAACCGAATTCGGTCGCAAGCGCACCATCAACCAGAACAGCTGCAACAAGGACTTCAGTTGCGTCAAAGGGTTTTGCCCCAGCTTTGTGACCGTGGAGGGCGGCCAACTCAAGAAGCCCGCTAAGGCCAAGAAGGGGCAGCTCAACGCCCTGGGCGAAGTTCCTATGCCAACCCTGCCTCCGGCCGATAGCGCCTGGGGCATTGTGGTGGGCGGCGTTGGCGGCACGGGTGTTATCACCATCGGCTCGCTGTTGGGGATGGCGGCCCACCTGGAAGGCAAGGGCGTGGTCACCCAAGACGCCGGCGGCCTGGCGCAAAAGGGAGGCGCTACCTGGTCGCCAATACCCCCGAGGCTATCTACACCACCAAGGTAGACACGGCCAAGGCAGACCTGATCATTGGCTGCGACCCGATCGTGGCGGCCAATAAATCCACCTTGGCCATGATGCAGCCGGGACGTACTTTTGTCGCGCTGAACACCCACGCCACACCGACCGCGGCGTTCGTTACCCAGCCAGACTGGCAGTTCCCGGCCGATACCTGCGAAGGTGCCATCACGGCGGCAGTGGGTAAAGAACACTTGGGCATGTTCGATGCCGAGCAAGTGGCCGTCAAGGCGTTGGGCGACTCCATCTACACCAACCCCTTGCTGCTGGGCTACGCCTGGCAGTCGGGCCGTGTGCCCCTGTCGCTGGAGGCGCTGACGCGCGCCATGGAACTTAACGGCGTGCAGATTGACAACAATAAGGCGGCGTTTGAATGGGGCCGCCGCTGCGCCCATGATCTGGCTGCGGTGCAGGCCCACTTGCAAGTGGGTGCTGTGGCCAGCCAAGTGATTGAGTTTGCCAAGCGCACCAGCCTAGGCGAGATGGTGAGCCAGCGGGTTAACTTCCTCACGGACTACCAAAACGCGGCCTACGCGGCGCAGTACCAGGCTTTGGTCGATCAGGTCAAGGCGGCCGAAGCGCCTTTGGGCAAAACCACACTGACCGAGGCCGTGGCACGCTACTACTTCAAGCTCATGGCCTACAAGGATGAGTACGAAGTGGCCCGTCTGCAAACCGACAAGGCCTTTTTGGCACGCATCGGCGCGCAGTTTGAAGGTAACTTCAAATTGCACCACCACCTGGCGCCGCCGCTGTTTTCGGGCAAAAACGCCGCCGGTGAACTGAAGAAATCCAAGTTTGGCCCCTGGGTGCGCATGGGCTTCCACGTACTGGCACCGCTGAAGTTCTTGCGTGGAACGGCATTTGACATCTTTGGCTACACCCACGAACGCCGCGAAGAGCGCAGCCTAGTGCGCGAGTACCGTGCCGCCATCGAAGGCATGCTGCCCAAGCTCACGGCCGACAACCGCGACGCGGCAGTGGCGTTTGCCAAAGTGCCAGAGCAAATTCGCGGTTACGGCCACGTGAAGGCGCGCCATTTACTGTCGGCTCGGCAGCTTTGGGAAGCCGCTTTGCAGAAGTTCCACCAGGCTTAAACCCAGAGCGCCTAGGGACAAGCCCTAGGTGGGGTTGATAAAGCCCTCTCCCCTTACAATATAAGGTTGCTCGTTCTGTCCTTCGGCTGCCTTTTTGGCGGCCGAAGTCGCGGCTTGTGTGCCTTATCCCTTGTTTTGTGGAGTTTGCCCGTGTTTATTTCTTCCGCCTTTGCCCAAACCGCCCCGGCTGCTGCTGCTGGTGGCGATATAGCCTCCTCTCTGCCGCAGCTGGCTATTTTCGGGATCATGTTTGTCGTGATGTATTTCGTCATGATCCGCCCCCAGATGAAAAAGCAAAAAGAACACCGCTCCATGATCGATGCCTTGGCCAAAGGTGATGAAGTGGTAACCGCCGGTGGCGTACTGGGTACCGTGAGCAAGATTGGCGACAACTACGTTGGCCTGGAAATCGCCCAAGGCGTTGAAGTGCAAATTCAACGTAGCGCTGTCGTTCAGGTCCTGCCCAAAGGCTCCCTGAAGTAATCCCGGCCCGCAGCCAGTTCAACCACGAAGCGAAGCGCGAACATGAATCGTTACCCCATTTGGAAATATGTGATCCTAGTGATCGCGCTGGTTGTTGCCGGGCTCTTTGCCTTGCCCAACTTTTTTGGATCGTCGCCTGTCGTACAGGTGTCGGCGGCTCGCTCGTCAGTCAAATTGGATGCGGCCACTGCTGCCAAGGTAGAGCAAGCCCTGCAGTCCGCAGCGCTGCCGACAGATGGAGTTGCGTTCGAAGGCGCCTCCATCAAGGCACGCTTCGCAACCACCGAAGTACAGATCAAGGCCAAAGACGCGATCCAGAAAGCCTTGAACCCCGAGGCGGCTGATGCTGGCTATGTCGTGGCATTGAATCTGCTGTCGCGCTCACCGGAGTGGCTCAAGGCCTTGGGTGCATTCCCCATGTACCTGGGCTTGGATTTGCGTGGTGGTGTGCACTTCATGCTGCAAGTGGACATGCCTGCAGCCTTGTCTAAAAAGGCGGAGTCGTTGACTGGTGACCTCCGCGTGGTCTTGCGTGAAAAAACCATTCGCCACAGCGGTATCGCTCGCAATGGTCAGTCTATTGAGATACGGTTCCGCGATGCCGCTGAATTGGAAAAAGCCAAACGTGTCCTGCAAGATCAGTTTGCTGATTTGGATGCAGTGGAATCCGCTGAGGGCGGTGATTTCAAACTGGTCGCATCCATCAAGCCAGCCGCCGCGCGTGCGGTGCAAGAGCAGGCCGTCAAGCAAAACATTACCACCTTGCACAACCGCATCAATGAACTGGGTGTGGCCGAGCCCGTCATTCAGCAGCAGGGCTTAGACCGTATTGTTGTTCAACTGCCTGGTATCCAGGATGTGGCGGGTGCCAAAGCGCTCATCGGGCGCACTGCCACCTTGGAAATTCGTATGGTGGACGAGAGCACAGAGGGTCGCGCCGCTGCGAATGGCGGCGCTGCAGTACCGTTTGGCTCAGAGCGGTTTTTGGAGCGAGACGGCAAGCCAGTGATCGTGAAAAAGCAGGTTTTGGTGACCGGTGACCGGTTGAATGGCGCGAAGTCGACCTTCGATCAAAATCAAAAGCCTGCGGTGAGCGTTGATCTGGACAGCGTGGGCGGGCGGGTCATGCGTGATACGACGCGCGACAACGTTGGCAAGTTGATGGCCATCATTTTGCTGGAGCGTGGCAAAGGCGAAGCGATCTCAGTTGCACGAATCCAGGGTGAATTCGGCAATAGCTTTCAAATCACAGGTAACTTCACATCAGAAGAAACCAATAGCTTGTCATTGTTGCTTCGGGCAGGCGCACTCGCCGCGCCCATGGAAATTATTGAAGAGCGAACCATTGGTCCTAGCCTGGGCGCTGAGAATATTGCCAAGGGTTTCAATAGCGTCGCTTGGGGCTTCGCTGCGGTAGCGGTCTTTATGTGCGTTTACTACATGCTGTTTGGTGTGATTTCCAGCATTGCACTGGCCTTCAATTTGCTGCTGTTGGTGGCGGTCTTGTCGATGTTGCAAGCCACGCTGACCTTGCCGGGTATGGCGGCCATGGCCTTGGTGCTGGGGATGGCGATTGATGCGAACGTGCTGATCAATGAGCGCGTGCGAGAAGAGTTGCGCAATGGTGCGTCACCCCAAGCTGCCATCCACGCGGGTTATGACCGCGCCTGGGCGACCATCATTGATTCCAATGTGACGACGTTGATCGCGGGCTTGGCTTTGCTGGCTTTTGGTTCAGGCCCAGTGCGTGGATTTGCGGTCGTGCATTGCCTTGGAATTTTGACCAGCATGTTTTCTGGCGTTTTCTTCTCACGCGGCGTGGTAAATTTGTGGTACGGTCGACAGAAGAAACTCAAAACAGTGTCTATAGGGACGGTTTGGCGTCCTGATTCTGGCAATCAGGTCACGGCAAACTAAAGGGAACAGGCATGGAATTTTTCAAAATACGCCGCGACATTCCCTTCATGCGGAATGCGCTGCTTTTCAATATCGTCTCGTTCGTCACTTTCGTGGCGGCGGTCTTCTTCCTTTTCTCACGCGGTTTGCATTTGTCGGTGGAGTTCACGGGCGGCACGCTCATGGAAGTGAGTTACTCCCAACCCGCTGACCTGAATCTGGTGCGCAACCAAGTGGCAGCCTTGGGGCTTGAAGACGTGCAAGTGCAGCACTTCGGCTCGGCCCAAGATGTTCTCATTCGCATGCCTCCGGTTAAAAAAGGCAGTACGACCGATCAGCAAAGCGAACGGGTTATGACCGCTCTGAAAGCGGGAGATGCCTCTGCAACCTTGAAGCGCAGCGAAGTGGTGGGTGCACAGGTGGGGGATGAGCTGGTTATTGACGGCCTCAAGGCCCTGGCTTTTGTAGTGATTGGCATCATGGTGTACTTGGCCATTCGCTTTGAGTGGAAGTTTGCCGTAGCGGCCATCATTGCCAACTTGCACGATGTGATCATCATCCTGGGGTTTTTTGCCTTCTTCGGGTGGGAGTTTTCCTTACCGGTGCTGGCTGCCGTGTTGGCCGTATTGGGCTATTCGGTCAACGAGTCGGTGGTTATTTTTGATCGGATTCGGGAAAACTTCCGCCGTTACCGCAAGATGAATACGGAGGAGATCATCGACAACGCGATCACCTCTACGATCAGCCGTACGATCATTACGCATGGCGCGACCCAGATGATGGTTTTGTCCATGCTGCTGTTCGGTGGCGCGACGCTGCATTATTTTGCACTGGCGTTAACGATCGGAATTCTGTTTGGTATCTACTCCTCTGTGTTTGTGGCTGCCGCCATAGCGATGTGGCTGGGTATTCAACGCGAAGACCTGATCAAAGGCGCAGTCAAAAAAGACGAAGATCCCAATGACCCCAATGCGGGTGCTGCAGTTTAAAGGTACGCTTACGGCATATGGCGACGCCTCCTCCCACCAACCCTAGGTTGAAATTTACCCGCGCGCTGCGTGAGCGGTTTTTGGCGGAAGCCGCAAAGGCCATGGTTGAGATCGGCTCGGCGGTGGAGTCCCAGTTGACGACGCTAATGGATGAGCCCGCGAGTGCGCGCGATAGTCAGAGTCGTCGTGACATATGGATGGCCTATAAAAAGTGCCGCCCGGTATGGCTAGATGGCTGCATGACTGCGTGGCGTGAGTGCCTCGACCCACCTGCGCGCGGTAAGGGTACAAAATCCCCATCCAAAGACTCGATGGACACCTTGGAGCTGGTGGGGACGGAGGTAGTAGAAAACAAAATACTCGCTTCGCGCATGGTGCTTGCCGTTGCCGAAAAAGTTCATGGACAACTAGAAGATTTGCGCATACGCATTCAATACCTTGAAGGTATTGATGAGCTGGATGGGGGCGACCTGTTCCGCCCAGAAGTACTGGTGCATTTGTTGATCGAGCAGTGGGCCAAGTCGGGCATGCCTGGCGAATCTTGGCCCATGGTGAGCGATGTGGTTCAGAAACTCCTCATCGAGCGCTTGAAGGCGGCCTATGCGGATGCCAACGATGTGATGGTGAAGAAGGGTGTCATGCCCACGATCGAACTGAAAGACCGCGTTAAGGCACCTGCGCGCAGGCCACCTTCACGTGCGCCAGCGCCAGCAGCGCAGCAACCGGCTCCCACTAATAACAACGAACCACCGCCTGGTACGGAGGCAAACCCCAGTGGTTACGCGGCCCCTGCCTATCCCCAAGGCAATTATCCAGCCCAAGGGGGCGCGGCTTACCCAGATTCAACGGCCGCTTCGGACGAGTCTGGCGGCAACGGTGCGCGGCGCGAGTCTGCCGGTTTTTTTGCTGGCCGTTTGGGGTGGGGGCGTCCGGCGCAGGAGCAAGATAGCCATGGAGCCGCTTCTGGGCCACATTCTTCGGGCGGTACACCGTTCTGGAAGCAAAGTGCCGGCGGGCAAAGCCGTCCAGGTCAAGCGTATGGTGGGCATGACGAAACCCGCATGATGACCTCCAACACACCGCTGGCAAGGGCAAGAAGTCGTGCACAAGGGGTGATTGGGCAAATCCGGCGCTTGTTTGTCAGCCATGGTGGTGGTGACTTTGTAGGCACTGCCCACCAGCATCCCAGAACTGCGGCGCTGGCCGCAGCGATAGCACCTCCACAGGCGGGCCAGATGGCTTCGTACGCGGTGGGTGGCACGATGTACGAGGATTACAGCCCTGCGGGTGTTGCCCGCGTGGCGGGTGATTTGCGTGACAAGTCCAATGAGCTAAAAAAGAAGGCAGAGACCAAAGGCGAAAAGGCAACGATTGAAATCGTCGCTTTGATGTTTCAGGCGATTTTGGCCGAAGAAAGAATTCCCCCTGGTATTCGCGTTTGGTTTGCCCGATTGCAAATGCCGGTGCTTCGGCTGGCATTGGAAGACCCAGAGTTTTTCGGAACAACGACCCACCCGGCGCGCTTATTGATAGACCGCATGGGCTCCTGCGTGATGGGATTTGATGCTGCAGGCGTGCAGGGCAATGCGATGGAGTTGGAGATCAAGCGCATTGTTCAGGTGATTGAGCAGTATCCCGAAACCGGTAAGAAGGTCTATCAGATCGTTTACGACGAATTTCAAAAGTTTTTGTCCAAGTACCTAACGGAGCAAGGCAGCAACCAAAAGGTGGTGAGCGTCGCGCAGCAAGTGGAGCAAAAGGAAACATTGGCGATCCAATACACCATTGAGATGCGCAATATGCTCAAAGATATGCCGGTACGGGATGAAATCCGAGATTACCTCTTCAAGGTGTGGGCGGAGGTATTGGCCGTGGCTGCTGTGCGCAAGGGGCCGCAGCATGCGGATACTTTGACATTGAAGAAGTCTGCCACTGATCTGGTGTGGGCTGCCAGCGCCAAGCCCAACCGGGCTGACCGCGCCAAGGTGATTCAGGAGCTTCCCAATCTATTGCTGCGCTTGCGTTCCGGTATGACCCTGCTGGCTTTGCCACCGTCAGAGCAAGAGGCGCATATTAAACGGGTGAGTGACACCTTGGCCGATGCTTTCCTGTCAAAAACACAGGCTATCCCCCAAGAGAAGATCGACGCCATGGCGCAGCGATTGGGCAATCTTGAAGACTTTGTTAGTGAAGATGGTCTGGGCGATTTGCCGCTGGACTCCGAAAGCATAGAAATGATGCTTGGAATTGATGCCTCCGCGATAGAGGTGGTGGCTAACGGAGGGTCCAAACCCACTGCGGCCATGCTGGCATGGGCGCAAGAGCTTCAGGTGGGGTCCTGGTTTACGCTAGACCACAACAAGCAGATCAATCATGTGCAGTTCTCTTGGCGCAGTGACCGCAAGCACTTGAACCTCTTTGCAGCGTCTTCCGGCAAAAGTTTCCTCATTCAAGCGGGACGTTTGGCTGCGTACCTGCAAGCTGGTTTGCTGCTGCCCCAAGAGGAAGAAGGCCTTACCGTGCGCGCGACACGTGATGCCTTGACAAAACTGGAAGCCAACCCAGAACGGATACTGGCTTAACCCACTGCCGTAGGCTTAGTGCGCGAGACGATCCTCGCAGTCGTCGCATAGCTCATCCAACACAAGCTCGCCGGGCTCCAACCCAAAACTCCAGAAAACCATCAACACGATGGTTTTCAGGTCATCGAGTTCGATTGAACCGCCGGGTGCAGCCAGCGCACGGTCAATGACGACCTCTCGCATGGGTGCAGAGAGCACACCAGCAGACTCCAGGAATGACAAATACCCCAAACACTGAGAGCCCAATTGCCTTTGCTCGAACACGGAGTAGATGCGTGTGCTGGTTGGCTGCGGCTCGCGCAGCCAAGGCTCATGCGCCACCTTAGGAGCGTCACCCGCAAAACCTTGCGATCCCCTGGCAGCAGTGTTCAGGCCATTGAGCCAGGTGACTGCGTCACCAATCTCGTCGGGCTCAAAACCCACTGCATTCAGCTTGCGCTTCAAATGCGCAGCTTCAGGGTAGCTCTCGCCAGCGTAATAATTTTCGTAAACGAAGACAAGCACTTCAAACATGGAAGCAATATAGCGCAGAAAAACCGGGCGATAAAAACCGCTTGGACTTCCCCCGCTTTTCTGCGGTTTGCGCGAATACCCTCAGCTCAACGCCAGGCGTTGAAACAGACCGCCAGGTAGGCGGGCAACGCGGCCTTCAAGCTCTAGCTCCATGAGCCGCACTTGCAGACCGGCCGTGTCCATACCGGTGCGGGCAAGCAATGCGTCCAGACCAATGGGGTCATAGCCCAATGCGGCCCAGATGGGGTCGTCACCATCGTCTGTGTCCTCTGCCGTATCGGCAGGCTGCAGCCTCGAAGCACTGGGGAGCAAGTCCTCCAGAATGTCTTGCGCGCTCTCCACCAACTTTGCACCTTGCTTGATCAGTGAATGGCATCCCCGGGACTGCGTGGAGTGAATGGATCCTGGGATAGCGAAAACGTCTCGACCCTGTTCTACCGCCAGGCGCGCGGTGATCAGTGAGCCGGATTTCAGAGCAGCTTCTACCACCAAAGTGCCCCGACACAATCCGGAGATGATGCGGTTGCGTCTGGGAAAGTTGGCGGCCAAAGGTGGTGTACCCAGGGGGTATTCACTCAAAATCAGCCCTTGCAAGGCGATGCGGTGGGCGAGATCGCGATTCTGTCTGGGATACACCCGGTCCAGCCCCGTACCAACGACGGCCACCGTGGCGACCTGACCCTGTTGGGCGCCTTCGAGTGCGCCGACATGCGCAGCGCTGTCGATTCCCAATGCCAGCCCAGAAATGATCGTGAGCTGAGCTTGGGCCAAGGCCTCTGAAAATTGGCGGGCATTGGCTGCGCCCTGGGTCGTCGGATTGCGGCTTCCGACGACAGCCAAGCACCGGTGGGGATCCAGACTAAAGGCTGGCGTTGCCCAAACCTGGGCAGAGCCTATGCCATACAGCATGAGTGGCGGATCTTCCATTTCCAGCAGGCAGGTCGGGTACTGCGCGTCGCCGAGTGTGAGTAGCCTGCGCCGCTCCGGGTCTGCCCGAAGCCACTGCCAGGTTGTCTCAAGAAGGGCTGGTAACTCAGGCGTGTCTGACAGCAATGCCGCAGTTTGCTTTGCGCTCACATACCGGGCCAATTCAGTAGCCGTTTGCGCAAAAATCGACGCCGGGAGTCCAAACTGGCTCAGTAGCTTTCGCGCGGTGCTGTTGCCAACCCCGGGAACAAGGCTGAGCCGCAGCCAGTCCGCCAACTCATCGCGCTCCAAGGCCATAGCAGGCGCTGGCGGCGCAGTTAGCGGGGGCTGATCAGTCGATCACCAACGCGCACGCCGTCCGTGATCTCAAGAATCAGAGCGTAGGAAACCCGATCAAAGGTACGAAACACCATTAACAACCCATTGCGTTCGTCCGGGAGCTTCATCAGCGGGCGGGCGGGGTCGGATTTGTCCACCACACGCTCGCCATCTTTCACGATCGCCATCACATGGCCCACCTCCATGCCGTCGCGGGTCCCCCGGTTGATAGCCACCACTTGATTTTGTGCAGCGTTGACCACAGCGCTTCCGTAGACCGAGACGATGCGGCCATCGATGGCGGTGGAAGGGGCATGCGGTGTGTAAGACTGCAGTTGGCGGGGAGGCTCAGGCAGCAGCCTGTCGCCTACGCGCATCTCCTCTTTGGCGGCAATGATGTCAATGGTCGCCGGGACAATGGCGGTGGTCTGGGTCCCGTTTTTCTCATCAACCTGTGCTGTCGTCTCGCCACGCATCAAGGTGGCTTTGCCAACATACTCGGCTTCGTAGCCCAAAATCTCGGCGGTGACCGGGTCTTTCAGGGGCGTTGCATTCCTAAATACCCGGAATTGTTTCAGGCGCGCCTGATCGTCCATTAGCGGTGCAGTAGCCGGCCCCCTGGCATAGGCCCGGTCGCCCCGGGTCAGTAAAACCCGACCTTCTTGCGCGGACACAATCCGCGGTGCCAGCTGCAAAGCAGTTTCGTCAACCACTACGGGCTCCGCCAAGAACGGCTCGATGGCACTAGAGCGCAGCGTTGGCAAACCCACATCAGACAAGGCCTCGTAGCGCGTGCGGGGAGAGACGCGTACCGTGCCGTCTGTCGCGCCCTGTCCGTCTTCAGAGCCCGCCAGCCTCAGGGTGGCGCGCCCGTCTTTACGTTCCAGCACCAAAACCTGCCCAGGGTAGATCAGGTGTGGGTTCTTGATGTCCTTGATGTTCATGCCCCACAGCTCTGGCCAGCGCCAGGGGCTTTTGAGGAAGAGGCGCGAGATAGCCCACAGGGTGTCGCCAGACTTGATGGTGTAGCGGTCCGGTGCGTTAGCGGCAATTTCAGAGAGCGGAACGCCAGCTTGGGCGACCTGGTTGGCTGTCTGTCGCTGGCCTTCGGTCACGGGGAAACTTTGCGCAGCGGCATACCCGGTGCCCAAAAGGCTGACCCATGCGGCCGCAAAAGCAAGCGCCCAAGAACTTTTCGCCGTCGTGTGTGTCGTCATATCGTGCTGCGGTGCTGGTGAGTAACTTGATAATTTACGCGCGATTTTGCGCTCAAGCCCTTGATTCGGCAACGTTTTTAGCAATTGCTTACTACCCAACTCCTGAAAAGTGGCGAAAATACCCACATATCCAGAACTTTGCAGGACCTAGCGCCAAACGCCTTTGCGGTTTGCAGCGCTAGCCTTTGATTGAAAAATGGCCCTACTTCCCATTCTTTGTTATCCCGACCCCAAATTGCACACCGTGGCCAAGCCCATTGACGCGGTGGATGAGCGCATGAAAACTTTAGTGGCCGACATGTTGGAGACCATGTACGACGCCAAAGGCATCGGCTTGGCCGCGACCCAGGTGGATGTGCATGAACGCCTGATCGTGATTGACGTATCGGAAGAGCGCGACCAGCCCATGGTGTTGATCAACCCCGAACTGGTGTGGACCAGTCCAACGACCCATTTGAATGAAGAGGGCTGCCTGTCGGTACCTGGCATTTACGATGGCGTGGAGCGTTTTGATGCAGTGCACTGCAAGGCCCAGGACCTGAGTGGCCAAGCCCGCACCATCGAGGCTGACGGGCTGCTGGCGGTATGTATTCAGCATGAGATGGACCACTTGTTGGGCAAAGTGTTTGTGGAATACCTGTCGCCACTCAAACGCAACCGTATCAAGACCAAAATGATCAAAGCCCGCCGCGAGGACGCCCGGTGAGGGTGATTTTTGCGGGCACGCCCGAATTTGCCCGCACGGCCCTGGAGCGCTTGCATGCCAGCGGCCACACCATCGCGCTGGTGCTGACCCAGCCCGACCGCCCGGCGGGGCGTGGCATGAAGCTGCACCCCTCGGCGGTGAAGGAATTTGCGCTGCAGCACGGTCTGCCGCTGGCGCAACCGCGTAGCCTGCGCCTGGATGGTAAGTACCCCGATGACGCGATGGCGGCTCGCCAAGCGATTGGCGATGCCAACGCCGATGTGATGGTGGTGGCCGCTTACGGACTGATACTGCCGCAGTGGGTCCTGGACCTGATGGCTCCGCTGGGGGGCACGAAATACGGCTGCTTGAATATTCATGGCTCGCTGCTGCCCCGCTGGCGGGGTGCCGCGCCCATTCACCGTGCCATCGAGGCGGGTGATACCCAAACCGGCATCACCATCATGCAGATGGACGCGGGCCTGGACACCGGCGACATGCTGCTGGTGCACAGCGTCGATATCGATCCGGCAGCCACCACGGCCAGCTTGCATGACCAATTGGCCGACTTGGGTGCCGACTTGGTGGTGCAGGCGCTGGACTATGCGGCGGCGGGCCGGCTCAAACCCCTGCGCCAACCCGAGACCGGGGTGAGCTATGCGCACAAAATCGACAAGAGCGAAGCCGCCATCGACTGGCAGCAAACGGCCGAGGTGGTTGTGCGCCGAGTGCGCGCTTTCAATCCGTTTCCTGTTGCAACCACCAGCTTGCAGGGAGAATTGCTCAAGGTCTGGGCTGCGCAGGTTCTTGAGCCCGAAGCAGCCACTCGCCTGGGGGCACATTCCGGGCAAGATGTAGGTGCCATATTGGCCGTTGAGGCCACAGGTATTGCGGTAGCAGCTATGAATTCTGTAGCGGTTTTGACCGAACTCCAACGCCCTGGGGGCAAGCGCCTGGCCGTTGCCGATTTTTTACGCGGATTTGATGTGCGTGTCGGTATGCGCATGGCGCTGCATGGCCAGGTGGGCGGCGCAGACGCAGGTGGGCCCCCGGTTTGAAGCCCACACTGCGCGACTACTACCGCCATCCGGCCTTTCGCGAGGGCTTCAAGGACATGCTGGGCGTGACACCGGGCATCGCGGCCTGGGGGCTGATGACGGGGGTAGCGATGGTCAAGTCGGGCCTGAGCACCGTCGAGGCCTTGCTGATGGCGCTGATTGTGTTCGCGGGCAGTGCGCAACTGGCGGCCATCCCCTTGATCTTGGCTGCAGCGCCTTTGTGGATCGTTTTGGCGACCGCGATGTGCGTCAATTTGCGCTTTGTGGTGTTCAGTGCCCACATGCGCGCCTATGTCATGCACTTGCCCCTGTGGCAGCGCCAAGCGATCGGTTACTTGACGGGGGATTTGACCTACGTGCTGTTTGTGAAGCGGTTTCACACGCCCGGAACCAACGACGCAGAGCGCCTGGCCCAAATGGCCTATCTGCTGGGCAACGGCGGTATCAATTGGCTGACGTGGACCACCTGCAGTGTGCTGGGGGTGGTCATGGCCAACTTCATTCCCACGCAGTGGGGTCTGGGTTTTGCGGGCATTTTGGCGCTGGTCGGAATGGCCTGTTCGTTGGCATCTACGCATCTGCGCTGGGTGTCTGCCGGTGTCGCGGGGGCGGTCGCAGTGGCTGCTTTCGCCCTGCCGCTCAAGCTCAATATCCTGATCGCCATTGCCGCTGCGGTGGCCGTGTGCTTGTGGCTAGAGCGCGCTGGGCTGCCACCTGCGCCATCCAAAGGTCAGCCATGAGCGAAGCCAGTTTTTTCAGCGGAGAAACGGACCTGAGGACCCTGGCCACCATCGTGGGTTTGGCCTGTGTGACGGTGCTCTCGCGCTCACTTTTCTTCATTTCTCAGAAGGACTGGGTCCTCCCCCACTGGGCGCAGCGTGGGCTGCAATATGCCCCTTTGGCCGCGTTGTCCGCCGTGATCGTGCCCGAAATTGTGATGACCCAGGGCGCACTGATCCAAACCCTGCAAGACGCGCGCTTGTATGCGGTGGCCGCCGGCATTGCCTTCTTTCTGTGGCGCAAGGGCGCAGGCCAAGTCGTGCTGGGTACGATCATGATTGGCATGGCGGTTTACTTGCCGCTGCATGTGGGGCTGGGCTGGTAGGCTGACCGTTGTTTCGTCTGCTGCAAGAGCAGTCGGGCTATGCGTTTTGCTCCGTGTCCTCCGCCCGCTTTGCGGGCTCCTCCTTTTACCTACGCAAGACACATAGCCCGACTGCTCTGGTGCGGAGTGTCGTGCTGCACTGGACTTCCTTTGCGCCTCACTTTCCTAGCTCTCCAGTGGCAGCGAGGGGGCGGGCCTTTTGCGTAGGTAAAGGGGGAGCCCGCGCAGCGGGCGGAGGACACGTAGCAAAAGGTCTGCCCCCTCGCTGTCGCGGGCACGTACCAAAGCCGTAACGCACACACCTACAATTCGGCAATTTTTTCAACAAGGCTGCTCCATGAATGTCATTCGTTTCTCCGATTTGTGCGCCCAGGGCCAAGTGGCCGGTAAGCGTGTCTTCATCCGTGCCGACCTGAACGTGCCGCAAGACGATGCGGGCAACATTTCTGAGGACACCCGCGTGCGCGCCAGCGTGCCTTGCATCCAGATGGCGCTGGACGCAGGTGCCGCGGTGATGGTGACCAGCCACCTGGGCCGCCCCACGGAAGGCGAATTCAAACCCGCCGACTCGCTGGCCCCGGTGGCCAAACGCATGGGGGAACTGATGGGGCGCGAGATCCCCGTCATCGCCAACTGGACCGACGGTGTGGAGGTGAAACCTGGCCAACTGGTGATGCTGGAAAACTGCCGCGTTAACAAGGGCGAGAAGAAGAACGACGAAGCGCTGGCCAAGAAAATGGCGGCCCTGTGCGACATCTTTGTGCACGATGCCTTCGGCACCGCCCACCGCGCCGAGGCTTCCACCTACGGAATCGCCCAGTTCGCCCCCGTGGCTTGCGCGGGCCCCTTGCTGGCCGCTGAAATGGATGCCATCAGCAAAGCCCTGTTGGCCCCCAAGCGCCCGCTGGTGGCTATCGTGGCGGGCTCCAAGGTGTCCACCAAGCTGACCATTCTGAAAAGCTTGGCCGAGAACGTGGACCAGCTCATCGTGGGCGGCGGCATTGCCAACACCTTCATGCTGGCCGCCGACCTGAAGATCGGCAAGAGCCTGGCCGAAGCCGACTTGCTGGACCAGGCCAAGGCCGTGATTGAAGCCATGAAGGCGCGCGGCGCGGCGGTGCCGATTCCCACCGATGTGGTGACGGCCAAGACCTTCTCTGCAGATGCCGTGGCCACCGTGAAAGCCGCCACCGACGTTGCCGACGATGACCTGATTCTGGACATTGGCCCGCAAACCGCGCAGGCCCTGGCGGACCAGTTGAAAAAGGCTGGCACCATTGTCTGGAACGGTCCCGTGGGCGTGTTTGAGTTCGCCGCGTTTGAGAACGGCACCAAAGTGATTGCCCAGGCGATTGCCGATAGCAGCGCCTTCTCCATCGCTGGCGGTGGCGACACCTTGGCTGCGATTGCCAAGTACGGTATCGAGAAACAGGTGGGTTACATCAGCACCGGCGGAGGCGCGTTTTTGGAAGTGCTGGAGGGCAAGACCCTGCCCGCGTTTGAAATACTCGGCAAGCGTGCCTTGGGATAGATTGCTATATAAATAGGAGCTGCTCCCGCACTATCCACGGCCTCAAAGGCACATTTGGCTCCGAATTGATCTGAATGGCGGGTAGGGCGGCGGGGGCGCTTGGCACTCCTCTGGGTGGCTTGGCGCGTACGCGCTGCTTGAACCTGCGCCGTAACTGCGCCAGGGGCAACCGTGTGAGAATGGACTCCTAACCACAAGGAGACTGCCCCATGCCCCGTCGCGCCACCAAAATCGTTGCCACCCTTGGCCCCGCCTCCAGCGATCCAGCCATCCTGGAGCAACTGATTCGCGCTGGCGTGAATGTGGTGCGGCTCAATTTCAGTCACGGCAAGGCGCAAGACCATATCGACCGGGCCCGCATGGTGCGCGAAGCGGCGCAGCGCGCGGGCCGTGAAGTGGCCATCATGGCTGACCTGCAAGGCCCCAAAATCCGCGTCGGCAAGTTTGCCGAAGGCAAGGTGTTTCTGGAGCCTGGCCAAAAATTTGTGCTGGATGCCGGGCGCACCGAACTGGGCGACATCGATGCTGTGGGCCTCGATTACAAGTCATTGCCCAGCGAAGTCAAAGCGGGTGATGTTTTGCTGTTGAACGATGGCTTGATCGTCATCATTGTGGACGCCGTGAAGGGCGATGCCGTGCACACCACCGTCAAACTGGGCGGTGAGTTGTCCAACAACAAGGGCATCAACAAACAGGGCGGCGGACTGACCGCACCGGCGCTCACCGGCAAGGACATGGAAGACATCCGCACCGCGATGAGCTTCCAGGCCGATTACGTGGCCGTGAGCTTCCCCAAGAACGCGACCGATATGGAAATGGCGCGCCAGCTGTGCAATGTGGCCGCTGCCGAATACAACCATAAGCCCGGCCTGATCGCCAAGATCGAGCGCGCCGAGGCGATCCCGAAGCTGCTGGAAATCTTGCTGGCCAGCGACGGCATCATGGTGGCGCGCGGCGACCTGGCCGTGGAGGTGGGCAACGCCGTGGTGCCCGCGCTGCAAAAACGCATGATCAAGCTGGCCCGCGAGCACGACAAATTCGTCATCACCGCTACGCAGATGATGGAGTCCATGATCACCAACCCGGTGCCTACGCGCGCCGAGGTGAGTGACGTGGCCAACGCCGTGCTGGATGGTACCGATGCCGTGATGCTGTCGGCTGAAACTGCCGCCGGCAAATACCCGCTGGAAACCGTGATTGAGATGGCCAAGATTTGTCTGGCGGCCGAGGGCGGCGAATACGTCAAGTTGGATGCCGATTTCACTGGCAAAACCTTCACCCGCATCGACCAGTCGATTGCGATGGGCGCGCTGTTCACCGCCCACCACTTGGGTGCCAAAGCCATTGTGGCCATGACGGACAGCGGCAGCACCGCGTTGTGGATGAGCCGCCACCTGGTGCATGTGCCCATCTATGCGCTGACGCCCCGCGTAGCCAGCCAGCGCAAGATGACCATGTACCGCAATGTGCGCCCCTTGCTGATGAGCACCAGCGATGACCGCGACACCGCGCTGATGGATGCCGAGAAGCACCTCAAAAGCCGTGGCATCGTGCAAAAAGGCGACGTGTATGCCATCACCTGTGGCGAACCTATGGGCGCGCCGGGCGGCACGAATATGCTGAAGATTTGCCGGGTGGAGTGAGGACGTTGCCCCCACGCTCCGCCGCTGCGCGGGTCGCTGCCCCCCGAGGCGGCTGTTTCAGCTTGGGGCGGCACTGCGGTGAAACAAAATCCGGGTTTTCCTCGCCAGTTAGAATTCCGAATCGGTACAAGTTACCAAGCGGTTACCAAAAACGGTAGGCCGCGGCAGGTTTTTAACTTCCTTGGGATTTCATCATGGCACTCGTCTCAATGCGTGAGCTTCTGGACCACGCGGCTACCCACAACTACGCCATTCCGGCCTTCAATGTGAACAATCTGGAGCAAGTCCAGGCCATCATGGAGGCCGCCAAAGAGACCGGCGCCCCCGTGATCATGCAGGCCAGCGCCGGTGCCCGCAAATACGCGGGTGAATACTTCCTCAAGCACCTGATCCAGGCGGCGGTCGACAGCTACCCCAACATCCCCGTGGTCATGCACCAAGACCATGGTTCCAGCCCCGCCGTATGCCAGGGCGCTATCGACCTGGGCTTCAGCTCCGTGATGATGGATGGCTCGCTGGAAGCCGACGGCAAGACGATTGCCAGCTACGACTACAACGTCGAAGTGACCCGCAAGGTAGTCGACATGGCGCACAAGCTGGGCGTAACGGTGGAAGGCGAACTGGGCTGCCTGGGCTCTTTGGAAACCATGCAGGGCGACAAGGAAGATGGCCACGGCACCGACGCGGTGATGACCCGCGAGCAACTGCTGACCGACCCCGAAGAAGCCGCTGATTTTGTGAAGCGCACGCAACTGGATGCGCTGGCCATCGCCATCGGCACCAGCCACGGCGCTTACAAGTTCACGCGCAAGCCCACGGGCGATATTTTGGCGATTGAGCGCATCAAGGAAATCCACGCCCGCATCCCCAACACCCACCTGGTGATGCACGGCTCCAGCGCGGTGCCGCAAGAGCTGTTGGCTGCCATCAACCAATACGGCGGCAACATGGCCCAGACCTGGGGCGTGCCGGTGGAAGAGGTGCAACGCGCCATTCCGTTTGGTGTGCGCAAGGTCAATATCGACACCGACATCCGCATGGCCATGACGGCTGCGGTGCGCAAGTTCATGTTCGAGAACCCCGACAAATTTGACGCCCGCGAATGGCTCAAGCCCGCGCGTGAAGCGGCCAAGCAGCTGTGCAAGCAGCGCTACATGGAGTTCGGCTGCGAAGGCCAGGCTGCCGGCATTAAGGGCCACAGCCTGCAAGTGGTGGCCGGGCAATACGCCCGCGGCGAGCTGGCGCAAGTAGTGCAATAAGTCGACAGTACGTATAACTTGCGATAATCCAAGGCTTCGCTTCCCATGTGGGGGGCGAAGCCTTTTTTCTTGTTGGATGCCATGACCTCTGCTGCCTTGCACACCTCCGCCCTGTCCCTTCCGCTGCTTGCGCGCGGCAAGGTGCGCGACAACTACGCCGTGGGCGATGACCGTATTCTGATGGTGGCCAGCGATCGCTTGAGCGCGTTTGACGTGATCATGGGCGAGCCGATTCCGGGCAAGGGCGTGCTGCTGACGCAAATGGCCCTGTTCTGGTTTGAAAAGCTGGGCAAAAACGGCGCCAACATCTGCCCCAATCACCTGACCGGCGAAGCCCCTGAGAGCGTGGTGCTGCCCGAGGAAGTGGCCCAAGTCACCGGTCGTTCCATGCTGGTCAAACGCCTGAAGCCGATTCCCATAGAGGCCGTGGTGCGCGGTTACCTGGCCGGCAGTGGCTGGAAGGAATACCAGGAGAACGGCGCGGTGTGCGGCGTCAAGCTGCCCGCGGGTTTGCAAAACGCCAGCAAGCTGCCAGAGCCCATCTATACCCCCGCTGCCAAGGCCGCCGTGGGCGACCATGACGAGAACATTACGTTTGAGAAAACCGTGGAGATGATTGGCCTGGACCTGGCTACGCGGATTCGTGACATCAGCATCCAGATTTACAAGACGGCTGCCGCGTTCGCGTTGACCAAAGGCATCATCATTGCCGACACCAAGTTTGAGTTTGGCCTGGACAAAGACGGCGCCCTGGTGCTGATGGACGAGGTGCTGACACCCGACTCCAGCCGCTACTGGCCGCAAGAAAGTTACCAAATGGGTACCAACCCACCCAGCTACGACAAACAGTTTGTGCGCGACTGGCTGGAAGCCGCCTTGGTGGACGGCAAGCCTTGGACCAAAACCCCGCCCGCACCGCGCGTGCCCAACGAGGTGATTGCCAAGACGGCCGCCAAGTACCAAGAGGCCCTGACACGCCTGACGGCTCCCGCAGCTTGAATTAAACGCCGAAGACTTGTAACTACTCAGCTCCCAATGATTCAGGTCGAAGATAAACGCGTGAATTCGTCCCTGCTATGAAATAGTGAGCGACAATCGCCCACAATGCAAAGCCTGCCCGACCTCAGCCAACTCAGCCACGCGCAAAAGGACGAAATCATCAGGTTCCTGTGGGCCCGGCTGCAAGAGATTACCCCCCAGATGAATGCTCTGCAAGAACGCATCAAGCA
>NKIK01000111.1 GCA_002256115.1 Burkholderiales bacterium PBB3
GGGCGTGTAACGGGCGACGTCCAGATCGTGCGGGCGCACATAGGCCATAGCCTTGGCGTCTTGCACCTGACCGTGCTCGGGGCTGTCCACGCGCACGGCGTGCTGGTCGGCACCGATCAGCATTTCGCCTTCGTGGGCGCGGCCATGGAACAGGTTCACATCGCCCAAAAAGCCATACACAAAAGGGCTGGCCGGGTGGTCCCACACGTCTTGCGGCGAGCCAATTTGCTCGATGTTGCCCTTGTTCATCAGCACCACGCGGTCGGCCACTTCCAGAGCTTCCTCTTGGTCGTGCGTCACAAAAATGCTGGTCACATGCAGTTCGTCGTGCAGGCGGCGCAGCCAGCGGCGCAGCTCTTTGCGCACCTTGGCATCCAAGGCGCCAAAGGGCTCGTCGAGCAAGAGCACTTTGGGCTCCACGGCCAAGGCACGGGCCAAGGCAATGCGCTGCCGCTGCCCGCCCGACAGCTGCGAGGGGTAACGGTCGGCCAGCCAGTCGAGCTGCACCAAGCCCAGCAACTCGTGCACCTTGCGCTGGATCTCGGACTCAGACGGGCGCTGGTGGCGCGGTTTGACGCGCAGGCCAAAGGCCACGTTTTCGAACACCGTCATGTGGCGGAACAGCGCGTAGTGCTGGAACACAAAGCCCACCTGGCGTTCACGCA
>NKIK01000014.1 GCA_002256115.1 Burkholderiales bacterium PBB3
ACCGTAACAAGTCAAAAGTCCGTGCACGCGTGGAGCATGTCTTTGGCGTGGTCAAGCGGCTTTGGGGGTTTGGCAAGGTGCGTTACCGCGGATTGCAGAAGAACGCCACACGGGCGTTCACTGCATTAGCACTGGCCAATATTTACCTGGGTCGCCAAAGGTTGATGGCACAGGTGCGCCCATGAGGCGAGAAATCGGGGCCAAGAGCCCCAGAAGCGGCACCCAGGGGGTGCAAATTGGCGTAGTTTTGAACCCAACTTCAGAAAACTTCGCCGCATTGGGCGCGTACCGATGTTTGACACCTACTTATTCACCATAGCCTTAAAACCAAATGCCACCACCGCCACCAGTGCACCCGCGCCCAGCGCCGCCAAAGACTGTAGCGCGCCCTTGGCCCCGCGGTACGAGGTGTGGTTGATGCAGGTAGACACACACATACCAAACGTAGCCCACATCGGAAAACCCAGGTAGCCAGCCCACAGACCGAACACAAACGAGTCCAGCGTCAGATGCGACATCTCGGTTTCACGGCCATTGGCCGATGCCCGCGTGCGCCAATACAGCAACTGCGGGTAGACCAGAAACTGCAGACCCAGCAGCCACCAGCTCAGCGGGCCATAGTCCTTGCCCAGCATATGCACACCCAAAACCACAAAGCCCAGCGTGAAACCAAACACGCGGTTTTTGTGGTTGATCTCCACCACCCAGTCAGGGTGTGGTGTGGAAAAGAAAGACAGTGCCATGCGGGGCATTATCGAACCTGGGCACACGGCTTGGGCATGGGACTGTGCTCACAAAGTCAGCTCCATAAATCGCCACACCGCATGTAATTCCGGCGGTACTTCGGTGTTTTCATACGGACCACGCGCACTAAAACCAAAATCTTCATACACCCGATGCGCCGCCTGCATGAAGGGCGCACTGTCCAGCACCACGCGCTGGTAGCCAAACGCTTTGGCGTCATCCAGAAGCCGCTGCAACAACTGGTGGCCCAACTGCTGCCCCCGGTAGCTAGGCCGCACATAAATGCGCTTGACTTCGACAACACCAACCGCGTTGCTCCGCAGCCCACCCATGCCAACGATGTGACTGCCTGACTCCACTAGATAAAAAGCGCCCACGGGTGGCACCTGGCTGCACACCTTGTCGGTCATGGTGGCCACGTAATCGGGCAGCGTCATGCCAAGCATTGCTTGCACCGTCTGGCCAGTGATCTGGGTCAGCTCTGCAAAGACCCATTCCATGTACTCCAGGTTCAGCGTGTGGATGACATCGCGGTGGCTGGCGGCATTGGCCAGGATGAAGGAGGGCGTGGAAGGAGGCATTTGTTTTTTGTGTGTTTGCTATCAAAAAAGAAGCTGCTCCCGCACTATCCACGGCCTGAATGGCCGATTTGGCCGAATCTCCAGCCAAAATCTTGGGGCACCCTCGGTGCCCTCAGGTCGCCAAACTATCCAAGGTATTGACAGTCAGACCTGCTATCCATTCAAAGTCGCTGGCATTGCGAGTTGCTAGTTTCAAACCATGCTCCAGGCAAGTAGCTGCAATCAGGGCGTCGCCCAGCGACATCTTTCTTTGACGTCTGAGTTCGATGGCGAGCGCAGCGGTTTGTTTGCTGATGGCGTATTCGTCAAATGACGCTAAAAGTACCCTCAGCAAAATATCTTCATCCGGTCGAAGACGGTGAAAGCCAAGAACTTCAATGCGGGTGACGATTGATATGGCTGGCAGCTCCCGCTGCAGCCATTCCTGCAGGGGATGGTCTGGCGCAGATGCTGCGCGAATGAGGATGTTGCTATCAGCAAGCCACATAGCTCAATCCTCGCGCCCAGCTTGTGGGCGGTCGGTACGCACTTCGCGTTGCCACGCGCTGGCATCGTCAATCTGCGCGAATGTGCCGGCTTGGGCCACTGCGGCCAAAGCGCTGCGCATATTGGCCTGCCGCTCCACGCGGCTTAGCAGTGGGGCGGCATCTGCAAGCCCATCGTCAACCAACACGATGATGCGCGCCTCACGCCCGTACAGAGCTTTGAAATTGGCAGGCAGCGCAATCCCGCCTTGCATTGAAATCGTAGTGGCGAGTTCTATGGCTTGCATGTCAAATCTCCTGCGGTGCTGGGTTGGTGGATGTTAACCCGCAGGAAAAACACCCGGTAGCAGCGCCTCAATCGCCGCCACGTCCACTTCATCCCTTTGCGCGCTTTGCATGTATTTATCCGCAAACGCTTCCCAAACCCTGCTGTGCAAAAAGTAGCGGAACAAGGCCGGGTCCAGGTGGTGGTCTTGGGCCATGGTGGCCATGATGCGCAGGGATTCGCTGAGGGTCTTGGGGGCTTTGTAGGGGCGGTCGGCGGCGGTCAGGGCTTCAAAGATATCGGCCAGCGCCATCACGCGGTCGGGCAATGACAGCTGTGCGGCGTTGAGCTTGCGCGGATAGCCTTGGCCGTTGAGTTTTTCGTGGTGGGTGGCGGCAATGTCGGGCACGCGCGCCAGGTGGGCGGGCCAGGGCAGGCTGCGCAGCATGATCAGGGTTTGCACGATGTGGTCATTGATCTTGAAGCGGTCTTCTTCGGTGAGCGTGCCGCGGCGCACCAGCAGGTTGTACAGCTCGCCCAGGTGTTGTTCATGCTGGGGCAAGGCCATGTCAAAGCCAAAGCGGTTCTTGGGGTCGTTTTTGTCCACCGGTGGCTTGCGCGTGCCCCAGGGCACGATGTGGTCGGGGCGGTCGGCCAGCAGTTGCTCTTGCACCGGCAGCGGCCGTGCTTGGGGGGCCGTGGTGTGGATGCGCATCAGCTCTTGGGCTGATAGGCCGATGCGGTTGTCAAAGTGGCGCGTCCAGGATGTTTGCGCCAGGGCTTGCAGGCGGACCATATCGCCCGTCGCCATGGTCTCGCCGCCCACATTGCAGCGGGCCACAAAGGTGTAGTCGTCCTGCAACTGTGCGCGGCACTGGTCTAGCGTGGTTTGCAGCAGTGCGCGGTCGCCGCCCTCTGCCAGGCCTTGCCAAAAGGCCAGCTCGGCATCGCGCCACAGCACCTCAAAGCGCATGCGTACCTCGTGGATGCGGTTGTAAATGGTTTCCAGCTTGGTGGCTTTGTCAATGATGTGTTCGGGGCTGGTGACCTTGCCACAGTCGTGCAGCCACGCGCCCAAATGAAATTCATAGCGTTCGTCTTCGGTCATGCCAAAGCTGGCGTAGGGGCCTTGGGTTTCTTCGGCCAGGTGGTCGATCAGCATGCCCGCCAGCTCGGGCACGCGCTCGCAGTGGCCGCCGGTGTAGGGGCTTTTGGCGTCAATGGCGTCTGCCATCAGCCGAATGATGGAGTCCAGCAGCTCCTTTTGCGCGTCCATCAACTGGCGGGTTTCTATGGACACGGCCAACATGCCCGAGAGCTTGCGCACAAACTCGGTAAAGCTCAGATCGGCATGGCCAAAGTCGGTGGCGTGCTGCAGCACCAGCACGCCCTCTAGCTGCTTGCGCCGCCCGCGCAGCTCTACCTGCAGCTCGGATAAGCCCGGGGCCACCTCGCGCCGCCAGTGGCTGCTGCCCGATGCGGCGTAGCACCACAGTGGCGCGTCGTGCTCGGCCAAGACTCCGGTGCGCGCAGCCTGCTGCATCGCGTTGACTGCGGAGCCGGTGGCGGTGTCTGCCAAATAGACCGCGCCGCCGGTGCAGCGGGTGGCCGACACCATTTGTTGCAGCACCTGGGCCAGCATCAATTCCACATGCGATTCGGTCGACATGTCGTGGCTGATCTTCAAGAAGGTTTGTACGGTGTCACGCATGTCGTCCAGCACCTGCGAGAGGTTGTTTACCTCGCGCACCAGGGTTGGGGCAATGGGCTCGGCATGAAAGTCAAAGCGCTGCAGGCGCTGGGCGCGCTCGGTCAGGCCGTCCAGGTTTTTGCCGATGGCGGCACCGGCCACCCAGCCCAGGGGCAGCAGCAGGCAGGCGGTCAACACCACCACCAGCACGGTTTGCCGCGCGCGCGCCTTCAGGTCGCCCAAAAAATCATCGGCCGGGGTGGCCAGCAGCAGGTGCACGCCCTCGGCCTCAAAGGCTCTGAATGCCAGCGAGGTGCCAAGCCATTCGGTGCCATTCACCTCGTAGGTAAGCGTTTTGCTGGTCTTGCCGGTTTTGTCAATACGCTCGGGGTGGGCCTCTAGCGCGGCCAGGCCTGGCGCGCCAATGGCGTCTATGGTTTTGAATTCAAAGCGGCCATCGCGCTTGACCAGCACCCGCGCCATATCCGGGTAGGCCAGTACCTCACCCTTGTGGTTGAGCAGGGCCATTTGTGCATTCGGCGTGGTGCGCAGCCCGGCCAGGTTGGCAGCCAGCTCGTCCAGCACCACATCAATGCCCAGCACCGTGCCCGCCTGGGCGCTGGTGCGGCTGAGCGTCAGGCCCACCTGCTGGGTGGTAAAAAAAACATAGGGCTCGGTGAACACATCGTTGGCCGAGCGCGTGGCCGACTGGTACCAGGGCCGCGTGCGCGGGTCAAAGGCGTAGCCAGGCTGGAGGCGCTTTTCTAGCAGACGGTACTTGGCATCAAAAAACAAAAAGTGTCCCACGCTGCCCTTAGGCCCCGTCTGCACCGACTGGGCCATGAACTCGGCCTGCTCGGGCGGCTGAAAGCGTTCTCGCAGCGCGGGCAACAGCAGCGGCCGCACCAAGAAGAAAGAGCCATCGCCATAACCCACATACACCGAGGCCAGCACCCCGTTGGTGATCAGCACATCAGCCAGTGTGCGCAGGTGGCGCACACGTTCGTCCAGCGTTTTGGCACTGACGATGGGGGTGGTGCTGAGCACCCGCAGCGCCACCTGGCCAGGCTCCAGCATGCGGCGTGATTTTTCTTGAATCAGCAGGCTGGCGTCTTGCGCCGATTGGGCGGCCGTGTCCATCATCCGCTGGCGCGCATTCACCCAGCCCAGCGTGATGACAATGCCCGCCACCAGTGCCATGGCCACGACCACCACGCTGGCAATCGACACCTTGATAGGCCAGCCTCGGGGCGCCGGCGCTAGGCTGCCCGGTGGCTTATCGGGTGGTGCGGTGGTTGGCTTAGGCGGTCTCCATGGCATGGTGGGTTCCATTCTCTGAAGGTCTTTGCTATCAAAAAAGAAGCTGCTCCCGCACTATCCACGGGCTGAAAGGCCGATTTCGCTTAGAAATCTTGAGGCCGAGTATCGCGGGCTGCAGCGCTTGCGGCGCGTAGAACGCACTCTACTGTGTTTACGCTACGATGCTTTGGCATTGAATGTGCTGGTGAGCCTGTGTGCTGGCAAGAAGCGATGAATCAGCAACGATGAATCAGCGATCAATCCTTATCGGGAGATGTGTTGTGCCTTTGCGTTGGATATTTGAGTGGCCCGCGCGCTGCATGCGTTGGCTGGGTCTGTGGTTAGCGGGCTGCTGCGTGCTCACGGCAGCGCTGGCGGGACCCTCCGTGCCAGCTACACCAGCGGCACCAGCTACCCCCCTGCAGCTCAGCGCGGATGAGCAAACCTGGCTGGTGGCCCAGCGCGGCAAGACCTTTACCGTGGGCTTTGACCCCTACGCGGGTCTGGATAGCTTTGAATTTCGCGGCAAGCGCATCGGTCTGTTGCCCGAGCTACTTAAAGACATGCAGGTGCAACTGGGCTTGCAAGTGGTGCCAGCACAAGTGGCGGGCTGGGACGATGCCTACCAGCGCTTTGTGGGCGGCCAGATCAACATCTTGTACGGTGCCAACCCCACCCCTGAGCGCGAAAAAATCATGCGCTTTACCCGCCCGGTGTGGCAGTACCCCTACACCGTGTTTGCCCGCAAAAACTCGTCGGTGCAGACGCTGGGCGACTTGGACGGCAGGCAAGTGGCCTTTTTGCGCAATGATTTTGTGATCCAGCAGCTACCGCTGGAGTTTCCCAATATCCGCCCCCACAGCGTGGAGTTTGACGAACCGGCCCAGGCACTGGCCGCGCTAGAGGCAAGCAAGGTGGAGGGCTTTGTAACCACCGGCGGCGGCGTGGAATACGAATTTTTGTACGCGCACCCGCAGCTCACGCTGGTGGCCGAGCTGAAGGCGATCACCTCCGACATGACCATGGCGGTGGCCAAGGACCAGGTGGTGTTGGCGGGCATTCTGGACAAATACATTGCCCAGCGTGAGCCCGCTATCCGCGAACTGGTGCGTAGCGCCGAGCGGCTGTACAACCGCAAAATCTTCCGGCTGACCGAGGCCGAATTGAATTGGCTGGAGACCAAGGGTGAGGCTACCGTGGGCGTAGCCGAGGACTACCTGCCGTTTGACTACTACCACCAGGGCGAGTACCGCGGCATTGCCGGTGAAATGCTCAAGCGCGTGACTGACAGCCTGGGCATTCGCCTGAAGGTGGTGAGCGGCTCGTTTGCCGACATCATGGCCCAGGCCCGGGCGGGCAAGATTGATGTGGTCAACATGGCCAAGACGGACGACCGGCTGAAGGACTTCCTGTTTCCGCACCCGATCAACACCGAGCGCGACATCATTGTGGGCCTGAAGACCAGCCCGCCGGTGCAGGATGTGTACGACCTGGAGGGCCAGCGCATCGCCGTGATTGATGGCTTTTGGCATGAAGAGTATTTGCGCAAAAACTTGAAGAACCCGCAGATCGTCAAGACCTCGGACATTCTGGAATCGCTGCAACTGCTGCGCGATGGCAAGGTGGCCTACATGATCGAGAACCCCACGGTGGTGGAGTTCTATATCAATGGACTGGGCTACACCGATGTGGTCAAGCGCGGCAATACGTCCAAGGATTCCTTTGTGTACTTTGGCGTGGGGCGGCACCAGCCCGAGCTGGCTTCCATCATGGACAAGGTGATCCCGCTGATCCGCTACGAAGAGGTGAAGTACGCCGCCATTCAGGGCGTGCCCGGCCTGCGCAATGAAGCCAATATGCAGCTGATGAAGCTGGTGGGTGTGCTGGTGGGGGCACTGGTAGTGATTGGACTGGTGGCGGTGCGCGTGGTGCGCAAGCTGGTGGAGCAAAGGGCGCGCACGCAGTTTTTGTTGGAGCGCGAGCACTTTCTCTACACCGATACGCTGACTGGTTTTCACAATCGCAATTACTTCAGCCACAAGGTAGACAAAGCGCCGCAGGGTGTCTACCCGCAGGCGGTGGTGGTGGCGGATTTGAATAACCTGAAGCGTGTGAACGATGCCTATGGCCATGCGGCTGGTGATGCACTGCTGGTGATGTTTGCCGAGCAGGTGCGCGCGCAATGGCCGCAGGGCGATTGCTTTCGGATTGGTGGCGATGAGTTTTTGATCACGCTGTCCCACGCGTCTGAGGCACAGGTGCAAGCCGACCTGGAAGCCTTCAGGCTGCGCTGCCAGAGCGCCAGCCATGCGCTGCCTGAGGGCGGCAGCATTCACCCTAGCGCGGCCATGGGCTACGCGGTGCGCGAGAGTGCCGAGACTTCCTTGGACAAATGCATCGCCGAGGCCGATGCACGCATGTACCTGGCCAAGGCGCAGATGAAGAAGCGCCGCTCGGATGCGATCCAGCGCTCAGGCGGCAGAGACAGCCAGATCTGAAGCGAAGCGCGCCTGCCACTCGGCAGTCCACACTGCCAGGGCATCGGCGATATTGGTCAGGCTGGCGGGCAATGCGCCTAAGGCTGGTCCTGAACCCAATCCCAAAACTGAGGCGGCCTGCTGCAGCGCCAGCCACGCTGACGCGGGCGTGCGGGTGTCCAGCGCTGCAGCGCCGTTTTGTTTGCTCAGCTTTTCACCATTGGCACCCAGCACCAATGGCGTGTGCAGGTACTGCGGCGTGGGTAGGCTCAGGTGCTGCTGTAGCAAGATTTGCCGGGCGGTGTTGTCGGTCAGGTCTTCACCCCGCACGATGTGGGTGATGCCCTGGTCGGCGTCGTCCACCACCACGGCCAGTTGGTAGGCCCACAGGCCATCGGCGCGGCGCAGTACAAAATCACCCACGTCTTGGGCTACATCTTGGTTTTGTGGCCCTAAGCGTCGGTCGGTCCAACGCACAAGCTGCAAGTGGCTTGCTATGTCTTTAGGAGCTGCTCCCGCACTATCCATGGGCTCTACGGGAATTTTGACTACGAATTCAGGCCCCAAATCTGCCCTGAGCAGCAGGCCATCGGTGCGCAGCCGCCAGGCTCGCCCGGTGCGGCCCTGCAAGCCATTGCGGCAGGTGCCGGGGTAGACCAGCTCGCCATGGCGGGGTTTGGTCGCGCCCTGGGCCGCCAGTGCTGTCTCAATGTCTTTGCGCGAGCATGCGCAGGGGTAGGCCGCGCCGCTAGGAATGAGCCGGTCCAGCGCCTGCTGGTACAGCGCGTTGCGCTGGCTTTGCCACACCGGCGGTGCGTCGGGGTGCAGGCCGCAGGCGGCCAGCTGTTGCAGGATGGTGTGGTCAGTGCCGGGGACGCAGCGCGGCGTGTCTACATCTTCCATGCGCACCAGCCATTGGCCCTGGTGGGCGCGGGCATCCAGCCAACTGGCCAGCGCCGCCACCAAGGAGCCCGCGTGCAGCTGGCCGGTGGGGGAGGGGGCGAACCGCCCGATATACATTGCCCCCACGCTTGCCACTGCGTGTGCTGCGCTGCCCCCCGAGGGGGCCCTCGCGCCTTGGGGCGGCCCGGCGGCGCTCATGCCGTTGCTATCCAAGCCTGCGGTGGGCAACCTATGGGGCCAACGTCTCAAGCAATCGCTAAGGCGAGTTCCAGGCCCGACACAAACGCATTCTCTACGCGATGCCCCAAGCACCAGTCGCCGCACAGGCCCAGGCCTGCTTTGGCATCCCACAGGTGGCTTTTGCCCAACGGCTTGGTGGTCTGGGCGTAAAGCCAGCGCTGGGTATCCACATGCGCGGGTTCGGCGCGGATGCCGGTGATCTCGGTGAAGGCTTTTTTTAGCTTGGCCTGGATGCGCTTGGCGTCGTCTTGCAGATGCTCTTGGGACCATTCGGCGCTGGCTTGCACCGTCCAGCGTTCGATCTTGCCGCGCCCTGGCTTGGACGATTCGCGCGCCAGCCAGGCCACACGGTGGTGGGTGCTGCGTGCGGCGTTCCACTGGGGGCCTAGGGTCCACATATCGGGCTGCATCGCCTGGGGGAAGGCCAGCATCAGCGTCCAGCAGGGGGCCACTTCCACTTTGTCGATTTTCTTGGCCAGTGCTGCACCCTTTTTGCAGCTGGCCAGCAGCGCCTGGGCTTGGGTAGAGGGGATGGCCAGCACCACAGCATCAAAGCCGGAGTACACATGCGCGCTGTCGTTTTCACCCACGGTGCGCAGTTGCCATTGCTTGGGGTTCAGGGCGTCTTGCTCGATCTGGGTAACGCGGGTGTTCAATTCAATATTCAGAGCCAGGGGCTTGGCCCATTCTTTCACCAGCGCGCTCATGCCGGGGCTGGGTACCCAGTGCGCTTCGCGGGCGGGTAGGCCGGCGGCGGCCACCATGCCGTGGGCATCCAGCACGCGCACGGTGTTGGCGCTCCAGGGCTTGCAGGTTTTGGGGGTGGTTTGCAAGGCCAGGGCAAAGCGCGGATCACGCACGGTGAAGTACTGGGCCCCGTGGTCAAAGGTTCCAAACGCGCTATTGCGGGTGGCCATGCGGCCGCCTACGGTGTGACTCTTTTCAATCACGGTGACGCGGTGGCCGGCCTGGACCAGCGTTCGCGCACAGGTGATAGCCGCCATGCCGGCACCGACGATAGCAATGTGTTTGGAAGGGGTCATAGAAATTGTCTCCTGTCGTTGTTGTGCCTAGTAGGCTTTATACACGCACCCACATGCGCTGGGCTGACTCAGGCACTGCGGTGCTGCTCTAGCAGGGCGGCGCGGGTGGTGGGGCTGTCGAGCTGCTGCAGCCACCATTGCAGCGCGCGGCCCTGGGTGGCGGTCTTGCCGCCGCGCCAGGCGTAGTGCAGGTCGGCCACGCGCTGGCCGCGCTCGGTTTTTTTCACGACCAGTCGCCCGGTTTCAATATAGGGGCCAGCCATGCACAGGGGCAGGTTGCCGCCGCCCAGGCCACGCAGTTGCGCGTCCATCTTGGCGTGCATGGTGGGCACGGTAAATACGTCTTGGCCCGTGAGCAGGCCAAATGTCACACCGCTGCCGCGTTGAATTGAATCGGCCACTGCCACGGCACGGTGTTTTTGGATGATTTCATCCGACAAAGGTTCGGCCGCGTTTGCCAGCGGGTGACGCGGTGCGACCACGTACACAAAGTCCATTTGGCCCAAGGGTTTGCTATGGATGTCCGGGCTGTTGGCCGAGTCTGCCCCCACACCTATGGCCAGGTCGGCCAGACCGGCTGACAGGGCGACAAAGGTGCCGGACAAAGTCTCTTCGCGGATGCGGATGCGCGTCGGGGGCGATTGGCTGAAGAAGCTTTCCACCAGCTCCATCACCGTGCCTTTGGATATGACGGTGTCAATCGCAATGGTGAGCTGGGATTCCCAGCCGGTGGCAACGCGTTTGACGCGGTTGGCCATGGCATCAATCTCGCTGAGCAGGCGCGCACCTTCGCGCAGTAACTCCGCTCCGGCCGGGGTGAGCTTGGCTTGGCGCGAGCTGCGGTCGTACAGCAGCACGTCCAGCGCATCTTCAATCTGGCGCACCCGGTAGGTGAGCGCACTGGGCACCAGCCCCAGGGCGCGGGCGGCGGCCGCAAAGCTGCCCGCCACCTGAATGGATTGCAGCATTGCCAGGGAATCTGGAGTCAGTACATCGCGGGCATTTTGCATGAAAGGCGCTCTTAAGTTCAATCGATTTGAATGATGCCATCAAACAAGGTGCATGGAAAGTGGGGCTTGCAGGCCTAAAGTTCAGTCCATGTTTGTTGCAGTGCGTGGGTGAGAAACCCCCACTGCTTTTTAAGGAGAAAGCAAGATGTTGAGCATTCGCAAATCGCAGGATCGAGGTTATGCCGACCATGGCTGGCTCAAGTCCTTTCACAGTTTTTCATTCGCTGGCTACTTTGACCCAGCACACATGGGTTGGGGCAATCTGCGTGTTATTAATGAAGACCGCATTGCACCGGGCAGCGGCTTTGGCACCCATGGCCACAAGGACATGGAAATCATTAGCTACGTGGTGTCGGGCGCGCTGGGCCACAAGGACAGCATTGGCACCGGTGCCAGCATCCCGCCGGGTGATGTGCAGCGGATGAGCGCGGGCCGCGGTATCCAGCACAGCGAATACAACTACGCCCCCAAGGACGAAACCCATTTCTTCCAGATTTGGATTGAGCCCAATGTGAAAGGCATTGCACCTGGCTACGAGCAAAAGACCTTTACGGCACCTGAAAAGCAGGGTCAACTGCGCCTGGTGGCCAGCCCCGATGGCGCAGAGGGCAGTGTGACGATTCACGCCGATGCGCGCATGTATTCCGGTTTGCTGGATGGAGCCCAGGCAGCTACCTTGACGCTGGACCCTGCCCGCAAGGCCTATGTGCATGTGGTGCGTGGTGCAGTGTCCGTGAATGGCCAGGCACTGCAGGGCGGCGACGCGGCCAAGTTGACTGGCGAAGCCGCGCTGAGTTTGGCGGATGCCACGGATGCTGAAGTGCTGGTCTTTGATCTGGCCGCGTAATTTTTTCTCGTCAATTTTCTCGTCTCGTTTTTTAACCACCTTTTAAGGAAATCACCATGGCAAAAGTAGCAGTCGTATTTCATTCCGGTTATGGCCACACCCTGCGCATGGCCCAGTCGGTCGCCAGCGGCGCTGGTGCTGATTTGGTCGCCATTGACGCCGAAGGCAACCTGCCCGCCGGTGGCTGGGAAACCCTGGCCGCCGCAGACGCGATCATCATGGGATCGCCCACCTACATGGGCAGCGTGAGCTGGCAGTTCAAAAAGTTTGCCGATGCGTCCAGCAAGCCCTGGTTTACCCAGGCTTGGAAGGACAAGGTCTTCGCGGGCTTTACCAACAGCGCGACCATGAATGGCGACAAGCTCTCCACCTTGCACTACCTGTTCACACTGGCCATGCAGCATGGCGGCGTGTGGACGGGCACGGCGCTGATGCCAAGCAATAGCAAGGCTGCCCAGCGCAATGATGTGAACTATGTGGGTTCTTTCAGCGGTGCCATGGCCCAGTCGCCTTCTGACGCATCGGCCGACGAAATGCTGCCCGGTGACCTGGAAACGGCACGCTTGTTTGGCCAACGCGTAGCTGAAGTGGCCGCGCGCTACAACCGCTAAACTGCCTTTTACGGCCCCTGCTCACTCTGAGGAAACCAGCATGACTGTTAGTTTGAAACGCAAAGCCGACGCCACCCTGGCGCAAACCGTCGCGGTTCGCAAGCATGCGTGGGTGGCGGATATCTCTGTGGAGGAGGGAGGGGCAGACGAGGGCCCCAGCCCGCACGATTTGTACGATGCGGCGCTGGGTGCCTGCAAGGCTTTGACTGTGATGTGGTTTGCCCGCAAGAAGGGCATAGCCGTCGATGACGTGCAAACCAAAATTGTTCGGGACGACTCGGAAGAGCGCAAAGGCGTGTACCGCCTGAAAGCCGAGCTGCTGATCAGCGGCAGCTTCAGCGATGCCGAGCTGGCCCAACTGGTGGCCGTGGCCGAAAAATGCCCGGTGCATAAATTGATGACCAGCGTGACGACCGAAATCACCACCACCGTGCAGAGGGCCGTATGAGCGCACCTACATTCCTGAAGCCCCACAGCAAAGACCTGGGCGGCGGTTTTGTCGTTAACCGCTTGCTGCCCTCCGCGCAGCAGCAGGCGGTTGGCCCGTTCATCTTCTTTGACCACTTCGGCCCGGTGACCGTAGAGCCTGGTGCCAACCACGACGTGCGCCCGCACCCCCATATCGGCCTGGCCACGCTCACCTACTTGTTTGAAGGTGTAATCCTGCACCGCGACAACCTGGGCTACGTGCAGCGCATCGAGCCTGGCGCTATCAACTGGATGACGGCGGGCAGTGGCATCGTGCACTCCGAACGCAAGCCACCCGAGCAGGCGCAGCAGCGCTATGTCAACCACGGCTTGCAGCTCTGGCTGGCATTGCCTGAGGCGCACGAGGAAGACGCCGCATCCTTTGTGCATACACCGGCCAATGCCATCCCCGAATTGACGGTAGACGGTGCCACCGTGCGCGTGCTGGTGGGTGCAGCCTTTGGAGCGCACAGCCCGGTGGCCACCTTGTCGCCCACGCTGTACCTGGATGTGCAATTGCCCGCAGGCGCGCGCTGGACGCTGCCGATGTTGGCGGATGAACAGGCGATTTACCCGGTGCAGGGCAACGTGGCTTTGGCCGGTGCGCCGCTGGAACCGCACACCATGGTGGTGGTGTCAGAAGCCACTGAGCTGGTGGCTACGGATGGACCTGCGCGATTTGCCGTGGTCGGTGGGCAGCCTCTGGGGCACCGCTTTATCTGGTGGAACTTTGTCTCCAGCAGCAAAGAGCGCATCGAGCAGGCCAAGGTGGCCTGGACCTATGGTGATGCCAATGCGGGCATGGGCCAGGTGCCGGGCGAGACGGAGCGGATAGAGTTGCTGGTGCGGTGAGATCACGACGCTGGAGTCGCATCAGTACGCGAGGCTTCCAATTTCTCTTCAACCTCTCACTTCTATAAAACGCAAGTTACATATCCAAATATTTATGAGGTTTTTTTTGCGTTTGTTATACAGTGAAAAAATTAAGGTGCTATGAATAGAATAGCTGCTCCCGCACTATTCACGGTCTGAAATGCCAGTTTTATCGCAGTGGTAACTATTTGGTGTGCAAGAATCTTCATCGGTTGTACCCCCGCATCAATTCCACAATTTCCATAGTCTCTGCACTCACCCGAGTTACCCGCATCAGCAAATCCACCACCTTCTCTTTGTAGTCCGCGAAGCGGTAGGTGTCGAACTTCTCGCGAATGGTTGGGTCCTTCGGTTTCTTCTCCTTGTACTGGTCCAGCACCCAGTCGATGGCGCTGCGGCTTCCCAATTTATAGGCCCAGGCCTGGGCGGGAATGCCACTCAGCGTAGTTTCGCTGTCCAAAGCGATGCTGCCAGCTACGGTGTCGGCTCGTAGTATGACCTTGGGTGGCAGGCCAGCGGCGCGGGCCTTGGCGTCGGGCATATCAGTGCGAGCCAAAGCAAACGGCGCCACGCCTTCATAGCCGATGTGCAGTGCCATCAGCGCCTCGCCCCACGCGGCCCACTGCCAAAAGTCTTTGTAGAACGGAATCCGGGGAAATTCGCGTTTCAGGTTTTGGGCGTACTTTTCGATGTAAAGCGGATCGTGCAGTATGGCGTAGCAGTAGTGGAAGATGCCTTCCTTGGTGATTTTTCGGGCCGTCTTGCCCTTGCCGATTTCGTCTGCGTAGTGAGCGGTGAATTGTTTCACAGCCCAGCCGGTGATGTTGTCAACCTTGTTTCCTGAACGGTCGTAGACCCAACGTGAAACAGACTGTGTCCCGCCATTGCCCTTTTTTAGCAGGCAATAGTCAAACGGTTGGTCAACTGCTATTGCTGCAAGTGCATTTGACGATGACACACATAAGAAAGTGATCGTTGGGTTCGCGTTGCCGTGAAACATTGCACCCAACTGGTATTGCATTTCGTTCAGGCGCTTATCGAAGTACAGATTTGCTTTTGTAAACGGCCTGTACGACGCCTCAATAATCTGACTATCGTCGTATTCGTAAATGGTTCCTCGTCGGAGGTCATTCTTGACAGCGCGCGTCCACTTGATCGACGAGTCAAGCATTTCTTCTAACTTGCTACTCCCACGAACTGCCGCCAATTTAGTCAAATCACGGTTGTAAGCGTCTATCAGGAATTTCACCTTTATGGCCAAGTCACCTCGGTCATAGTCGAACACCCAGTCGTCCCGTGCCGTAACAACACCCAGCGAAAACAATTTGAAGATAGCCCGTTCTTTCGATGCAGTCTTCGCCGCCTTGGTCTCCTTACTAGCCAGTGGAATCAGTGTCTCGAAATCGTTGCTCGTTAGGTTGACCCAATTGTGCGTCTTGTCGGGCTGTATTTCGTCGAAGGTCAGCCCACTCATCTGGTGGTTAGCCAAAAAGCTCAACTTTTCTTCCGCTGTTTCCATCTCTGGTCGGCGCACATACTTCACTCGGGCTGGGCGTTTGTCCTTTGTGCCACTGACCTTCTTCACCATGAAGCTGATAGCGACACCTGTTTTAATGCCAAATACATTGTTCTTGGTGCCACTCAGTTTGGCGTTGTCATTCACCGCGCCACCCAAATCCACCACGTAAATTTCTGAAAACTCTTGCGCCACGGTCTTACGGAAGCCGTCAAAGGTCATCTTTTCGATAAAACTGCGGTTGGTAACGAAGGCTAGGACGCCGTTCTCGTTCAGCCGGTCGCTAGCCCAGCGGAAGAAGCGGGCATACATATCGTAGAGCTTTGTTTTCTGCGCGGAGCTCTCGGCGATGTAGGTCTGCTTGATGCGGGCATCAATCTGCGAATATTCGCGGTTTTTGTTGTTGTCGTTTTCATTCGCCTGGTTGGCGTTGTAAGGCGGGTTTCCAATGACGACGCTTATGCGTTTGCCGTTCTGGCGCTTGATGCGGGCCACGTTTTCTTCTGAGACGCTGCCAAACAGTTCCGCCGTGGTGCCCTTGGCAGCGGTGTGCAGGCCCACGTTATCCAGCGTGTCCACAAAACACAGGCTAGGAAACTCTTCGTACTTGCCAGTTATTGCCGCGTAGGTGGATTCAATGTTCAGGTTGGCCACGTAGTAAGGCAGGATGGCCACTTCGTTAGCGTGCAGCTCGTGCTTGTATTTGTGCTCCAGCTTTTTGGGCTGGCCACGGAAGTGTTCTAGCAATTCGCAAATGAAAGTGCCCGTGCCTGTTGCGGGGTCGAGGATATCTACATCTTTGTCGATCAGGTTTTTGCCGAAGTGCTTTTCGCACAACCAGTCGGCCCCGTCGATCATGAATCGCACGATCTCATTGGGCGTGTAGACCACGCCTAACCGGTCAGCAGCCTTGCTGTTGTAGACCTTGTAGAAGTTTTCGTAAATGATCTTTAGAAAGGTTTGCTTTTCGCCATGGCTGCTGATTTGCGCGGCTGCGGCGCGGATGGCGGCGTAGTATGTTTCCAGCCCCTTAAGGGTTTGCTTTTTGAGTGCACCGGTAAAGAAGGCACTCTCCAGCGCATACAGCTCGCGCGCCACGTTGTTGTGCTGGTGAAAGTCGGAGTCGTCAAATACCTTGGCGAAGATTTCTTCGGTCAGGATGTGCTGGATCAACATTTCGCGCACATCGGCATCGCCCAGCGCGGGGTTAATGGCCTCTTGCGCGTGGACCAGAAACTTGACTTCGGCTGCCCGGAACTTGACGTTCTTGTCATGCTCCTTCTCGATCATCTCGCGCAGAGCCAACAGTACAGCGGGAAGGTCGGCTTTGAACTGCTCCACGGCGGCGCGAAAGCCAGCAATCTCAGGCCGCTCGAAGTTGAAGAACAGTTTGAGCAACTTGGACAGCGCTTGCGTGTCGGTCATATCGCAACGCAAGACTTCGGCACGGTTTTGCCACAAAACGGCAATCGCATCGTCACTGAAGATGATGTTGTCTTGCGGATAGCCTTTTTTGAACTTCTTGCTTACTTCTTCGTTCAAGTCGTCGTCGGCGTCTTTGGCCTCCCAGTAGCCCAGCGGCATGCGCAGCTCGTGTAGTAAGGCGCCATCGACCAAGATGTTGGACTTGGTAGCGGTCTTAAGGGGGTATTCGGCAAGAAAGATGAGGTCGTGCTGGCGGCCCCAAGCCTTGAGCAAGTCTTTGAAAGCCTCACGAACAATGGTTTCACGGCTGGAACCGCTGACCTTTTTGATAATGTCGAGCTGCTTGAGGTAGTCGTTGATGAGGATTTGGCTCATATCTTCCCTGTTTTACTTCTGGCATTTTAGGAGGCCAAGTTACCATCTTCCCATGCACCCCATCCAACGCCTCTTTAAATACGCCAAGGGCTACCGCCGCGATTTCCGACTCGCCACCCTTTACTCCGTACTCAACAAGTTTTTTGACATCCTGCCCGAGGTGCTGATTGGCGCTGCGGTCGACGTGGTGGTCAAAGGCGAAGAGAGCTTTTTGGCGCGCCATGTGCTGGTCACGGTGGGCATTACAGACACCTGGCAGCAACTGCTGGTCTTGGGTGCGTTCAATGTGGTGGTGTGGGGTGGTGAGTCGCTGTTTCAGTATTTGTATGAAGTGAAGTGGCGCCAGTTGGCGCAAGACATTCAGCACGACTTGCGTCTGGACACCTACCGCCATGTGCAAAAGCTGGACATGGCCTACTTTGAGACGCAGCGCACTGGCAATTTGATGTCCATCCTGAACGACGACGTGAATCAGATGGAACGCTTTGTGAATGGCGGGGCCAACCAGATCATTCAAGTGTTTTGCTCCAGCATCATGGTCAGCGCGGTGTTCTTTGCACTGCAGCCCGGCATTGCCATCATTGCTTTGCTGCCGGTGCCCGCTATTTTGTTTGGGGCCTTCTGGTTTCAGAGCCGCCTGGCCCCGCGTTACACCGCCGTGCGTGAGGCGGCGGGCGATGTGAGCGCGCGACTCAATAACAACTTGCTCGGGTTGGCCACCATCAAGGCTTTTGCCACTGAGAGCCTGGAGGCCAGCCACATCGAGCAGGCCAGCAACCAATATCGCAGCGCCAATGCACAGGCCATTCGCATTAGTTCGGCAATTACGCCAGTCATTCGTATGGCGATTCTGAGCGGTTTTACCGCAACCTTGCTGTATGGTGGCTGGCTCACTTTGCATGGCGAGTTGGCGGTGGGTGCGTATTCGGTTTTGGTGTTTTTGACCCAGCGCCTGCTGTGGCCGCTCACCGGTTTAGCCGAGGTGGCCGATATGTACCAGCGCTCCATGGCCGCCATTGACCGGGCCATGAAGCTGCTGGACGCACCCATCACCATTGCCTACGAAGGCCAGCACCTGAACCCAGCGCAGACGCGCGGTGAGTTGCGCTTTGAAGGCGTTAACTTTTCCTATGGCGATGGCCCCACGCTCCAAGACATTTCGCTGACGCTGCCTGCGGGTAAAACGACGGCGTTTGTGGGCACGACGGGCTCTGGCAAATCGACGTTGGTGAAATTGCTGCTACGTTTTTACGAACCCCAAAGCGGCCATGTGCATCTGGACGGCGTGCCCATTGACAGTCTGAACCTGCAAGACCTGCGCCGCGCGATTGGCTATGTGGCGCAAGACAGTTTCTTGACCGACGGCACGGTGGCGGAGAACATTGCTTATGGCGTGCAAGGTGCCAGTGACGAAGCTATTGCAGAGGCAGCCCGCGCGGCCGAGGCCACGGAGTTCATCGACAAGCTGCCGCTAGGCTTTGCCACGCGCATTGGCGAGCGCGGGCAAAAACTCTCTGGCGGACAGCGCCAACGCCTTGCCTTGGCGCGCGCCATTTTGAAAAATCCGCCGATCTTGGTGTTGGATGAAGCCACCAGCGCGGTGGACAACGAAACCGAAGCCGCGATTCAGCGCTCGCTGGAGGTGGTGAGTCGCAACCGCACCACCATCGTCATTGCTCACCGTTTGTCCACCGTGCGTCAAGCAGATTGCATTCATCTGCTGGAAGCTGGCCGCATTGTGGAGAGTGGCACGCACGATGAACTGCTGGCGCGCAATGGCGGCTACGCAGCGTTGTGGCGTTTGCAGACCGGGGAGCGTTTAGCTGCCGTATGACGTACATATTCATACATCAAATGAATGGAATACACGATGCACCGTACCCAAATCTATCTGCAAGATGAGTTGTACGACAGCCTGAAAGTTCGTTCACGCAGCGTAGGCGTGAGCATTTCTGAGCTGATTTGCCGCACGCTGGAAAAAGACATTCAAAAAGACCCAGTAGCCGATGCCAAAGCCTACTTTGCACGGCTCAAGCCGCTGGAAAGTTTTGCAGGTGTGGACTCTGAGAGCTATGTGCGTGCCATCCGCAGCAAAAGCCGCATAGTACGAAATAGTGAGGCTACATGACGCCCGAGCGTCTGGTGCTGGACACCAACATCGTCATCGACTTGCTTAAGAAGATGCCGAAGGTTGTGGATCGTTTTCTTGCATTGCTGGAAGCTTAAACCCAGTTTCTGATCTGCCCCATTGTGGTCGCCGAGATATACGCTGGGGCCTTCAAACGGGAGCACAAAGATATTGAGGCCTTGTTTGATGTGTGCCACTGCATTGATATGGATATCGACACGGGGCGCATAGCGGGCACCTATGCCAACCAATATGCCAAGGCCTTTTCGGGCATCGCATTGGAAGACTATGTATTGGCCGCCACGGCGCGCGTGCACCGCTGCCCACTGTGGACGCACAACCGCAAGCACTACCCCATGGACGATATTGAGTTGTTTGCTGCGAGCTAGTTCACCGCCGCAAGTTGGCAAACGCCTCAAACTCCCAGCGGCGCATGGCCAGTAGCAGCGTATAGCCCTCGCGGTGCTGGTTTTCAATGCGTTGGTCAGCCAAGTGTTGCTGCGCAAAGTCTTGGGCCACGCGTTGCATGCGCTCCATAAAAGACGGTGCTAGGCTGCGGCTGATAGAGCCGTGCACCAGCAGCAGGCCTTCATCATCACCGTCGAAGCCGCCCGAAAAATAGTCTAGCAGCGCGTGCTCTCTGAAGTAATCCATCACTGGGCCATGAGGCCGCCAGCGGAATGTCTTGGCCAGCTTCAGGCGGTAGCGGTTCAGCGGGCGCAGCTCAATGATGCCGATGCGGTCCAGCTTGACCAGATATCCCACGCATTGCGCTTCGGTCAGGCGATAAGACGTAGTGACTTGTTCCAGTGTCCATTGGCTCAGCACGCAAATAGCCACCAGCAGCAGTTTTTTGTCGGCTACCACTGCGCGCTCTTGCTCCTGGCTGAGTTGCGCCAACAGCGGTTGTGCATCGGCCACGCGCCGGGCTAGGTCCGCGAAATCCAACTTGAGCGCTCGGCAGATTGCGTCAATGCGCGATAGCGGCATATCTCCCTTGGCCAGCATGCGCTTCACGCTGGATTCGGCCATGCCCAGTGCCGACGCCAGGTCGGCATAGGTCATCTGCGCAGATTTCAGCTCTTTTTTCAGGGCTAAGACGAGGTCGGCGGTTGTGCTCATGGGTATTAATAAGTAGTACTTTTGGTATTCAGAATGTAGCCGGGTTCAGTAATTTGCGCCACTGTGAGGAAGCACATGACAGACTCCGCTGCATTCATCACCGCAACTGGAGCACTGCACCATGAGAACACTGTCCCCCCCCGAGGCGTATTTGCTGGCCGCCGTAGGTGCCGCACTGGCCTTTGCCTGCCTAGGCCCCGCTGTGGCGCAGCACGACCACTACCATGCGTTTGCTGATCAGCGCACCTGGCTGGGCGTACCTTGTGCCATGGATGTGCTGAGCAACCTGCCGTTTGCGATGGCAGGCATCTGGGGCTTGGCGGTAATTGGCTTGAAGCGCAGCGTGGCTTGGGATGCGCGCTGGGCGTTGGCCACCGTCTTCTTCGCCGGATTACTGGTTACCGCCGTGGGCTCTACGCTGTACCACTGGCAGCCGAACAACTGGGGACTTGCCTGGGACCGCGTGGGCATGGTGGCGGCATTTGCTGGCTTGTCTGGCATGGCAGCGGCAGACCGCATCAGCACGCGCAGCGGCCTTTGGGTGGCGGGCCTGGTCTTGGTAGCCGGACCTGTGGCCGTAGCCGTTTGGTACGCATCGGCCAACCTGTTGCCCTGGGTGCTTGTGCAGGGCGGCGGCATGCTGTTGGTGTTGGCCTTGGCGCTGCGTAAGCCTGTGCCACAGGCCTGGGGTCTGCCCCTGGTGGCGGTAATCGCCCTGTATGCCATAGCCAAATTATTCGAGCTGGGCGACCATGCAATTTTTACTTGGACGGGCGGCTGGGTATCGGGCCATAGTCTCAAACATGTAGCCGCTGCGCTGGCCGCTTTGCCGGTGCTTTTCGTCATGCACAATGGCGCTCGGGTCAGCTTGCCAATCGGCAGCTGGGTCCGGGCCTAGTCCAAGATTACTAACAGGAATCACCCGTGAGCCAACACGATCATCCCAATCAGTTCGCCCTGCTCAAGCAGCGCCGCTTCGCGCCATTTTTCTGGACCCAGTTCTCCGGCGCTGCCAACGACAACCTGTTCAAGTTTGCCTTCACGGTGATGGTGACCTACCAGCTCAGCGTGGCGTGGTTGCCACCCGCCATGGCGGGCTTGGTGATTGGGGCGCTGTTTATCTTGCCCTTCTTGCTGTTCTCGGCCACCAGCGGGCAGTTGACTGACAAATACGACAAAACGGTGATGATCCGTTTTGTTAAAAATCTAGAGATTGGCGTCATGGCGCTGGCCGCCTACGGCTTTATCACCAACGATGTCATCGTGTTGTTGGTATGTACCTTTTTGATGGGGCTGCACTCCACGCTGTTTGGCCCAGTCAAGTTCGCCTACCTGCCCCAAGTCTTGTCAGAGCGTGAGCTGACGGGCGGCAATGGCATGGTGGAGATGGGTACCTTCGTGGCCATTTTGCTGGGCCAGGTGGCAGGCGGCTTGTTGGTGGCCGTGCCAGAGGTGGGCCACCGCGATGTGGCGATTGCCTGTGTGGTATTGGCGATTGTGGGCCGGTTCGTGGCTGCTGCTATTCCGTCTGCCCCCGCGACCGATCCTGGTCTGAAAATCAACTGGAACCCTGTGTCCGAGACTTGGCGCAACCTCAAGTTGGCGCATGAGAATCTGGTCGTATTCCGCTCTCTGCTGGGCATTAGTTGGATGTGGTTCTTTGGCGCTGTGTTCTTGAGCCAGTTCCCCAGTTTGGCCAAAGAGGTCTTGCATGGTGATGCGCGTGTGGCGTCCTTCTTGCTGGTCATTTTCTCTATCGGTATTGGCACCGGTTCACTCTTGTGTGAGGTGCTGAGCAAGCGCCATGTAGAAATTGGTTTGGTGCCCTTGGGTGCCATCGGCATGAGTGTGTTTTCTATCGACTTGTACTTTGCCTTGCAAGGACTCGCCCCCGCCGTGGAACTGGGCGTGGGTGCCTTCATTGCCGAATCCGCCCACTGGCGTGTGATGGCGGACTTGATGCTGCTGAGTCTGTTTGCGGGGCTCTACAGCGTGCCCATGTATGCGCTGATTCAGTTGCGCAGCCAGCCCACGCACCGCGCGCGCATCATTGCAGCCAATAATATTTTGAATGCGCTATTCATGATTGGCAGCTCGGTGATTGCGGGTGCTTTGCTCAAGGCGGGCTTCACGATTCCCCAAATATTTCTGTTCACGGGTGTGGCCAATGCCATTGTGGCTTTCTATATTTTCTTGGTGGTGCCAGAGTACCTGCTGCGCTTCGTGGCTTGGGTGGTTTCGCGGCTGATCTACCGCTTCAAGCTCTCGGGCGATGAGCACATTCCAACCCAAGGCGCCGCCATTTTGGTTTGCAACCACGTGAGCTTTGTGGATGCAGTCTTGCTAATGGCTGCCAGCCCAAGGCCTATTCGCTTCATCATGGACCACAACATTTTCAAGGTGCCGGTGTTGGGTTGGTTGTTCCGCCTGGCCAAGGCCATACCCATTGCACCGCGCACCCAAGACCCTAAGGCCTATGAGGCTGCGTTTGACGCTGCTGCCAAAGTGCTCAAGGATGGCGATCTGTTGTGCATCTTTCCTGAAGGGGGCATCACCCGCGACGGTGGTCTGCAAGAATTTAAGGGCGGCATCATGAAGATTTTGGAGCGCACCACGCAGCAAGGCGTGCAGGTGCAGGTGGTGCCCATGGCATTGACCAACTTGTGGGGGTCTTTCTTTAGCCGCGCAGAGCAGGGCGCTGCGATGGTGCGGCCTTTCAGGCGCGGGGTATTCAGCCGTGTGGGCCTGAACGTAGGTGTGCCCATGGCGAGTGGCGCTGTGCAGCCTGAGCTGCTCAAAGCCCAAGTGCAAACGCTTTTGAATGCCGGATAAAAGTTTGCTGGATAAATTTCATTTTTTTGAACCAAGGAGTTCTTATGTCTGAGACCAAAACTGTGTCAGTACCCGCCTTTACGCTCACACCGCCCGAGGTGCTGCAGCCTATTGCCCAGGAGGTCGCCAAAACGGCAGTGCCGCTGCAGGCCGAGACTAAAACGGCGGTGGATGATCAGGTCGAGCGCTTCATGACCGGTTTGCTGAGTGAGGATTTGCAGAGTGAAGCCTTCAAATCACGCCTGGACAGCGCGTTTGCGTTGGGCCGTGAGGAGATATCAGTCGCCTCCAGCCTGATGCAGGGGCGGCTGATGCAGCGCAATTTTGCAGGCGTGGAGGACAGCAGCGCCTTCAAAGCGATACAAGACATGCGCGGGCACCTGGATGAGCTGAACCCTGGCAAAGAGGGCGACTTGTTTCAGCCACAAAAGATACTGGGCTTCATACCCTATGGCAACAAGCTGCAGTCTTACTTTCGCAAGTTTGAAAGCGCGGGTACCCAACTGCAAAAAAGCATGCAACAGATTTATGCAGCCCGCGACGATATGCAACGCGATGTGGTGGACATTGAGGCCACGCGCGGCAAGCTGTGGGAGGCCATGCAAAAACTCTCCGCTGCGATTTACTTTGCCGAGACTCTAGATGCCAAGCTTGCATCCAAAGTGCAAGCGCTGCAGGCCACTGACCCATTGAAGGCCAAGGCTTTGGAGCAAGAGGTCTTGTTCTATGCCCGCCAAAATCTGCAAGACATGATGACCCAACAGGCGGTCTGCACCAACGGCTACCTGGCGCTGGATGTGTTGAAAAAGACTGGCCGCGAAATGATGAACGGCTGCTCCCGCGTGGCCACCACCGGTATGAGCGCCCTGGCCGTGGCGCAAACCGTGGCGCGCGCTACCGGCAATCAGATCAAGGTGATGGAAATGCTCTCAGGCGTGAACAGCGCTATTGACAGCCTGGTGGCCGAAACCGGACGCCAACTGGGCACCCATGTGGAGAAGACCACTGAGTTTGCGCAGAACCCGATGCTGGGTGTAGAAAAGATGAAGGAAATGTTTGACCAAACCTTCAAGGCCATGGACGCAATGGACGAGTTCCGCAGCAAATCCATAGCAGTGATGGGCCAGAACAACGCGATGATGAAAGAGCAACTGGCGCGCGCCGACAACTACATCGACAAGACCCGCCAGCAACAAGCGCGGGAGGCGACCAAAGTCGCTTTGAGCGGACCGGTTTCACTTTAATTTTTTGATATTCAGGAGGTTTACTTATGGCAACTCAATACGTAATGCAACGTGACACCTCGGGCTGGCGCTTGCAGGTGTGGCTGTCTTTTGGCATCTCTTTGGCCGCCTGTGCCATTGGGGTGATTTACCTGCCGGGCCAGGAGCTGGACCGTGCCTTTTTGGCGATTGGTTTGACGTTTTGCTTGTTCTCGTCATTCGCCGTGGCCAAGACGATTCGTGACAACCGCGATGGCCAAGTCGACACTTCGTCGTGGGTGCTGGCCGTGTGGATCGCGTTTGCGGCGGCCTTCACCTTGACCGCTTGGGGGCTGTGGCGCATGACCATTGTGGATTGGCAAAAAGGTTATATGGTGGTGAGCTGGCTGTACTTGGTGAGCAGCACGTTTACCGTGGCCAAGACGGTGCGGGACCAGCATGAGGCCGATTTGATGGATCGGGCTTCGACTGCTGAGCCTAAGACTAAGCCGGGTGCTTTGTAGGGTTGCGTAGTGGCTGGTGGACGAGCTTGGACGGCGAAGCGCTCTGCTTCGTGTCCCCCGCCCGCTTTGCGGGCTCCTCCTTTTACCTACGCAGAGCGCTCCACCGCCCAAGCTCTTGGGTGCGGCTTAGACGCGAGTAGATTGCGTTTTGGCTGCTAGAAAGCGTTGCTGCTGCAGCAAGGCTTCACCGGCGAGTTGGGTTAGACGTGCTTCATGCTGTTGCAGTTGTTCGGCGATCAGGGCGATCTGCGCGTGCAGCAATGCAGAAGCGGTTTTGCCATCGTCAATGACACGGCTTTCCCGCTCCGCTTGCGGTACCTTCAAGTAGGCCTGCAGCGAATCCGGCACGTAGCGCCGAACCGACTCGCGAATGAACAGGCTGTCCTCAGAGGCCAGCAAACCCTGGCTCTGCTGGCCGCTGGCTAAGGCCACGCAGCGAATCAGCGTCTCTTTGAACTGCACCAAAAGCTCCACCGTAGTGGGGCCGGATTCCTTGGCAACTTGCTCCAGCACACTGTCTAGCCGCTGCAAGTCAGCGGGGTCAATCAAAGCAGCCAGCTTCGTTTCCACCTCAGCCGCGCTGGCATGTTGTTGCCGGTAGCTGCGCCAAGTCCAGGTGCCTAAGCCCAACAGCGCGGCAGCACTGACGCCGATCACGGGCCAGGCGTTTTGAATAGCCCCGACAAATAGGCCCACACCACTGACGGTGCAGCCCATACTCTGCACGATCAGACTCATGCGGGCGCGGGCCGGTGTGTGCCCCCCCGATGCGCCTGGTGCAAGCCGCTGTGCTAAACCAGAGCCCAGCCGGTGTTTGGCCTGAGCGGCCTTCAGACGATTCAGCACAACGGGTGCCTGGGTTTTTGGGGCCGTGCGTTGGGTGGGCGTGGCGGTACGCCGATTCACCGGCCCGCTGGACACTGCAAACTTGCCTTTGCCTTGTGGTTCGTTCATGGCCTAGGCGGCCTTTGGCGCAGGCTGCACCACGGCATGCAGTTGCTGGTCTACCGCGCGGCGCTCGTCAAATACAAAGCAGCCGCCGTGGTAGTGCGATCCATCGGTTTCTTCAAAGTACTTCAGGATGCCGCCTTCCAATTGGTAGACGTGCTCCAGGCCTTCTTCGCGCATCAGAATTGCGGCTTTTTCGCATCGGATGCCACCGGTGCAAAAGCTCACTACGGTCTTGTCTTTCAAATCATCCAGATGGCTGCGCAGTGCATCCGGAAACTCGGTGAATTTGGTGATGCGCCAGTCAATCGCGTTGTCGAATGTGCCTTCATCCACTTCAAAATCATTGCGTGTGTCTAGCGTCACCACAGGTCGGCCGTTGTCATCATGGCCTTGGTCTAGCCATCGCTTGACGGTGGCAGGTGCCACTGCCGGGGCACGGCCCTGGGCGGGCTGGATGGCGGGGTGGTTCATGCGGATGATTTCGCCTTTGACCTTGACCAGCATCTTCTTGAAGGGCTGCGCCTCGGACCAGCTCTCTTTGGGGGTGATGTCGGCAAAGCGCGGGTCGGTGTGCAGTTGGGCCACAAAAGTGCGGACATCCTCCGCTGGCCCGGCCAAGAACATATTGATGCCCTCCGTAGCCAAAAGAATGGTGCCTTTGAGCTGCAAGGCCTGGGCGCGCTCCAAGAGCACCTCGCGCAGCGCCGCGGCATCCGGCAAGGGTACAAATTTGTAAGCAGAGATATTCAGTACAGAGTTCACCCCGCAATTTTACGGGCAGCGACCCGCGCAGCGGCGCAGCGTGGGGACCATGCTAAACCTACAATGAAGCCATGTTTATCCACTTGCGCCTGCACACCGAATTTTCCGTCGTTGACGGTACCAACCGCATCGACGATGTTGTCAAAGTCGCCGCCAAAGACGGACAACCCGCTCTGGCCATCACCGATTTCAACAATCTCTTTGGCGCCATTAAGTTTTACAAGGAAGCACGCGGCAAAGGCGTCAAGCCGCTGATAGGCGCTGAAATCTTGCTCGAAGGCTTGGGCGCGGATGCCACGGCCACGTCGCGCCTGGTGCTGCTGGTGCAAAACAAGCAGGGCTACCTGAATCTGTCAGAGTTGATCGCTCGGGCCTATACGCAAAATATTGTCAAAGCCCAGGCGGTTATGAAGCTGGCGTGGCTCAAAGAGCTGGGTGAAGGCTTGATTGCGCTGTCTGGCGCGCAGGCCGGCCCCGTAGGCCAGGCCCTGGTGCAAGGCGACGCGGCGCGGGCGCACGATGCTGCTCTGCAGTTGGCGGGTGTGTTCCCACACCGGTTTTATATCGAGCTGCAACGCGCTGGCCGGGTGGATGATGAAGCCCATGTGATGGCCGCCGTGCAATTGGCGGCGCGCATCAAGTTGCCCGTGGTTGCCACCCACCCGATTCAGTTCACCACGGAAGATGATTACGAAGCCCATGAAGCCCGGGTGTGTATTGCCGATGGCGAAATTTTGGGCAACCCCAAGCGGGTGCGGCGCTTCACGCGCGAGCAATATTTCAAGTCGGTGGCGCAGATGGAGGCATTGTTTGCCGATATCCCCTCGGCCATTGCCAACACCATTGAGATTGCCAAGCGCTGCAGCTTGACGCTGGTGCTGGGCAAAAACTACTTGCCGGAGTTTCCAACGCCGGAAGTCAATGGCCAGCGCATGACGCCCGAGGAGTACTTTCGCTACGCGTCCTTTGAGGGGCTCAAAGAGCGCATGCTGCACCTCTACCCCAAGGCTGACGCGCGCGAGGCGCAGATGCCGCGCTACGTGGCGCGGCTGGAGTTCGAGATCGGCACGATCTTGAAGATGGGCTTCCCCGGTTACTTTTTGATCGTGGGGGATTTCATCAACTGGGCTAAAAACAACGGCTGCCCGGTGGGGCCTGGGCGGGGCTCAGGTGCGGGCTCGCTGGTGGCGTATTCGCTGAAGATCACTGACCTGGACCCGCTGCAATACAACCTGCTGTTCGAGCGATTTTTGAACCCGGAGCGGGTATCCATGCCCGACTTTGACATCGACTTTTGCCAGAGCAACCGCGACCGGGTGATTGACTATGTGAAGCTCAAATACGGCAAAGATGCCGTGAGCCAGATCGCCACCTTCGGCACTATGGCTGCGCGCGGGGTGATCCGCGACGTGGGCCGCGTGCTGGATATGCCCTATATGTTTTGTGATGGCATCAGCAAGCTGATCCCCAACAAGCCCGGCACCAACGTCACGCTGCAACTGCCGCCCACAGACGGCAAGAAAAACGACAAATACATCTACGCCAGCGAAGCGGAGCCCATTCTGGCCGAGCGAGAAGCCAAGGAAGAAGACGTTAGAACCCTGCTGGAGATGGCGCGCAAGCTGGAGGGCATGACCCGCAACATCGGCATGCATGCCGGTGGCGTGTTGATTGCGCCGGGCAAGCTGACCGACTTTTGCCCGCTGTACCAGCAGCCCGGCAGCGACTCGGCCGTGAGCCAGTACGACAAGGACGACGTGGAGGCCATTGGCCTGGTGAAGTTCGACTTCTTGGGCCTGGCCACGCTGACGATTCTGGAGATCGCGCGCGAGTTCATCATGAAGCGCCACGCAGGCCAGGAAAACTTTGCCTACGAAAACCTGCCGCTGGACGATGCCAAGGTCTACCGCTTGTTCAGCGAGGGTAAGACCGAAGCCGTGTTCCAGTTTGAAAGCGTGGGCATGCAGCGCATGCTGGTGGACGCCAAGCCCAGCCGCCTGGAAGACCTGATCGCGCTGAACGCGCTGTACCGCCCCGGTCCTATGGACCTGATCCCCAGCTTTGTGGCGCGCAAGCACGGCAAAGAGGTGATTGAGTACCCGCACCCCGCCGTGGCCGAGATGCTGAGCGAGACCTACGGCATCATGGTCTACCAAGAACAGGTGATGCAGACCGCGCAGATTCTGGGCGGCTATTCACTGGGCGGTGCGGATATGTTGCGCCGGGCCATGGGCAAGAAAAAGGTCGAGGAGATGGCCAAGGAGCGCGACAAGTTCCGCTCAGGTGCTTTGGCCACGCACAATATTTCTCAAGAGAAGGCCGACGAAGTCTTTGACTTGATGGAGAAGTTTGCGGGCTACGGCTTTAACAAGTCACACGCTGCTGCCTACTCGCTGCTGGCTTATCACACGGCCTGGATCAAGGTGCACTACGCGGCCGAGTTCTTCTGCGCGAATATGACCGTGGAAATGGACGACACCGATAAGTTGAAAGTACTGTTTGAGGACGCGGAGAAGATGGGCCTCTCGTTTGAGCCGCCCAACATCAACCGCGGCTTCCACCGTTTTGAGCCTATCTCCAACAAGGAAATCCGCTACGGCCTGGGTGCCATCAAAGGCACAGGCCAGCAGGCGATTGAAGCCATTGTGGCGGCGCGTGAAGGCCGTGGGCCGACCGAAGAGGCCGGCCCCTTCAAGAGCCTGTTTGACTTTGCACGCCGCGTGGAGCGCAGCCGCCTGAACAAGCGATGTGTCGAAGCCCTAATCAAGGCCGGTGCGTTTGACACCTTGCAGCTCAACCGTGCCTCCCTGGTGGAGTCGATAGACCGGGCGTTTGACTTTGCAGCTGCCAGCGCCGCCAACGCCAACCAACACGGCTTGTTTGATATGGGCGGTGAAGACGACCACGGCTCCAGCACGCAAGAGCCCGATCTGGTGGAGGCCTTGCCCTGGGGCGTGCGCGAGCAGCTGATGCAGGAAAAGTCGGCCGTGGGCTTTTACCTCTCTGGCCACCTGTTTGATGAAATGGCGCTGGAAGTACGTCGCTTCGCCAAGCGCCCGATTGAAGAAGTGCTGGAAACCCGCGAGCCCCAGGTGTTGGCCGGCATCATCAGCGGCTTCAAGATCATCAATGGCAACCGTGGCAAGGTCGGCATCTTCACGCTGGATGACAAGTCGGCCGCCATTGAAGCCACGGCCGATGAAACCCTGTTGACCACCTACCGCAGCCTGCTGCAGGACGACACCCTGGTCATTGTCAGTGGCCGCCTGCAGCAAGGGCGCAACGGATTTTCAGCGCGCTTCGTCACGCAGCAGATCTGGAGTCTGGACCAAGCACGGTGCCGCTTTGGCAAGTACCTGCGCGTGGCGGTGCAATTGGGTGGCCAGCAACGGGCACCTGATGTACCGGCCATGCTGCGCGAATTTCCGGCGGAGCGTGAGATGTCCGAGCATGGTGAACTGGTGCGCGGCATGGGCGTGCGCTTACAGGTCCAGCGCCTCACGCCCAGCGGTGAGCTAGACGGTGCCGTGGCCGACCTGCACCTGGACGACAAAGCCAAATTCTTCCCCAGCGATGCCGCGCTGGCCGCTTGGCGCGCCCAGGCGTACCAGGGCAAGGCCGTTATTGCCTACGATTAAGTGGCAAATAGCCGTTTCAGGCCGTGGATAGTGCGGGAGCAGCTACTAAATCAATAGCAGATCAATGGCGCTTACCTCGCCGCCGTGCTGGCGTCCACAGGTGCGCGGCTGCCCAAGGCGGCTAGTACCTTGGTCCTCTCAAACTCCGAGCGGATGCCCTGGGCATTTTTGCGTACGGCTGCTTGGCCTGTGGCATCCAGAGTTACCGCATTGACCAAGGCGACCAGCAGATTGCTGCGTTCAAATTCGCCGCTCACGCCCTGGGCGGACAGCAAAAAAACCGCCAGTTGCGCGGGACTCGGGCTGGGCATGTTTTTCAAAACTGCATTCAGCGCGGTGCTGCGCTCAAAGGATGCGCGTATGCCCAGCGTGCCTTGCAGCGCCAGCTCTGCGTGCTGCGCGGCAACAGGGCTTTGCATCAAATCCTCGATAGCGGTGCGGGCATCAAAGTCCGAGCGCATGCTGCCCACCGCGCCCAGCCAGGCGGCGGATACTTTGGGGTCAACGGCCAGCGTGGGTGCCAGGACTGACAGGGTGGAGCGCCGATCAAACGCGGAGTTCATGCGGCCTATGGCAATCAGCGCCCAGACCTGCTGCGTCGGGGTCAGGGTGCGGGCACCCATGAGCGTGGACAGCTGCTGGCGAATCTCAAACGACGAGCCATCGCTCTGCGCCACGATGGCCTGTAGCAGGCGGTCCATGCGTTTGTCGTCTATCGGCCCGGCTTTGACCAAGCCTTCGATATACCGGGCGCGGGCATGGTGGGATTTGATCTTTTCTATCTCCGCCACCACCGCCTCGCTGCCGCCTTTGGCGTACAGCTGGGTCACGCGCTGGCCGCTCTCCACCGCGTGTTCACGCACCAGTTTTTGAATCGTCTCTGCCAGCCAATGCTGGCCCAGCGCATCCAGCGGCAGCTCGCGCCCATCCACCACATAGGTGCGCCGCAGGGTGCCGTCGGGCTGGGGCGCAAACACCATGCTGCGGCTCACGCCCAGGCGAGTTTCTTCCAGGGTGGCGCGGCCCTTGGCGCTGACCACATCGGTCAGGGCATCGTTGAACTGGATATCGCCAAAAAATCGTGCAGACAGTCGGTAGCCGTTGTCGCTGGTGATGACCAATTCGGTACGCGGGCCGGGGGTCAGCATGTCGATCAAACGCTCTACCGTACCGGCGTGGGCGGGCAGTGCGGTGCAGGCGCTGGCCAGGAGCAGGGCGGGCAGGTAGCGCAGCACGGGGTGGGTGCGCGTGGGGGTAGTTTGGCAAGGGGGTGTCAGGGCGCGGGTCATGGTGTTCCTTGGAAATCTCGGCAATGTGCCAATGTAGCGATTTGCCGTACGCCAAGGCAGGCTGTTCCGATGGATTGCAGAATCCTAGGTTCAGACCGGAGATACTGGTGGTTGCCATACCCCCTTTTCCCCCTTTCCCCCTTTTTTTCCTCTTTTGTACCTCTTGAGACACCCCATGCAAGACTTATCCTCCTTCGCTATCACCCGCAAATGGCCCGCCCAGCATCCGGATCGCCTGCAGCTTTATTCGCTGGCCACCCCGAATGGCGTGAAGGTGTCCATCGCGCTGGAAGAGCTGGGCTTGCCCTACGAGGCGCACAAAGTGAGTTTTGAGACCAACGATCAGATGTCCCCCGAGTTTTTGTCGCTCAACCCCAACAACAAAATCCCCGCCATCTTGGACCCGAGCGGCCCCGGCGGCACGCCGCTGGCGTTGTTTGAATCGGGCGCGATTTTGCTTTATTTGGCAGAGAAAACGGGCCAGCTATTGCCCACTGAACCGGCCCGCCGCTATGCGGCGATTCAGTGGTTGATGTTTCAAATGGGCGGTGTGGGGCCGATGTTTGGGCAACTGGGCTTTTTCCACAAGTTTGCGGGCAAAGACTACGAAGACAAACGGCCGCTGCAGCGCTATGTGGCTGAATCCAAGCGCCTGCTGGGCGTGTTGAACCTGCACCTGCAGGGCAAGGCGTGGATGATGGGCGCGGACTACAGCATGGCCGATATCGCCATCTTTCCTTGGGTGCGCAATCTGGTGGGCTTTTATGGCGCGGGCGCGCTGGTGGAGATTGAAAAATACCCAGAGGTGACGCGGGTGCTGGCGGCCTTTGTGGCCCGACCCGCTGTGGTGCGCGGCCTAGCTGTGCCAGCCTGAGTCCAACGCCACCCCATGAAGGGAAAGATACCGCCATGAACCTCGTGATTCGCCATGCGGAGCCGGACGACTATCTGGGTGTGGCCCGCATTTATGAGTACCCCCTCGCGGCAGCTGGCACTTTTCAGATTCCGCTGCAATCGACCGAGGTGTGGAAAAAGCGCCTGGCCGGCATGGGGCCGCTGGATAGGGTGCTGGTCGCCGTGGCAGACGGTGAGATTGTGGGCAATTTGGGACTGCACCAAGCACCCCACGCCAGACGCGCCCATGTCGCCCATTTCGGCATAGCGGTGCGCGATGATTGGCATGGCAAAGGCATTGGCAAGACCCTGCTGCGCAGCGCGGTAGACCTGGCCGACAACTGGCTGGGCCTGATCCGCCTGGAGCTGACGGTGTGGACCGACAACACCGTGGCCCAGCGCCTGTACGCCAGCGAAGGCTTTGTAGCCGAAGGCACGCACCGCGCCTACGCCCTGCGCCATGGCCGTTACACCGACGCCCTGGCCATGGCCCGGCTGAACCCGACTCCGCCGCGTCTATAGCAGGGCAGGGGCACGATCTAGTGCCAAATACGCGTTTCAGGCCGTGGATAGTGCGGGAGCAGCTATAAAAAGGGTAGCAAACTCAATCGCGCGGCTTAAAGCCGATGATGAGCACGGGCGGTACCCGGCCATCCACATCACGCGGTAACACCTCGGTCTTGTCGATGGCGGACAGCACGGCCTCATCCCAGGCTTTGACACCGCTGCTTTGCACGATGCGGCGGCTGATGATGGTGCCGTCGGGCGATGTGCGTACTTCTACCTCGGCCAGCGGATTGCCCGATAGGGTTTCGGTGAAGGTGATGTTGGGCTTGATGCGTGCGCGAATGCGCCCGGCGTAGCCTGCGGATGGCCCACTGCTTTGGGCCGCCGTGCCCTGGCTGTTCTCACTGCCCGAACCGGCCAGCGCCGCCATGCGTTTGAGGGCCTGCTGGCGCACATCGGCCAGCCTTTTGGCGTCTGCGGCAGATTCCTGTGGCTTGGCTTGCGCGGCCTGGCGCTTCTTGTCCGCTGCCAGTTTTTCTGCAGCCAGCTTGTCGGCGGCTTGTTTTTCTGCCGCTTGTTTGTCGCGGGCGGCTTGGGCTTCTTTGACTTTTTGCGCCTTGGCTTTCTCTAGTTTTTCTTTTTCCAACTTCTCTAGCGCCAGCTTTTCAGCCACCAGCTTGTCCGCCAATTGCTTTTCTTTCAGCACGCGGGCTTTTTCCCGCGCGATGGTGATGCTGGGGTCGGGCTGGGGTGGGGTGGGCGGGGCCACTACCGGCGGCTCTGGTGGTGTGGGCACGGGTTTGGGCGGCGGTGTGGGTTCTGCCACAGGTGGTTCCGGCTGCGGTTCTGGCGCGGGGGCGGGCGGCGCCGCTTCCTGGGGGATGGCAGACCACAGCTCGGCTTCGGCGGTGACCAAAGGTGCCTCCCGTTTCCACTGCACGCCCACCGTCAACATGGCCACCAGTAGGCCGTGGGCCAAGATGGCCAGCACCATGCCCCGCAGAAAGCCCGGTGTAGGCGGTGGGGCAAATTCCAGATAACTCTGGCGTGGGTTCATGGTGCCAGTTGTACCGACAAGCCCACGCGGGCAATACCGGCGCGCTGCAAGGTGTCCATCACCTTGACCACCGTTTCATATTTGACATTGCGGTCCGCGCTGATGATGACGGCCGTACCCGATGCACCAGATGCACCGGAACCCGCTGGGCCAGCCACCGTGGGTGCCTGCGCCTTCTTGACGGTGGCGGCCAAGTCCTTGAGCGTGATGCTCTGGGTTTGGTCTTTGACTTTGATCTCCAGGCTGTCATTTTTGCCAACAATCACCTGAATGATCTGGTCGGGCTGTTTGTTGGCCTTGCCCACGCTGGGCAAGTCAATCATGCTGGGTGTAATCAGCGGTGCGGTCACCATGAAGATGATGAGCAATACCAACATCACGTCGATGAAGGGCACCATATTGATCTCGCTGATGGTGCGCCGTCCGCGCCCCCGGCCTGCTACGCTGGGCATGTTCAGCGCCCCGGCTGCGCGGGCGGCTGCTGTGCGCCCACGTTGCGTTGCAAGATGTTGGAGAACTCTTCAATGAAGGTTTCTTGCTGGTTGGCAATGCGGTCGATGTCGCGCGCAAAGCGGTTGTAGGCCACCACTGCCGGTATGGCTGCAAACAGGCCGATGGCAGTGGCAACCAGGGCTTCGGCAATGCCGGGTGCCACGGTAGCCAGCGTGACCTGCTGCAGAGCCCCCAGGCCCACAAAGGCGTGCATGATGCCCCACACGGTGCCAAACAGCCCCACATAGGGCGACACCGAACCCACCGTCGCCAGGAAGGAGAGATTGGTCTCAATGACATCGAGTTCACGCTGAAAACTGGCGCGCATGGCGCGGCGGGCACCGTCCATCAGGCTGCCCACATCGGTGACGCGGCGCTCGCGCAGTTTTTGAAATTCGCGCATGCCGCTGGCAAAAATACGCTCCATGGGGCCGCAATGGGCCGAATTTTTGGAGGCCTTGGCAAACAGGTCGTTGATGCTGGCACCCGACCAGAAATCGCGCTCAAAGGCTTCGTTCAAAGACTTGACTTTGTTCAAGGCAAACAGTTTGCGAAAAATGGCTGCCCAGCTGGAAATAGAGACGATGACGAGCAGCAGCATGACCGCTTGCACCACGATGCTGGCATTGAGTACCAGGTGAAGAATGGACAGGTCTTGGTTCATGGGGAGGGTTGGAGGGTCAACGGGTAGAAGTAAGGTTTCGTTTACCGCAATGCGATTTGCAAGCGCTCTACGGCGGTTTGCAAATGCGCCAATGAGCTTGCGGTGGAAAAACGGACAAAGCGTGCGGTTTGGTCGGTGCCAAAGTCGCGCCCTGGCGTGATGGCCACATGGGCGCGATGCATCAGGTCAAAGGCAAACTCCCAACTGCTTTTGAGGCCTAGCTTGGCACAAGCCTCAGAGCAATCAGCCCACGCATAAAACGCGCCATCGGGCATCACTGGCACCTTCAGGCCCATAGCATTTAGCGCTGGGATAAAGTAGTCACGCCGAGCCTTGAATTCGGCGCGGCGTTGCTCGTACAGGGCCAGGCTCTCGGGCTCAAAGCAGGCCAGCGCGGCGTGCTGCGCGATGGTGCTGGGGCAAATGAAGAGGTTTTGGGCCAGACGTTCGATCACGTCCACCAGCGCATCCGGCACCACCATCCAGCCCAGGCGCCAGCCGGTCATATTGAAGTATTTGCTGAAGCTGTTGATGCTGATAACCGAGTCGTCCAGCGCCAGCGCGGATTGGCCGTATTGCGCATCAAAACTCAGGCCCAGATAAATCTCGTCGACCAATGTGATGCCGCCCTTGGCTTGCACGACTTCATGGATTTTGCGCAGTTCTTGCGGATGGATAGACGTGCCCGTGGGGTTGGACGGGGACGCCAGAAGCACACCGCGAGTCTGCGGGCCCCAGGCGGCCTCTACTTGTGCGGCACTGAGTTGAAAACGGTCTTGGGCGCTGGTGGGCAGCAATACAGCCTGCCCTTGTGCAGCGGTCACAAAATGCCGGTTGCAGGGGTAGCTGGGGTCGGGCATCAGGATCTCATCGCCCGGATCGATCAGCGCCATGCAAGCCAGATGCAGCGCGGCGGACGCACCCGCAGTGATGACGATGCGCCGCGCTGGCACGGCCAAGCCAAAGCGCTGGGCGTACCAATCGCTGATGCGCTCGCGCAGAGGCTCTAGTCCGGTGGCCGCGGTGTACTGGGTGTGGCCGGAAGCAATGGCCCGCTGTGCTGCGGCTTGTACCAAGGGCGGGGCAGTGAAGTCGGGCTCGCCGATATTCAAAAACACCATCGGCGCGTCGGTGTGTGCCAACTCGCGGCCCAGGGTGGCGGCTGCCTTGGCAACCTCCATCACATAGAAGGGCTCTATTTTTTCAGCGCGTGCAGAAATCCGCATGAAGTTTTTTAGGCGCTTGTGCGGGGTCTTTTGTTGGCGTTCTTGCGGTCGGCTTCTATCTCCAGCGCGCGCAGGCTCGGGGCCAGGCCATTCATCACACCGTTGACGTATTTGTGCCCGTCGGTACCACCAAACTCTTTGGCCAGCTCCACGCACTCGTTGATGACCACGCGCCAAGGCACATCCAGGCAATGCGCCATTTCATAGGCCCCAATCCACATGATGCCGTGCTCGATGGGCGAGATCTCGGTCAGGGGGCGGTCTAGCAAGGGGACGATCAAGGCGTCCAGTTCGGAGGCCTGGGCAATGCAACCCTGCAGGAGTGCATCAAAGTGCACGGCATCGGCCTTGCTGAACCCCGATAGGTCGCGGGTGAATGCATCAATCTCGCTGGCCGGATTGCGCCCCACCAAGCTTTGGTACAGGCCCTGCAATGCAAATTCGCGCGCACGGCTGCGGTTGTTTTTGCTCCCGGCCTTGCGCGCGCCGGTGCTGGTCAGGCCGGTGCGGCTTTGGGGAGGCGGGCGCTTGCCTGCAGCGGCAGATTTGATTTCAGTCATCAGATGGACTCCAGCAAATTGGCCATTTCAACGGCAACACGGGCGGCGTCGCGCCCCTTTTCATCCTGGCGAGCAATCGCCTGGGGCATATCTTCAGTGGTCAAAATGGCGTTGGCAATCGGCAGCTGGTAATCCAGCGCTATGCGGGTCACCGCAGCGCCGGACTCATTGGCCACCAACTCAAAATGGTAGGTTTCGCCCCGGATGATGCACCCCAAGGCCACCAGCGCGTCGTACTTGGATTTTTCTGCCATGGCTTGCAGGGCCACGGGCACCTCCAGCGCGCCCGGCACGGTGATGTGGTCTATGTCTTTTTCAGACACACCTAGCGCCATGAGTTCTGTTTTGCAAGCTTGGGCCAGAGCATCAGTCACGCCAGCATTGAAGCGGGCCTGAACAATACCTATTTTGAGCCGCTTGCCGTTCATCCGGTCGTCTTGGGAATCGACCAATCCTTTGTCTGCGCCAAACATTGCGTGTCCTTTCAAGTGGGGGCAGAGCTGAAGAGCTGCCCCCCAAAGTTATTGTTTTGCGATATAGCCGGTGATTTCAAGCCCGTAACCGGTCATGCTGGGCATGCGGCGCGGGCTGCCCATCAGCGCCATGCGGTGCACACCGGCATGGCGCAATATTTGCGCGCCAATGCCGTAGGTGCGCAGGTCCATGCGACCGCGCTCTGGCGCTTGCGCGGGCCGTGCAGTACCTTCAAACTGGGCCAGCAGTTGCTCACCGGTCTCGCCACAATTGAGCAGCACCACTATGCCCTTGCCGTGCTTGGCAATGTGCGCCAGCGCCGTATCCAGACTCCAGGAATGCATCTTGCGGCCGACTTCCAAAGCGTCCAAAACCGAAAGCGGCTCGTGCACGCGTGCGGGAATTGATTCTTCTGGTGTCCAACTGCCTTTGATGAGTGCGATGTGCACGCCTTGGCCGGTGGTGTCGCGGTAGGCTTGGGCGGTGAACTCGCCAAAGGCCGTTTGTATGGTGCGGCTACCCAGGGTTTCAATCAGAGACTCCACCTTGCTGCGGTGTTCAATCAAATCGGCAATCGTGCCGATCTTCAGACCATGCTCAGCGGCAAAGAGTTGCAAGTCGGGCAGACGGGCCATCGTGCCATCGTCTTTCATGATTTCGCAAATGACAGCCGTGGGCGAGCACCCGGCCATAGCAGCCAGATCGCATCCGGCTTCGGTGTGGCCCGCGCGCATGAGCACACCGCCATCGACGGCCTGCAGCGGAAAAATGTGGCCGGGTTGCACGAGGTCTTGTGCGGTCGCATTTTTGGCCACGGCGGCCTGCACGGTGCGGGCCCGGTCTGCGGCCGATATACCGGTAGTAACGCCTTCAGCCGCTTCAATGGACACCGTAAATGCCGTGGAGTGTTTGGTTCCATTGCGGGTGGCCATGGGTGGCAGGTTCAGCAATTCACAGCGCTCGCGCGTCAGGGTCAGGCATATCAAACCCCGGCCGAAGCGGGCCATGAAATTGATGGCGTCTGCGCTCACATGGTCGCCCGCAAGCACCAAATCACCTTCGTTTTCGCGGTCTTCTTCATCCACCAAAATCACCATGCGCCCGGCACGCATGTCGGCCACGATGTCTTCAACAGGGGAGATGGGAACGGGTGAAAGTGTTGTCATGGATCAAATCTCAGGAATCAAAAAAGTGGGGCGGTAGTAGTGCCACGGGGCACGGCACTAGGCTGCGGCAGGTGTAGTCGGTGAGCCGGGCGACGCGGACAGCATGCGTTCTACATACCGCGCTATCAAATCAATTTCCAAGTTCACGGAGCTGCCCACAGTGAGCGAACCCAGGGCGGTGTTCTCCACCGTGTGCGGAATCAGGTTGATACTGGCCTCGCAGCCTTCAGGCGTGTCAGCAATGCGATTCACGGTGAGGCTGACACCGTTGATAGTGATGGAGCCTTTGTAGGCAAGGTATTTGCCCAAGGCAGCAGGGGCTACAACTCGCAGCTCCCAACTTTCACCGACTTGCGCAAAGTGCCTGACTTTACCGATGCCGTCCACATGGCCAGATACCAAGTGCCCACCCAGACGGTCATTGGCGCGCAAAGCCTTTTCTAGGTTAATCGGACCCAGGGTCTCTAGCCCGGCCGTCTTGGACAAGGATTCGGCGGAGATATCAATATTGAACTGCTGCTGCGGCACATCCAGCTCGGTTACCGTCATGCAAGCGCCATTCAGCGCAATGCTGTCTCCCAGGCCGACATCTGCCAAGTAGCCAGGCGGGCAGGCAATGGTAAGGCGCTTGCCATGGGTTGAAGAGCTGCCAAGTGCGTGAATGGCGGCGATGCGCCCCACGCCAGTGATGATTCCAGTAAACATGCCCCATTTTCGCAGGGATTGAGCCGTAGGCTGAGCAAGGTCCGTTGACCTTCAAAAATAATTGCAATTGCCAAAATTCTCCCATTTGACAGTTATCGTGCCGGTAAAAGTGTCCGGTACGCTTCAGGAATCCTTCGGCGGGTAATTTCTAGGTACTTCTCTGGCGTCGCATTCATCGCTGCGCGGTAGGCGGCCAAGGCTTTGTCTGGATCGCGAACATCTGGCTGTTTGTCGTAGGCCGCGCCCAACTTCAACCAAGTTTCCACGCTACCGCCAGATTGGTGTTTGACGCGCCACTCTAGCGCTTGCACTATCAGTGCGCCATCCTTGATCTTTGTTCCGATTTTGTACGCAAGCAGAGCGAAGTCACCGTCCATAGTGCTGCTATCGAATAGTGTTTCGAGCCGCTGTTTGGCCAACGCGATCTTTCCTTCACGAGACAGGAGTTCAATGTCCAGCGCCCGCACAATCGATGCGTGTGTTTGTAGGCTTTGTGCTCTTTCGAAGTACTTGCGTGCGGCGGCCAAGTCGCCCAACTCCATGTAAGCCCTGGCGATATTGCAAATAATGGCAATTACGTTGGGCCGTGAAGCATCTACAGATTCCCAAATCCACAGTGCATTCTTCAGGTCACCCCATAGAGCCAACTGGTCAGCCACCATAGGCGTAATCTTGCGGTAGTGTGGATTGATAGCAATACCCTGGCGGACTAAGTCAAGCATCTGTGACTTGGTGCGCCTCCAATCAGGGCTACGCGGATCCGGGGAGCCGCCTATTAGCATCGCTAGCTGAGCACTTTGAACCAAGCTTCTTTCAGCTACGGCAGCCTGTTGGCTGGCAAAAAGTGCGAAGGCAGTCGCTAGTGTGCAAGCCCCAAGGGCCGACTTAAGACCGATACCGTGAAGCCGATGGCGACTGACCTGTAATCGGCAGGTAGAGCCCATCTCAGAATCCGTGGCGGCCAGCAGAGACAAACTCAGCGCAAACATCGCGCTTGTGCAGGCCATATGCCACGGAAATCCAGCGTTGCTTACGATAAGCAGCATCAATAGGCTGGTCAATGCAAAGGCCCGTAGCGGTGCGTGGGCGGTTCCTGCGGACGTTCGATCCAGCCACGTTTTGTAGGCGCTTACCAGCAAATAGGCAAACAAACCGCCAAGAAATGCAGCTCCTACGATGCCATATTCCGCCAATAGCTGGAGAAATTCGTTGTGTGCGTAGTAGTCTGTTTCAGTCACCGTTGCGGCGGTTTGGTAGCGTGGAATTTCTACTTCCCACGCGCCGGCCCCCACACCTGCCAACGGATTGGCCAGTGCCATGCGGGCGGTTGCAGCCCACATGACAGAACGAATCGAAAATGAGCCTGTGGTGTACTCCGTCGCCGCAGCGACTGAGGCTGTGCGGCTGCTCGCTCGGTCAATAGCGCTTTGTGCTCCAAACTCTGCAGCTAAGCTGGGGTTACCAGTGGGAATAGAACCAAAAAGCAAGCAACTGCCAGCAATTATTGCGGCGACCACGAGATTTTTTCTGAGGCCCCAGTTTGAAACAGCGAGTTGCGGCCAGCAGCGGATCACGATCAGAGGCAGTACCAAGCACAACACCAGCAACGCCATGAGGGCGGAGCGGGTTCCCGTCATCATCAAAGCCGCAAGATTGAAGCCAATGCCTGCAGCCAAGCTCAGGGTCACGCGGAAATCGCGGGCTCTGAGCAGCAGAAACAGCGAATAGGGCAGCGCGCAAATAACGAACTCAGCAAAAAAATTCCGGTTTACAAAGCTTGAAGCCGGATTTGCGCCTTGTGGGAAAAGGCTCAGGTTCCCCCAAAACTGCCAAGCGGCCCAGACAGAGGCAATGGTCGCCCCCCAATGAATGCCCCACAACAATCGATCCTCTAAGTCTTCCACCCGCATGTTCATGCCTAACCACAGCAGCAAGCTGAGCACCAGCCAGCGTGCGGCTTCCACAGCAGCCAAATACGCATGCGACCAGGCCATACTGCCCAAGGCGTATGCCGCCAGACCGAGTGGCAGCCACATAAGTCCATGCCAAACCACAGGCGACTGCCGGTAACGTTGGTGCCAGAAAAAAAGCATTCCTGTACCCAAAACCATTAGCGCGACAATCGCTGACTTCAGCGTGTCCTGCAATAAATCCTCGCTGGGAACGCCTAGTGCAGGCGTCAAGATCATCATCAGCCCCAACAGCAAGGCAGTCCAGCGGCTTTGCTCTTCAGGTTTAGAGGCGATAGGCATTTCGGGGGCTATAGGTTTCTTTTCTGCACACGCGCAAGCACGCGGATGTCCGATCCCACCGGTGTGACCGAATGAAATTGCAGCGCAATGGCCGCCGCCAGGTCGGGCAGCGGGTTCAGCGACGCCATGCCGCGACCGGGGCCAATTAGTTTGGGTGCGACGTAGAACAACAACTCATCGACCAAGCCCGCCTGAAGCAAAGCGCCGTTAAGAATGCTGCCCGCTTCGACATGTACTTCATTCACTTCCCGTCTCGCCAAGTCTTCCAGCATTGACTTGAGGTCTACCTGATGCGATGCGCCAGAGTGGTCGGGGCAATGGACGATGTGGGCACCAAGAGCCTCTAATGCGGTCTTTTTTATATCATTGTGGGCTGCAACATAGATGAATAGTGCGCGAGCAGCTATAAAAAGATGAGCATCTAACGGCGTTTCCAGTCGACTGTCTACAAGAACCAGATGCGGTTGGCGAGCGGCGGGGGCCAAACGAACGTCCAAGCGGGGATTGTCTGCCCGCACAGTGCCCATGCCCGTAAGAACTGCACAAGCACGAGCACGCCATGCATGGCCATCGGCCCGTGCTGCCGCCGAGGTGATCCACTGGCTGCTTCCATCGGCTAACGCCGTCTGCCCGTCTATGGAAGCAGCAATCTTCATGCGAACCCAGGGCATTTTGCGCTGCATGCGGCTAAAGAAGCCCAAGTTAAGCTCTCGCGATTCATCCGCGCCGGAACCAATGTCCACTGTAAGCCCGGCTGCACGAAGCTTCGCAAACCCTTGCCCGGCCACACTCGGGTTTGGGTCTTCTAAGGAGGCTACAACTTTGCGCACCCCAGCTGCAAGCAATGCATCGCAACAAGGGCCCGTGCGGCCGTGGTGAGAGCAGGGCTCCAGTGTCACGTAGGCCGTGGAGCCAACCGTAGAGTTTCCGCGCGAGGCGGCGTCTCGCAAAGCCATCACTTCGGCGTGTGGTCCACCCACCCGCTGGGTGCGGCCTTCGCCGATCAGCTCGCCCCCCGGGTTAACCAGAACACAACCTACACGGGGGTTCGGCGCGCATTCAGAACCCGCAGATACCGCCAATGCCATAGCGCGCGCCATCCAGACAGTGTCGTCTGCGTGATTCTCACCAGTAGTGGGCCTGATCAAGGAGTTCAGAGCTTTACGAGGCCGCTATTTCCAACACTCGTCACGCGACTTGGTACCCGTCACGGTACGCGAACCCACCGTTGTCAGTACAAAAGAACCGCACGGGTCCGTCGCCATGGGGCCACCCGCCACAGGTGCCATCGTCAGGGTGTAGGCAGGCTGACCGGTAGTCGTTGTTTGAACATTCAATTCGTAAACAGGTGCCCCATCTGCGGGGGACTGCCTGAGGTTGGAAGATATGACATTCTCAACTAGGTCGCCGTTGCGGTTATAGCGGTATTGATCGTTGGCGGCATAGAACCGTTGCATGTATTGGGCTGCCTGCAGCAATTGCGTGCGCGCGTCTGCACGTTTTGCACGCGCAATGTAACTCGTGTAAGAGGGCAAGGCAATGGCCGCCAGTATGCCGACGATGGCGACTGTGATCATCAACTCAATCAGAGTGAACCCGCGGTTCACGCCAGAAGGATTGAAGCGGTCGTAGCGATGATTCATGTATGGCATTCTTAAACTCACCGGTGAAGTTAACGGGGAAATAGCTGCCGCCATTGACGGCGTTTTAGGCTACCAAGCGACCCAGGCGGAGTCCCAGGAATCACGCATGTGTTTGTCAGCTGGCATGTTACCTGCTGAAGTATTCCGAGCGGCTTAGACGTAATTGAGATCACTTGGCAAACCGCCGGGTCCGGGCATTCAACAAACGGCGGCGGTGGCGGTTCGGGTGGAATGATCATCACGGAGGAGGAAACTGATGCTCCAGATAGGGCATCTATGAAGTAGCGCCTACCTTCACCACCAGTTCCAGTGACACAAGGGTCAGTCCCAGTCGACGAAGATGGCGCAATGCTGGTGCCCAAGACAAACCGGTTCAATACCGGATTCATCGGGAAGACCATACGTTCACCACTGTTGGTCAGGTCGTAATACCAGCCCTTCTTCACACTAAAGTCAATGGAATTGCCGCCATCGGCAAGGTCTGCATTGGTCCTGACCTGCAATTGGGTTTCATTGAAACGCGCAGCAGAAGTCGCTGTTGGGCTGGCACCAAAAAGCTTGTCATCCCAAACGCCGTAGATAGTTTGGGTGGTGGTGGTGTTCAGGTCGGGTGTATCCACAAACTTACCCGTCTCAAAGACCACCATATAACCGGGCTTAGGCGTTGTGTTGGCAGGGGTAGTAGCCAAGTCAATCACGGTGGGTGACGCTGTGATGGGCTGGCCTGTACGGGTTTTGTAAAGTGGGTCGCCACCAAAGTCAACTTTCCAATTTGCTGATGAAGCGCTGTTGAGGTCAAACTTCCACACATTACCCAGCAAATCCCCCGCGTAAGCACCAATAATTTGTTGCTCGGTGTTGCGCACAAGCTCAACACCACCTAGGCCATTTTTCGTCCCAGCGCCACAAGTTCCTTTGTTGGTGTCGATCTTTTTAAGCAACGCACCGGTCTCCATATTGACGATGAACAATTGGGCCTTACAGGACGCGCTTTCAAAACCATTGCCAAAAATTGCAACCCATGAACCATCCAGCATAGGCCCGGACTCAATCTTGCTGGTCACAAAACCGACTTCGGCAAAGGCTGCCAAATGGGAGCCAACCTCCCACAACACGTTGTTGGCACCCAGGGATGTGACGCTAGTGCTCAGGCTGGTGGTATCTATGGCGAATATGCCAGTCTTTGGTGCCGAGGTACTGGTGAGTGCGCCTGTGCCAGCACCCGTGGAGCCCAAAACGACATTCGCCCAACGGTTGGCAGTAGGGAGATAGACGTCTGCTTCTACGCTAGGGCCATCTACATAGTAGCGATGGGGGTGAGAGGCATCAGCCCCATAAAAGGGGTCTGCCAATAAATGGAGTGTGGGCAATATCGCACGCGGCACATAAGCGAACACTTCTACTCCGCCTGCACTTGCGTTGGGCGAATTGCCGCTGGCCGCTGTAGCACCATCACGGAATCCGTGCAGCATGCCGTCATTGGCACCTACGAACAACACACCTTCTGAGCGTTGGGTCTTTTTGATGGAAAGAAATGCTGGGTAACCTGGCGCACCGGGCACGGCGTCATACTTCTGATTCAGATCACCCTTCACAAAAACTGGCGTTGAGTTAATGATGTCACCCAACCGTGTTTGGCGCGGCCGGTAGATAGCACTAGGATTAGCAGAATTGGCATCGGTGGCTTCTACGCTGGCATCTCCGCGCAGGTAATTGATCAAGTCTGTTGTAACCGTACCCGTCATCAAACTGGTAATGCCTGCACCATCCATAGCTGTCTTGGTAAACGCCACAGCGCGAGTACCGCTGGTTGCTCCGTTACCTACCGCAATATTTCTCAGGCCGTGCAGCGGAATTTTAGAGGTATAGGTCGACACGCCCGTGATAGGGTCTGTAGACGCAACAGACTCCACCTCCCAGGCTAGGCCGACTTCATTGGCCGTGATCGAATCCAGCTGGAAGGTCTTCACATTGCCCGTCCAATACTGCGATGTGAACAGTGGTGTGAATTTTCTGGTGCTGCTGGTTAGTGAGGTAGAAGAGGCCGCCACACCTGCCTGCGAATCCTGCAGGCCGCCAACGTCCGAGATGATTTGCAAAATAGACTTTTGCAGTTTGGAAGCAGTTGCCGCGTTCAACAGCAAGCCACGACCATTAATCGTGGCATGCCACATGTCGTCAATAGCCGCAGGTTTAAGGTTGGTGGGTGCCGACCAGTCTAATGTACGGGAAGGGGACGCTCCAGTCAGTGCAGTCAGCACAGCAGGGTCGTTAGCGTTCAAGTTGCCTGTCACCCCGAGGCCGATGGCATAAAAGTTCATGTGTGGCCAGGTAGCTGTGTCATTAGGCTTTGACTGAAGACCTGTCTGGTTCAAGTCAGGCCGCAAACTTTGAAACCAGTACTTGTGTGTTACGTCGGCAAAGGAATTTGTAAAAACAGTGCCGCTTGCAGTGTCACTGTAAGGCCCAATCGGGGTGTAAGTAACGCCTGCAGCATTGGTCTGCAGCGTGGAGTCCGAGTCGGCAATAGTGAATGTTTCGTTGTAATAGCCGTCCGTCATCAAAAGCGCGTAGTTACGACGGCAACTGGCATGGCTGGCATTGGCCGTACCTGTATTTGCATCCGTGCTGGTGCGGCCAAATGCGGGGGATGCTCCCCAGGGGCCATCGTCATCTTTGCGCATGTAATAGCTCCCCACCTTATTCACTGCAATTCGGTTGGGCGTATCCTGTGTGCCAGTGCGCCCATACAGCCAGGTGAAAAAAGCGGTTCTACCCGCTGTGTCATACAAGCGGACACCTGAAGCTAGTCTGCTGTTGTCATCCAGGTCATTGCCAATGGTTCCCCATCCTAAGCGGAAAGTTGCCGTCAGTGGTTGAAAAGCCAGACCAATCCCAGTCTTTGCCAGCTCCAGGCGAGTGCTGTGATAAGTCAACCAATTGGCGTAATTTTGTCGTTCCTCCGCCCAGGTACACACGTTGGCGACCGACGTGCAGTCCGTTCTGGCTTTGAACTTGGGGTAGTTTGCAGTGGCAGAGCTAGCTGTGTTGGGGTAATTGAGCGCCGTAGCGGTAGGAGCCAATGGACTATTTGCGTCTGGGGTGTAACTCGGTGTGAAGTAGGATGCAGCTGTTGTGGGTGTGCCCACGCCGTCCCACTCTCTATTGCTGCCTGCAACGACGGAAGAGGTTGTAGTAACGGTATTTGTTGCACCAGACCCCGTAGGTGAGCTGATCGTGAAAGTTGGCGCGACCAGGTAACCGGAGCCTGCATTGGTCACATTAATGCTTTGGATCACATTGGTGGTGCCGGTATTGACTGTCCAACTAGCACCCGCGCCCGGGCTTGTGCCTGCCAGGGTGATTGTCGGTGTACTGGTGTATCCAGAACCTGGGTTGGTAATGTTGATCGCGCTAATTACATAGGTCGAATTCAGGTTGGTCGTAAACGCTGCGCCGGATCCGGTCGCGCCGACTAGGGTAACGGTGGGCGCGGCAGCATACTCTGAGCCTCCGTTAGACACAGGGATCGTGGCGATGGATTGGGTATTTGCTGTCACCACCGTGCCGAAGGCTGCTCCAGAGCCGCCGCACCCAGGGCATGTCGCTGTAGGGGCTGCGAGATAGCCGTCTCCAGAGTTAGTGATATTAATACTGGCGATCTTGCCGGTTGTCGTGGTGATCGGGAGTGGTGTATACGTAAAACCGACACCACCCGTCGTGCTGACATTAAGGGTAGGAGGGGATAGATATCCGGTACCCGCCGTGCAGCTGAAGGCGGTAATGGTTCTCAGGGGAGCCCCGCCACGCGTGATGGTGCAGGTCGAAGCAGTTCCCCACGCTGCTAGTGTGCCAACCACGGTAGCGGTAGCAGCCGTATATCCGCTTCCTCCTAACAAAAGCCGACTACCAGATGCAACGTTGTAGCTGGTCGTGTTAATTGTTCCTGTGGTCGTAACGCCTGTACTTGGTGCCGCAGTGAATGTAACGTTCGCTCCATTGGTATAGCCAGTACCGCCATTGGTTACAGGCACGCTGGTTACCACTTTAGTCGTGATAAAGGTTGGGGCACCGGCGATGGCTGTCACCCCACCAGCACCAGGCGCTGAAAATGTGGCGGCCGTCGGCGTGACGGAATAGCGTCCGCCCTTATTGACAGTAACGGAGTTGACCTTGTTGGAGGTTGCAACCGTGACGGTTCCAGTAGCTCTGACGCCACCGGCGCTAGGCGCAGAAAAGCTTGCGGTGACACCAGTGGCCGGGTAACCTGTCCCCTTGGAGTTGATCGTGACTGAGTTGGCGGTGGTACTTGATGCTGTGGTGACAGTGGCCGTTGCGGTGGTGCCTCCGCCGGGTGCCGCCGTAAAAGTACCAGTGACACCGCTGGCCGGGTAAAGGCTGCCCTTATTGACAACACTGACGCCTGAAACACTGTAGACGGTGGTGCTCGGTGGCTTGTAAAAATAGACGTCAAAGGAGCTGATGGCACTCGTGTCCCCCGCCGCTTGGTACGTTCCATCTGCGTTGATACGTCTGCTAAAGGTCTCTCTTGGGTCGTAGTAAATCAGGTTGACATTGGGGGACCGTCCATGGAAGGTGGTGGGGGCCGAGTTACCTGCATCGTCGCCCGGCCCACTCCAACCAAGGCCGCCAGCCACACCGCCGTATTGATAAATGGCTGTGGCTGGCATCGAGCCCGAGTCATCGAAAATAAATACAATATTTGGAACTTGGCCTTGCGTTTTCGCTAGAAGTGGCGATTGCGCGACTTGCGCATGGGCTGTAAGGCTGCAAAGACCTGACAGGAGTGCACCCGCAAGGGCTTTGAATTGATGTCGCAGCATAGTTGCGCTCCTGTTAAAACTCTAAGGTGGATTGCAGCCAGACTTCGCTGCCCGTGGGGCGAGCGCGGACGGCGGGATCTGCATTGCTGACTTCAGGACCAAAACCCCGTGCGGTAATTAGGTAGGTGGATGTCGTGGTCAGTACATTTGCGCTGTTGAGCACTTGCATTGCCTCAATAATGCATTCGGGAGGGCGCTTGTAGGCACTTGTAGCTCCGCCCAATGCGGAGGTTGGAATCACAAGGACGGCATTGTTAGTCACGCTGCTGGATGTGTCCCAATATTCCATGGTGTTACTTACTTTGCGAAGTGCACGGGGGGGATTCATGGCACCTAAGATGAAAGAAGGTGTGATGGTAAATGTGGGTGTCACTGCAAAGCTTTGAAGAAGACCATCTTCGCAATAGCGCAGGGCAATCTCGGCGGCTTGGGTGGCCAATTGGGTGGTTCGGACATTGCCCGCCACGGTTTCGCTTGATGTTGCGTTGCGAATGCTGAATGCTGCCAACAGCGAAATAACGACCAGCATGATAAGTGCTACAACAAGCACTACGCCATGTTGCCCCCTGTGGCGAAACGGGCGCAAGGCTGGTTGTATGGAATGGTGGTTGAGCATGCGAATTCTTCTGTGGGTCAATTGCCCGGTTCAACACGATTGCGCAGGACGACTGTTGAAAAATAAGTGCGCCGCAAACGCAAATCTGCAGCGTTGGCACCAGCGCTGCCATCGCAATTTTTGTAGGCGGCAGAACCTGCATCCGGGACTATTGGCCCAGGGCTGCGCATCAGCAGGCATATGCGCACAGACATAACCCTGGCCCACCTCTGGGAACTGTCGGTCAAGGCGGCCAAAGTGGCTTCGGTTTCTACACTGTTGGCACTGAGAAATCCAGCCACGGTCATTGTGCCGGTAGCAGGTGCTGTGCCGTACACCAGTTGCATATCTTCTACGTTTTCGACTAAGGGCTGCTCAGTACCACCGTTGCCTTTGCAATAGAGGCTGGGTGTATTTCCAGTGGAAGGAGTTTTGATATAAAACCGGTTGTCGGCAACGTAAAAAGAGAGGGTTGGGGTGGAGACGGTCAACGTTGAGGTGTTCCACGTGCCAACTGAGTTGGTGGTGCTTACAGGTAGCCCTTGTCCGGCGCAATCAGTGGGTAAACCGCCGACCGTTGGTACCGTATTAGATGTATCCGCCTCGTAGGCCACGGCAATGGAGTCGGGCAGACTGTTAGTACCCGCTGCACAAGTCAGGCCAGAAATGACAGCAGTAGTTGTCACACCAGAAAAAACACCATCGCACCCACGAATGGCAAAGGTGCCCGGTCCAAAGGCCGGGTTGGTAGGGGTTGCAAATGCATAGTTGTACCGCCTTGGATTGTCCCCCGCCATACGAACCTGCTGGACCAAGATAGACAGGGCTGTTTGTCCATCTTCGTTCATGCGGCCCTGAGCTTCTGCCACGCGGCTGGCCCCAGAGGAGCCTAGGTAAGCTGATGCAATTGCAATCATCAGAATCAAGCCAATGGTGATAGACACCAGCAATTCAATGAGGCTGAGGCCTCTCAGTTGTCGCATTTGCACAGTTCTGGGTGAATTATTCATAGCTTAAACCGCATGTGCAAACAGCGTGGCTTGGGAGAGGTAAATGCCGTAAATGTCGGTGTGATGCTTGGGTCGGGACACTCGTCAGATGTACCCCCATCCAGTGATGCAAAGGTGGCAGGTTCATCCCAAATGATCCAAATGTCTCCTTCAGGAGTAGACGTGCTGTTGCAGGCCCCGCTGCAGGTGACGCGCATCCCCGCGAAACCAGGCAGCTCACGTCTGATGGCCGCAAAGGTGTCGTTGATATCTGCCCTTGCAATTGTGGTGGCATCGCAGGCTGGGTAAGCGCATGCAGTTGGATACAACTCAACTACTTTCCAGATTTCCACGCCATACGTGTGCGGTTCTCCGGAAATGGCGGCACTGGCGTACTGCCCTGATCTAAAACCACCAACATTGCCGCGCATGCGTTCAATGTGGCCGCTTGCAATACTGCTTGCAGAAGACCGATAACCCGATAGCTTGGGCATTTGTACAGCATAAGACAACATGCCACCCAGAGCGAGCATGCCAAAGGAAAGTATCAATACCGCGACCAATACTTCGATGAGTGAGGCGCCGCGCTGGCGCAGTCCTGGGTGTTTCATGGGGGGCATAGCTCTGACGCCGTTTCGATGCGTGCCCGGCCACCCAGGCTGATGCAAATTTTTCTGATTAAAGCTAGGTCGTAGCTGCCACCAAAGGTGACGGTGGTTGCGGATGATGTGTTGAGTAACCTTCCCGTGGAGGTGAATTTCAACTTGGTCGCCGCGCCGGCCTCATAGATTGAGCCAATAGTGCCAATCGGTGCTTGTATGCGAAGCACTCTGTCGTCCAGCGATTCATCAGCGTTGGCGTCGACGGTCCCATCGCGATTTTGATCCAGAAAGATGATCCAGCCACTCTCCCAGCCCACGGTGGACCCACTTCCGCAGTCTGGGCTGGCTGCTTCTGGATCGCTGCTACGGCACATGGTGACCGTGCCACCGAGCCGGATTGCTTCGCTTCTGGCGAAACGCGTGTCGCTTAGAAAAGTGTTCACTGCGCTAGCAACATTGGTGGAGCGTACCAGCGTAGTGAAGGCAGGAACCGCCAGGGCGACAAGGATTGCCGCAATGGCTATTACTACCAGAAGTTCAATAAGGGTAAAACCGTTGCACCTTTTCATAGGTCGAATTATGCTACCCAGTATCCAGAACGATATTGCTAGCTGACAAGCGGGCTCGAAACATCGATCAATGGCGCTGATAATTATTACCGCCTCACCTCATCTACCAGCGCCCGAAACTCATCAATATCCTCAAAGCTACGATAAACACTGGCAAAGCGGACGTAAGCCACTTTGTCTAGTTTTTTAAGCTCGCGCATAACCATCTCTCCCACCCGGTTTGACGGAACTTCGCGCAGCCCGAGGTTGAGGATTTTTTCCTCTATGCGGTCGATGGCGGCACCGACTTGCTCGGTGCTCACAGGCCTTTTGCGCAGGGCTAGGGAAAATGAGCCGCGCAATTTGCTGGGGTCGTAGTCGATGCGGCGGCCGTCTTTTTTGACAATCGCCGGGAAACTCACGTCAGGGCGCTCATAGGTGGTGAAGCGCTTATCGCAGGCACCGCACTGGCGGCGTCTGCGAATGAAGTCGCCGTCCTCCGAGATCCGGGTTTCGACGACTTGGGTCTCGGAATGACTGCAAAACGGACACTTCATGGCAGATTTAGCTTCCGTTTATGGGCGATTTAGGCCTGTAAGCCCATGGATAGTGCGGGAGCAGCTATCAAAATAGTAGCGTTCTTGCAGGCGCTCATATCAGCCGTAGACCGGGAAGCGCGAGGTGAGGGCGTGTACCTTGGCGCGCACCGCCGCAATATTGGCTTCGTCGCGCGGGTTGTCCAGCACATCTGCAATCAGATGTGCGGTGGCACGGGCCTCTTCGTCCTTGAAGCCGCGCGTGGTCATGGCGGGGGTGCCAATGCGCACGCCGCTAGTTACCATCGGCTTTTCGGGGTCGTTGGGGATGGCGTTTTTGTTGATCGTCATATGGGCGCTGCCCAGCACCGCTTCCGCTTCCTTGCCGGTAATGCCCTTGGAGCGCAGGTCCACCAGCATTACGTGGCTCTCAGTGCGGCCGCTGACAATGCGCAGGCCGCGCTCGGTCAGGGTAGTCGCCACAATTTGGGCATTTTTCAGCACCTGCTGCTGGTAGGCCTTGAATTCCGGAGCCATGGCTTCTTTGAAGGCCACAGCCTTGGCCGCAATCACATGCATCAACGGGCCGCCTTGCAGGCCGGGGAAGATGGCGCTGTTGATGGCCTTCTCGTGCTGGGCCTTCATTAGGATGATGCCGCCACGGGGGCCGCGCAGGCTCTTGTGGGTGGTCGAGGTAACGATATCGGCGTGTGGCACGGGGTTGGGGTAGACGCCCGCGGCAATCAAGCCGGCATAGTGGGCCATGTCGACCATGAAGATGGCACCCACGTCTTTGGCCACTTTGGCAAAGCGCTCAAAGTCAATGGCCAAGGAATAGGCTGAAGCGCCCGCAATGATCAGCTTGGGCTTGCTTTCATGGGCTTTGCGCTCCATGGCGTCGTAGTCGATAGCCTCATTGGCGTCCAGTCCGTAGGACACGACGTTAAACCACTTGCCGCTGATGTTGAGCGGCATGCCGTGGGTCAAATGGCCGCCTTCGGCCAGGCTCATACCCAAAATGGTGTCGCCGGGTTTCAGAAAGGCGAGAAAGACGGCTTCGTTGGCCGACGCACCGCAATGCGGCTGCACATTGGCAGCATCCGCGCCAAAAATCTGCTTGATACGGTCAATGGCCAGTTGCTCGGCCACGTCCACATGCTCACAGCCGCCGTAGTAGCGCTTGCCGGGGTAACCCTCTGCATACTTATTAGTCAGTTGACTGCCCTGGGCGGCCATGACGGCGGGGGAGGCGTAGTTCTCGCTGGCAATCAGCTCGATATGGTGTTCCTGACGTGCGTTTTCGGCCTGGATGGCGGCCCACAGTTCGGGGTCGGTTTGTTCTACAAGAATATTGCGGTGGTACATGGCAGTCCTTTAAGACAATGGGCCGGGTTTGCGCGCATGCGAAACCAGGGCTGCCCAGGCGAACGGCTGATCACAGAAGTCCTTCGGGACTTTGCGGCACGCTCCCCAGTGGTGTCCCACGTCAGTGCCCGTTGCCATGGTGGCAAGAGCGCCTATCGCCAGTCGCGTGCGGGTCAGAGTTTAACCGACGCCGCGTGCAATCAGGAGTTGAACAACGAGGCAACCGTTTCGGGCGCTTCTACGGGCTTGGCGGGCTGAATAACGGGAGCACTCTGTGGGGTGCTGACGGGCACCGAGCGTCCCGCTGCAACCAGCAGCAATCTGCCGTGCTCGGCAAGCACTTTGGCGGTGTAGCCACCGTCATCTTCCATATTGGCGGCACCTACGTAGTAGCGCAATCCACCCTCCAGCGAGCCTGCGCGAGAAATGCACTCTTGCAGCACTTTTACGCCGACGCGCAGATTGGACACTGGATCGAAAGCTGCCAGCTTTCCGCCAAAGCCGTCGTACTTGTCGCTATGAATCTTGGTCATTACCTGCATCAGGCCTTGCGCGCCTACTGGGCTTTGGGCAAAGGGGTTGAAGCCAGACTCAATAGCCATGATGGCCAAAATAAGTGTTGGGTCCAGCTTGGTCCGGCTGCCGGTTTCATAGGCTTCTGCCACCAAAGCGCTAATGGGCTCAGGTGCCACGTTGTACTTGCGGCTAAGCCAGTAGGCCACCGCTGCCTGTTGCTTGGGCAGATCTTTGGGGTTGGTGGCAGTAGCGCGCTCTACAGCCACTGGCTCCACAGGCATGCCATAGACAGCCTGTTGACGATCTTGAAGCCAGCTCATCAACTGGACTTCACCGGCTTGGCGCATTTCGGGGCGGGCGGTGAGGGTGATCACTGCAAACATCACGGCCAGACCCAAAAGGGCAAACCCGTTGTGTGTAATTTCAAAGAAACCTTGGGCAATATCGCTTGCGAAGACTCGCAGGCCCTTGGTGAATTTTTGAGTCGCTGTCATAGCTCTTCCTTCTTAGGCGTGGGTCCTGGTGTTGGCCATGCAGGGCATGGTCGCGCTTCAGACTCCCGTTTGGGTTGGTACGCTATCAATATCCTGCGGCGTCGGAACGACATGTGCAGCGATTTGAATATGCCGGGTTCGGCAGCGGATTCGGGTAATCCCTAGACGAATCAGGGATCGGGGCGGATTCTAGGTGGCTTTGTTATGCCTGGTCAACAATATCAACTAGGGTCTTTATTCTATTTTTGATCGTTAGATTGCTGAAAGGCAGACGCCATGCGGGTTTGCGGCGGATTGTGCGATTGCCCATTTGTACCAATCAAACTCTGAAAATCCATTGAAATTTCAATTTGAAATCCCGCGGGTGGCTGCCTAAACTCCGGCTGCCTGTGAATTCAGGCGTTTAGTCGGCAGTAGCCAGTCCGGGCCCAGCAGGGCCTCGCGATAAAGCGGCCCCGGCGATTTTTGAGGCAATCTATTGCTTCTTTTGTTCTGTGGGACTTCAATCTCCCCCAGAACATGACTAGACAGCAAGGGCCTTTGGCCCGCTGTCGAGCTCGGTGCCTCCACCAACTGGTTGGGGCCCGGGCTTTCTTGTTGGTGAACGTGCATTCGACCCTCTGTATAGAGCTGTCCGTAGGCTCTATGGCAAATACCTTGGAGCCGGACGCATTTCGCGGTGAAAATACAGGGCTGTAAATTTCTTTCACCCTAATTCTGAGCCCACCGTGACGTCGACTTCCTCAACTAAAAATAACGATATAGCCCAACTGGACAGTTTGACTGGTGGTGCCTTCTCCGCGCCTACAGCGGGCGAGCGAGCCTCTCGGGTGCGCGACTGGTTGCTGACCCAACCCGGGCACGAACTTTTGGCTGAGGTGTTCAAAGAACTCAGCATCAAAGACAAGGGCGCTGCCAAGCTGGTGCGAGAGAAGCTGGACGAAGCCAAGCGCGCCAAGGGCCAGGAGTCTTTGGCTGCTGAGTGGGCCGACAAGGCCACCACTTTGCTGGCAGTCGCCAAGCTCAATATTGCCGATGCCATGGCGTGGCAGAGGGATGCTGCCAAAGCGGGGGCACCCCTGAGCAAAGAGCCCTTGGCAAGCCTCAAAACCCAATTGGTCGAGCGCGTACGTGTGGTCGAAGACCTGCAGCGCCAAGTGCAGGTGCAGCGCGAGGCCGCAGTTTTGCTGGCTCAGCGCATTGAGGTCTTATCCACCAAGTCATGGGCCGATGCCCAAGCCGCCTTGGAAGCCCTGAAGGCGGATGTGGAGCACTGGCAGTCCCAAGCCGCTGCCTTGGCAGATGACGCCAGTTGGCCCAGTGTAGACGCCAAATTCCCGCCGTTGTTGGATGCTTCCCGCGCTCAGTTGTTGGTCGTGTGGGATGCCTTCCAGGCCGCTTTGGGTCAAGCGATTGCGGCCTCGCACGACGCTGCTGCGCCTTTGCCACCCGTGCCTATGTGGGCCAATGAGTTGCGCGTAGCCCGTGGCGTTCCTATCGAAGCCCCGGCTAAAGCCGCCAAGCCTAAGCTGGACCCCGAAGTGCGTGCCAAGGCCAACGCCGCGGTGCAAGAAGTACTGACCACACTGGAAACCGAGATCGCGGAAGGCCATGGCAAAGCCAGTGCCGGTGCTGCCGCCGCGCTACGTGGTGCCCTGAAGGAATTTGGTCGCGTCATTGACGACAAACTGGAGCACCGCGCTCACGCGGCCCTGGGCGCTGCGGGCGAATTGGAAGGCTGGCAGCGCTGGCGCGCAGACCAATTGCGCGAAGAGCTGGTCGCCAAGGCCGAGGGTTTGCTGAAGCGCCCCGAAGGCCAAGCCATCGGCGGACGCAAGATGCAAGAGTCACTGCGCACCCTGCGCGACCAATGGAAGCAGACCGACCAAGGCGGCGTGCCCAACCACGCGTTGTGGAAGCGCTTTGATGAGGCTTGCAACGAAGCCTACAAGGTGGTCGCCGCCTGGTTGGAGAAGGTCAAAGCCGAATCTGCTGAGAACAAAGCCCAGCGTTTGGCACTGATAGAAGAGTTGAACGCTTGGGCTGCCGCTAACCCGACCGCGCTGGACGATGATTGGAAGGGCTTTAACCGTATCCTGCACCAGTTTGGCGACCGCTGGCGCGAAGCTGGCCACTTGGGCGAAAAGGCTTTTGCCGAGATGCAACCCCTGTGGAAGGCGGCTATCTCTAAAGCCGCCGCGCCGCTGGAAGCTCTGCAGGCTCAGAGCTTGGCCATGCGCCAGGCGATGATCGAAGAGGCGAAAGTTTTGGGTGCTAGCCCTGCTCTGCGGGTTGACGCGGTGCGGGCTTTGCAACAGCGCTGGCAAGCCCAGGCCCATGCGGTGCCTATTGACCGCCGCCAAGAGCAAAAGCTGTGGGACGCTTTTCGCAAGCCGATTGACGAAGCTTTCAACCGCAAATCTTCGGAGCGTGAGGCGGCAGAAACCGCTTTGGGTGCCCGTGACCGAGTGGTTCTGCAGGCCGCTAAAGCACTGGAGGCCGCTAACGCCAGTGGTGATGCGCAGGCCATTCGCACGGCAGTCGCTGCATTGGAAGCTGCACTCCATGGTCAGGCGACTGCCCAAGCGGATGTGCAGGCCGCAGGCAAGCATGAAGCCGCAGCCAAGGCCATGGTTCAATCTACGGATTTAGTGCCAAATACGCCTGAGACCCCCGTGGAATCTGCGGGAGCAGCTACTGAAAATGTAGCAGATGGTGCAGCTGAAGTAGCCGCCGAAGTACCCGTGGTTGCAGTCAAACCCGCTCCCAAACCCGTCGTGGCTGTGCGCGGTGATGACCGCCCCGGTATGCGCAAAGAAGCGCCCGCTGCGCCCATGGGACGCGGTGGCAAATTTGGTGATCGCAAAGATGCGGGCCGCCCAGGGCGCGACGCTGGGCCACACGGCGCTTCGGCTGGACGTGGTCCGCGTGATGGTGGCCGTGACCACAACGCAACGCCTTGGCAAGACGCCCCGCGCTTGGGTGATACGGCCTTTCGTGCCCAGCGTGACGCCCTCGACAACGCCCAGTTTGCGCTGCGCAAACTGGCCGCTCAGGCCCATGGTGAAGCCCTGACGCAGCTGTTAACCGCCTGGGAGAAGCGAGACAGCTCCTTGGTGCCCAGCCCGCAGGAGCTAGGTGCCAAGATCGGAGGGGCTACACGGACGGCGTGGACTAAAGCACTGGAAGCGCCTGCCTCTGTGGGTGCCGCCGAGCCTATGGCGCAAGCAGTTTTGCGTTTGGAAATGGCGGCGGAGGTGCCTACCCCCGCCGAACATTTGAGTGCCAGACGCATGTTGCAATTGCAACTGTTGACCAAACGCAATGCGCCCGCCCCTGCGGAAACATGGGGTCAGGACACGATGACGGTACTGGCTGCAGATTTTGATGCGCCGACAGCCAGACGTGTGCAAAATGCCTTGAAGGTTTTGATGAAGAAGTAGTTTTTGGGCGTGATTATTGAAGCAAGGGGGTAACCCGTGGATTCCATAGAAGACTTACTCAAACGCTTGGAGCAATTGAACGCGATTGGCGCGGCGTTGTCCAAAGAGCGGGACATCACGCATTTGCTGGAAAGCATACTGATTGCCGCCAAAACCATCACCCATGCAGATGGCGGTACCCTGTACCGTGTAACCCCCGATGGGCAGCAGCTCCAGTTTGAGATTCTTCGTACGGACTCCTTGCACATTGCAATGGGCGGTACCTCCGAGAGGTCGATTAACTTCCCTAACCTCCCGCTCAAGGATGCTAACGGCCGCTCCAATGACTCCTTGGTCGCTGCCTACACGGCCATTCACAACCAAACCGTCAATATTGCAGACGCCTACAACGAGCCGAATTTCGACTTTTCCGGCACACGGCAATTTGACGAACGCACCGGTTACCGGTCGCAGTCTTTCCTGGCGGTACCCATGAAAGACCACGAAGGCGATGTGATTGGTGTTTTGCAGCTCATCAATGCCATACACCCCGGTACTGGCTCTGTGGTGCCATTCTCAATGGCGGATCAGAGTTTGGCGGAGTCCTTGGCGTCTCAGGCCGCGATTGCAATTACCAACCGCAATTTGATGGTGCAGTTGGAAACGCTGTTTGAGTCGTTCATTAGCCTGATCAATCTGGCGATTGATGAAAAGTCGCATTACACCGGTGGGCATTGCCAACGTGTACCGGCGTTGACCATGATGCTGGCAGAGGCCGTTAACGCCACGCGTGACGGTCCCTTGGCCGATTTCACCATGGATGATCGAGACCGCTACGAACTCAAAATTGCCGGTTTGCTGCACGACTGCGGCAAGGTCACCACCCCCGTGCATGTGGTGGATAAAGCAACCAAACTGCAAACCCTGTTCGACCGCATTGATTTGGTGGATACACGATTTGAGGTGCTGAAGCGCGACATTGAAATATCAGCATTGCGTGAGCAACTTGCTCTGCGTGATGTGAAGGATGCGGCTGTGGAGGCACAGATTTCTGCCGCCAGCCGTGCGGCGATAGAGGTCCTTAACAGCGACCGAAACTTCCTGCGCGAGGTTAACAAGGGTGCTGAGTTCATGAAAGACGCGGACCTCGTGCGCGTGCGGGAAATGGGCAGCAACCGACGCTGGCGCAATGCGCATGGCGTAGAGACAGAGTTTCTCTCCAGCGATGAGATCGAGAACCTTACGGTGCGTGGTGGCACGCTAACATCAGCTGAGCGCGACACCATCAATTACCACATCGTTGCCACGATCAAAATGCTGGAGCAATTGCCCTGGCCCAAGCACCTGCGCAACGTGCCTGAATATGCAGGTGGTCACCATGAGCGCATGGATGGCAAGGGCTACCCCAAAGGCCTGACGCGCGACCAAATGTCGGTGCAGGCGCGGGTGATGGGTATTGCAGATATTTTTGAAGCCTTAACCGCCAAAGACCGCCCTTACAAGCAGGGCATGAAGCTGTCGCAGGCCATGGGCATCATGCACAAATTTCGCACGGGTGGTCACATCGACCCAGACCTGTTCGATGTTTTTGTGAATCAGGGTGTCTACCGTCGCTACGCAGAGCAGTTTCTGGACCCATGGCAAATAGACGAAGTCAACCCGGCGTCTTGGGCCCCAGCGTAACTGGGTCCAATCGGTAGGGTTGCGGCTGCCCTTGTGCAATTCTGAGTACATCGGCACGTGCCGGTGGGTGGTCTAAATCCCAATCACTCAGTACCCAGCGCGACCGTGTGCCGCCCAGTGCATGGTGGTTCGGTTTGTGGGTGTGGCCGTGAATCATGGTCTCCGCTCCAGAATCCAGCAACAGCCGGTCTGCCGCGCCAGCATCGACATCAGCATATTCCACGCCGCTTCGTTTGCGCAGCTCGCTTTGGCTGCGCATTTGCCGGGCCAAGGCCTGCCGTTCTGACAGTGGTTTTTCTAAAAACGCGATTTGCCATGCGGCGCTGCGCACTTGCTCCCGAAATGCCAAGTACGCCGTATCTTCCAGACACAAAGCGTCGCCATGGGTCAGCAGATAGCGTTGGTCTGCAAAGTGCAGCACCGTGGGATCTGCAATGAGGGTTGCTCCAGCCGCTTGCATCAGGGCTTGCCCCATTAGGAAATCGCGGTTGCCATGCAGGATGTACAAAGCTAATCTGCCAGACGCCTTACGCAAGGTTTGCGTACAAAGCCGCTCGAAGGAAGAGGGCGCATCGATCGCGTCATCGCCGACCCAGACTTCGAACAAATCACCCAATATAAACACGGCGTCGGCCGTGGTGGATTGGAGATAGTGCTGCCAAGCCTGGAGCGTTTTCAACTCCGTAGCCTGCAGGTGCAGGTCGGAGATGAAGTCAATGGCCCGCCAATGGGATGGTGCCTGGAGTTCCATCCCGGGCTGGTCCTGTTTTTGTGGCTTAGAGTGCCACGGCCTTTTCAATGATCACATCTTCTTTGGGGACATCGTCATGAAAGCCCTTGCGGCCCGTAGCCACGGCCTTGATTTTGTCCACCACGTCAGAGCCCTTCACGACCTTGCCGAACACGGCATAACCCCAGCCTTGCGAGTTGGGTGCGGTGTGGTTCAAAAAGGTATTGTCGGATACGTTGATGAAGAACTGAGCCGTGGCGGAATGCGGGTCACCGGTACGGGCCATGGCCACCGTGTAGTTTTTGTTTTTCAGGCCGTTGTTAGCCTCATTTTCGATCGGCGCATCGCAGGTCTTCTGGGCCATGCCGGGCTCCATACCGCCGCCTTGCACCATGAAGCCAGGAATGACGCGGTGGAAAATGGTGTTGTTGTAGTGACCTTTGCCAACATAGGCCAAAAAATTAGCCACGGACTTGGGTGCTTTGTCTTGGTCGAGTTCAAGGGTGATCACGCCGTAATTTGTGACGTGGAGTTCGACTTGCGGGTTGCTCATGATTTATTTCACCAGGGTGGCTGAGTTGATAAGAACGGTAGTTTTCGGAACATCGGTGGGGAAAGGGCCGCCTGATCCGGTGGGCACTTCCTTGATTTTTTGAATGGTTTCCATGCCAGATACGACGCGACCAAACACGGTGTAACCGTCAGAGGAACCCTTAGCATTCAGGAAGGGGTTTTCTTTGACATTGACAAAGAACTGCGCGCGCGCGGAGTTGGGGTCGTTGGTGCGTGCCATGGCAATGGTGCCCAACTCATGCTTCAGACCGTTTTGTGCTTCCAGTGGCACGGACGGGCGTGTAATTTTCTCTTCAAACTTGGCGTTGTAGCCACCACCCTGCACCATAAAGTTGGGGATCACACGGTGAAAAATCGTCCCGTCATATTGCTTTGCGCTGACATAGCGTAAGAAGTTTTCGACTGTTTTTGGGGCTTTGTCTGGATAGACCTCAACCACAAATTCGCCCAGTGTGGTTTGGAATATCACCTTGGGTGCTGGTGTTTGGGCCAGCACTGGAGATGCCAAAACAGCCATTGAAAATACGCCCAAGAACAATCGGCGTGCGATACCAGAAACTGAGGTTTGCATTAAATAACTCCTTCAAAAAATATTTTCCATTGTTTATCTTGGCGAATCCAGTATTGTCGTTTGGTGGTGCCGGAGCGTGTGCCGTCTGCCACCTCACCAAATGTGACCACCATGGTTTCAGCGCTGTCGTTCCAGCGCAGCATGGACACATCCTTGATTTGCGTTGTGCGCCCCACCATTTGGGCCATTTCTGCTTTCAGCCGCGCGGTCCACTGGTCTAGGTTCTTGCCATTGCTACTGAAATCTGGGGTGTAGTAGGACAGCGTTTGCTGCAAGTTCCCTGATGTTTTTGCGTTTCGCCACGCCATCAATACGTCCTCGAACGGTTTGCTGTCGGCCTGGGCGGCCTGTGGCGAAATCCATTGCAGCTGTTGCGCAATCACCACCGGCGTAGACCGTACTTCGACCGTGCGAATGATGCGCTCCAAATCCGGGTTCGCCAAAACAACGCAACCATCCGTGGCTTGGGGTGCGCGTGCAAATTGTTTGGGTGGTGTGCCGTGCAACCAGATGCCGCCACCCGTATTGCCGCGTTTGGTATCCAGCACATTGGGGTAGTTCAGAGGGAGGGCTCCCGAGCCATAAAAGTCCTTCAGCGACTTGGGGTCCAGGTTGCTGCTGATGTAGTACACCCCGAGCGGCGTTCTTTGGTCCCCCTCGCTGGCTTTGGCGGTGCCTGCTTTGCCGACCGAAATGTAATAGTCGGCCAACAGTTTCAAGCCGCCAGTGCCATTCTCAAACAAATACAAGCGCGAGCGTGACGCGTCCACCGCGATGGCGTGCTTGGAGCGTTGCGACAAAGCCAGAAACTGTGAAGGAACCGCGCCCTTGGGCGGGCGTTCGTGCAGCGCTTTCATGCGCTTTTGCGATTCCTCCCGTAAATCCTTAAGAGCTGGTCCGGCGGAGGCCACCATGGGTGCAGGCACATCTCCGAGGGCGTTCAGCGGCCGCACCCGCGCAGCCAGCAAGTCTCCGTAAACCAATTGCGCCAACTGAAAATGCGGAATGTCCTCAACGAGGCTGCCAGCCTTTTGCAAAGCCTGCTGCAGACGACCTTGGCCGATCAACACATAAATGTCGATCAGCCGTGCTTCAGCGGCACCGTCAGCCGCGGCTGTCTCATTGGGCTGCACGGCAGGTACCGCTTTGGCCTTACGGTGAGGGTCTTTTTTAGCAAGCGCTGCACCGCTGAAAAGGGTGAGGCACAGAAGCAGGCTCCAGCAGAGCGAAAAGCGCAAGGAAACCATCAACCGCCGACAGTCTCTTTAACAATTTGCCAGCGGTCAGCGCGCTTCAGCAGCTCTAGGGTTTTCCGGCTGGATACAGCCAGTGAGCCCGCCTTGTAATCTTGGCGGAATTTCACGGTGGCTTTGTCGCCCGACACATCGATGGACAGGCCTTCGATTTTGACCTCAATCTTGGACTTGCTCGAAATCTTGAGGCGGCGTTCCTGCTCCCACGCACTGCGATTCAGATTTCCTGGCGGGTTGAACTCTTTGCCGTACAAAGCCAAGTAGGACTTCACGTCTTTTGAAGCCCAGGCGGCGGCCCATGCTTTTACGGTGGACTCAACCTCTTGGCTGGTCGTACCGCCGCTTTCGGCGGGCTTGACCGCTGCGGGCGGCGTAACAGTGGCCGTAGCAGGTGCGGTTGTCGCACTCGGTGTGGGTGCCACAGCAGGTACCGTTATTAATGGTTTTGTGGCACTCGGAGTCGCGACTGGCGGTTTACCTGGCTTACCGCTCTGAGGGCTGAATAGTTCACGAATCAGAGCCAACTTGGGCGCAACCGCTTGGTTCTCATTGTCCAACTGCAAGGCTTTGGAATAAGCCTGGCTGGCCAGCTTGGCATAGACATCGCCCAGGTTTTCATGGGCGGTGGAGTAGCTGGGGTTGGTACGGATGGCCATTTCAAGGGCTGTGCGCGCCTTGTCAAATTGGCTCTGGCCGGCGTACAGCACGGCCAAGTTGTTATAGGGCTCTGGTAGCTCTGGATAGTCTTCAGTCAGGCGTGAGAAGGTTGCTATGGCATCCGTTGTTTTACCGCTGTCACGTTGTATGACGCCCTTCAGAAAGCGCATTTGCGGGTCACGCGGTTTGGCAACTAGGTACTGGTCCGCCTTGGCCAGGGCGTCGGCAAGCTTGCCTGATCGCACCAACTGCGATACGTCGGAGTAGTCGTCTGCAAAAGCAAGTGGGGCGGCCAGCGTGGCGGCCAAGGTCATTGCGCGAAGTGACTGGGTGACGTAGGAGCGGACGTGCTTCATAAAACCTTTGGAGAATTGCGCCGAAAAAAGCCGCTGGGGCAGGGGCTTTATACTGCGCTGGATTGTAGCTGAGGGGGTCGCAGAATCCCTTTCGCCAAAGACCCGAGACTTACCCTTTACCCCACGATATCCTGATGCTGCGGCAGGCCGAACGGAATGCCGACTCGGATGTCCTGCTATTTAACCCATGAGTTTGCGCATTTACAACACGCTGTCGCGTTCCCCCGAGATTTTTGCCCCGCTAGAGCCTGGCCATGTGCGGATGTACGTCTGCGGCATGACCATTTACGACCTCTGCCACATTGGCCACGCCCGCATGGCCATGGCCTTCGACGTGGTGCAGCGCTGGCTCAAAGCCAGTGGTTACCGGGTGACCTATGTGCGCAATGTGACGGATATCGACGACAAGATCATCCGCCGTGCGCTGGAGCGCAACATTCCCATCCGCGCGCTGACCGAGGAAATGATTGCGGTGATGCATGAGGACATTGGCCGCCTGGGCATTGAGCCGCCCACGATCGAGCCGCGTGCCACCCAGTATGTGCCGCAAATGCTGGCCATGATTGCGCAATTGGAGGCCAATGGTTTGGCGTACAAGTCCGCTTCGGGTGATGTGAATTACGCGGTGCGCAAATTTGAAGGCTACGGCAAGCTGTCTGGCAAATCGCTGGAGAGCTTGCGCGCTGGTGAGCGTGTGGCCGTGGACGATGGCAAGAACGACCCGCTGGACTTTGTGCTGTGGAAGGCCGCAAAAGCCTCTGAACCGCAGGATGCCAAATGGAGTGGCACGACGGAAGGCCACGACTACGGCGTGGGCCGCCCCGGTTGGCATATTGAATGCTCGGCCATGTGTGGGCAGACTCTGGGTGAGAGTTTTGACATCCACGGCGGCGGGGCAGATTTGCAATTCCCCCACCATGAAAACGAACTGGCACAAACCGAAGGCGTGACGGGCAAGCCCATGGCCCAAGTCTGGATGCACAACGGCATGGTGCAACTGGACAACGAGAAAATGTCCAAGAGTCTGGGTAATTTCTTCACTATCCGCGATGTGCTGAAGAAATACGACCCCCAAACCGTGCGCTACTTCCTGGTACGCGGCCATTACCGGTCCGACATTGGCTACAGCGATGCCCACCTGGACGACGCCCGCAATTCCTTGAAGCGTCTCTACACGGCCTTGGATTTGGTACCGCCCGCAGCGCCTGCCGCCATCGATTGGACGCAGCCGTTTGCGGAGCGCTTCAAAGTGGCCATGGACGAAGACTTTGGCACACCCGAAGCCATTGCTGTGCTGTTTGAATTGGCCACGGAAGTCAACCGCAGCCATTCTGCGGCATTGGCCGGTTTGTTGCATGACTTGGCCGCTTGTCTCGGCTTGCTGCAGGGCGACCCTAAGGCGTTTTTGCAAGGGGGTTCTTCGGTAGACCCCGCTGCTATTCAAGCGCTGATTGACGAGCGCGCCACCGCTAAACTGGGGCGTGATTTTGCGCGCGCTGACCAGATCCGCAAGGATTTGCTGGCACAAGGCATCGTGCTCAAGGATGCTGCGACCGGAACGACCTGGGAAGCCGGGCAGTAATGGCCCCGTCGAAGAAAAAAGAGCCGACTCAGGTGACGCCCGATTTTTGGGAGGACGCCTGCAAGCACTTGATGAAGAAGGATCGGGTGATGAAGCGCCTGATTCCTCAGTTTGGCGACGCTTGCCTGCAAACCCGCGGCGATGCTTTTGTGACCCTGGCGCGCAGCATTGTGGGCCAGCAAATATCAGTTAAGGCCGCCCAGACCGTGTGGGATCGCTTTGAGCTGCTGCCGCGCAAGTTGGACCCGGCCAGCGTGCTCAAGCTCAAAATTGACGATATGCGTGCTGCCGGCTTGAGCGCACGCAAGGTCGAATACTTGGTGGACCTAGCCCTGCACTTTGAGAACGGTGCCTTGCACGTCAAAGCTTGGGAAACCATGAGCGACGACGCCATCATTGAAGAGCTGGTGGCGATTCGCGGCATTGGCCGCTGGACGGCCGAGATGTTTTTGATTTTTCATATGATGCGACCCAATGTGCTGCCGCTGGACGATGTCGGTCTGATTACCGGTATCAGCCAGAACTATTTTTCGGGTGATGCGGTCAGCCGCAGCGATGCGCGCGAGGTGGCTGCCGCCTGGGCACCCTATGCCAGTGTGGCAACTTGGTATATTTGGCGCTCGTTGGACCCGGTGCAGGTGGCTTACTGAGACCTTGCGGGACAGATCTTCAGCTCTGTCCTCAACTGATCAAGGGTGTTCTTGCGGGACAGATCTTTAGCTCTGTCCCCAACTAAGAAGGATGTAACTATGGCAAAGAAGACATTTCTGGATTTTGAGCAACCGATTGCCGAACTGGACAACAAAATCGAAGAGCTGCGCTATGTGCAGAACGAATCTGCCGTCGATATTTCGGCCGAAATTGAGCAACTGAGCAAGAAAAGCCAGCAGCTCACCAAGGACATCTACAGCGATCTGACGCCCTGGCAAATCACCAAGATTGCCCGCCACGCAGAGCGCCCTTACACGCTGGATTACGTCTCAGAAATTTTCACCCATTTTGTAGAGCTGCACGGCGACCGCCACTTTGCTGATGACTTAAGTATCGTGGGTGGCCTGGCCCGCTTCAACGGCACGCCCTGCATGGTGATTGGCCAGCAAAAAGGCCGTGACACGAAGGAGCGCGGTCTGCGCAACTTTGGCATGAGCAAGCCCGAGGGTTACCGCAAGGCCCTGCGCCTGATGAAGCTGGCTGAAAAATTCAAGCTGCCAGTATTTACTTTCGTGGACACGCCGGGTGCCTATCCCGGTATCGACGCCGAAGAACGTGGCCAGTCCGAGGCCATTGGCCGCAATATTTTCGAGATGGCCCAGCTCGAAGTGCCCATCGTCACTACCATCATTGGTGAAGGCGGCTCGGGTGGCGCGCTGGCGATTTCGGTGGCCGACCAGGTCATCATGATGCAGTACTCGATTTACTCGGTCATCAGCCCCGAAGGTTGTGCCTCCATCCTGTGGAAAACCTCGGACCGGGCGCAGGACGCTGCCGACGCCTTGGGCATTACTGCCCACCGCCTGAAAGCACTGGGCTTAGTCGACAAGATCGTCAATGAGCCTGTGGGCGGTGCCCACCGCGACACCAAGCAGGCCGCGGCCTTCCTGAAGCGCGCCCTGAGCGAGGCTTTCCGCCAGATCAGCGACCTGAAGGTCAAAGAACTGCTGGATCGCCGCTACGACCGCCTGCAAAGCTACGGCCGCTTCACCGATACCAAGGCCGCGTCCAAATAAGGGTGTGACGCAATCTTTCGCCGCGGCTCTGCAAGATTTCTCTCCGCCCCTGCCGTTGGCCGTCGCGCTGAGCGGCGGTGCTGATTCCACCGCACTGTTGGTAGCCTGTGCCGAGAAGTGGCCGGGTCAGGTCGAAGCCTGGCACATCAACCATGGCTTGCAGGCCGCTGCCGTCGACTTTGAATCCCACTGTGAGCGTCTGTGTGCCAGCCTGCAAGTGCCTTTGCAGGTCCTGCGGGTGGACGCCTCTGCCGCCAGCGGTCAAAGCCCTGAAGATGCTGCCCGGGCCGCCAGATACAATGCTTTTGATGCTCTAGCCCGCATGGATACTGCGGGAGCAGCTACTAAATCAGTAGCAATTGCACAGCATGCCAATGACCAAGTCGAGACGTTGCTGCTGGCCCTCAGCCGCGGCGCGGGTTTGGCAGGACTGAGCGGCATGCCTGCGCACTGGCAGCGCGACGGGCTGCAGTTCTACCGCCCCTTGCTGTGTGTAGCGGGTCAGCACATTCGTGACTGGCTCCTACAGCGCGGCATCCCGTTTTGCGAAGATCCGACCAACAGTGATGTGCGCTACACCCGCAACCGCATCCGTGCGCAGGTCATGCCAGCATTGCAGGCCGCATTTCCCCAAATGCTGGATACCTTTGCCCGCAGCGCCAGCCACGCCGCGCAAGGGCAAGCGTTGCTCAATGACCTGGCTAGCGAAGACTGGCTGCTGGTAGCGCGGGATGACGGTTTGCCCAAAATCAAAGCTTTGCAACAACTCTGCCAACAGCACGGCAGCGCGCGCCAGGCCAATGTGCTACGGCATTGGCTTAAACACGCCTGGCACGTCATCCCCAGTACGGCCCAGCTTGGTGAATTGCAGTCCCAGGTGCAGGCGTGCACCACACGCGGACACCGCATTCACATCAAGGTGGGTCATGGCTTTGTGCAAAGCAGGGGCCCGGTGTTGACTTGGTACAATCCCTAGGTTTTGCTCCAAAATTTTTAGATTTCATGGCACTGATTGTTCACAAATACGGCGGCACGTCGATGGGTTCTACGGACCGCATCCGCAATGTCGCCAAACGCGTCGCCAAATGGGCGCGCGCCGGCCACCAAATGGTGGTCGTACCCAGCGCAATGAGCGGGGAAACCAATCGCTTGCTGGGCCTGGCCAAAGAGTTGGCTCCGTCTAAACACAGCGAAGCCTATGGCCGTGAGTTGGATATGTTGGCGGCTACGGGTGAGCAGGCGTCCAGTGCGCTGCTGGCCATTGCGCTGCAATCGGAAGGTATGGAGTCGGTGAGCTATGCGGGCTGGCAAGTGCCGATTCGCACCAACAGCGCTTACACCAAGGCCCGTATCGAGTCGATCGACGACGTGAAAGTGCGTGCCGATCTGTCCGCTGGCAAGGTCGTCATCGTGACCGGCTTTCAGGGCATGGACGACTTGGGCAACATCACCACGCTGGGGCGCGGTGGTTCCGATACTTCAGCCGTGGCCGTGGCTGCCGCCATGAAGGCGCACGAGTGCCTGATCTACACCGATGTGGATGGCGTTTACACCACCGACCCGCGCGTGGTGGCCGAAGCCCGTCGCCTGAAAACCGTGAGCTTTGAAGAGATGCTGGAAATGGCATCCATGGGCTCCAAAGTGCTGCAGATTCGTTCGGTCGAATTTGCGGGCAAGTACAAGGTTCCATTGCGGGTGTTGAGCAGCTTCACACCCTGGGACATCGACATCAACGAGGAAGCCAAGTCCGGCACCCTGATTACTTTTGAGGAAGACGAAAACATGGAACAAGCCATTGTTTCGGGCATCGCGTTTAACCGCGATGAGGCCAAAATCTCCGTGTTGGGCGTGCCCGACAAACCCGGCATTGCCTACCAAATCCTGGGCGCTGTGGCCGATGCCAATATTGAAGTGGATGTGATTATCCAGAACATTTCCAAAGACGGAAAGACAGACTTCAGCTTCACGGTCAACCGCAGCGAATACGCCAAGACCATTGATTTGCTGAAAGAAACCGTGCTCCCAACTCTGGGCGCGCAAGAAGTGGTCGGCGACACCAAAATTTGCAAGGTCTCTATCGTCGGTATCGGCATGCGTAGCCACGTCGGTGTGGCCAGCCGCATGTTCCGCGTGTTGAGTGAAGAAGGCATCAACATCCAGATGATCTCCACCTCGGAAATCAAGACATCTGTGGTGATTGATGAGAAGTACATGGAGTTGGCTGTGCGCGCTTTGCACAAAGCTTTTGACCTGGACCAGGTACCGGCGTAAAAAACGGCCCCGAGTCGTGCGATAATCTTGGTTGTTTTTAGGAATCGTGACCGAGTGGCCGAAGGTGCTCCCCTGCTAAGGGAGTATGGGGTGTAGAGCCTCATCGAGAGTTCGAATCTCTCCGATTCCGCCAAATCAGCCCCGTAACACTCGTGTTGCGGGGCTTTTTTGTCTCTGCAAATCATTTGAGGGTTGAATGCCGCTTTACGCGTTGATTGCATCGTTTGTTCGCCGCCACTGGCGCGCTTACATCGTGGCCGGGCTGATGCTGGCCACCGTGGCGGTGCTGACCGTGGTGGTGCCGCGCCTGGTGGGCTCGGTGGTCGATGGTCTCTCGCGCGGTGATGTGACGGGCCCGGCGCTTTACCAAAAACTGGGTTTGCTGCTGCTGTGCGGTATCGGCATTTACTTTTTGCGAGTGGGCTGGCGCATGCAATTGTTTGCAGCCAGCTACAAGCTCGGAGTAGAGCTGCGCACCCAACTCTATGCCCGGTTGTGTTTGCAAGGCCCCAGCTTCTTTCAGCAGCAGCGCACTGGGGATCTGATGGCCCTGGCCACCAATGACGTGGACGCTGTGGAAATGGCGGCAGGCGAGGCCATGCTGGCCGGTTTTGACGGCACGCTGACCTTGGTGATGGTCGTGGCCATGATGACTCTGGGGGTGGACTGGCGCCTCGCGGTCGTGGCCTTGCTGCCGTTCCCGTTCATGGCAGTCGCGTTCTGGCATATTTCTGAGCAAATTCACCTGGCCTCTCGCGATTCGCTGGAGCGCTTCAGCCGCCTGAACGACCATGTGCAAGAGACCTTGAGCGGCGTGCGCACGCTGCGTGCTTTGGGATTGGAAGAGCGCAGCGCCGCCACCTTTGCCGAACTCACCGCCAGCGCCGTAGAGGCCAATCTGCGCGCCCAGCGCTGGGAGGCGGCCTATGAGCCAGCGGTTGGCACCTCGCTGGTGTTGGCCAGTGGGTTAACCCTCGCGGTCGGTGGCTATTTCGTGTGGCAGGACCAATTGAGTGTGGGTGCCTTGGTGGCGTTCAACTTGTACTTAGGGCAGTTGATCTGGCCGATGTTTGCGGCCGGCTGGGTGCTGTCCCTGATGGAGCGCGGCCGTGCCGCCTGGGACCGCCTGCACCCTGTGCTGGAGTTGCCCTTGTCGATTCAAGACCAGGGAACCGTGGCCAGCCTGATGCCCGGCACGCTGGCACTGAACAACATCACACTGCGTTACGCCAGCCAAACCCACGATGCCTTGACCGATGTGAGTGTGACACTGGCAGCAGGCCAGACGCTGGGCATCGTTGGCCCCACAGGCGCAGGAAAGTCGAGCTTGCTGCGCTTGGTGCTGCGCCAGTATGTACAAAACCAGGGGAGCTTGACTTGGGACGGAATTGCGCTGGCAGACTACACGTTGGAGACACTGCACGGCGCCATCAGTTGGGTGCCTCAGGAGCCGTTTTTGTTCTCGGCCTCTATTGCGGAGAACATTGCGCTGAGCAAGCCCGACGCGACGAGGACTGAGATCGAGGCCGCCGCTGCGCTGGCTTCTATCCACGATGAAATTTTGCGTTTCCCGCAAGGCTACGACACGCCGGTGGGCGAGAAGGGCGTCACTCTCTCCGGTGGCCAGCGTCAGCGCGTGGCGATTGCACGTGCCTTGCTGGCGAATGCGCCGTTGCTGCTGTTGGACGATGCCTTGTCTGCGGTGGACACCCAAACCGAAGCGCAGATACTGGGCCACTTGCGCGATGCCCGCCAAGGTCGCACGGTGATCGTCGTCAGCCATCGCCTAAGCGCTGTGCAGGACGCGAACAACATCCTGGTGCTGCAGCACGGCCGGGTGGTGGAATCGGGTGACCACGCGGCGCTACTACAGCGTGGTGCCTGGTATGCCAGCCAATGGCAGTACCAACAACTGGAGGCCAGCCTTGACGCCCCTTAAAGCAGACGCCAACACCAAAGGCCACGAGGCAGTCGGCGTGCGCTCGGCCATTGCGCTACTGCGCCGCTGCGCTGCGCCCGAGTTCCGCCACCTGTGGGTTGGCACGCTGTGGCTGGTGGTGGCGGCCGCTTTGGAGTCTTTGGGACCCTTGCTGGGTAAACACCTGATCGACCACTACCTGTTACCGCGCAACCTGGATTGGTTGGGCATGGGCTCGCTGGTCGGTGGCGTGGTGGTGGCGGGCGTGTTGGCCAGCTTTGTGCGCTATTTCCAGCTCACGCGGTTTGCCGGGGTGGCGATGCGATCCGTGCAGCGTCTGCGCCATCAGGTGTATGGCCATGTGCTGGCGCTGCCGATGGCGTTCTTTGACAAGGCCATCACCGGGCAGTTGGTGAGCCGTGTGACCAATGACACCGAACAGGTGAAGAACCTGTATGTGCAGGTGCTGTTTGTGATGCTGGACAGCTCCATAGTGGTGCTGGGTGCGGTGGTGGCCATGGCCTGGCTGGACTGGCGTCTGCTGATGATCGTGCTGGTGCTGTTCCCGGCTGTGGTGGTGATCGTCTGGTTTTACCAGCGCGCCAGTGGCCCGGCCGTGGCCCGTGCGCGCGAAAAGCGCAGCGAGATCAACGCCCAGATGGCCGAATCGATTTCGGGCATGGCGGTGCTGCAAGCCAGCAATGCCGAAGGCCGCTTTGGCGCGCGCTTTGCCGGTACCAACAACCAACACTACGGCGCTCGCATTGATGAATTGCGGGCCAATGCCTGGCTGCTGCGCCCGATGTTGGATTTGCTCAATGTGCTGCTGCTGATTGCATTGCTGTACAGCTTTGGCCAGCGCGAGCTGCAGGGTATTGAGGTCGGCATCTTGTACGCCTTCGTCAGCTACGTGGGCCGCGTGGTCGATCCGCTGATTCAAATCACTTTGCAGTTTGGCCAGTTGCAGCAGGCGGTGGTCGCGGCATCGCGGGTGAATACCTTGCTGCAAGAGCCGCGCCCCGCGGTGGTCAACACCGGCCTACGTATGGCGGCGGGCCAAGTGGCGATTCGTGATCTGCGCTTTGGCTACAACCCGGAGCAGCCGGTGCTGCAGGACATTAACCTGGACTTTGCGGCAGGTGGTTTTTACGGCGTGGTGGGCCACACCGGTAGTGGCAAGTCGTCATTGCTGAGTTTGCTACTGCGCTTTTATGTGGCACAAAGTGGCAGCATCCGCATCGATGACCAGGCCCTGGCCAGCTTTGATGATGTGGGTTTCAGAACCGATGTGGGCCTGGTGCCGCAAGATCCGTTTTTGCTGGCCGCCAGCGTGCGAGAAAACATCTGTATGGGCCGCACCCTGACCGATGCCGAAGTAGAAACCGCCGCACGCGCTGCGCACTGCCACGGCTTTGTGATGCAACTCGAAGACGGCTATAACACGCCGCTAGGCGAGGGCGGTGCGCGCCTGTCGGTGGGGCAAAAGCAACTGATTGCGATTGCGCGGGCCTTGGCCTCGCAGCCGCGCATTTTGTTTTTGGACGAGGCCACGGCCCACATTGACTCCGAGACCGAGCAGGTCGTACAAAAGGCCTTGAACGAGTTGCGCGGCAAGGTCACCATCATCGCCATCGCCCACCGCCTGTCTACCATCCGCGATGCCGATTCCATCGTCGTGCTGAACCATGGCCGGGTGAGTGAGCAAGGGCCGCATAACCAGTTGATGGAAGTGGACGGCGGCATTTACCGGCGTTTGTACGAACTGCAGCAGTTGGGAGACTGAGGGCCTGGGCGGCTCTGTGTTCTGCGCAGGTAAAGGAGGAGCCCGCGCAGCGGGCGGGGGACACGGAGCAGAGCGCAGAGCCGCCCAGGCCCTCAGTCTCCCAGGAGCCAACTAGTCGATTGACGCGCTCCAACGGTCATCCCAGGGTTTTTGGAGCTCACGGCGGTCGCGCTTGGTGGGGCGGCCGTGTTCAATGCTATGGGCGGGCTCCGGGCTCAGGCGGCGCTGTTCTTGGTCGGCAGCGCGTTTGGCTGCACTCTCTGCAGTTTCCGCATACAAAGCTTGCGCCACCGGCGCAGAACCCCGCTGTTCGCTTACGCCCAAAACCACAATCGTTTTGCGAATTTGCGCCTGCCAAATGTCCAGCGTGTCACCCACTTTGATTTCACGCGATGGTTTGACATCTTTGCCTTCCACTTGGGCATGGCCTTTGAGGATGGCCTCGGTCGCCAGGGACCGGGTTTTGAAGAAGCGCGCGGCCCAGAGCCATTTGTCGATTCGCGTCATGTGCTGGTGTGTTGATTGAAGAGTGGCAGGGTGACCCGAGCGGAAAGACCGATTGTGCGTCCGTCTTCGACGCGGTTGTTGAGCTGAATGCCACCGTGCAAGGCCATCACAATGTCCTGCGCAATCGTCAGGCCCAAGCCACTGCCCGAGCGCGAGCTGCCCGCTGCAAAAGGCTGAAACAAGCGCTCCCGCAGCTCCGCAGGCAGACCTGGGCCGGAGTCATCGATTTGCAGTACGGCCTGGCCGTTTTGCACGTGCACGCCGAGCGTGAGTACCCCGCCCGGCGGTGTGTAGTGAATCGCGTTTTGCAGCAAATTGCGCGTCAGCTCCCTTAGCATCCAATCGTGCCCCAAGACCTGGCAGGGCTGGGCTTCGAGTTCAAAATCAAGGCCTTTGTCGGCAATCAGCGGGGCCAGTTCTAGGGCGATGGTGCGCACGGTATCGGCCATCTCCAGGCAGGCAAAATCTTTTTGTTGGCGCAGTTGCTCCACCTTGGCCAAGGACAGCATCTGGTTGGCCAACACCGTGGCGCGGTCTACGGTCAGGCGTATTTCTGCCAGCGCCGTATCGGCCGGCATATCGCCGCGCTGGGCGGACTGCACTTGCACTTTGAGCACGGCCAGCGGCGTGCGCAACTGGTGGGCGGCATCGCGTACAAACTTTTTTTGGTAGTCCAGCATGTGCTGTAAGCGTTGCATCAACTGGTTGGTGGCATCCGCCAGCGGACGCACTTCAGCGGGCAGCCCTGCGCCGTGGATGGGCGTCAAATCATCCTCAGGGCGCTCAGCCATGTGGTTGCTCACATTGCGTATGGGGCGGGTTACCCGCTGCACCACCAGCAACACGACCAAGGTGATGACGGCAATCAAAATGGATTGGCGCACCAGTGTCTGCCGGAGGATTTGGGCGGCAGCACTCTGGCGCAACTGCAGTGTCTCCACCACCTGCACCGCAGCCATGCCTTTGCCGGTGTTGCTGGCTACGGGCTGCAGCAAGATGGCGATACGCACGGCTTCACCGCGGTACTGCGCATCGTAAAAATCTACCAGCGTGGCGTAAGGGCCTTGGTCGGGTAGGCGGCCCACCCAAGGGGGCAAATCTTCGGCACCGGCAATGAGTTTGCCGTCGGTGCTGGACACCCGGTAGGTCAGTTGAATGCGACCATCGGTTTCAAACGGTTCGAGTGCCGAGTAAGGGATGCTGGCGGCAAATGCCGCCTGGGGCCCTTCGCCCTCTACCGTCAAAAGTTCACCAATGGCCTTGGCCGAGGCCAGCAAGGTACGGTCATATGCCACCGTCACGGCTTGCAGGGTTTGGCGGTACAGGCTCACGGTGTCTACCAGCACAAACAACAGCACGGGCACCAGAATACCCAGCAAGAGACTGCGCCGCAACGATGTAGCAGGTGCCGCAGTGTTCACCTTAAAGGCTCGCCTTCAACAGATAACCCAAACCGCGTAGCGTGACCAGCGTGACGCCAGTGTCCGTCAACTTTTTGCGCAGACGGTAGACCACCACTTCAATGGCCTCGTAGTGCACATCTAGTTCATCGGGGAATACCGCGCTAAAAAGCCTTTCCTTGGCAACGGCCTGGCCGTGATGGCCCATCAGCATTCCAAGCAGGGCTAACTCACGTGGCGTGAGTTCTAGCAGTTGGTGGCGGAAGTAAATGGCACCCTGGGCTTTGTCAAAGGTCAGGGTGCCGACCGTGACCTTGGTGTCAGGCGCTTGGGGCAGCGACGCCGTGCGCCGGACCAGGGCGCGGATGCGGGCCTCCAGCTCATCCAGGTCAAAGGGTTTGGGCAGGTAGTCATCCGCACCGGCATTGAGCCCGACGATCCGGTCGCCCACCGTACCGCGCGCCGTGAGTATCAGCACCGGGGTTTTCAAACCTGCGTCGCGCGCGTGGCGTAACACGTCCAGCCCGTCCACCTGAGGCAATGTCAGGTCTAGCAAGACGATATGCGGCCGCAGGTGCTGCCAATGCGCCACGGCATGGAGCCCGCTTGCACAGACCTGCACGTCCATAGCCACGCGCTCCAGGCTGCGCTTGAGCGCGGCGGCCAGCGTGGCATCGTCTTCAACCAAGAGGACTTGGATATTGGAAATACGGGTTTTCCCTAGAGATTTGGACAGCGGAATGACAGGCAGGCGGCGCATCATAAGGCGGTTTAAAACTCAGGAGATTCCCATGCGTCGTGATGTCTTTTTGAAATCTTTGGCGGTGATGGCTGCTGCGGGTACGCTGCCCCTGTCGGCCCGCGCCGCGGCCAATCTCAAAATGATGATTCCCGCCAACCCTGGCGGTGGCTGGGACACTACCGGGCGCGCATTGGGCAAGGCGTTGATCGATGCCAAAGCCGCTGACACGGTGCAGTACGACAACAAAGGCGGCGCCGCTGGCATCATTGGCTTGGCCCAGTTTGCCAATGGCTCCAAGGGCGACCCCAACTCCCTGATGATGATGGGCGCGGTCATGCTGGGCGGCATCATCACCGGCAAGCCGCAGGTGGGGCTAGACAAACTCACGCCCATTGCCCGGCTGACCAGCGAGTACAACGTTTTTGTGGTGCCCGCCGAATCGCCATTCAAGACCATGAAAGACGTGGTGGCGCAGATGCAAAAAGACCCTGGCAGTGTGAAGTGGGGTGGCGGCTCGCGCGGCTCCACCGAGCACATCTGCGCTTGCATGCTGGCGGGCAAGGTGGGCGTAGACCCCAAGAAGGTGAACTACGTGGCCTTCCGGGGCGGCGGCGAAGCGACAGCCGCCATTTTGGGCAACAACGTGTCAGTGGGCGGCAGCGGCTACAGCGAGTTTTCCGAATACATCAAGTCTGGCAAATTGCGCGCCATTGGGGTGACCTCGCCCAAGCGGCTGCCGGGTATTGATGTACCCACCATGAAGGAGCTGGGTTACGACGTGGAGCTGGGCAACTGGCGCGGTGTCTACGGTGCGTCTGACATTACCGCTGCACAACGCGGTGCCTTGAGTAATCTGATAGCCCAAGCGACGCAAGCGCCCGCGTGGAAAGAGGCGCTGGTCAAAAACGGTTGGACCAACGCCTTCCTGTTGGGCAAGCCTTTTGATGACTTTGTGGACGCGGAGTTTGCCAGCTTGCGCGGTGTGATGCATTTGTCGGGCATGGTGTAAGCATGGGCGACCAAACACGCATGTTTCAAACCGGGGTGGCCGGCGGCATTGTGCTGCTGGGCCTGGGCCTGGGCTGGGGCGCTTGGGATATTCCTGCGGACGCGGGCTACTCTGGAGTCGGGCCCAACTTTTTACCCTGGGTGGTGAGTGTGTCGCTGACGCTCTGCGGTGCGATGTTGATGTTTGAGGCCCGCACGACGGGTTTTGCCGACCTGGACGAGCCTACCGGCGATGACAAACCCTACTGGATGGGGTTTGTGTGGATGTCGGCGGGGCTTTTGATCAATGCGGCACTCATCACGCGATTGGGTTTTATCGTGAGTTGTGCGCTGTGCTTTGTGCTGGCGTGCCGGGGCATGCGCAATGCACAAGGCGGCACTGAAGGTGGCACCGCTGCGGGTCAGGGCGCGGGTGGTCTCAACAGCTGGGTGCAAGACGCTGTGGTGGGGCTGCTGATCGCCGCACCCGTGTACTGGATGTTCACCCGATTCCTGGCCATTAACCTGCCCAGCCTTACCAACACGGGGTGGATCTGATGGAAATATGGAACCAACTATTGCAGGGCTTTGCCACGGCGGGTACGCCGGTCAATTTGCTTTGGGCCTTTGTGGGCTGCGCTCTGGGCACGGCCGTAGGGGTGTTGCCTGGCATAGGCCCGGCCACGGCTGTGGCCATGTTGCTACCGATTACGGCCAAGGTCGAGCCCACGGCCTCCATGATCTTTTTTGCAGGCATTTACTACGGTGCCATGTATGGCGGCTCCACCACGTCCATATTGCTCAACACCCCCGGTGAAACCGCCAGCATGGTGACCGCCATGGAGGGCAACAAGATGGCCAAGAGTGGCCGTGCGGGAGCCGCGCTGGCTTCGGCGGCCATTGGTTCCTTTTTTGCAGGCACCATTGCCACCATCTTTGTTACTTTGTTTGCGCCCGTGGTGGCAGACTTTGCCGTGAAGCTGGGGCCGCCTGAGTACTTTTGCCTGATGCTCCTGGCCTTCACCACCGTGAGTGCGGTGCTGGGTCAAAGTACGGTGCGGGGCTTGACGGCCTTATTTGTGGGCTTGGCCGCCGGGCTGGTGGGCATGGACCAGATAACTGGCCAGGCCCGTTACACCGCCAATGTGCCGGAGCTATTGGATGGGGTGGAAATTGTGCTGGTGGCGGTGGGCTTGTTCGCGGTGGCTGAAGCCCTGCACGCGGTGCTTTTTGAGGGCCGTGTGAAGGAGTCTGAAAACAAGATGAGCCGCGTCAGCATGACCCGATCAGACTGGCGACGCTCCTGGCCTGCGTGGCTGCGGGGCACGGCCATTGGGGCCCCCTTTGGCTGTATTCCGGCCGGGGGCACCGAGATCCCCACCTTCTTGAGCTACGCCACCGAGAAGAAACTAGCCAAAGGCGACAACTTGGCCGAATTCGGCACCCAAGGCGCGATTGAAGGCGTGGCCGGGCCGGAGGCCGCCAACAATGCCACGGTCACCACGGCGCTGATTCCTTTGCTCACCCTGGGCATTCCGGTGTCCAACACCACCGCCATTTTGCTGGGTGCGTTTCAAAACTATGGCATTCAGCCTGGGCCGCAGCTGTTTACTACGTCTTCTGGGCTGGTGTGGGCTTTGATTGCATCGCTGTATATCGGCAACGTAATGCTGCTGGTGCTGAATCTGCCGCTGGTGGGTTTTTGGGTCAAATTGCTCAAGGTGCCCAAGCCGCAGCTGTATGCCGGCATTTTGATATTTGCCACCGTGGGGGCCTACGGTATGCGCCAAAGCGCCTTTGACCTTTTCCTGTTGTATGCCATTGGCGTGTTGGGCTTGGTGATGCGGCGTTTTAGCTTTCCGACCGCTCCGGTGGTGGTGGGTATGATTTTGGGCCCCTTGGCCGAAGCGCAGTTGCGTAACGCCATCGCGATGGGGGAGGGCAGCGCACTCATCTTTGTGCAGCGGCCGGGCTCTTTGGCGCTGCTGGTGGTGGTGGCTTGCGTGTTGGTGCTGCCACGGGTGTTGAAGACTTGGACGGAGCGTAAAGCGTTGCGTTAAGGGCCTCGCTAGAAGCCTGGGCGGCCGAGCGTTTTGCTCCGTGTCCCCCGCCCGCTTTGCGGGCTCCTCCTTTTACCTGCGCAAAACGCTCGGTCACCTAGGCTCCTTGATGTCTTGCGTTTTAGGAGCTAAATCGGCAATTCAGGCCGTGGATAGTGCGGGAGCAGCTCCTAAATCAATAGCAATTTGATTTTTGAGCGGTGTGGCTCAACCCGCCGCTGCGGCATCAAAGCGAAAGCTGGAGGCGGTGACTCCGTCAAAGATGTTGTCCTCGTGGTAGACGCAAGTGGCGGGGTCCGTATGCGCGGCACCCAGGGCCACCATCAGAGGCAGCAGATGCTCTTCGCGCGGATGGCATAACCGGGCAGCGGGGGCTGTTTCCCATTGCGCAATGGCGGCCTCGCGCTCTGTGGGCGTTGACTTTAAAGCCGCTTGCAGCCAAGCGTCAAATGCCTGCGATGGCGCTTTGGCTGCAGGGCCAAACTGGCGCAGGTTGTGGTAACTCAGGCCGCTGCCCACGATCAGCACCCCTTCATCACGCAGCGGGGCCAGGGCGCGACCTGCAGCCAGGTGCTCGGCCGGGTTCAGGCCGCGTTTTAAGGACAGTTGCACTACCGGCACCTGGGCCTGGGGGTACATCACCGCCAGCGGCACAAAGCTACCGTGGTCAAAGCCCCGCGTGGCGTCTTGTGCCGTGGCTAAACCAGCCCCCGCCAGCAAAGCCTGCACACGCAGCGCCAAGCCCGGGTCACCGGGGGCCGGGTAGACCACGCTGTAGGTGTTGGGTGGAAAGCCTGAATAGTCATAAACCATGGGCGGCTGTGGGCTGCTCATTACGGTGAATGCTGGCGCTTCCCAATGGGCGGAGATCATCAGCACGGCTTTGGGCGTCATACCGATTTGGCGTGGCATGTCGGCCAGAGACGCTGCCAAGGCACGCATCGGCACGCGCATCTCGGGCATGTAAGGCCAGGGGCCGCCGCCGTGGGAAATGAAATAGGTGGGTAGGCGTTGTGTCATAAGTGCTTTGCAGTTGAGGCCTCAATCGCCCAAATCAAGCCTGTGGGCCAGCGGCACCCCGGCAGGGGCTTGGTAGTCGGCCACCACCCAGGCGCGCGCGGGGTGGCTGGCAGCTTCGGTCAAAAAATCCAGCACACATCCGATGGAGGCTTTATCCAAGGCCGCAAAGGGCTCGTCTAGCAGGGTGATTGCCGCGCCCGAGGCCAGCGCGGCGCACAGCCACACTTTGCGTTTTGTGCCGGTAGAGAGCATGTACAGCGGCTTGTGCTGATGTGACTCCAGGCCCAAGGCATGGGTCAGACGGGCGAGTAGCAGCCCGTCCCAGCGCGGGAAGCGGTTGGCGGTCGTGTTGAAAAAGTCTTGCACCATGACTTGGTCGAAGGCTGCAGTGTGCGGGTCGAACCACGCCACCTGCTGGCGGTAGGCGGCGGGCTGCGCAGACAGTGTGGAGTCCGCGATCCGCAGTTCGCTCTGCGGGCATGCTAGCTCCCCCGCCAGAATCCGCAACAGGCTGGTTTTACCCCGGCCTTCGCCGCCGCCCAGCCAGGTGACTCCGGGTGGAATGATGAAGTCAGTGATGCCTAAGGTTTGCATCGCCGGGTTGCCGACTGGCACGCGGTGGGCTTGTAATACAGGCCCGCAAAGAAAAGACGGAGATTCTGGAGTGGTCATGTGAGTGCGATGGATGCAGCGCGCGTTACTATTCTCACATGCCAATCCCCGATACCTTACCCCGCGACGCTGCCAGTATTCTGGAGCTGGCCGCGCGGTCCATGTTTGAGCTGTTTGCCAATGCCAGCGAGGGCATGATGCTGGTGGACCGGCAGGCGCGCGTGGTGTGGATCAACGAACAGTACAAGCGTTTCTTGCCCGCACTCGGCTTTGAGCGCGAAGAAGATTTTGTCGGCCACCCGGTGTCCAAGGTCGTGCAAAACACCCAGATGCACCAGGTGCTGGAAACCGGTAAACCCATCCTGATTGACTTGCTGACCAACCGCGCAGGCACCTTTGTGGTGAGCCGCATTCCGCTGCGCGACGGGGCAGGGCAGGTGATTGGTGCTTTGGGCATCGTGCTGTTTGACCACCCCGAGACCACACTACAGCCCTTGATTGAAAAGTTTGCGCTGCTGCAGCGTGACTTGGATGACGCCCGGCGCGAGCTGGCCACCCAGCGGCTGAAGACTGGCAAGCAGCGGCAAAGCAAATACACCTTTGCCAGTTTCATTGGCCTGAGTCCGGCGGCTGTCGAGGTCAAGCGTCAGGCGCGCCGCGCTGCGCAGTCCACCAGCCCGGTATTGCTGTTGGGCGAGACTGGTACCGGTAAGGAATTGCTGGCCCACGCTATTCACGCGGCTTCCAACCGGTCGGCAGGGCCTTTCATCAGCGTCAATATCGCGGCGGTGCCTGACACTTTGCTGGAGGCCGAATTTTTTGGCTTCGCGCCCGGCGCGTTTACCGGCGCAGACCGCAAGGGGCGCGATGGCAAGTTCCGGCTGGCCGATGGTGGCACCTTGTTTCTGGACGAGATTGGCGATATGCCGATGGCGCTGCAGTCCAAACTGCTGCGCGCGCTGCAAGAGGGTGAAATTGAACCCCTGGGTTCCAACAAGTTGATTCCTTTTGATGCGCGGGTGATTGCCGCCACGTCGCGGGATTTGCAGCAACTGGTGCGCTCGGGTCAGTTTCGCGAGGATTTGTTTTATCGACTCAATGTGCTCCCGATTCGTGTGCCGCCGCTGCGCGAGCGCCGTGGCGATATTGCGGCCTTGTTAGAGGTGTTGGGCGAGGATGTGGCCTTGCGCAGCGGCTTGCCGCCGCCTGAGTTGGCTCCGTCCGCACTGGCGCTGCTGGAGGCCCAGCCCTGGCGCGGCAATATCCGTGAGCTGCGCAATGTGCTGGAGCAGGTGGCCATGCGCAGCGACTCCAATCGCATAGAGGTGGCCGAACTGGAGGCGGTGCTGCGTGAGGGTGGAATGACACCGCTGGCGGCCCAAGTGCAGCCCACGGCCGAGATACCGGTGTCGAATTTTGTGCCCGCAAATGCCCCGCCCAAGATCGCGCTGGACAGCTTGCTTCGCCCCATGGATATCCAAGTGGCCGAGCTGGAAGCGCGCGCGATTGCGGCCACGCTGCAGGCTTGCAAAGGTAACAAACTGGCGGCGGCTAGGCAGCTAGGGATCTCTCGGGCAACGTTGTACGATAGGCTTGAAACTGCCTTAAATACAGGCAATATGTCTGATAATTAAACAACTCAAGTTGTCTGAAATATAGGCATATTGAGTTTTCAATGTTGGGGTTTGCAAAAAACTTCAATGAAATCAAGGGTTTTTCGTGTGGCACGCTTCGTGCAAATTTGTTCTGTAAACCAACCATAACAGGAGACGACAAATGGAAAATTCCCGCTGGGTCCGCAAGGCCACGCTCATCGCGACCGGGCTGTGCGCAGCTTTGGCTTTTGGCTCTGCGTTCGCGCAGTCCAAAGAAATCAAGATCGCTCACATCTACAGCAAGACCGGCCCTCTGGAGGCTTATGGCAAGCAAACTGCCACAGGTTTCATGATGGGCTTGGACTACGCCACCCAAGGCACCATGATGGTCGCTGGCAAAAAGCTGGTCGTGATTGAAAAAGACGACCAGGGCAAGCCCGACTTGGGCAAGAGCCTGCTGGCCGCAGCCTATGGCGATGACAAGGTGGACTTGGCCGTGGGCCCCACATCCTCAGGCGTAGCACTGGCTATGTTACCGGTGGCGGAAGAGTACAAAAAGATTTTGCTGGTCGAGCCCGCCGTGGCGGATTCGATCACGGGTGAAAAGTGGAACAAGTACATTTTCCGCACGGGCCGCAACAGCTCACAAGACGCTATCTCCAACGCTGTGGCGCTGGACAAAACCGGCGTGACGATTGCCACTTTGGCGCAGGACTATGCTTTTGGCCGTGACGGCGTGAAAGCTTTCCGCGAGTCCATCAAGACCGCCAAGATCGTGCACGAGGAATACCTGCCCACCACCACCACCGACTTCACGGCTGGTGCACAGCGTCTGATCGACAAACTCAAGGACATCCCCGGCCGCAAGGTGATCTGGATCATCTGGGCCGGCGGTGGCGGAAACCCCTTCAAGATTGCTGACATGGACTTGAAGCGCTATGGCATTGAGATCGCTACTGGCGGCAATATCTTGCCGGCGATGGTGGCCTACAAGCAGTTCCCAGGCATGGAAGGCGCTGCTTACTACTACTTTGGCATGCCCAAGAATGCCGTCAACGACGCGATGGTGGCCCGCCACTACAAAGAGTTCAAGTCACCACCTGACTTCTTCACCGCTGGTGGTTTCTCCGCCGCGATGGCCCTGGTTACCGCTTTGAACAAGAGCAAGGGCGACACCGCAGCCAACACGCTGATCAAGACCATGGAAGGCATGAGCTTTGACACACCCAAGGGCAAGATGACCTTCCGTGCCGAAGACCACCAGGCCATGCAGAGCATGTACCACTTCAAGATCAAGATTGATCCTGCCTTTGCTTGGGGCGTGCCTGAACTCATCCGCGAAATCAAGGCGGAAGACATGAACGTCCCTATCCGCAACAAACGCTAAGCAGCGCTTGGTGCCGCGGGGCTTTTAGGCCCCGCTTTGTTCCCCCTCCCTTTTGCATAAGAACCCCCAAAAAACACGGGGGCGGGATGGCTTACGTCTGTAAACCCTGGAGACAACCCCCATGAATCACATTTCTGTGCGTCTGACCGTCGGTGCCTTGGCCTGCTTGGGGGCAGTTCATGCGGCAATGGCCGCGGTGAATCTGCCTGCACTCAATATCGATCCCAACCAGACCACGGTGTCTGGCTTGTCTTCAGGCGGGTTTATGGCAGTGCAGTTGCACATAGCCTACTCTGCGACCTTCAAGAAAGGGGCGGGGGTAGTGGCAGGCGGGCCGTTTTATTGTGCCGAAGGCTCTATCACCAATGCAACCGGTCGCTGTATGGCCAGCCCAACCGGTATTCCGGCCAGTAGCCTGGTCAGTACCACCAATAGCTGGGCGAGTGCTGGCAGTATTGATCCGGTCGCCAACTTGCAAAATTCCAAGGTGTACCTGTTCTCGGGAACGCTAGACAGTGTGGTCAAGCCCGGTGTGATGGATGCCCTTAAAAACTACTATGCCAGCTTTGTACCAGCCGCCAATACGGTCTACAAAAAAGACATCGCTGCAGAACACGCACTGGTAACCGATGACTATGGCAGCACGTGTTCGACCAAAGGGTCGCCTTACATCAACGATTGCAATTTCGACTTGGCGGGTGCCATGTTGTCTCAGTTGTACGGCCCGCTGAATGCCCGCAACAACGCTGCGCTTGCCAGCGGCAACTTCGTGGAGTTCAACCAAAGTCAGTTCATTACCAACCACGGTATGGCCGCCACGGGCTGGGCCTATATTCCACAATCTTGCACCACGGGCACGCAATGCCGTTTGCATGTTGCGCTGCATGGCTGCCAACAAAACGTGACCTTGGTGCAGCAGCAGTGGGTGCGCAACACGGGCTATAACCGTTGGGCGGATACGAACAATATCGTGGTGCTCTACCCACAGACCAGTACCCAGGCCACGAATAGCTGCTGGGACTGGTGGGGGTACGACAGCGCCAATTACGCCAAAAAATCAGGTCCCCAGATGGCAGCCATCAAAGCCATGGTGGACCAGCTCTCCGGTGGTTTGGTGATACCACCGCCTCCTGCGGGACTGCCCGCACCGACCGGGTTGACCGTATCGGGTGTGACCGCAAACAGCGCTACGCTGGGCTGGGTGGCAGTCAGCGGGGCTGCGTCCTACAACGTGTACCGCAATGCCAACAAAATAAATGCGCTGCCGGTCACGCCGAACACCTACAACGACATGGGGTTGACCGCGGCCACGGCCTATAGCTGGACGGTGAAAGCGGTAGATGCCAACGCGGTGGAGGGTGCAGCGTCCAGCGCCATCACAGCAACCACCAGCGGTACGCCACCCCCGGCGGCTACCTGCTTTACGGCATCCAACTACGCGCATACCGTGGCCGGGCGGGCCTACCAATCCTTGGGCTATGCCTATGCGAATGGGTCGAACCAGAACATGGGCTTGTGGAACACTTTTACCGTTAAAACTCTGAAACAGACCGCGACCAACTACTACACCATTGGCACCTGCCCCTGAATGCTATGAAGACGAAAAAACCAGGTTCCCATGCTTGAAACCAAAGATCTCACAATCCGCTTTGGCGGACACGTAGCGGTGAATGCTGTCAGTTGCAGGTTTGCACCCGGCACGCTCACGGCCATCGTCGGCCCCAACGGGGCTGGCAAGACCACCTACTTCAACCTGATTTCGGGGCAGTTGCAAGCCTCGGCTGGCGAGGTGTTTTTGAACGGTGCCAACCTCACCGGCTTGGCACCCAGCGCCCGTACCCGTGAGGGCCTGGGGCGTGCGTTTCAGCTCACCAATCTGTTCCCCTATCTGTCGGTGTTGGAGAACGTGCGCCTAGCCGTACAGGCGGCGCAACCGGGAAAGCACTTGCGCGGTTTGAATTTGTGGAGCATCTGGAGTGACCACAAAGGGCTGACTGACAAGGCACTGGCGATTCTGGAAGACGTGGCTTTGCTGGACAAGCAAACCTTGCCGGTGACCAGCTTGCCCCACGGCGACAAGCGCAAGCTCGAAGTGGCCTTGCTGATGGCGCTGGACCCGGCGGTCTATATGTTTGACGAACCCACCGCGGGTATGAGCGCGGACGAAGCGCCGGTGATCCTGAATTTGATCCGTGCGCTAAAAAACGACAAGACTAAAACAATTTTGCTGGTGGAGCACAAGATGGATGTGGTGCGTGAACTGGCCGACCGCATCATCGTGCTGCACAACGGTTGCCTGGTGGCCGATGGTGACCCGGCAGAGGTGATTGCTTCTGCGGTGGTCCAGGAGGCTTACTTGGGGGTAAACCCCCAAGACGCCTCGGCGCAAGATGACGCTCCCCCCCAACCCGGCCTTCCCCCTCAAGGTGGAAGGAGGAATGCAGCATGAGCGCAAATCTTCTTGAACTCACCGGCGTGCATACGCACATCGGGGCGTACCACATCCTGCACGGGGTAGACCTAGTGGTACCCCGCGGACAACTCACCATGCTGCTGGGTCGCAACGGCGCTGGCAAGACCACAACCCTGCGCACCATCATGGGTTTGTGGCACGCATCGCAAGGCAAGGTGGTGTTTGATGGCGCAGACATTACCGCCGAAGAAACACCTGCCATTGCGTCCCGTAACATCGCTTACGTGCCCGAGAGTATGGGCATTTTTTCCGACCTCACGGTCAAGGAAAACATGTTGCTCGCGGCCCGCAAAGCCCAGCGCGCGCAACAAATGGACGAGGCCCGTTTGAAATGGATTTTCTCGCTCTTCCCTGCCGTCGAGAAATTCTGGAACCATCCCGCAGGCAAGTTATCCGGCGGGCAAAAGCAGATGCTGGCCGTGGCCCGCGCCATCGTGGAGCCGCGCCAATTACTGATCGTGGATGAGCCCAGCAAGGGCCTGGCCCCGGCCATCATCAACAACATGATTGATGCCTTCGCGCAGCTCAAGGCGACCGGCACCACCATTTTGTTGGTGGAGCAAAACATCAGCTTTGCCAAACGCCTGGGTGACTCTGTGGCGGTGATGGACGACGGCAAAGTCGTGCATTCCGGCTCTATGCAGGCTTTGGCCGAAGACGCGGCGCTGCAAAAATCTTTACTCGGACTGGCGCTATGACCACAAGCCTGAAACAAATCGACCTGGACTGGAAGCCGCTGGCTTTGGTGCCACTGCTGGCATTGGGTGTTTTGCCCTTCGTCGGCTCGGCGTCCACCTGGCTCACACTCACCGTGGCGGGTCTGGCCATGGGCATGATCATCTTCATCATTGCCTCAGGCCTGACCCTGGTGTTTGGTCTGATGGACGTGCTGAACTTTGGCCACGGTGTGTTCATCGCGCTGGGGGCCTTTGTGGCCACCTCGGTGCTGGGCGGCATGGCCGACTGGACCGGCTCAGACCAGCTCTGGCGCAACCTGGTGGCGGTGGTGCCCGCCATGGTGATCGCCATGCTGGTGGCTGGTGCCGTGGGCCTAGCCTTTGAGCGCTTCATTGTGCGGCCTGTGTACGGCCAGCATCTGAAGCAAATCCTGATCACCATGGGTGGCATGATCATTGGTGAAGAGCTGATCAAAGTGGTGTGGGGCCCAGCGCAAATTCCACTGCCACTGCCCGAGGCCATGCGTGGCTCCTTGTTTGTGGGTGATGCGGCCATTGAGAAATACCGGGTGATGGCCGTAGTGGTCGGACTGCTGGTGTTTGCCACATTGGCCTGGGTGCTGGGCCGCACCAAGATTGGTTTGCTGATACGCGCCGGTGTGCAAGACCGCGAGATGGTGGAAGCCCTGGGTTACCGTATCAAACGCCTTTTCATCGGCGTGTTTGCGGTGGGCAGTGCCCTGGCCGGTTTGGGCGGTGTGATGTGGGGCCTGTACCAGCAGTCCGTCGTTCCACAAATGGGCGCTCAGGTCAACATCCTTATTTTCATCGTCATCATCATCGGCGGCCTGGGCTCTACGGGTGGTGCGCTGATCGGCGCACTGCTGGTCGGCTTGATGGCCAACTACACCGGCTTCTTAGCGCCCAAGGTGGCCTTGTTTTCCAACATTGCGCTGATGGTCGGCATCTTGCTATGGCGACCACAAGGCGTGTACCCGGTTGCGAACCGCTGAACAGGAAAGGCCCACTATGTTCAAACGAATTCTCTCTAACGATTTGCCGCGCAGCCGCTGGCTGGCTGCCCTATTGGTGGTGCTGGTGTTGGGCTTGGCGCTCACACCTTTCTTGTTTCCGGGCGTGAAAGCCTTGAATGTGGCGGCCAAGGTGCTGGTCTTCATCGTGTTGGTCGCCAGCTTTGATTTGCTGTTGGGCTACACAGGCATCGTCAGTTTTGCGCACACCATGTTTTTCGGTATTGGTGCCTACGGCATTGCGGTGGCCACTACGCGCCTGGGGCCAACCTGGGAAGCGCTGGCAGCGGGTGTACTCGGATCGCTGGCCTTATCCTTTGTACTGGCCTTTGTGGTGGGGCTGTTTTCACTGCGGGTGCGTGCCATCTTCTTCGCGATGATTACCTTGGCGGTGGCTTCCGCGTTTTTGACGTTGGCGTCGCAGTTGCATGAAATCACCGGTGGTGAAGACGGCCTGACTTTCAAGGTGCCCGAAATTTTGTCACCCAGTTATGAGTTCAGTGAGACGCCTTTCTTGGGTGTTTCTCTAGATGGCCGCTTGCTGTGTTTCTATCTGTTGTTTGTCACTGCAGTGGTGTTGTTTCTGGCGCTGCTGCGCATCGTCAACTCTCCATTTGGCCGCGTGCTGCAGGCGATTCGTGAGAACGAATTTCGCGCTGAGGCCATTGGCTACCGTGTTGTGGTTTACCGCACGACCTCGGCCATTTTGTCGGCCTTGTTCGCGTGCATGGCGGGGGCCATGTTGGCCATCTGGCTGCGCTACAACGGGCCGGATACCTCGCTGTCTTTTGAAATCATGATGGATGTGCTGTTGATTGTGGTTATTGGCGGTATGGGCACGCTGTATGGCGCGGTCATTGGTGCGACCTTGTTTTTGATTGCACAAAGCTACTTGCAAGACTTGCTCCGCCTGGGCAGTGAAGCGGTGGTGAGCCTGCCCTGGTTGTCGGCCTTGCTATCGCCAGACCGCTGGCTGTTGTGGCTGGGCGTGTTGTTTGTTTTATCCGTCTACTACTTTCCCGCTGGGGTGGTAGGGCGACTTCGCTTAGCCAGCCTGAAGAACTGAAATCACCATGACTACAACTACATTGCGCACCGCCCTGAAGGGCATCTTGAGGCTAGTGGCTGCCGGAGCGGTCGCTTTGGGCTGTGGCAGCCAACTGTGTTGGGCCGCGGACATCACGATTGTGCAAGTCGCGCCGCTCACCGGTGTCTTGGCCAGCACGGGCCAGCAAATGGTGCTGGGTGGAAAGATTTACTTTGACTACATCAATGCCACTGGCGGTATTCACGGTGCCAAGATCAAGCATGAGGTGCTGGATGACGGCTACAAAGTGGAAGAAACAGTGCGTCTGACCAAAGAGGCTTTGTACCGGCCCGAGGTCATTGCCCTGTTTGGTTTTGCTGGCACTGCGAATGTGGGCAAGTTGCTGGCAGATGGAATTCTGGACGTTGGTGGTGCACCGCTGGTGGCACCGTATACAGGTGGTGAAGTGCTGCGCAGCCCATTCAACCCCTACATCTTCCATGTGCGTGCGGGCTATGCCGATGAGACCGAGCACATCGTCAAGCAAGTCGCTACGTTGGGGATGTCGCGCATCGCCGTGATGTACCAAAACGATGCTTTCGGCAAGGCCGGGTTAGCGGGTGTGGAAGCGGCAGTGGCCAAGCGCAAGATGAAGCTGGTCGTGGCGGCCCCCTATGAGCGCAATACGGATGAGGTCGGGGATGCGGTGCGGCAGATCAAAGACTCTGACGCCCAAGCGGTGATCATGATTTCGGTCAACCGATCCACTGCAGCCTTTGCGTCGCAGTACCGCGATGCGGGCGGGGGCGGCCAGCTCTACAACATCTCGGTGGTCAACCCCGATGAGTTGGTCAAACTCGCCGGACTGAAAGCTGTGCACGGCCTGGGTATTTCACAAGTGGTGCCGTATCCGTATATGGCCAACAAACCAGTCGTGCGCGAGTACCAGAAGCTTTTGGCCCAGTATGGCGCAGGGCAGGCCATCAACTACACCAGCTTTGAAGAATTCTTGGGTGCCAAGGTTCTGGTGGAAGGCCTGCGCCGTGCTGGGCCGAATCCCACCCGTGCCCGCCTCGTCAAGGCGCTAGACAGCATGGGCAATTTTGACCTGGGTGGTTCCATGGTGGGCTACTCGGCCAACAACCGGATTGGCTCCCGCTATGTCGAAGTGACTGTCATTGGCGGCTCCGGCAAGCTGATGCGATAAGCCTGGCTAAGGAAGTCGCATGTCCTACACATCCCGATACCTGCAGTGCGCAGGCTACGAAATTCATTACACCGAGTGGGGTGCTGCTGATGCTCCGGTGGTGGTGGCCTGGCATGGCTTGGCGCGCACGGGGCGCGACATGGACGAGTTGGCCGAACACTTGGGCACGCGTTACCGGGTCATTTGTCCAGACACCCTGGGCCGAGGCTTGAGCCAGTGGAGCCGTCAGCCCGAGCAGGAGTATTGCCTGCGTTTCTACGCGCGCATTGCGCAGGATTTATTCGATGGTTTAGGGATTGCGCAGGCCCATTGGGTGGGTACTTCCATGGGGGGCGCTATTGGTACGGTGTGCGCAGCGGGGCTGCTGGAGCCATCGCTGAAGCCCCGCATTCGCAGCTTGACCCTGAACGACAATGCGCCCGAGTTGGCCGCTTCCGCCATTGCACGTATCCGCGAATACGCAGGCAATCCCCCCGCGTTTGAAACCATGCGTGAGTTGGAGGCTTTCTTCAGGCAGGTCTATAAGCCCTACGGTTGGCTCAGTGACCTGCAGTGGCGCAGGCTCACAGAGACATCTGCCCGCCGACTGCCTGACGGGCGTCTAACACCGCACTATGACCCAGCCATGGTGCACCAGTTCACCAGCCACCCTAACGATTATTGGATCTGGCCACACTACGACGCACTGGACTTGCCGGTACTGTGTTTGCGTGGCGCGCAATCTGATTTGGTGGAGGCCAGTACCGTGGATGCTATGTGTACCCGAGGCCCCGGCGTGCGCGATCAGTTGCGTGTGGTCGAGGTACCAGACTGTGGACACGCCCCGGCCCTGAATGTGCCAGCCCAACTGGACTTGGTTGCGGACTTCTTAATGGCCAACGATTGGTAAATCGTTTGGCAGCCCGCCTTACTGCAAACGACCGTACTGGGTTCCACCAATCATGATGCCGCCGTCCAGCGGTGCCAGATCAGATTGGTACTCTAAATCGCCAACTTGCAAGGGTGGCGGGGTGTAGCCATTTTTCAGAGCCGCCATAAAGGCTTGGGTTTCTTCGTCGGAAATAGGCTGGTAATCGTGCCCGCTGATCGTGGCAATTCGGCTTTGTGGTGTTTTGGCTTCCGCCGTATTCACACTGCGCGCAGCAATACGGGCGTTACTGTCGGAGTCACTGGCTCTGGGGGCGTGAATCTCAAATTGGCTCTCGGTCTCGCTTACACGCCAATAGGTGCCATCCACCAGAATCCCAAAGCGCTTGTAGGTGTTGATGCGCATTTGCTGCTCTATCGCGGCAAAGCTGCGGACACGGTTCTCTTTATTGGTGACAAAGGACTTGGCCACGTCGATCATGGCGATGAAGCGGTGATGCCGCTCATCGACCGGCATCACTTTGAATTTGTACATACTGCCAATGACTTCCATGGACAGGAAGGTGTCACGGATGGACTGGTAGAGCATTTCCCGACGAAACGCCTTGCGTTCTTCCAGGTCCATGCGGCGTGTTTGCGCCAACGGGTCAATTTCCAACGTCGCTTCGGGCGTTTTTTTCTTTAAAAATGCAAACATGGTGTGTTGGGCAATAGCTTTCGACAACAGCTAGACCTCGGGGTCTAAAACCACTGATAGGCCCGAGACTAACGGCAAACTTACGGTCCGTCAAAGTGCGGAGGCGATCTGGGTGCCCTGGCACTTGGCTTGTACGATTTCTGCAACAACTGAAACGGCGATCTCTGCCGGTGTTTTTGCACCCAAATTGAGCCCGACGGGGCCGTGCAAGCGATTTAAATCGGCCTCGGAGAGACCAAAATGGGTTCCCAGGCGCTCGCGCCGCGCTGCCTGATTGCGGCGTGAACCCAACGCTCCCACATAAAACGCATTCGATTGCAGGGCCTCTAACAGGGCCATGTCATCCAGTTTGGGGTCGTGCGTCAGCGCCAAAATGGCCGTGTGCGCGTCTGCGCGCAAGTCACGCACGGCGTCGTCTGGCATGCCGGGCACGAGTTGCACGGAAGGCAGACTGGTGACTAGGGTTTCTACGTACTCTTCACGCGGATCACACACCAGCACCTCAAAGTCCAGCAAAAGCGCCATCTGTGCAACCGCCTGGGAGAGTTGACCCGCCCCGATGAGAAGCAAACGCCACTGGGGGCCATAGGCACAGGTCAAAGCCTGGTCGTCGAAGACCAGGCTTTGACCACGGTGTGCCGTTGACAGTGTTATCTCACCAGTGGACAGTGTGACCGTTCGGGCCACCAGCTCATGGTTCTGAATGCGGCTCAGTAAATCCACCAGCCAGCCGGTGTCTGTCAACTGTTCTTGCAATAGGCGCAGGGTTCCACCGCAGGGCAAGCCGAAGCGGGCTGCTTCGTCTTTGGTCACGCCGTAGGTGATCAGGGCAGGGACGCTAGCCCCGGGGGGCGGCTGTTGCGGCAGTGCGGCACGGGTCCTGGCGATCAAGTCGTCCTCCACACAGCCACCAGAGACCGACCCGCTGACCATGCCGTCACCACGCAGTGCCAGCATGGCACCGGCAGGGCGCGGGGCGCTGCCCCAGGTCTCGATGACGGTGATCAAAGTCACCGCGTAACCGCTTTGCCGCCATTGCAGTGCATCTTTTAAAACACGCAGGTCCAAACTTTGCATAGAAACAATCAGGGCGTTGGGGAGGGCGCTGCCAGGGTACCGCGCAGCAGCGCGCTCAGGGTCATGGCTAAAAATGGCTCGAAGGACACCACCATGCCGTGCAAACGTGCGTCTTCCTGCAAAACCTGGGCAATCACCGGTGGCGGAGAGGCCAGTTGCGTCACGCTGATCACCAGCGCGTGTATTTGCAAAACGAACACCGCAGCCTGCGCTGGATTGAGCCCGCCAATGTGGTCGACCAAACTGGCGCTCAAGCGCTCCACCAGGTCGTGCAAGAAGCCTTTGAAAGCGCGTGCCGACTCCAAATCCAGCTGCGGTTCGATGACCGTATGCAACAGCACCAGTAGCCGACCCAACACCGGCCGATGCGCCAATGTGCGGGCGATGACGGCGGGGGCTGGCTCCGCGTTAACACCCTGGGCGTTCACCTGCAACGCGCCGTGCAAGCCGCTGGCCCATTCATCCAGCTCCACTTGCAGCAGTTCCAAAAAAACAGCCTCTTTGCAGCTGAAATACAAGTAGGCCGTGCCTTTCGCGACGCCCGCCCTTTGCGCCATTTTGGCGATGGTGACGCCTTCAAAGTCTGACTGCGCAAACAGGTCTGCGGCGGCGCTGAGCAGGTGGCCACGCCGCAGGTCTTTGTCCTCCAGCGAGCGGGCCCGCTGCCGCCCCAGCCGGGCGGGCTTGGGCAGGGCGGAAGCCGGGGTGTCCGATAGCAGCATCAGGCTACCAGGGGCAGCGAACGCAGGCGCTTTCCAGTCAGGGCGAACAAGGCGTTACCGACGGCAGGGGCAATCGGCGGCAAGCCCGGCTCTCCCACGCCCGAGGGTGGGCGTGTGCTCGGTACGATGAAGGTTTGCACCACCGGGCTCTGTGCCAACTGCACCATGGGGTAGGTGGGGAAGTTGGTCTGTTGCACTACGCCGTCTTTGATATTGATCTTGCCGTAGAGTGCCGCCGTGAGTCCGAAGACCACAGCACTTTCCATTTGTTGGGCCACCGTGTCCGGGTTCACCACCGTGCCGCAGTCAATGGCGCAGAACACTTGGTGTACGCGGGGCACGCCGTCTTTGAGCGAGACTTCGGCCACCTGGGCCACGATGGAGCCGAACGACTCGTGCAGCGCTACGCCATGGGCATGGCCCTCGGGTAGTTTGCTGCCCCAGCCCGCTTTGCTGGTGGCCAACTGTAGTACCGCGAGGTAACGTGGTGCGTCGGCCAACAGCGTCGTACGGAATGCCACCGGGTCTTTGCCAGACGCGGCTGCCAATTCATCGATAAAGCTTTCCGAGAAGAACGCATTGTGCGAGTGGCCTACCGAGCGCCAAAACCCGACCGGAACTCCCATGCGGGTCGCCACATGGGTCATCTGCTGGTTGGCAAAACCGTAGGGCAAGTCAAACAGCCCCTCTGCTGTGGTTTTATCGGGCGTATCAAAAGGTCCGGCCAGTGCTGGCAAGCCGCGCTCCATCCAGCGCGGGGTGATGGCGTCGCCAGCCGATTGAATGCGCAGGCTTTGGAATGCGCCGTCGGCATCGACGGCAGCGTGCAGACTGGCCACATGCATGGGGCGGTAGAAATCATGGGTCATGTCTTCTTCGCGGCTCCAGAGCAATTGCACCGGGCGCGGACTGGTGGCCATGGCGACACGTACCGCTTGCGCGACGGAGTCCACCTCCAGGCGCCGACCAAATCCACCCCCCAACAGGGTGACGTGCAAGGTGACCTTGTCTACATCCACCCCGGCTACTTTGGCCGCCACTTCCCGGGCCATTTCTGGCACTTGGGTGGGAGCCCATACCTCTACTTTGCCGTCTTTGACCTGGGCCGTGCAGTTCATAGGCTCCATGGTGGCGTGGGCCAGGTAGGGCGCGTGGTACACAGCCTCAATCACCTTCTTGGCGGACGCTTCGGCTTTGGCCGCATCGCCCTTGGTATAGAAGGCTGTGCCTTTGTCGGTCTTGATATGGGCCAGCAATTCGGCATCAATGCGCTGGCTGTCCAAGGCCCCAGCCGCGCGTTGGTCCCATTGCACCTCTACTGCCTGTGCCGCTTGCTTGGCGTGCCAGGTCGTCTTGCCAACGACAGCAAAGCCAGCCGTAGAACCTGCTACAGAGTCGAGGCTGACCAAGCGTTCCACGCCAGGCATGGCCAGTGCGACTTTGGACTCCAAAGACTTGACCGTGCCGCCCAGCATGGGCGACATGCGCACACTGGCAAACAGCAGGCCGGGCTGGCGTACATCAATGCCGAAACGCGCCGTGCCATTGGTCTTGGCTGGAATGTCCGAACGCTGGGCGGGTTTGCCGATCAGGGTCCATTCCTTGCGGTCTTTCAGGGTGACGGACTTGGGTGTCGTGCCCGCAGCGGCCTTGGCAAACTCACCGTAATGCGCTGTTTTGCCTGACTTATGGCTCAGCTTGCCGGCCATGGCGACGACTTCAGCAGCTGGCACGCCCCACTGGGCAGCTGCGGCTTCTACCAGGCTGGCCTTGGCTGTAGCGGCGGCTTCACGCAAGGGGTTCCAGGCGTCGGCCACGCTGGACGATCCGCCCGTGACGATGACGCCCAGCTCACGTGCAATTTTGCCCACCATCCACTCACCGGTGCGCACCAGCGCGGGTTTGTTTCCACCCTCGGATTCCAGCGGGTGAAAGGGCAGGCTGCCCACAAACATGGCGACGTTGCCATAAATTTTGCTGGGGCCAGCTTGTTCCAGCTTCACGCGGGACAGCGGCACATTCATTTCTTCGGCCACCAACATTGCCAGGGCGGTATGAATACCCTGGCCCATCTCGCTGCGCGGCATGGCCAAAATCACGCCACCGTCTGCGGTTACTTTGATCCAGCCGTTCAAGGCGACATCGCCCTCAGTGGGCGGCATGACATCCGCGCCACCCAAGCGCGAGCGGGCAGGCATCACCCCCCAGCCCACCACCAAGGCACCGGTTGCGCCCAGGGCGCTCAATATCCAGGTACGGCGCTTCATGCTGGGGCTCCTGTTGTGGTGGTGCCTGCGGCACGGTGAATCGCGGCACGCACACGTTGGTAGGTACCGCAGCGGCAAATATTGGTCATCGCCTCGTCAATATCGGCATCGGCCGGCTTGGGTTTGCGCTCCAGCAGTGCGGTGGCAGCCATCAACATGCCGCTTTGGCAGTAACCGCACTGCGGCACTTGCTCGGTAATCCAGGCGGCTTGCAACACGCTGGGTTTGTCTGTGGTGCCCAGGGATTCAATCGTGCGGATTTTTTTGCCCTCTACCGCCGCCAGCGGCATGACGCAGGAGCGCACGGCCTGGCCGTCAATATGCACGGTACAGGCACCACAAGCTGCGACACCGCAGCCAAACTTGGTTCCCGTCATATTGAGCTCATCGCGTAGCACCCACAGCAGGGGCATAGTGGGGTCGGCGTCGGTCTTGACGCTGACGCCGTTGATATTGAGGTCCATGGGGTCTCCGTATTGTTAAATGAACTGCGGTCATATAATAATTGAACACCAGTCATTTAGTCAAACGCCATGCTGTCCCCCACTGTTTCAGTCGCCCCTGATCCCGGTTTGCCGACGGTATTGGTGTTGGCCTCGGGCAGAGGCGAGCGGTTTACCGCCTCTGGCGGCCAGGTGCACAAGTTGCAGGCTCCGCTGGGGGCTAGCACCGTGTTGGAACACACCTTGGCTGCCGTGCGCGCCAGCGGCTTGCCCTGGCATGTGGAACAGCAAGGCCTGCCGGGCATGGGCGATTCGATTGCGGCCGCAGTGCGGGCCACGGCTGGCGCAGAGGGCTGGCTGGTCTTGCCCGCAGACTTGCCGCTGGTGCGAAGCGATACCTTGCAAAAGGTGGCCGAGGCCTTGCAGCACCATCGGGTGGTGGTGCCGGTGCATGGCGGGCAGCGGGGGCACCCGGTGGGCTTCAGCCGCGCATGCTATGCCCAACTGGCGCAATTGCATGGCAAATATGGCGCTGCGCCCGTGGTTAGTGCGGGAGCAGCTATAGAATTGATAGTAGGCGACGCTGGCATCCTGATGGATATTGATACGCTGGATGATTTGCGCCATGTCCAGAGCTTGCTAGGTGACCCCGGCCCACTTTTGTAAGACACTCGCAGTTCCCTTATTCGGAGAAACACCATGAAGTCGCCCCTGAATGTCCTCAAGCGCTGGCCCGCATGCCTAGCTAGCCTCTTACTCTGCGTGCCCCTGACGCCCTGGGCACAAGCAAGCCAAGCCGCCCCACCAGCCCAGTCGGCCCCGCCAGCGGTGGGTTATGTCAAAACCGTCAGCGGCGTGGCCTGGGTCACCTCTGGGGAGCAGCGCGTGCGGGCTGAGCCGGGTGTGGCGGTGCTGTTGGGCAGCCAGCTCAAGACTGAGCCGCAGGCCTCCCTGGGTGTGACTTTCAAGGACAACACAGTGATGTCTTTTGGCCCGGACACCGAGCTCACGGTGGATGAGTTTGTGTACGCACCAGCGCAGGGCCAGCTCAGCCTGGGTGCGCGTCTGGCAAAGGGCACTTTGAACTATGTATCCGGCGTTATCGCCAAACTCAAGCCCGACGCGGTAACTGTCAAAACGCCCACCGGCATTATTGGCGTGCGCGGAACCCACTTTGTGGCCTTGGTGGAGGAGCCCAAATGAGCGTTCATCTCAATCATTCGGGTCGGGTGGCCACACTGGTTTTGGCCGTGCTGGCCAGCGCTTGCAGCACGCCACCCCCGCCGCCGCCGCGGTCTTATGTGGCGCTGTTGCCAGATGTCAGTGGCAGCGTCGGGCAAGTCACTGTCAAAGGCCAACTTGGGGAGCAAAAACTGACCCAGGCCAGCCAAGCTACTTTGCTGAATGGAAGCGGTGCCAGCTTTGTCGTGAGCCCTGAGCAATTGCAAAAAGACTTTGGTGCTGTCCTGGCAGCCAGCCCGGTCTTACCCGAGCAGTTTTTGCTGTATTTTGAATCGGGCGGTGCCGCGCTGACTGCCGATTCGGAGAAGCTTTTGCTGGACGTGGTGGCACGCGCCCAGGTGCGCAAGTCGGTCGATATGTCTGTCATCGGCCACTCGGACACCCAGGGCAAGGCTGAGGCCAATGAGGCCCTGGCGCTGCAGCGGGCCCAGTCCATTGCCAGCCGCTTGAGCGGCCTGGGTATTGCCAGTACCGCCATCACCATTGAGTCGCATGGGGAGCGCAATTTGTTGGTGCCTACGCCCGATGAAACCGTAGAGCCACGTAATCGTCGGGTCGAGATTACGCTGCGCTAAACCCTGGCCTGTTTTTCTGCAGGCCTATTTTTCGGCCATCACGATCACATCGTCGGTGGCACCCTCTTGCAAACGCCGGTAGTGCAGGTCCACCAAGGGGTCCTGCGGGTAGCGGTGGGCCAGCGATGCAAACTGGGTCAGGGCCAGCGTTGTCGTCCCTGCTATCGGTCCATCCGGCAATCCGGTAAGCGCGTTGGGCCTCAACAGGGCCATAGCGGCGTCATAGTCTTGCGCCGGGGCACACTTGGCACTGTCCAGCGTCGCCAGTGGGGCATACACCCGCAAGGCTTGTGTTTTGCCTTTGAGCACGATTTGCCCCACGCAGCGCGTCGGCACGCCGCTGCAGCCATCCAGCACGGCTTGCGATACACACATGCGCGTCCCCAGGTGTTTGTTGACACTCTCCAGCCGGGCGGCCGTGTTGATAGGGTCGCCCAGGGCGCGGTAGTCAAACAGGGTTTTACCGCCAAAGTTGCCCACGATCACCTCACCGCAGTGCACGCCAATGCGTGTCAAGCCCCAGTCCACGCCCCGCGCTTGCAATTGGCTGGCATAGCGGGTGGCAAAAACATCCATTTCCAGCGCGCAGTCCAGCGCCCGTTGGCGGTGGTCGGCCTGGGTTTCGGGGGCCGAAAACAGCACCACCATGGCATCGCCCACAAACCGGTCCAGCGTGCCCTCGTGCTTGAAAACGATCACCAGCATCGCCTCTAGGTAGTCATTCAAGGCCGCCACCACGGAAGCTGGGTCACTGGCCTCCAGCATCGGGGTGAAGCCCGCCAGATCGGTGAACACAAAGCTGCACACCTGGCGTTGCCCGCCCAGGTGCAGTTTCTCGGGATGGGCAATCAAATGGGCCACTCGGTTGGGCGACACATAGCGCGAGAACGCAGTGCGCAGCCAGCGCTGTTGCCGCTCTACCAAAATCTGGTGCAGGCTGCTGGCTATCGCAAAGCTCACCAGCATGGCCACTGCGGGGGTGGCGGCATCCAGCAGCCAGTGTTCTTGGGTAAAGGCCCACCAGACACCGCCGCCCAACAGGGCCAGTGTGGCCAGCAAGGCCGCCGCCGCCCAGCGCACCGGCAGGCGCAGGGCCAAGCCGCTGAGCAGGGCCACGCCCAGACACAAAACCACCGCCTCCAGCCCGCTGGCCCAGGCCGGGCGGGTCAGGTAGTGCCCCGACAACATTTGCTCCACCGCCATGGCGTGGGTCAGCACGCCGGGTACGAGCTGCCCGGTCGGGCTGGCCCGCAAATCCGACAGCCCGGCTGCCGAGCTGCCAACCAACACCACGCGCCCCTGCATGCTGTTGGCAGCCACCGTAGCCCGCAAAACCTGGGCGGCAGACACGTAGCGGTCGGCTTGGCTCGCGGTGTAATGCAACCACAGCTCGCCTTGGGCATTGGTGGGCACCACCAGCTTGCCGATGCGGATGTCTTGCACCCCGGCGGCGCTACCACGCAGCCCGTAGTTGGGCGTGGCCTGCGTCAGGCGCACGGCTTCCGCGCTGAGGGTGGGCACCACCTGATCGCCCACCCGCAGCATCAGCGGCACGCGGCGCACCACGCTGTCATGGTCTGCGGATGAATTGAGGGCCCCCACGCCACTGGCCGTCTGCAGTAAGGCGGGCAAGGGCGGCGTAGCAGCTTGGTAGTCGGCAAGCCACTGTTCGGGATTGGACGCGCCACTGACCACAATCCGGTAGGGCGCTTGGGGTGGCGTAGCCGCCGTCAAGCTGGTGCTGGCGGCAGCGTCGCCCTGCAATAGGTTGCTGCCCAGCACCACCGGTTTACTGCGCAAGCTGCTGGCCAGTGTGTCATCCGGGTCGGGCAATTGCTGCAGCCAGGCATCGGCCTGAGGGCTCTGCCAGAGCTGGGCCATGGCGTGGGGCGATGTGCGGTCTGGCTCGCTCAGCAGAATATCGAGTGCGATCACCGTAGCGCCAGCGGCGTGCAGCCGCTCCACCAGCTCTGCAATGCGGGTACGCGGCCAGGGCCACTGGCCGTAGGCGGTCAAACTGGCCTCATCAATGTCGACAATGCGCACCGGCACCGCGCTGTAGGCGCGCGGATACCAGCGCTGCATTTGGTCAAACTGGGCCAGCCGCAGGTTTTGCAGGGGGATGGGGTCTGACAAAACCAAAGCCAGCCACGCGGCCACCAGCCCTGCGACCAGCAGAACAGTCCAGACTTTGGATGCAGATGCCCACAAGGCTTTCAGCGGTTGGCGCAACATGGATGTGTAGGTCTCAAAAAGTGGGGTAAACCCGATAAATAAAAATTCGCAAACGAGGCCCAATACTTGCAGTATCGCCCAAGCCATACAGGCAAAATACGCCTCGCAGCCGGTTAGCCGCCCAAGCCACTACCCCAAGAGGAACCTTCGTCATGGCCATCTCAACCGTTAACCGCTTGATTACCCTGTTTGACGATGCGTTCAAGGGCTTGTCCAGGCCGATCAGCATTGCAGAGTCAGAGCGCTTTGCGGTGCTGGTGCACCAATCCATGAACTCCAAGCGGCGCGTGTACCACCGGGTGGAGCATGTGTTCCCGATGTGTGTGGACATGCAGCCGATTCAGGTGCTGGCGGCGCTGTTCCATGACGTGGTGTATTTCCAGCTGGATGGGGGGTTCCCGCCCGGTACGCAGCACTTGTTGCAGGATGTGGCGTCTGAGCATTTGGGCGACCTGACCCTGCATGCAGGCTTGCCTGAGGACACTGCCTTCCAGGTGTGTGTGGCGCTGTTTAATTTTCAGGCGGGCCAGACTTTGCCGCCCTACGGTGGCACCAATGAGTTTTTAAGTGCGGTGGTGGCCGCGCGCTTGTTGGCACCGCATCTGGATCTGGAAAGCCTGATCGCCATCGTGGCCTGCATTGAGGCCACCATACCGTTCAGAGCCCCTTCTGCGCTGGGCGAGACAGCAGCCGACATCTTGGCCAAGCGGGTTGCGCAACAGCACCAGCTTTGGTTGGCCCCTGCTGATGCGTCGGCCACGCCCGCATTTGTAGGCACGGCCCTGCGCGCTGCGGTGGCTTTGGGCAACCGGGATGTGAGCGGTTTTGCCAAGTCAGACCCCGGCGTATTTTTATCTAGCACCTGGCTGCTGATTGACGAGTCCAATGCCCAGTTGGCCAATCCGGGGGTGTACTCGGTGCAAGAGTACCGGGGTGCCCTGGTGCGCATGGCCAGCTTTCTGGCCGGCCTGGATGCCACCACGATTTTTCAGTGCTACCAAGACAGCCCTGGCCGGGAGGATATTGCCAACCTGGCTGCCACGGCCCGGCGCAATATTGACTTTGCCTGTGAGTTTCTGGACGCCAAAATAACTTCTATCGCCATCATTGAGGCCCTGGTGCTGTGCACGGGGCGTGATTGCCCGATTTCCATGTTCTTGGGCGACATCCGATGTGAGGGGGGGCGGCCTGACCGGGTGGAGGACTTCCTGCCGGAGATCCCACTCACGCAGCTAGTCAACGACGAGTTGCTCAATGTTTTTGAAAAAGGGCGGCCGCTGGAGTCGAACAATGACCTGACGGCATCGCCGCTGACCGCATTTATTTACCGCTGCCTGGGCCATATCGGCGCGCAAAAGGCCTTTGTGCAGGCGCAGCAGATGTTTGCCGGTGCGCTGGAGCCCCAAGCATTTCTGCAGGGCCTGCGCATGGACATGGTGCTGGGCATATTGCAGGCCTGCGCGCAGATTGCGTTCTCCAGGCGTGCGGCCTTGCTAGACCTGGCGGCATCGTTGGAGCAATCAGGCGTTGCCAACGAAGAGCCCCAGCCGCTCTAGCAGCCAAAAGCCGCCCAAGCCCATGGCGCACCACGAAGCTACCGTGGCACCGGCCCGGTGGCGGCCATGCGCATCCAGCCCCAACGCAGGCACCCGCCCCATCAGCCAGCCAGTGAGGTGCGCCAAGCCCAGGGCCAACACCACGCACAGGGCTTGCCCCAGCTCAATGCCTACGTTGAAGCCTAGCAAGCTGGTGGTTTTGTGAATACCGTGTAACCCCATAGCTGCCATAGCGCCTGCAAAGCCCAGCCCGTGCAGCAGACCGCAGGCTGCAACTATGGCCATGCGGCGGCGCATGGCCATCTCTGCCCGGAACAAATTCAGGCCCGCCATCAGCACAATGCTGGCTGCAATCCCTGGCTCCACCCAAGCCGGTGATGCCTGTACCCAGCCCAACAATGATGCCGCCAGCGTGACGCTGTGGGCCAAGGTGAAACTGGTCAGCAACGCAAACCAATAGCGCCAGCCCCGCGCGCCCACCATCAGGGTCAGCAGAAACAGCAGGTGGTCCCAGCCCAACACAATGTGTTCGACCCCTATGCCCACATAGTGCAGAAAAACCTCGGATGCGGGTTGGAAGAATTGGTGTGAAGGGCGAAGCGGTGTGAGCACTGCCGCCTCGGTATCGGTTCCGCGACTGAGTTTGAGCGTCAGTTGTTTTTCGTCGGCCAGTTGGCCAAACAAATCGGTTTCTACCGCCAGGGCAGCGCCTTCAGTGCTCAGGCTGTGGCGCATCAGCACCAGAAAATAGCGGGCACCGGCACCGCCCTGGGGTGCCAGTGCAGGTGCAGGTGCTGCGCCTGCTGCCACAGGTCGCTCATCGGGTTCGGCGATCAGCTGCAAGACCTGCGCGGGCGTGCGCACATCGCCTTCCAAAATACCAAAGCGCGCGATCACCTGCGCCACCAGCGGGTCGCGATGGGTTTGCAATTCCGCCTCAGACAAACGGCTGTCGCGGTTGTCGTCCACACCCACCATGGCAGACACCGGCACTGCCAGCACCACATAGGCCGCTGGCCCCACGATGTTGATGGTGCCCTGTTGGGCGGGCATCAAGTGGGCGTGGCCCAGGCCGCTGGCTGCCAGCAGCAGGCCGCCCAGCGCGCTAACCCAAAATGTGCGTAGCGCAGCCATGGTTCAGCCGCGTGGGGGTGGCGTGCCGCCGCCGGTGGTGGTGACGGTACCCTTGACGCAGCGTTGCAGAAATGGGTAGCTGTCTGTGGCGAAGTAGTGGTAGGTGCCAGCGGGGAACTCGGGCGTGACGCCGCTGCGGCCATTGCACTCGTCCAAGTCACCAGAGCCCGCTACGTATTCCCAGTCTTGCGCGAAGGTGCCCAGGGGCGCGACGGTGGTGGTGGGACGGGTTGCGCTGATGGTAGTTTTGAGCTTGTAGCTCCCGGTCATGACCTTGAGCGCTGAGCTGGCATTCGCGGCCACGCTGTAGCCATAGCGGGCGTAGATCGGGAAGCCATCAGCCGCCCAGCCTATCAGCGTCATTTTGGTCGGGCCACCGCCGCGCAGTGTGATGAAGCCTTCAGGCATGCCGTGGTAGTGGTACTGGCCGCCCGGTTGCACATGCGCGTTGTTGATGTCTGCGCCGAACTTAAACACCGTCTGGGTCAGCGCCTCTATGCTCCACGCGCCGCTGTTGCCAATCAGGCTGCAACTGCTGCTGGTGCTGGCATTGGCGGGGCAGGTGCCAGCGGTGCCCGCGTCGATCTTGACGCCATTGAGCACATAGCCCGTGGTGCCAGCGGCTCCGCCCATCGTAGTTGCCGTGCCGCTGTAGGTGGGTGCCAAGGTGTAGCTCGCGGCTACCGACTGCACCGTGATGGTGTTGGGGTTGTTGCTATTGGGGAAGGTGCCCACGGCGTGGTCGGGTACGCCGTTGGCTGCCAACACGCGCGCCGTGCCGTTGCAGACCCAGCTTGAGGTGCTGGTGAGTGCGCCCAGTGTTGACGTATTCACCGCGCTGTAGTTGTAGCCACACGCCACTCCCGCCGTAGAAACCGCACCGGTGCTGGGCGTGCCCGGCGCCGCGCACAGGCTGGGCGATACCCGGCAGGTGAAGTCGCTTAAATTGCCCAGCAGCGCCAATACATTGCCAGTGACCGGCCCCAGGCCGTAGACCTTGCCATCCGACACGCCCAGCGCGATCTGGGTTTCCGGGTAATAGCGGTAGGCAAAGCTGCCGGTGGCCAGGTTGGATTTGTGGCCCGGAAACAGCGTGGGGAAGTTGCCCTCCGCCCAGTCAAAAAACGCGGTGGCGTCTATGGCGGCTGCTGCAGTGGCGCGGCTGCTCACGGCGCTGGCCTGCGCCTTGGTGGCAGTGGCGGTCGTGGTGGTTGATGCAGCGGCGGATGCCGTCAGCAGGGCAGACGCCAGCGTGCATTGCTCGCCCACCCACCGGTAGGCCCCGGTGGCCACGGCGTTGTCGGTACACAAGGCCGCGTCTACCGCAGTAGACGCCGTGCTTTGCAGGGCCAAAGCCACTGCGTTGGGTGGGCTGGCCAAGCCGCTTTCGCCGCCGCCGCAGGCTGCCAACAGGGCGGCCGTGGCAGTGATCAGACTCCAGGTTTTGAGGGAATGCATATCGGGCTCCAAGTGATTACGAATGCCGCGACTGTGCCCAAGCATTGTGGAGAGAATATGGAGAGAGGAGGGCGTGGAGACTGCGAAAGTGGGCGCAAGTATTGGCATTGCAGTTGGTAACTACTCAGCTCACCCTGTGAAACAAGGCTGAATCGTCTTGCCGTTAAACACGCTCACCAGACACTCAAACAGATTGCCCTTCTGCTTAGTCATCGTCGCCAAGTAAGAGCGGATCGTAAAGAACGTATCC
>NKIK01000112.1 GCA_002256115.1 Burkholderiales bacterium PBB3
CGCTGCCGGTCATGTCGTTGCGCAGCTTGTCGATCTCGACGTCGAGATCCATGTCGGCCAGCAGCTTTTGCACGCCTTCGGCGCCCATCAGCGCGACGAACTCCTCGCCGAATTCGGTGCGCTTCGCATCAAAGTCCTCCTCGGTCATGATGGAGAACTTCTTCAGCGGGGTCATGCCGGGGTCGACCACGACATACGCTTCAAAGTACAGCACGCGCTCGATGTCGCGCAGCGTCATGTCCAGCACCAGGCCCAGACGCGACGGCAGCGACTTCAGGAACCAGATGTGGGCGCAGGGCGCGGCCAGGTCGATGTGACCCATGCGGTCACGGCGGACCTTGGTCTGCGTGACTTCAACGCCGCACTTCTCGCAGATGACGCCGCGGTGCTTCAGGCGCTTGTACTTGCCGCACAGGCACTCGTAGTCCTTGATCGGGCCAAAGATCTTGGCGCAGAACAGGCCATCGCGTTCCGGCTTGAAGGTGCGGTAGTTGATCGTTTCCGGCTTCTTCACTTCGCCAAACGACCAGGAACGGATCTTTTCGGGGGAGGCGATGCCGATCTTGATGGCATCGAAATGCTCGTCAGGGGTGAACTGCTTGAACAGGTCCAACAAACCTTTCATGTGATTCTCCTGTCCTGTTGATCAGTTG
>NKIK01000064.1 GCA_002256115.1 Burkholderiales bacterium PBB3
TGTCAACGCTTCGATCCACACCTCGCGGTGTGCAACGCATGACTCGGGGTCTGAGTGATTCGCCATGTCTTCCCAGTATTGAACTTTCATCAACTACGATCTACCGCCTTTGCTGGCGCACTGCTATCAACTTAGTAGCTGCTCCCGCAATATCCACGGCCTGAAACGGCTATTGGGCACTTAATTCTGCAAGAGCAAGCTAGCCAGCCGCAGCACCCAGTAAGCCTGAATGCCGATCTGCACCGCCATAAAACTAAAGCGCAGCATGACCGCTTTGCTGCGCGCAGAGACCAGGTGAATGCACGACTGCACGATGCGTGCGGCTATGAAAACCCAGGCCAGGCCATCGGTCACCGCACCATGCCCGCTGAAATGCGCTACCGCCACCAGCGACACAAAGGTGGGCAAGTTCTCAAAACAATTGGCATGCGCCCGGCACAGGCGGCCCGAGAACGGCGACACATCGTCTCCCGCGGGCAAAAACTGGTTAGGGCGGCGCTGGCCGCTCAGTGACAAAGCCACCCGCAGAGTCGCAATGCCGGTCACCAGCAGCAGGGTCCAGGCCGCAAAAATCAACAGCGCCAGGAGGCTGGGGGAAAGCGGAGCGAAGGGAGTAAGGGTCGTCAGGGTCATAACCAGGGTCCTTTTTTGAAGTGAGGGTTTGTAAGAAACGATGCGCACCAGCAGTGTCTCCAGCCCCCAAGGCCGCCACAATTGGCAATAATGACAAAAATACAGCTGCTTTTGACACTATGCGCATCCACCTCCTCGCCCTGCCCCAGGTTTTAGATGCCAGTCTGGGCATCAGCCTGAGCCTGTTTCAGGCAGCCAACAGCCTGCTGCATGCGCAGGGCCTGACACCCGCATTCCAGGTCCAACTAGTGGCCCCGCGCGCGGGGGAATGCATCACCGGTGCCGGCCTGAAACTGCAAATCGACGTGGCAGCACGCGCTTTGCCCCCGCCCGACCTGGTGCTGCTGCCCGGCAGCTACCTGACCAGCCCCAAAGATATGGACGCCTGGCTGGGCAGTGCCGCGGTGCAAGAAACCTGCAACTACCTGGCCGATTTGGCCGATTTAGCCGACCCGGCCGGACATGCCGCAACAGCTTCAATGCCTTCGCCCGCAACGCCTTCAGCAGCTTCAGCGCCCACAACGCAGTCAGCGCCTGTTTGCGAGATTGCCGCCGCTTGCGCCAGCACCTTTGTGTTGGCACAAGCCGGCCTGCTGCAGGGCCGCCAGGCCACCACCACCTGGTGGCTCAGCCGCAGTTTTCGCAAGCGCTATCCGGCGGTCCGCCTGGACATGCAGCGCATGGTGGTGCCAGACGGCCCCATCACCACCGCCGGTGCTGCGCTGGCCCAGGGCGATTTGGTGATGCAAGTGATTGCGCGGCACGCTGGGGCGCAACTGGCCCACACCTGTGCCCGCTACCTGCTGATGGACGCACGTGGCAGCCAAACCCGCTACGCCATGGTGCAACACCTGGCCGTGCAAGACCCGCAGTTGCGCCTGGCCGAACACTGGGTGCGCACCCGGCTGCACCAAAGCCTGCGCATCACCGACATGGCCGAGGCCCTGCACCTGACCCCGCGCACGCTGGCACGCCGGTTTGAGGCGGTGCTGGGCCTCACACCCCTGCAATTTGTGCAGCGCCTGCGCACAGAGCACGCGCTGCACCTGCTGCAAACCACCACGCAATCTTTGGAGGCGATTGCCCCCCAGGTGGGTTATGCCGACAGCAACGCACTGCGCCGCCTGCTGCAACGCGAGGCCGGGCTGACGCCCGCGCAAGCGCGCAGGCCCAGGGAACAGACCCCAGTGAAATAGTGCACAGCTATGCCAAAAAGTTGGGCTCCGGGCCATAAAGCGGCGCGCCCGAGGCCTTGGGCCATTGTTGTGCATTCGGACTTACCCTAAACTGGCCTCTTTGCCCCCGCATCGTCGGTTCGCCTGTTCAATCTACGCCCGCCCAAGCCCCTATGAGTCTCATGAAACTAGGTCGTTACGACATCATCCGCGTGCTGGGCAAAGGCGCTATGGGCATGGTCTATGAGGCCCGCGACCCCAATCTGGACCGCAAGGTGGCCATCAAGACCATCAAGGTCCAAAACCTGACCAGTGAAGAAGCGGCCGATTACGAAGTGCGCTTTCGCACCGAGGCCCGCTCTGCGGCGCGGCTGCAGCACCCGAATATCGTCAGCGTGTACGACTCGGACCGGGATGGCGACACCGCCTTTCTGGTCATGGAATACGTGCAAGGTGACGACCTGAAGCAGCATCTGGACAAAGGCGATGTGTATTCGCTGGAGAAAACCTTGGGCATCATGGGTGACCTCTTGTCCGCGCTGGACTATGCGCACCGGCAGAACATTGTTCACCGCGACATCAAGCCCGCCAACCTGCTGATAGAGCCCAGCGGCAGGGCCAAGCTCACCGATTTTGGCGTGGCCAGAATTCAGGATTCGGGCGACGCCACCCGCACCCAGGGCTCCATGGTGGGCACGCTGAAATACATGTCGCCCGAGCAGGTGCAAGGCCAGACCATCGACGCCCGCTCTGACCTGTTTGCTGCAGGCGTGGTGCTCTACCAGTTGCTGACCAGCCGCAGACCCTTTGATGGCCCCAATGACTTCGAAATCATCCAGCAAATTGTCGGCAAGCCCCACCCCGATCCGTCCAACATCAATGTGAAGTTGCCCACCTCCTTGGACGCAGTCATGGCCAAGGCCCTGGCCAAAAACCGGGACGAACGATATGCAGACGCCCATGAGTTCAGCTTGGCCCTGCACGCCGCAGCCCGCGACGCCATGGACGCTACCGTGGTACCGCCAGCCAACCGGCGCGGCCCAGCGCGGTCTGCCACGCCCACATCGGGCGGTACGGGCACCCGCGTCGATGGCACGGTCAGCGCGGGCAACTCCACCGTCACCCAAGAGGTGGAGTTGGTCTACTGGAAGGACATCAAAGACTCCGAGGACATGGAGGATTTTGAGGGCTTCCTGGCGCGCTTTCCTACCGGCATCTATGCCGACCTGGCCCGTAGGCGGCTGAAAAAACTCTTCACGCTGGCGCATGACGGCTCCAGTGCCGGCTCACAATCCGAAGCCGGTACGATTTTGTTGACGCGTGCAGCACCCACGGCAGCGACCGAGGTTGACGCAACCATTCCACCCGGCGACGCCACATTCGTGCAAGCACCGCGCGATACAACCCTTCCACCTGCACCCCCGGCTGCCAGCCCGCCCCCGACTATGGCAAGCCCAACTGCCGAGGTAGATAGCGCTGAGCCAGCTACGCAAGCCGTGGCACAAGAGGCCACGCCCAAAAAGTCTGGCCGCACCGCGGTCTGGCTTGCCGGTATCGCGGTCGCCGCGGGTTTGGGCTTAGCGTACATGGGCCTTTCGGGTGAGCCACCAGCGCAGTTGCCTATGGACGCCACCAGCGCAGGTGTGCCTACAGCTGCCGACCCCGCAGCCAGCGCGCCACTAGCGGTTGCCAGCACTGCAGCACTCGCCGGCGCGTCGACCCCCGCATCGGGTGCCTCGGGCGTAGCAGCATCGCTTGCATTGGCGGCCTCTGCGCCAGCCAAACCTGCCAGCACGGCGTCTGCCGCGAGCAAACCCGGCACCGCCCAAACAACAGCCGCAGCCAAAGAGCGCGCGGCATCAGCCCCTGCCAACCTCGCAGTGGCGGTCAAGAAACCAGTCAAAGAAGCCAGTGCCGCTTCCACACCACCTGACACGCCTGCCCCTGACAGCCCTGACGCAGCGGCCAGCACCGACCCCCGCAAAGCCTGCGAGGGTCGCTGGTTCCTGTCGTACCACATTTGCATGAAAGATCAGTGTGTCAAACCGGCCTTCAAAACCCATCCCGTGTGTGTAGAACGCCACGCCATGGAGCAAAAAGCCCTAGAGACTCGACACTGAGCCGATTCTGCTACTTGCCCTTGGGCGGTGGTGCGCCCGCAGCCCCTGGGGCGCCCGGGCCTTGAGGCCCGGGCGCGGGGCGGCAAGCCAGCGGCTTGCCTTCGGGCGCAAAACAACTTCCCTTCATGGCGCCACGGGGCCCGGTGAATCCACACGCAGCGCCACTGGCCAGGGCCTTGCATGCCGCCAACGCCTCTGGCGGCGGGCCGCGGTGTTGCTCTGGCGGCTTATTTCCAGCAGCAGGCTTGGCCGGTGCTGCGGGCTGGGCGGCCACACCCAGCGCCAGTAAGGCGCCCAGGGCCAATACGCCGTGTAAAAAAGTACGCATGGAGTAACTCCTGTAAAACAAGCCGACTACCGGCTCTGTAGTCAGCAGTGTGCCGGGTAATTGTGGATGAACTATGGAGCAGTTGGCGCCGCTCCGTCCCAGGCTCGGAAGGGATAAGCGGCCAAATTGGAGTTGAAGTAACGCGCATCGTGGGTGACTTCTTCACCCAGCCAGCTGGGCTTGTCAAACACCTGCGCCTCGCTGCGCAACTCCACCTCGGCCACCACCAGGCCTGCGTTATCCCCCGCAAAGTCATCCACCTCCCAAGTGCTGCCCTGGTGCACCAGCACATGCCGGGTCTTCTCGACCAAGGGGCCATCACACAAGGCCAGCAAGGCCTGCGCATCGTCCAACGGGATGGCGTACTCAAACTCGGCGCGCGTGGCCCCAACACTCACGCCCTTGATGGTCAGAAAAGCGGCGTCGCCCGCGACGCGCACGCGCACGGTGCGGGTCTTGTCGCGGTTCAAATAGCCTTGGCGAAAGGCCACGCCGGGTGCGGCGCGCCAAGGGGCCGTGGCCGACACGTCAGCCACTAGAAATTTGCGTTCGATCTCAATTGCCATACCGGTTTGCTCCTGTGCGGGCTTGGCTACACTGGCTCACCATGAACCAGCCCACTACCCTGCCCCCTGAAGTGTGCCCGCTGTGCAGCCAGCCCAACCAGTGCGCCATGGAAATCGAACGCGCCACCGGTCAAAAACAGCCACCCTGCTGGTGCACCCAGGCCAGCTTCAGCGCGGAGCTGTTGGCCCGCATTCCAGACGCGGCGCGCAACCAGGCCTGCATTTGTGCGGCCTGCGCCAGCGCTTCGCCAGCCAAGCAAGCCCGCACCCAAGCCTGATTGGGCCTATGCGCCGTCCGCCCTATGCGCTTGCAGCACAATACTTGTAGGCCCTGGCGATGGGCAGCCACCCGGTTGTTTGCGAATGCAAACCGGGCCACTGCGGCGCGCCAGGGTTTGCTCTTATTTTTATAGCTGCTCCCGCACTATCCACGGCCTAGAAGGCCAAAAACGTGCCTAAAACATGCCTAAAACCTTTGATTTTTCACCCCAAGCCCTGGCCCAATTGGCCCAGGACGACGTGACCCGCGCCCTGCATGAGGACGTGGGCGCTGGCGACTTGACCGCCTCCCTGATCCCCGCCGACCGCAGTACCCATGCCCGCGTGCTGGCGCGCGAAAGCGCAGTGGTCTGCGGCAGCGCCTGGGTGCAAGCCGCCGTGCTGCGCCTAGACCCAGCCGCCCAGATCACCTGGCATGTGGCAGATGGCCAGCGCTGCGCCGAAAACCAGGTGGTGTTTGAAGTGCGCGGCAGCGCCCGCGCGCTGCTGACGGCCGAACGCACCGCGCTCAACTTTTTGCAATTGCTCAGCGGCGTGGCCACCAAGACGGCGCAATACGTCGACATCGTGCGCGGCACACGCGCCCATATTGTGGACACCCGCAAGACCCTGCCGGGCCTGCGCCTGGCGCAAAAGTACGCCGTGCGCTGCGGTGGCGGCACCAACCACCGCGTGGGCTTGTACGACGCGATTCTGATCAAAGAGAACCACATCGCCGCCGCCGGTGGCATCCCCCAAGTGATGGCCCAGGCCGCACATTTGGCAGCGGAGGCTGACTTTGTCGAGATTGAAGTGGAGACCCTGGCGCAACTGCGCGAGGCACTGAACTGCGGTGCCAAGATGGTGCTGCTGGACAACATGGATTTGCCCACGCTGCACGAGGCCGTACGCATCAATGCAGAGCAGGCCCATCCGGCGATATTGGAAATCTCCGGCGGTGTCACGCTGGACGGCTTGCGCGCGCTGGCCGAAACCGGCGTGGACCGCATCTCCATTGGCACGCTGACCAAGGATGTGCGTGCCACCGATTACTCGATGCGCCTGAGTACGACTATTTAGACCACAGCCTGTAAAAGACAGACGGGAGCCTTCCATGCAAACCATCACCATAGCCGTTGACTACGACCAACCCGACACCAGCGATGCCTCGGTCGCTGGCGTCTGCAGCACCCGCCACGCCTGGGCCCGCGTGCCGGTGGAGCCTACGCAGGCAGAGCGCGCCGCGCTCAAAGACAAAATCCGCAGCCTGCTGAAAGCCAAAAATGCCGTCATGGTGTCGCACTATTACGTGCACCCTGATCTGCAAGACCTGGCCGAAGAAACGGGTGGTTTGGTCAGTGACTCCTTGGAGATGGCCCGCTTTGGCCGCGACCACGCGGCGCAAACCCTGGTGGTCTCGGGTGTGAAATTCATGGGCGAAACCGCCAAAATTCTGTCACCCGAAAAGCGCGTGCTGATGCCCGACCTGGACGCCACCTGCTCGCTGGATCTGGGCTGCCCGGCCGATGAGTTCAGCGCCTTTTGCGATGCCCACCCGGATCGCACCGTGGTCGTCTATGCCAACACCAGTGCCGCAGTCAAAGCCCGCGCCGACTGGCTGGTGACCAGCAGCTGCGCGCTGGACATCGTGCGCGCGCTGAAAGACCAGGGGCAAAAAATCCTCTGGGCCCCCGATCGCCATTTGGGTGGCTACATTCAGCGCGAGACCGGTGCCGACATGGTGTTCTGGAACGGTGCCTGCATCGTGCACGACGAGTTCAAGGCCTTTGAGCTGGAAGCCTTGAAGAAGGAACACCCCGGTGCCAAAGTGCTGGTACACCCCGAGTCACCCGCTGACGTGGTGGCGCTGGCCGATGCCGTGGGCTCCACCAGCGCCATCCTGAAAGCCGCGCGCGACATGGACGCCAAAGAATTCATAGTCGCCACCGACAACGGCATGATGCACAAGCTGCGCACCTTGAACCCCGGCAAAGTGTTTTACGAAGCCCCCACCGCCGGTAACAGCGCCACCTGCAAAAGCTGCGCCCACTGCCCCTGGATGGCCATGAACGGCCTGGCGGGCCTGGCCCATGTGTTGGAAACTGGCAGCAATGAAGTGCAAGTGGACCCGGCCCTGGGCCTGCTGGCGCGCCGCCCGATTGATCGCATGCTGGCCTTCACCGCCGCGCAGAAGAAGGCCCTGGCTGCAGGTAGTTTGCAAGCGCACCTGGGCGCGGCCTGACGCTTTCGCCGCGGTCGTCTGGCCGTGGCAGGCTTGGTTTTGGCTTCGGTTTGGGGCTTGCCAGATTCAATCGCAAGTAATATGGTTGCTGTCGACGCAAGTGCCACCCCTTAGCCATGGATTAACACCGACCCGCCTGCAGGATGGATTCCACCGCCCCAACCCACGCCAACGACAGTAACGCGCGCCACCGCCGCCGGGTGCGCGCCATGCTCTGGTTTGGCGCTGGCATGTTGACCAGCATGGGCGCTTGGTGGACGCTGTTCTTTTTCAATCTCGGGGTCAAGCCGCTGGCGATGATGGAAGTTGGCATGCTGCTCACAGGTTTGACTGTGGGTGCACTCACCTATACCAAGCGCACCCGTGCCGCGTTTTACCTGCTGATCCTGGGTGCCTATGTGTTTATCACCGGCATTGCCTGGGTGATGGATATCCCCAGTGCCGAGGCACCGCGCACCACCCATCTTTTCTTGCTGGTACTGGGCCTAGCAGCACAACTTTTCTTGCGCGATGAGCCCGCTTATTTCCGCCTGCCGGTGGTGGGCGGCTGCTTGCTCACCTGCGTGTTTTTGGCCAGCACCACCACCGGCATGGTCTCCAGCTTTGCGTTGCCCGACAGCGTTCGCATCATGGGCAGTTGGGTCAATGCGGGCGCAGCCATCGTGGGTATGTTTGTGCTGATGCAGCTCATCGTGTCCGACTTGACCGACACATCCTCCCTGGAGGCCGACCTGCGCCGGGCACTGCAGCGCGGTGAGTTCCATTTGCTCTACCAGCCCCAGGTCACATCGCAAGGCCATGTTTTCGGGGCCGAAGCCCTGCTGCGCTGGTACCACCCCAAGCGCGGCCTGGTGTCGCCCGGTGAATTCATCCCCGTGGCGGAGCAAACCGGGCTGATCATCCCCTTGGGCTCCTGGGTATTGGGCACGGCTTGCACCCAGTTGGCGGAATGGTCGCGGCAGCCGGACATGGCCCATTTGACGCTGGCCGTCAACGTGAGTGCCCACCAGTTTGGGCAATCGAGCTTTGTGGAACAGGTACAAACCACTGCCGCACGCACCGGGGCTAACCCCAAGCTGCTGAAAGTAGAGCTGACCGAGAGCATGCTGGCCCACGATATCGAAGACATCATCCTGAAGATGCATGCGCTCAAAGAGATTGGGGTCGGCACGTCGCTGGACGACTTTGGTACCGGCTACTCGTCACTGAGCTACCTCAAGCGCCTGCCGCTGGACCAGCTCAAAATTGACCAATCGTTTGTGCGCGATGTGATGGCCAATGGCAACGATGCTTCCATTGCCAAGACCATCATCAACCTGGGCAAAGACCTGCATTTCACGGTGATTGCCGAAGGGGTAGAGACGCCGGACCAGCGTGATTTTTTGATGGCCAATGACTGCCACCGCTTTCAGGGCTACTTGTACAGCAAGCCCGTCTCTGCGCCGCAATTGGCGCAATACGTCAGCCATGCGCACGCACTCAGTTAGCCCCACTTAACCCACCCTAACCCCACCGCAACCAGGAGACCTGTATGAAGCAATTGATCACTACCACCGCCATCACGCTGGCTGTTCTAGCGGGCTGCGCCACTGCGCCCACCGAAGCCCTGGGCCCGCCGCGCAAGGAGACCCTGCACGCGCTCACGCAAAACATGGAACTATTGACCCTGAACGCGGGCCAGCCCCGCCTGGTACAAAAGCGCATCGCAGTCACTGGCCTGCCCGCCGGTGAAAGCTTGGTGGGCATAGACTACCGGGTGGCCAAGGGCGTGTTGTTTGCGGTGTCCCGTAGCGGCATGGTCTACACGCTGGATGCCACCACCGGCGTCCTCAAAGCCGTCAGCGGCAAGCCGCTGGACAAGGCGCTGGAGGGCGATGCCTTTGGGGTGGACTTCAACCCGGTGGCCGACCGGATTCGGGTGGTCAGCAATACGGGCCAAAACCTGCGGCTGCACCCCGACACGGGCGCACTGGCCTTTGCCGACCCGGCGCTGACATTTGCGCCTGGGGATGCCCAAGCTGCCTTCAAACCCGAGGTGGTGGCTGCGGGCTACACCTACAACAAGACCAACGATAAGCTCACCACCAACTACGCTATTGACCGGCGCGAGGGCACCTTGGTCACCCAGGGCACAGTAGAAGGCGTACAGCCTGCCGTGTCGCCCAACACCGGCCAGTTGCGCACCATCGGCCCTCTGGGCACCGGGCCGCTGGTAGATGCTGCGCTGGACATTGCCGATGTGTCGGGCGCGGCGTTTGCCGCCGTACGCACCGCCGCGCAACCCAGCACCCGTTTGTATTCGGTGGACCTGGCTTCGGGCAAGGCCACATTCGTGGGCACCGTGGGCGATGGCGCGCCTTTGATTGGCCTGGCCGTAGAGCCCTGAAGCTCAAAGCCCCAGGGCCGAAAGCCCACCGCCCTACACCACCAGCCGCAGCCCCGCCGTGGGCTCGACCGCGTTAGGGGCCTGGGTGAGTGTCAGCAAGATGTTGGCGTACCAGACGCAGTTCAGCCCCAGGCTGTGGTCCAGGTAGCGATCGCGGTCGCCCACATCCAAACTACCAGAGTGAATACCCAATAGCTTCCACGGCAGCACAGCCCCCTGGGCCGTGGCGGCCGCATCCCGCGCTACCACGGGTGCGCCGCTGATACCCCGGTGCGTGCGTGCATCTGTCAAGAAATAGCCCTGGCCCTGAAAACGCACGCCGTAGGGCGATGCCATCACCGCGTGGCGCACCACCGGCAAGTGGTGGCGCACATCATGAAAGCCCAGCGGGAATCCCACCACCAGCAGGCTCGCGCCCACCTCCACATCGGTGAATGATTGGGTCAGGTGTTCGGCGGTAAAGGCGTGCAAAACAACCGAGGGCGGCAGCAAGTCGCGCGCCAGCTCGATCACGGCGACATCGATATCGCCACAGGCATCGCGCCCTTGGTGCCACAAGGCATCCACCCCCCGGAACAGGGGTACGGAGAAGCGCACGGATTGGGTCAGGTCCTGCGTGTCCAGGTGCAAGTCCACTTCGATGCGGTCGGGTTGGTGCTGCGTAGCCAGGTCTTGCAGCACATGGCGGCTGGTCACCAGATACAGCCGACTCTCACGCTCGAAAAAGAAACCACTCGCTTGGGTCAGCTGTTGGCTGCCAAAGAAAGTGGTCACTTGGGCTGTGGTCAAAAACAAGGCGGGTACGGGCGCGGGTGCCAGTGCGGGCGTGGTGATAAAAGTCATCTTGGGGTTCCTGTCAGGGCTTGTAGGGCGACTTGCTTTGGCAAACGCACCAGTGTTGTGCCTAAGAGGCGATCGGTCTGTTCGCCTTCGCACGGATGCGCGCCCATCCAGGCTGAACACCACGCGGCCTTTGCCCAAACCGCCTGCACGCCCGCAACCCTTGCCAGCCTAGGAGTCTGCGCGGCAGAATATTCGTGGCCGTTGCAAAGCCTGAATTTCTCCTCTTCGATGCAATATGAGGTCGCTGACTGCGATTTTCCGGCTTTCCCGTTCAGCTCGG
>NKIK01000113.1 GCA_002256115.1 Burkholderiales bacterium PBB3
TCGAGGCGTTGTTGACGATGGCGCCGCCGCCGCCCCGCAGCATCAGCGCAATCTGCGCGCGCATGCCGTTATAGACGGACTTCAGGTTCAGATCGAACACCCAGTCGGATTCGTCGGCAGGCGTTTCGTGCAGCGGCTTGAAATCGGCGTGCCCGCCCGCATTGTTGACCGCCAGATCCAGACGGCCGAATTCCTGCCCGATCCAATCCATCAGGCCTTCCAGATCGGTCCGCACGGTGACGTCGGTCGCGCGGATCACCGCCTTGCCGCCATCGGCCTTGATGCGATCCGCGGCGGCGCGGAGGCGTTCCTCGCTGCGCCCGGCCAGAACCACGGTTGCGCCCCGCGCGGCCAGCAGCTGCGCGGTCGCTTCGCCCATGCCGCTGCCTGCGCCGGTGACAACCGCTATCTTTCCGCCAAACGCCATGATGTTCGATCCTTTCAAGAGCCCGATCCGAAACTGATTTGAGTGGTATCAGGGCAGGCTAGAGCCAGATGACATCACATGGAATCGTCGGCCCGGACTTGATCCGGGCCTTGGCTTTTCTTTCGGGCGTCACGCAAGAAGCATAGCCGAACCCCGTGTCAAGCACGGGGTGACGGAAAACAGATCAACGGCAAGTCATCAGC
>NKIK01000015.1 GCA_002256115.1 Burkholderiales bacterium PBB3
TGCTTGATGCGTTCTTGCAGAGCATTCATCTGGGGGGTAATCTCTTGCAGCCGGGCCCACAGGAACCTGATGATTTCGTCCTTTTGCGCGTGGCTGAGTTGGCTGAGGTCGGGCAGGCTTTGCATTGTGGGCGATTGTCGCTCACTATTTCATAGCGGGGACGAATTCACGCGTTTATTCTCGATTTGAATCATTGGGAGCTGAGTAGTTACGTTCTTACAGTAGCGTATCGGCACCGTCGATCTGCTTCATGTTGTGCAGACTGAATACGTCGCAGTGCGCCTAGGGCGTTTCGGCTGGTTCAGAGCAAGTCGCCCGGCCCTTCGTGCAGGGCTGACCACTGGAGCGGCCGGATTCCACCCATCCACAGCGCGCGGTCGCGGTGGTCGATCAGTTCGTTGTCACTGATGGGGTGCACAAACACCACCAAACCCGCGCGGTGCATTGCCAGCCAGGGAATCAACTGGCCAAACACCGGTGGCGCAAAAGCCAATTGGCAACTCCAGTCCAGGTGCGGGCCTATGGGTTTCTCATGCACCCGCCCCTGGGTCACATCAAACAAAGCTGCGGCCTGGCTGCACAGCGCCCGCGCTTGATCGACTGTGGCCTGTGAGAAATAGACGTGTGCGTGAAAGCCCCGAATGGTCGGGGCGTGGGTGTTATTCATCATGCGGGTCCATGGGCACAGGTGGAACCATCGCCATCGCAAGTTCCACGCTGTTGAGGGCCCCTTCGATAAAGCCCTGGTAATCCGAATAGGCCTCGCCGACGATATGCACATTTTTGGCGCCACTGCCAAAGTCAAAGGCCTTGAAAGCGTCCATCACCTTCCAGGAGCGCACGCCCGGTTGCCAGCCGTGGTTGGCCGCGCCGTAGGGTGCGCGAGCCCAATCGCGTATGCCGTAGGTGATGATGGAGGCGCGTATGTAGCTGGTAGCCTCATTCAGGCTCATCTCGCTGAAGATGCGACGGGCGTGCTCGGTCAGCTTCAGCGAAGTGGTTTGGTTCGATTCGAGCGAACGCTTCACATCGCGCGCCACAAACAGCGCAAAGGCATCGACGATGCGCGCGTTTTGATCGACTTCGGCGCGGTCATGGCGTTCGGCATCCACGATGTAGTGCCGCCAAAACTCGGTGGATGGGCGGTCCATATAGAGCAAGACCATGCCGTGCCCATCGTGGTCTTGGCCTGGCGCACGGCGAAAGTAATGGATCTCGCGTGTGGGCATGCAATTGGCGTACTGCTGGGGCGCTTGTTCATGTGTCCACCACGGGGTGTTGCAAACGAAAAATACCTTCAGCATCGGAAAGCCATTGACGCTGTCGAGTTGCTCGGCAATGTGGTCCGGCAAGTGGGTGCCGAGTTTGACCAAGGGCTGGCGGGGCAGCGCCAGTACCAGACGTTCGGCCTGAATTTGGGTCGTACCACTTTGCGTTTTGACATCCAGCTCTAGCGCCGCTTGGCCCAGGCCGGTGGGCTTGAACGCCAGCAGGGTGTGGCCACCGGCGAGGGTGATATTGGGGTGGGCGCGCAGACGTGCCATCAGCTCATCGGTCAGCCGCGAGGAGCCGCCTGCAATGCAGGCCAACTGTTGGCCTACCGTCTTGAGCGCGCGCAGCCACCAGATGATCCACTCGGCCGCATTCAGATTCTCCGGAATCATGTGATAGAAGGTGCCGGTGTCGCGCAGCTTGACTAGGGCACGGTGGCTCAGGATGCCCTGGGCCGAGAGCGCATTCCAAAAGCCCATGTCCCATAGCGGTTGGCCATGCAGTTGCGCGTGTTTGCGCAAGCGCATGTAGTCGGTCTCCGTCAGGTTGTCGATCCAGGCCTGGTCGGCCGCATCCCGGCCCATGATCAACATGATGCCACGTTTGAGTAGTTGCAGCGAGTTCAGGCCTTGTTCTGCCTCGGGCAAGTCCAAATCCGCGGCGGTGATTGCTTCGGCCGATGGTCCGGAAAAGTCCACCAAGCCCACACCCAGCTCGGCACACAGCTGGGCAAAGCGCGGTTGCAGCGTAGGCTCAAAACGCATGGGGCCGTACTCGGCAATGAAGCCGTCCATATCCTCGGTCTCAATGCGCCCGCCCCAGCGGTCCGATGAGGCCTCCAGAATCAGGATGTGGTGGCCGATATCGGCCAGGCGTTTGGCGCAAACCAGCCCGGCAATGCCGCCGCCGGCGATGACGATGTCCGCTTTTTTCATGGGTGTGGCTAGCCGCGTTTCAAAACTGCGCTTGTGAAATCTGAAAACTCATGCAGGTGGTTCGTGATGACGCTGACCAGAATAGGCATCAGCAGGCTCTGGTAGTCATGCACAGCGATGTTGCGAAATGCGACCATGCGTTTAAGCGCCTCTGCCAATGGCGCATCAATCCACTGTGCGCGTGCCATCAATTCAAATACGTCTCTGGCACTTTGGGGTACGCCCAATCCTTCGCGACGTACGATGTGCTGGCCCATATCAAGGACGGCCTCGCATGCACGTTGCACGTTCAGCGTTGCTGCGTCTTGGCGGGTGAAGTCGGTCGCAAAATTGGCTGGGTCATGGGCATACTCTTCACGCGCACGGGCTACGCATCGCTCTACCGCGGCCGCCTTGTTAACCAGTACGTCATCGGCCATAAATTCTTCCGATGCGTTGAATATCTGCCATCAAGGGAGCGCGGGCTTCGTCTAAGGCGGTTTTTTCGCTCAGCACAAAAGTCTCAAACAAAGCGGCCAACAAGCCCACAGACCATAGGCGGCTGCCAGTAGTAACCACTTGGTATTGCATGACGGTAGAGGCTGCACGTAAGTCGAGTAAGTCCACGGGGCAGGCCACCACATCGCTCAGGCTGGCTGTTAAGTCCCACAGGACCAGAGGGTCTGCGTAGCCGGCTACCAATACCGCCAAGTCCAGGTCGCTGTGCTGCCCGGCCGTGCCCTGCATTTGACTACCGAAAGCGTAAATCGACATAGCATGGGGCAAGCGCGCGCGAATCGCGGCCACAACGGGTCCTTTTGGCGCGAGCAATGAAAGTATTGATGCGGGCATGTTGGAATTATGCCGCGCAGCGTTCGTTGGATATAGCCTTAGCCTCTACGCAAATCCCGCGTAAACGGAAACTCCTTGCTCCCCGCCACATTGATCGTGGCCGGCGGCACATGCATCACACCCGGTGTGTGGCCCATGGCACCAAAGCGAGACATACGGCGACTTTCGGCCTCAAAGGCATTCACCGGGAAGCTCTCGTAGCTCAGGCCACCAGGGTGGGCGACGAAGTACTGGCAGCCGCCCAGAGAGCGTTTCATCCAGGTGTCCACAATGTCAAAGGTTAGCGGGGCATGCACGCCGATGCTGGGGTGCAGGCTGCTGGGTGGGTTCCAGGCTTTGTAGCGCACGGCCGCCACGTATTCGCCCACCGTGCCGGTGCTCTGCATGGGCAGGGCTTCTCCGTTGCAGGTGATCACATACCGGCTTTGGTTCATGCCAGTCACATGCACTTCCATGCGCTCCAGGCTGGAGTCCACATAGCGGGCGGTGCCGCCGGGCGCGCCTTCTTCGCCCATCACATGCCAGGGCTCCAGCGCGTTGCGCAGGGTTAGCTCGATGCTGGCGGCCTTGAAGGTACCGACGATAGGGAAGCGGAACTCGGTGTGCGGGGCAAACCATTGCGGATCAAACGCGTAGCCTGCGTCATTCATCTCTGTGATCACATCGGCAAAGTCTTGCTGAATGAAGGTCGGCAGCATGAAGCGGTCATGCAGCTCGGTGCCCCAGCGGGTCGCAGGGGCCTTGTACGGCGCTTTCCAGAAGCGGGCCACCAGCGCGCGCAGCAGCAACTGTTGCACACTGCTCATATGCGGGTGCGGCGGCATCTCAAAGGCGCGCAGCTCCAGCAAACCGAGCCGACCGGTGGAAGAGTCAGGCGAGTACATCTTGTCGATAGAAAACTCGCTGCGGTGGGTGTTGCCGGTCGCGTCAATCAGGATATTGCGCAGCGTGCGGTCGACCAGCCAGGGCGGCATGCTCTGGCCGTAGAGCTGGCGGTTCTTGTAGATCTGCTCAATCGCAATTTCCAGCTCGTAAAGCTGGTCGTTGCGCGCTTCGTCCACACGCGGGGCCTGGCTGGTGGGGCCGACAAACATACCGCTGAACAAGTAGCTCAGAGACGGGTGGTTGTGCCAGTACAGCAGCAGGCTGGCCAGCAGCTCAGGGCGGCGTAAAAACGGGCTGTCCGAAGGCGTGGCACCACCCATCACAAAGTGGTTGCCACCACCGGTTCCGGTGTGGCGGCCATCGGTCATGAACTTCTCTGCCGACAGGCGCGACTCAAACGCGGCGTTGTACAAAAACTCGGTGTTGTAGACCAGTTCTTTCCAGTTGGTGACCGGGTGAATGTTCACCTCGATCACGCCCGGATCAGGCGTCACTTGCAAGAGCTTCAGGCGCGGGTCGCGTGGCGGCGGGTAGCCTTCCAGCACGATTTTGACTTTGAGCTCTGCGGCTGTGGCCTCAATAGCCGCCAGCAGGTCCAGGTAGTCTTCCAGGCGCTCCAGGGGCGGCATAAACACATAGATCACACCACTCTTCACACCCACGGCCTCAGCCTTGGGGCCACTGGCGCGGCGCGGGTCGCGCACTTCCACGCAAAGCGCCGTGCGGGTGATCCAGTGGGCGGATTCCTTTTGCTGGGGTGCGCGCGCAAAGTCGGCGGGTTCGGCTTGCCGTGCGCTTTGGGCGTTGGCGGCCACTTGGTTGCGGGCGACGGTGTCTGGCGCGTTCAAGAAGGAGCCTGTGGGCACCTGGAACTTGCGGGCGGCCTCAGTGGCACGGGCCGCACCGGCCACGTAAGGTGTGCCACCGGGCGAAGCGGCTGCGTTGTGCGGTGCAAGGCCTGGCGCAGGCGAGTTCGCGCCAGGCGTCACAACGGACGTCAGCGGCGTCTGCGCATAGCGCGCTGCCAGTGCGCCGTGGGCGGGCAAGCTCTCGCGCGGGGCGTAGGGGTCTTGCTCGATCAGGTAGGGGTAGTCGGTTTCACTCACCCAGGGCAACGAGTCCAAGGGCAAGCGCAGGCCCATGGGCGAATCGCCGGGCATCAGGTACATGCGCTCATCGCGGAAGAACCAGGGGCCGGTGGTCCAGCCCGGGCCTGCCAGGGAGGGGTTCAGGCCACCGCCCGCGCTGGCGGGCTTGACGGGCAGCACATAGCCAATAGGCGAGTCCAGCTTTTGCTCAAACACGCGGCGCAGGCGCGCGCGTTCCATTTCGTCGTCCAGCTTGCTGTTGAACGGGTCCACATTGACCGGCAGGCGGCGCTCGCGCCACAGGTAGTACCACGTGTCCTCGTAGCCGGTCTGGATGTATTTGTCGGTCAGGCCCAGCTTGGAGGCCAGGGTGCGGATAAAGAATCCAGCGTCTTCGCTGGTGTAGTGGCTGGGCACGCGCTCGTCGGCAAACAGCTCGGGGTTGCCCCAGATTTTTTGTTTGTCGGCGCGCCAGTAAATATTCAGCGCCCAGCGCGGCAATTGCTCTCCGGGGTACCACTTGCCTTGACCAAAATGCAGGAAGCCGCCCTGGCCGTATTCCTGGCGCAGCTTGTGCACCAGCTCGGTGGCAAAGCCGCGTTTGGTGGGGCCAAGGGCATCGGTGTTCCACTCGGCAGCGTCGCGATCTGCCACGGCCACAAAGGTGGGTTCGCCGCCCATGGTCAAGCGCACATCACCGGCCACCAGCTCCTGGTCTACGGCGTCACCCAATTGCATCACGGCAGCCCATTGCTCGGGCGTGTAGGGCTTGGTCACGCGGGGGGATTCGTAAATGCGCGTCACCGCCATGTGGTGCTCAAACTCCACTTCGCTTTCGTCCACGCCGCCTTCAATGGGCGCTGCACCAGAGGGCTGCGGGGTGCAGGCCAAGGGGATGTGGCCTTCCCCTGCCAGCAGTCCGCTGGTGGCGTCCAGGCCGATCCATCCTGCGCCGGGCAAATACACCTCGCACCAGGCGTGCAGGTCGGTGAAGTCGACTTCGGTGCCGCTGGGGCCGTCGAGGGATTTCACGTCGGACTTGAGTTGAATCAGGTAGCCGGAGACAAAGCGCGCCGCCAGGCCGCAGTTGCGCAGCAGTTGCACCAGCAGCCACGCCGAATCGCGGCAGGAACCGGAGGCCTTGGTCAGGGTTTCTTCGGGCGTTTGCACGCCGGGTTCCATGCGGATGGTGTAGCTGATAGCCTTGTGCACCAGCGTGTTCAGGTCCACCAAAAAGATGACGCTGCGGCGCTTGGTGCGGTCAATGGCATCCAGAAAACCCTGCACCAGCGGTGTCATCGGGTCGGCCTGCAGGTAGGGGGCCAGCTCTTGTTTCAGGTTTGCCGCGTAGGAGCCGCCTTCAAAGCTAAAGGGGAATTCTTCAGCCTCGGGCTCCAGAAAGAAGTCAAAGGGGTTGTAGACCGCCATCTCCACCACCAAGTCGACGGTGACCTTGAAGTGCGTGGTTTTCTCCGGGAAGACCAGGCGCGCCTGGTAGTTGGAAAACGGGTCTTGTTGCCAGTTAACAAAGTGGGTGCTGGGCTCGACCTTCAGCGAGTAAGACAAGACCTTGCTGCGGCAGTGCGGGGCAGGGCGCAGGCGTATCGTTTGGGGGCCCAGGTTGACCGGGCGGTCGTAGATGTAGTGGGTGACGTGGTTCAGCGCGGCATGGATGGACATGGGCTTGTCTCGGTTGGGCTCAAAATTGAATATTCCCATGGTACCAAGCAATTCTTGCGCCACGGTAACTCGTCGCATTTGCAGGACCAAACGGCGCAAACCATGCCCAATCCGCATGCGCGCGGCGGTTAGCATGCGCTGTGCACGCCACCACCTACCAGTCACCTGTTTGGGCGCAAACGCTGTTGGCCGCCTTGCTGGGCTGGGTGGTGGGGAGCGCTTGGCAACTGCAGCAAGTTGCACTGTGGCCGCTTGGGGTTTATGTGGCATTTATGCCGCTAGGGCTCATGCTTAGTGCGGGAGCAGCTCCTAAAAAGATAGTGAATGCGTTTCCCCTCGCCTGGCGCTCTGGGTGGCGGCTGCAAGCTTGCAGCTTGCTCGGGGCTGCGCTGTTGGCGTTTGCGGCCACCGGGCTGCGCGCCACGGTGTTTCTGGCCGATGCGCTAGACCCGGCGCTGGAGGGGCGTGATGTGGTGGTCACCGGGGTGGTGGCCAATTTGCCTCAGCGCAATGAGGCGGCGCTGCGCTTTCGTTTGCAGGTGGAAGCTGCAGCTTTGAATGGCGCGCCGGTGCGCGTGCCGCCGCGCATGGATGTGGGCTGGTACGGCGGTGCTTTCCCGGCCGGGCCTGCGGTGGCGCTGGGGGCCGACCTCACCACGCCGCCCGCGCCCGTGGCGGCGCTGAATCGCCTGCCGCCCAATCTGGTAGCCGGGGAGCGCTTGCAGCTCACGCTGCGCCTCAAAGCCCCGCATGGCGCGCGCAACCCCCACGGATTCGACTATGAATTGTGGCTCTGGGACCAAGGTGTGCAGGCCACGGGCTATGTGCGCGCCGGGCCTAAAGACCTGCCGCCTTCACGCCTAGGCACCACCTGGTCGTACCCCGTGTCGCAGCTGCGCCAGGCGGTGCGTGACGCGGTGCTGGCGCGCATAGAAAACCGCCAGCAAGCCGGGCTAATTGCGGCCCTGGTGGTGGGCGATCAGGCGGCGGTAGACCGGGCCGACTGGGATGTTTTTCGGGCCACGGGTGTGGCCCACCTGGTCAGTATTTCTGGCCTGCACATCACCATGTTGGCCTGGGGGGCGGCCTTGGGCGCGGGCTGGCTGTGGCGGCGCTCTAGCCACCTGTGCCGGGCGCTGCCTGCGCCCACGGCGGCGTTGCTGGGGGGCGTGGCCGTGGCGCTGGCGTATTCCGCCTTTGCCGGCTGGGGCGTACCGGCGCAGCGTACCTGCATCATGCTGGCCACGGTGGCGGCCCTGCGGCTGACGGGTGCACGCTGGCCCTGGCCCCAGGTGTGGATGCTGGCCTGCGCCGTGGTGGTGGCCTGGGACCCGTGGGCGCTGCTGCAAAGCGGCTTTTGGCTCAGTTTTGTCGCCGTGGGGGTGCTGTTTGCTACAGATTTAGGAGCTGCTCCCGCACTATCCACGGCCTCAAATGCCAATTTGGCATCTAACTCACGCGCTGTAGCTGTAGTGCAGCGCTTGGGCATGGGCCTGAAGCATTTGCTGCGCGAGCAATGGGTCATCACCGTGGCGCTGGCACCGCTGACTTTGTTGCTGTTTGGGCAGGTATCTGTGGTGGGGCTGCTGGCCAACTTGGTGGCCGTGCCCTGGGTCACCTTGGTGGTGACGCCCCTGGCTTTGCTGGGCTGCGTCATTCCGCCGTTGTGGGATGTGGCTGCCCAGGCCATCAGCGCGCTGCTGTGGCTCTTGCAGGGCTTGGCGGGTTGGCCCTGGGCCAGCTTGCAAGTGGCCGTGGCTCCCCTGGGCGTGGCCGTGCTGGGTGCCGTGGGCGCGCTGCTGCTCGTGGCACCGCTGCCGCCCGCGCTGCGCGTGCTGGGTCTGCCTTTGCTGTTGCCAGTATTGCTGTGGCAAGCGCCCAGCCCTGCGCCGGGTGAGTTTGAGTTGCTAGCCGCTGACGTGGGCCAGGGCAATGCGGTGCTGGTGCGCACCGCTGGGCATGCCCTGCTGTTTGATGCCGGGCCGCGCTTTAGCCTGGAGAGCGACGCAGGCCACCGCGTGCTGGTGCCCCTGATGCAAGCACTGCAAACGCGCCTGGACCTGGTGGTGCTGAGCCACCGCGATTTGGACCACGTAGGCGGTGCCCCCGCCGTACTGGCCATGCAGCCCCAAGCCGAGCTGCTCAGCTCCATCGAAGCCGACAACCCCTTGCAAAATCTGCGCACAGCCAAGCGCTGTGTGGCTGGGCAACACTGGGTTTGGGACGGTGTGGAGTTCGCCGTGCTCCACCCCCAAGCCAGCGACTACGACACCCCCGCCAAACCCAACGCCCTGTCATGTGTGCTGCGCATCAGCAACGGCCGCCAAACCGCATTGCTAACCGGGGATATTGAACAGCCGCAAGAGGCGCGGCTGGGAGCCTGGGCGGCAGAGCGTTCTGCGCAGGTAAAAGGAGGAGCCCGCAGGCCGGGGGACACGCAGCAGGACGCTCTGATGCCCAGGCTCCTCGTGCAAAGTGAAGGGACTAGCAGCTTGCATTCAGACGTGTTGCTCGTCCCCCACCACGGCAGCAACACCTCCAGCAGCGGGGCGTTTCTGGACGCAGTAACCCCACGCATCGCCATCGTTCAGTCCGGCTACCGCAACCGCTTTGGCCACCCCACCGCGTTGGTGATGGAGCGCTACACGCAGCGCGGTATTGCGGTCGTGGATTCACCCCACTGTGGTGCATACACCTGGCAATCATGGGTGCCGGATGCACCCGCTTCTGGTGCATGCTGGCGGCTCTCCAGCCAGCGCTACTGGCACCACCGGGTTCCATAGTGGTGCTGCCAGATGCGCAACTGGTGCATTCCGTTTGAACACACGCTTTCTGCACCGCATCGGGTTTTGGCGGCCTGAAACTTGCTATCCTGTTGCCAGGAGATCACCTTATGCGGAAATTCGACGAGATGTACACCCAGCTCCCCTACGAGTTTTTCACTCATGGGAAGCAGATTCGAGAGCACTACAAAATCTACGACGAATGGCTGGCACGCCAGCCGGGCGACATGATGGCCAAGCGCCGCGAAGAGGCGGAGATGATTTTTCGCCGCGTCGGCATTACCTTCGCGGTCTACGGTGAAAAAGACGAAGACGGCGCAGGCACCGAGCGCTTGATTCCGTTTGACCTGATCCCGCGCATCATTCCGGCGCACGAGTGGGCCAGCATGGAAAAAGGCCTGGTGCAGCGTGTCACTGCGCTCAACCGCTTTATCCACGACATCTACCACGACCAAGAAATTTTGAAAGCCGGCATCGTGCCGCGCGAGCAGATCGAGGGCAACGCCCAGTACCGCCCCGAGATGGTGGGTGTGGATGTGCCCAACGGCATTTACTCCCAAATCTCGGGCATCGACATCGTGCGCGCCCCCGACGCCCAAGGCAACGGCGAGTACTACGTGCTGGAAGACAATCTGCGCGTGCCCAGCGGCGTGAGCTATATGCTGGAAGACCGCAAGATGATGATGCGGCTCTTCCCCGATTTGTTCAGCGCGCACCGCGTGGCACCCATTGCCCATTACCCCGATCTGCTGCTGGAAACCCTGCGCGAGAGCAGCCCCGGCACAGTAGCCGACCCCACCGTGGTGGTGCTCACGCCCGGCATGTACAACAGCGCCTACTTTGAGCACGCCTTTTTGGCGCAGCAAATGGGGGTGGAATTGGTAGAGGGCCAGGACCTGATGGTCAAGGACAACTTCGTGTACATGCGCACCACGCGCGGCCCGCGCCGCGTCGATGTGATCTACCGCCGCGTAGACGATGACTTCCTCGACCCCACCGCCTTCCGGCCCACCTCCACACTCGGTTGCGCGGGCTTGCTCAACGCCTACAAGGCCGGGAATGTGACCATCTGCAACGCCGTAGGCACCGGCATTGCCGATGACAAGTCCATCTACCCGTATGTACCGCAAATGATCGAGTTCTACTTGGGCGAGAAACCCATCCTGAATAATGTGCCCACCTACATGTGCCGCAACAAGGATGACTTGGCCTACACGCTGGCGAACCTGAAAGACCTGGTGGTGAAAGAGGTGCACGGTGCCGGTGGCTACGGCATGCTGGTGGGGCCAGCCTCTACCAAAGAAGAGATCGAAGACTTCCGCAAAGCCTTGCTGGCCAACCCCAGTGGGTACATCGCGCAACCCACGCTCAGCCTGTCGAGTTGCCCCACGTTTGTTGAGAGCGGCATTGCACCGCGCCACATTGACTTGCGCCCCTATGTGCTCAGTGGCAAGACCGTGCAGATGGTGCCCGGTGGTTTGACGCGCGTGGCCTTGAAAGACGGCTCATTGGTCGTGAACAGTAGCCAGGGTGGCGGTACCAAAGACACCTGGATTCTGGAGGCCGACCCGGTCCCAGAGGAAGCCGTTGCTGCAGCTGAATCAGCACCAGAGGCTGCACCCGAGGCCGCACCTGCATCTGCCACCCAAAGCCAATCTCAGTCAGCCTAACAACGAGGGAATTTGTATGTTGTCAAGAACCGCTGACCATTTGTTCTGGATGTCCCGCTACACCGAGCGGGCCGAAAACACCGCCCGTATGCTGGATGTGAACTACCAGACATCGCTGCTGCCGCAGTCAGACGCTGTGGCCCAAATGGGCTGGCAAGGCCTGCTATCCATCAGTGAGTTGCTGTACACCTACAAGCAAAACCACGAAGACATTTTGGCCCGCGAGGTCATGGATTTCATGGTCAAAGACGAGAGCAATCCGTCCAGCATTTTGTCGTGCCTGGGCGCCGCGCGTGAGAACGCCCGGGCCGTGCGCGGTGCGCTGACCACCGAGGTCTGGGAAACCCAAAACACCACCTGGCTGGAAGTCAAACGCATCATCAAGAGCGGTGAATTTGAACGCGACCCGGCCCAGTTTTTTGAATGGGTCAAGTTTCGTTCGCATCTGTCGCGCGGCGTGACGGTAGGCACCATGCTGATGGACGAGGCCTTGTATTTCATGCGCATGGGCACTTTTCTGGAGCGGGCCGACAATACCGCGCGTTTGGTGGATGTGAAATTCCACGCCGTACAAAGCGATTTCTTTGGCACCGCCAACGAGAAAGACCAAGAGTACGACTTCTACCACTGGAGCGCGATATTGCGCAGCGTGTCAGGCTTTGAGGTCTACCGCAAGGTCTACCGCGATGTCATCAAGCCCGAGCGGGTGGCTGAGTTACTGATACTGCGGCCCGACATGCCACGTTCTTTGCACTCTTGCCTGAACGAAGTGGAGAACAACCTGCACCTGGTGGCCAGCAACCCGGACAGCGAAACCTTGCGCCGCTCCGGCAAGCTGCGCGCAGAGCTGCAATACGGTCGTATCGATGAAATTTTGGCCACGGGTCTGCACGCCTATCTGACGCAGTTTCTGGACCGCGTGAACGACCTGGGCGCGCACATCAGCCGCGAGTACCTGGTGGCCTCCGCCGCCTGATTCAAGGACTGGAAGGCGTGGCGGGTGTGTCGGCCACCTGCAGCTTATGCAGCAGCGCATCAAAGACCGACGCAAACTGCGCCTGCGCCGGGTCGGCCTGCCACCAGTAGTTCAGCAGAATATTTAAGGGGCTGAGTGAGCGCACGTGGTGCCACCACAGGGTCGGGATGTAGATGGCATCACCCGGCTCCAGGTCGGCCACCAGCGCCGACTCTAGGGCCTGCGCGAACAACGGGAAACGCTCCCAATCGGGTTGGTCAAAATCCACCAGGCTGATGGGCGAACCGGTCGGCGTCAAGTCCAGCGGGCCCAAATACAAATTGCGGTATTGCGCTGGCGGGAACAGCGTAAAGCGGCGCTTGCCGCTGACCACGCAGGCAATATTGTCGGACCCGTCGATATGGGCGGGCGTAGTGATTCGGTTGCCCAGCCAAATGCGCGCTTGCACTGTCGGGGGCAGCACCGGGAGGTGGTGCGTGGCATGCAAGCCAGGCAGGCAATCGGGTACCCAGGCGCTTTGCACCGCCACGGCCGGTGGGGTGTCAAACTGAGCGTAGCGCAGCACCTGTTCCATCACCTTGGTGAGCGGCACCTGGTTGCGCAAAAAATTGAAACCGGTCTGCGTGCTGTTGTAGAAAATTCGGCCGCGCTCTTGCGGTGGGGTCATGATGGCTTCGACCGGTTTACCACTATCCAGGGCATGTAGGTAGTGGCACACCGCGTGGTCGGATTGCAAGGCAAGTTGCACCGCAGGCCAGTGCCTGACCACGCCACAGAGGACGGCCGGCTGGTACTGCGGTGCAATCTCTTGCGCAAATACCGCCGGTGTTACGTCGTGCCAGCGGCGTACGGTTTGCAGTGCGTGTGCCATGGCCTATTGCAAACCCGCCAAAAAGGCCTGTAGATAGGCCTGGGCAGGCACTGCATTCAGGCTGCTGCAGGCGGGCGACACCGCAGTGGCACCGTTGACGCAGGGGGTATCGCGGTCCAAAGACCAGTAGTGCAAACCCGCCAGCCCTTGCGCTTTGGCAAAGCGGGCCAGCTGCTGTGCATCCTGGGGGGTGAATACGTTTTCCACCACATCGTTGACGCCCAACATCGCTGTTACCGCGATCTGCGAGGGGGCGAGACCGTACTTGGCGCGCAAATTTTGAACCGCTTGTTCGGCAGATGCCGCCATGTCGCAGCGCCCCTGGCGCACCACACAGTTTGTGGCAGTGGCAGGGCCGTAGTTCATCACCATCAAGTTGATGACGTAATCACGCACACCAAAATCTTGCAAGGCCCGCATGACGATTTGACCAGTGGCATTCAGGCTGGCACCGCTGCCATCGTTGGCGGCAAACGTAGCCACCGTGAAACTAAAGCGCAAATGGGGCCGGGCCTGTTGCGCAAGCTTGACGCGCTGCACCAGGTCACGGATCATGGTTTCGGTTTGGTTGGCCTCAATGTCGAAATCAAAACCGATCAAGGCGGGTGTGGTGTAGCGCTGAATGAATGCTGCAAAGCCTGTGTCGGTGCCGCACGTGAAAACGCCGCCTTCACCGCCGGTGGAAATGATGTAGGGCAGGCGCGCCTGAACAAGACCTTTTAGGTTGGCATCGGCCAAGGCTGTGGCTGGTACGCCACCCCAATTTTCTTGCCCACATTCACCGGATGCAAAGGCCAAAGAAAGGGCGTTCACCCCCGGCGGCAGGATGTGGCTTGCGCCCTGGGTCAGCGCGACGGACTGGCCGTTTTGCAGACCGGAGATGCGCTTGTGCTGCGCATCCAAACCCATATTGATGTGCTTGTAGGGGCCAAAGAGCAGTGCTGTGCTTTGGGGCGGTGTTGTGGTGCAGGCTGCCGCCAGTAGGCTGGCCGCAAGCGCCAAGCCTGCACGGATCAATCTGGGATGAAGAAACATAGTGGTTGTCACGATCTGGGTTTATACCGACAAAAAACGGGGCCCCGTGGGGCCCCGTGAAAAATCGGTCCGTCTGGGCGCAAGCACCCGTTGGACCATCCCCTAACACATTGATTTCAAGCGTGCGCTATCAGAACTTGAAGCGCATGCCCACGTAGTGTTGAGCACCGTTGGAGTAGAAACGGCCTGGCTGATCTGGGTTGAACACGTAGTTCTTCAAGATCGGGTTGTTCAGGTTTTGGCCCGAATACGACAGCGTCAGATCCTTGGTCAGTGCGTAGTTCAGAGAAATAGCCAGGCTGCCCACCGCGTCTTGGTACAGCGGTGTACCGCGGTCCAAAGCAGCCAGGTACGAGGAACGCCATGAGTAGCCCACACGCGCATTGAATGACTCGTTCTCAAAGTACACGCCAAAGTTGGAGGTGTACTTGGATGCGCCCAGCAAATCGCAAGGGCTGGACGTGGTGACATTGGTCACAGCAGCGCAGGTACCGAAGTTTTGTGCGCCGTCTGCAATGGTCAAGTTGCCGTCCACACCGAAGCCCATGCCCACGGGCATTTGCAATGCAAGCTCAGCACCCTTGATCGATGCGCCCACGTTGATGGGGGCTGTGATCTCGTAGTTGTCAAACACCGCCGTGCCACTCTTTTCCGACTTGGTTGCGTTGATGAACTGGGCGTTGTACTTGCCGTAGCCAACGTAGTTGCGCAGGTCCATGTAAAACACGCCCACGGATGCCAAAGCGCGTGGTGCAAAGTACCACTGCACAGTAGCGTCGTAGTTGTTCGAGAGGATAGGCTGCAAGTAAGGGTTGCCGCCATTGCCACGCGCCTTGTCGCCAGCTGTCAGCGGATCGGTCAAGCTCACCGTACCTGCCAGCGCGCCGAAGTCAGGGCGGGTCATGGTGCTGGACACGCTAAAGCGGGCCACAACATCCTTGTTCACGTCGATCTTCAGGTTAGCCGATGGCAAGATGTTGGTGTAGGTGTTGCTGATGTCGGTCTGGCTGACAAATCCACCCCATGGGAAGGCTGGCAGCTTGCCGGTCGCGTTCGCAGGAAGGATCTGGTAGTTGTGGGTCACGCCCTTGGTGTTGACGATACGCACACCGACGTTGCCGCTCCAGCCTGGGCCTTCCAGGTCACCAGAAATGTAGGCCGCCGTAGTGTCTTCGGTCAGGCTGAACATGTCAGGGTAATAGGTACGCTCGGTCGAGCGATTGGAGTACTTGTCACCCCAGGCGTTCAACACACTGCGATCGAGTTGCCACACATTGCGCGGGAAGTCGCCACCCAGGCCCGTGCCGAAATCGGACGGGTAGGTTTGACCATTCCATGCGGGGGCATTGCCAGCTGCGAAGGGATCAGCACCCCAGTTCGGGCCTTGTGCCACGGCAAAGTTGCTGCGATCATGCTTGGTGCCCCGCACGCCGAATTTGATTTCGGTCAGTGGGCCCATGTTTACCGCGTAGGCGGCATCCAACTGGGCGTAGGCTTCCTTGTCTTCGGTGGAGGCTGGGCTGTAGCCGAAGATCCAGTCCAGTGTCGTACCAGCGAAGTTGGCGACATTGCCCGATGGGAACTTGACGGTGGCTGGACTGCCCAGGCCGTTGAGTTGGTAGTTCAGGCCGGTGTTGAACACGTCGCCTTCGTACACGCCTTGGGTCGGTGTCTCGCCAATACCCTTGGTCTGTCCGATTTTGCCTTTGATGGTCAAGACGTCGCTGACGCGGTATTTGCCGTCCAGATCAAAGAATTCGGTCGAAGACTTGGCACCTTCGCGCACGATGTCATCGACGATAGCGTACTGCAGGGGGGCTGCAGCTGTGCCTTTGTTGGAATAGTTGGCCGATGTCAGTGTGCCGTTTTGGATGGTGTAGCTGTCAGGCAACTTGCCACCAATCAAGGTACCAGAGCCGCCCATGTAGGCCATAAAGTTGCGGTTGTAGTTCGAGGCATCCATCTTCGAGTTGAAGTAGGTGGCTTCCAAGGACAGGTCACTGGTGGGCTTGAACTGCACATCGATCAGACCACCTTGGCGCTTGCGCTCTTGCTCAAACAAAGAAGATCCAATCAGGCGCGGGAACCATACGCCGGCCAGCTTGGGGTCCAGGGCCACCACGGGGTTGTCCGATGCCACTTGGCGCCAATCCAGCAGCTCTTGGCCATCGCGGCGCAGGGAGCGTTTTTCAGAGAACACGTGGGCCATGATGCCCAAGGTGTTGCTGTCGTTCTTCCAGTTAAACAAAACGCTGGCCTGTGGGTCGTTCTTGTTGGCCAGTGTGGAATACACGTTTTCGATCGAACCGTCCACGGAGAATTGTTTCTTGGCGTCTAGTGGGTGGCGGGTGATGATGTCTACGGTACCGGCAGCGCCGCCTTCAACCAAATCCGCGGTGGGGGACTTCTTGACCACCACTTGGCCTACGATTTCCGAAGGCAACAAAGAGTAGCTGGCGCTACGACCGACTGCACCGCCCACTTGGTCCAACACGAACCAGTCGCCTGACGACATAGCGTGGCCATTGATCAGGGTTTGCGTCAAGCTGGGGCTGGTACCGCGCAGGCTGACACGGTCGTTTTCGTCGAAGCCACCGGAGCCCGCAGCGGACGAGCTGATGTTCACGCCTGGAATGCGTTGCAAAGAGTCTGCAACGTTTTTGTCAGGCATCTTGCCAATGTCTTCAGCGGTGATCACTTCAACATTGGAGTCGGCATTGCGTTTCCTGGAGAGCGACTGCTCCAAAGAAGCACGGATACCGGTCACGGTGACGGCGTTGAGCTGGGCTTCAGCTTTAGGCGCTTGTTGGGCATGGGCCGCTGCAACGCTTAACACGGTGAGCGCAACAGCGGTGGCAATGGGAGTGCGGATCAGCTTCATGGTTTCCTTTTTTACGGTGACTGAATGGGTTGTTTGGAGGGTGCGCTTAGGATGGATCGCGTGGCATTATTGGTTTGATACCACATTGTTCATCTTAGATGCCACTATGCTACCAATTTTATGAATTTGCAATCGCTAAGTTGTATTGAGGTGGTATGGAAAACCCTAGTTTGTGGTTTTTTTGCTGTGCTGATGTTTAAAAATCACAGGTGCTGGCGAGGGCGGGCGTTGCTGGTGCAACGGTGTCCAGGGCGGGCACTTTGCTGGTGCGCAATTGCCCTACCATGGTGTCAATTTCAGCCGGGCTGAGTACTTGGTTTTTGACGTGCAAAACCCAGTCAATGTCTTGCTGATACACCCGCAGGCTGCTGACGCCAGGCAACTGGCCGCCGGGCGAAAACCACAAGTTGAAATTGATCGACATGGGGACGACGGGGTAGTTGCGCCCACCGTGCTCGGCCACCGCTACACCATCCAAAATGTGGCGTGTGCGGCCATTGGCGACTTGCATGACCAGTGTGTGCCAGCCACCCAGTGGGCGAAACTCTTCATGCGCTTGGTTGAATGCCAGCCAGGGTTCAATGCGGACGGTTTGCCAAGTGATGCCATACAGGCGCGTGCGGGTGTCGCCCCAGCCGCCGTTGGGCAGGTATTCCCAGTCCACTTCGCTGAACTCTGGGTCGAAGTCATATTTGAGCGGGCTGACGGCGTAGAAGCTTTGCACCACCACATCGCCATCGGGCCCTTGCACCGGTGTGTCCGAAAATCGTACCCGCGCGGCATAGGTGCCTTCCAGGTATTTGCGTGCGTGGCACAACTGGGCCTGGGCAGTGCCGAGGCCCGTGCCATCGGTACTGGCTTGCAGACGCATGAGTTGATTGCCGGGGCGCTCGGGATCGGCTACCAAGCTGAGCGTGCCAGGGCCCCACTGTGCACCCGGTATGCCAGGGTGGCCGGGTTGGCTGCGTTGGATCCAGCCGCCTTTAGATAAGTCGGCAGTGCTGGTGTAACTGAAATCGTCAAACAGCACACCCGAGGAGGGCAGTGCCAGCGGGGGCGCAGCGTGGGCCGAGCCTTGTATCAGGCCCCCCAGGACCCCAACCAAGACCCAGGCGGCCGTCAGGCCATGGCGCACGCGCATGGTGGCTCCTTATTCCGAGGTAGTTTCAGCTGCGGGGAATTTGACAAAGTACATCAGCGCCAACGCCGGAATGCCGCAGCCAATCGTCCACAGGAAGAAGGTCTGGTAACCCATGGCCAGTTGAATGTCGCCACTGATGGTTTTGGAAATGATGAAGCCCAGTTGCATGACGCCAGAGCCCAAGGCATAGTGCGCGGTCTGGAAGCGTCCGGGTGCCACGGCCTGCATGATGTACAAAATCATGCCGACAAATCCGAAGCCATAGCCCAGCATTTCAATGGCCACCGCAGTGCCAATGTGCAGCATGTCGGAGGGCAGGGCTGTGGCCAGGTAATAGAACACCACGTTGGGTACGGCCATGGCAATGATCAGCACCGGCATGGCGCGGCGCAAGCCCAGCCAGGCAGTGAAATAGCCGCCCAAAATACTGCCGACCAAAAAGGCAGCCGTACCGGCTGTGCCATAGATGCCGCCCACCTGTTCCGTGGTCAAACCCAAGCCGCCTTTGGCGCGCGCTTCAATCAAGAACAGCGGGCCAATGGTTTGCACTTGGCCTTCTGCAAAGCGGAACAGAATGATGAAAAGGATCGCCAGCCAGACGCCCGGCTTGAGCAGAAAGTCAGCCACCACTTCTTTGAGCGTCTTGAACACCGAGGCCACATTCAGATCTGCGTGCGCCGTATTCAGTGTGCCGGGCAGTGCCCATGCGTTGTAGGCAGCCAGCGCAGCCAGCAGGATGGACAGCATCACAAAGATCGTGGACCAGGCGTTGAACACACCGATCTTTTGCTCTAGGTGGCCCGCCAGTACCAGCAAGCCGCCCAAAGTCAAGAATTTGGACGCATTGAAAAATGCACCCTGCCAACCGGCATACGCCGCCTGCTGTTTGGAGCTCAGGCTGGCCATATACAGGCCATCGCAGGCAATGTCATGCGTGGCAGAGGCATAGGCCAACACAAAAAACACCGCAATGCTGAGCGCAAAGTAAGCCGGCATCTGCAGCGCAAGTGCCAGCAGCGCAAGGCCTGCGGCACCGGTGAACTGCATCACCACCACCACAATTTTCTTGCTGCGCAGCATCTCCAGAAACGGGCTCCACAGCGGCTTGAACGCCCAGGCCAGGCCGAGCACGCCCGTCCAGCGCGCGATCTGGTCGTTCTCCACGCCCATGTTTTTGTACATCAGGCCGGCAATCAGCATGACGACGAAAAACTGCATGCCCTGCACAAAGTACAGGCTGGGCATCCAGACCAGGGGGGAGCGGGCCGAGGCGGCGGGGGCTGGTGTTTCTTGCATGGTGATTGCCTAGGTAGAAAGAGATCAGGCCGTAGCCAACGGAACGGGAGCGACGCCGGGTGTGCCCGCCTGGCCCTGAAGCCAGGCCTGCAGTGCGGCCAGCGCGCCATCGGCGTAGCCCCAGGTCACCACGGCGGGTGCGGCGATGTCAAAAACCTGAAAAGGATTCCACACGGCCAGGTGCAAGTCCACAGCCAGATTTTTGGCACCCACGCCATAGCGACCATGGTGGTTGGAGACCAGCACATGGGTACGCCCATCGCGCGGCAACTGGCTGGCGTCCAAGCTGGTCAGCTTGGGGATGGCGACAAACTCCACATCGCTGAAACCCTGGAACAGAGCTTGGATGTCCGCAAACGGCAACCCAGCTTCCGAGACACCGTCGCTGGCCACTTCGGCTTGGGCGACCACCCGCAGGGGGGCATGGCGGGGCGGTACCTGTGCCACGCCCACGGCGGTCAGGCCGCGGCTCCAGGCGCTGTGCATCAGGGCGTCGTCTAGGCTGTGCTGAGCAGCCGTGTAGTCAACGGACACCAGCGGAAACCGCTGGGCCAGGGCATCCACGCGGTCGCAGGCGCTGCGCATGCTGCGCGGCTCTAGGCTACCCGCGTCCATGGCCGCGGCGATGGCTTGCAGTGCGGCCAGTTGTTCATGCCGTGCGCCTTGTGCCAGCACCAAGTCGGCCCCGGCTTGCAAGGACAGCACAGCGGCACGCGCGTGGCCATAGCGGTCGTGTACGGCTTTCATCATCAGGGCATCGGTGATGATGACGCCACGGTAGCCGATGGCCTGGCGCAGTACACCGGTCAGCATGGTGTGGGACAGCGTGGCGGGGTGCTCGGGGTCAATTTGCGGATAGACGATATGCGCCGTCATCACGGCAGGGGCGGTATCTGCCAGGGCCCGGAACGGCACCAGCTCCAGGGCCTCCAGGTCGGCCATGGATTTGTCGACGCTGGGCAAGGCGTGGTGCGAATCGGTGTGGGTGTCGCCATGGCCAGGAAAGTGCTTGACGCAGCAGGCTACGCCTTCGGCCATCGAGCCTTGCATCCAGGCCTCTGCCAAGCGCGCCACCTGCAGGGGATCGGCTGAAAAACTGCGTTCGGCAATCACTGGGTTGGCCGGGTTGTTGTTCACATCCAGTACGGGCGCAAAGTTCCAGTTAATACCCAGACCTTTGAGGCCGCGCGCTACGGCTGCGCCCACTTCGTGTGCCAGTGCGGGGTCATCGGCAGCACCTAAAGCCATGGCGGCGGGTGCCTGGGGCAAGAAAGTTGCCCGGATGACCGAGCCACCTTCCTGGTCAATGCCAATCAGGCCGAGCGGACCCAGTGCTTCGCGCAGATCAGCCGTCAGCTTTTGCACTTGCTGGCGGGTGCCCAGGTTTTTACGAAACAGGCAGACGGCCCGGATGTGGTGGCTGCGCAGAAACTGCGCGGTTTCGGCATCCAGTGAGGTGCCTTCCATATCGACCATCACAAGCTGGCCGGGGTGCAACACAGGGGTGTTCATTCCTCAAATTCCTCAATGCGTACGGGTGACCTTGGCCAAAAATCGGGGCTCGTCCGGGTTGCGTCCCCGGGTGCGGGCCAGGGCTTCCACCATGGGGTAGAAACTCTGGATCAACGAGATCGGGTCAAGCTCAATCGATGCGGTTTCTGCCATGGGCAAATTGGCACCGGGCGTGCCTGCGGGGGCTGCTAACAAGACCTTTGCGCCGCGCAGGCGCATTTCTTCGGCCAGGGCCAGCAGGCCGGCCTGTGCCGGGCCACGGGGGGCAAATACCAGTAGCGGGTAGCCTTCTTCGATCAAGGCCATCGGGCCGTGTTTGACCTCGGCGCTGGAGAAAGCCTCCGCCTGAATGCCACAGGTCTCCTTGAACTTCAAAGCGGCTTCCAGTGCCACGGGCATGCCGGTGCCACGGCCAATTACAAATAGGCGGTCAACGTCCTTGAGCACCTCAATGGCGCTGGTCCAGTCCATGTTCGCAGCGCGGGACAAGGCCCCGGGCAGGGCGGATAGCGAGGCCTGCAGGGCCAGATCGTCTTGCCAGGCGGCGGCCACGCGCGCGCCGGCCACCAGTTGGGTGATGAAGCTTTTGGTGGCTGCCACGCTGGTTTCAGTGCCCGCATGCAGCGGGAATACCCACTGCGCAGCCTCGGCCAACGGGGAGTCCGGCTTGTTGACAAAAGCCGCCGTCACTGCACCACCTTCACGGAAGAAGCGGGTGGGTGCGACCAGATCCGGGCTCTGGCCCGATTGGGAGAACGCCAGCGACACCAAGCCTTCGCATTGGATTTGGGATTGGTACAGCGTGATCAGCGACATGGGCAAGGAGGTGACCAGTCGCCCCATACGCGCCATCACCAAATAGGCCAGGAAGTGGGCGGCGTGGTCCGAGCTACCACGGGCCACCGTGAGCAGGGCGGCGGGCGGTTGGTTGCGCAATAGAGCCCCGAATTCGGAATACTCTTTGTCGTTATTGGCGAGTTGGGATGCAACAGCATCCGGGGCTTCTCGGCATTCAGCCAGCATGTGCGTGGTCAATGGAATTTCCTTCTACAAAAACGTTTTGAATATGAAGATCGCGGTTCAGCACCACGATGTCGGCCCAACTGCCAACGCTCAGGCGGCCGCGGTCGGCCAGGCCCAGGTAGTCCGCCGCGTGGGTGGATACCCGGCGGGATGCGTCGTGCAGGGGCAGGCCCAAGGTGTCTACGAGGTTGCGCAGGGCTTGGTCTAGCGTCAGGGTGGACCCGGCCAGGGTGCCGTCGGCCAGGCGCACGCCCCCCATGCACTTGTAGACCTTGTGGCTACCGAGCTGGTACTCGCCATCGGGCATGCCGGTGGCCGAGGTGGAGTCGGTCACGCAGTACAGGCAGGGGATGGAGCGCAGCGCCACGCGAATCGCGCCGGGGTGCACATGCAGCAGGTCAGGAATAATTTCGGCGTATTTGGCGTGGGCCAGCGCGGCACCCACCATGCCCGGTTCGCGGTGGTGCATGCCGGTCATGGCATTGAACAAATGGGTAAAGCCACCGGCACCCCGCGCCAGGGCGTTCACACCGTCTTCATACGAGCCCGTGGTGTGGCCGATCTGAATGCGGTAGCCGGCCTCGCGCAGGGAATCGATCAGTTCCATATTGCCCGGTACTTCGGGGGCCATGGTGATCAGGCGGATGGGTGCCAGCAGGTTCAGGGCGTTGAGTTCATTGAGCTGCACCGGGCGCGCAAAGTCGGGCTGGGCACCGAGCTTTTCGTCGTTGATGTAGGGGCCTTCCAGGTGCACGCCGAGCACGCGGGCACCGTGGGCCGAGCGGTCTACGCAGACTGTCTTGAGCGCAGTCAGGGCCATCACCAAGTCCTCCTTGGGGGCTGTCATGGTGGTGGCCAGCATGGACGTGGTGCCGTGGCGCGCATGGGTTTCGCTGACACGCACCCCTGCGTCAGCGCCTTGCATGATGTCGCGCCCGCCGCCGCCATGCACGTGCAGGTCGATGAAGCCCGGCAACACCAGCGGTTGGCCGGATTCCCGTGCCTGGCTTTCACCCATCGGTGTGCCATCAATGCGGGTGACGCGGCCCGCGTCGTTGAAGCTGATACTGCCGCTGACAAAACCAGCCGGTGTCAGGATGTTGCCTTGAATCGTGCTCATCCTTCGCGCCTCATCTCGGCCACGAAGTCGTAGTAGTCGCTACGGCAATACGAGTGGGTCAGCTCCACGGCCTGGCCGGATTCAAGGTAACCAATCCGGGTGATAAACAGCACGGCCTGGCGGTCGGGAATACCCAGTTGCTCCGCCAAGCGTGGCTGGGCGTTGAGCGCACGAATGTGTTGCAGGGCGCGCACTGGGGCTTGGCGGATATGGGTCAGGTGTTCGTACAGCGAGCCCTCCACCGCCATCGGGTCGGCAATGACGGACTGCGGCAAGATGCTGACCTCGTAGGCCATGACCACATCGTCGGCCAGGCGCAGGCGCTCCAGGCGTGCCACGCGCGCACCGGGCGACAGGCCCAGCGTGAGCTGCTCGTCGGTCATCGCCACGCTGACGGTGCGGTTGAGCCAGCGCGATGACGGCGTGTAGCCACGGCGCTCCAACTCCTCCGAGAAGCTGGTCAAGCGCGACAGCGGCTGCTCCAGCAGCGGCGCAATGTAGTTGCCCGAGCCGCGCTTGCGGATGATCAGGCCTTGTTCGACCAGTTGGTCAATGGCCGAGCGTGCTGTGACGCGCGACACATTCAGGGTCTCGGCCAGCACACGCTCAGAGGGCAGGGCCTCGTCGGGTTTGTAGCCGCCTTCTCGGATGGTCTGGGCCAGCTTGCGCGCCAGCTGCAAATACATGGGCGAGCTGTCGTCGGGGTCCGGCGCAAACGTGAAGGCGTTGGTGCGGGTCATGGCCTAGCCTCCAGCGCAGCACGGATTAAATGCAATGCGCCCTGCGTTGCATCTTGGCGCGGCTTCACGCAGCGTGCTTGGGTTGTTGGGGCGAGCCGGGGCTGGAGTTGTTCGCCAATGCTTCCGCAAATGGCCAAGGGCAAACCTTGGGCCGGGTCCAGTGCCAGGGCGATCGCATCCAGCGCACGGGCTGCTTGAGCCAACAAGTCTTCAGCGACAGGGTCTGTGGCAGCGTTGTCAAAAACCAAACGGGCCAGTTGGGCGTATTCGAATTGGCGCGCCACCGCACACCAGGCCTGTAGTGCCTCACGGTTGGCCCCACAGCGCTCCAGAATGCGCTGGGCCAGTGGCCCCAGAACTCCACGTTGGTCTAGTGCTTGCTGTGCCAGGCCCATGGCCCGCAGCCCCAACCAGGCCCCGCTGCCCTCATCGCCCACCGGAAATCCCCAGCCGCTGACCTGAAAACGGCTACCGTCGGGGCGCAAGACCTCACCCACACTGCCGGTACCGGCCGCCACCATGGCCCCTGGGCGGCCACCGTGTGCGCCCAGCAGCATGGTGTGGGCATCCGTGTCCAGGACCAGCCGGGCAAAACCAGGGTTTTGGGCATGGAACTGCTCAGACCATGGGCGGTGGCTGACGCCGGAGAGGCCGGCTCCCATCGCGCAGGCGGACCACGCAGGTGGCTCCACGCGCACGGAGGCAAAAGCAGCGCTAATGGCTTGCAAGATGTGTTGCCAGGCTTGGCCTACGCCCTGGCCCAGGGCAGAGGGGCCAGCTTGACCAACCGCCAACAAGCTGCCATCGGGGAGGCCCACTGCAACGCGGGTGCCCGTGCCCCCGCCGTCAACGCCTATCAAATACTCGATCATGGTGATTCTCGGTACGCTGCAAGATTGCCTAAAGTGGTATGTTTTAGGCTTGGTGATTTCAATCATACCAATTTAATACCAATAAAACTGGTCTGCATACTGGTATTTACCCACAATTGATCAAATTTCCGGCGCACAGACCAGAAGGCGGCCGGCCACCCTCGGGCTGTGCGCGCCGGGGCTTGCGGTAATAATGCTTTGGGTAACCCGATGAAAAGGATTCTTATGCGCGCCTCGCCCACGCCTGTGGCACCCCGCATGGACACGGATCGTGAACTGGATATGGCGCTTGCCTCCGGTCCTTTGCGCGATATCGTGATTCCGCCGTGCCCAGAACTGCTGGTAGCGCTGCGTAAGGAGATGGGCCAGGTGGACCCGGAGCCGCAGGTGATTGCGGACATTGCCGGACGCGATGTGGCCATGGCGGCCTCCTTGATCCGTACTGCAAACAGCCCGTTTTATGCGCGTTCGCGCTCTGTCACTTCCGTGTCGGAAGCTTTGGGCCTCTTGGGCGTGCGCATGACAGAAAAGCTGCTGACCGCTTTTTTGACCCGCCACGCGATCCGCATCAATTCCTCCGTGCTGGAGCACTTTTGGGAGACATCCACCCGCAGAGCGATGGCCATGGCGCACATCGCCAAAGAGTTGTACACCGTCGACACCGACTTGGCCTACACCTGCGGCTTGTTCTACCACGTGGGTATTCCTATATTGATGCAGGGTGTGAAGGGCTACGCCGGTACGCTGGCCGAGGCCCTGGCACGCCAGGACCGCAGCTTTACGGACACTGAAAATGCGGCGCACCGAACCGACCATGCCGTGGTGGGGGCCCTGGTGGCGCGCACCTGGCGCTTACCCGAGCCGATTTACCAGGCCGTGCGGCTGCACCATGACTTTACGGTGCTGCGCGCAGAGGCCGTGCCCCTGCAAGTACGAACGCTGGTGGCCATGGCTTTGGTGGCAGACCATCTGGTGTCTCAGCACGAGGGCGTGGCCCAGGGCAAGGAATGGGAGCAATTCTCCGCCGATTGCCTGGGCTTTTTGCATGTCACCGAAGTTGAGGTGGACGCCTGGGTGGATGCCTTGCACCCTGTTTTTGAAGGCGTTACTCAGCTCTGAGGGCGTGGGCTTCGCCCAGAAAGCCTGTAAGTCGCTCAGGGTTCAGACAAAACGGCGTCCAAACCCAGCGCACGAATCTTGACAGCTGCGGCTTCGGCTTGCTCTTTCGTCTCAAACGGGCCTACACGGACCCGACTGCGTGGGCCGCGTGGCATCTCCAAGGTGTCCGTAAGCACCGGCAGCTTGAGTGACTCCAATTTTTCCTTGGCGGCTTGGGCATTGCTGGCCACCGCAAAAAGTCCCACATTGATACGGTAGGCGGCATGTGCCTTGGCCACTGGTGCTGGTGCTGGTGCTGGTGCTGGGGATTTTGCGATGGGTGCAGATGCAGCCACCGCGGCAACCGCCGGCGGTTTGGGGGCTGGCGGAAGTGCAACGCTGGCCGCAGGAGCAGGAGCAGGAGCAGGAGCAGGAGCAGGAGCAGGAGCAGGAGCAGGAGCAGGGGCACTTGCTGCCTGGACCACGCGCCCACTGGCCATTTGGGGTGAGGGGCTGGCTAGGGCAGCGTTTGCGGCGTTTGGTTTGGCACCGGCTTGCTGGTTGAACTCGGCAAACTGTGCCGCCACCAAACCCAGTGCCAGCAGCACTGCGGCATGCACTGCTGCAATTACCACGCCCCGTTGGCGTTGGCTGGCCTGACGCCCCAGCGCTTCACACGCCTGCGCCACATCGGCATGGGTTTGTAGGGCCAGGGTCATGTGTTTGTTGCAGGCCGCGTGAAACCAACGGTTTCCCAACAAGCCAGGCACCAGCACTGCGGCCAACCCCATTGCCGCTGCCACAGCCCACAGCGCGGGAGAAGAAAACCCCAGCCATGCCGTGCCCAGGCCCAAGACCAGCAACACGCAGGCTGCTACCGCGCCCACATAGGCCAGGGCATGCAGACCCATCTTGCGAAAAATCAGCCAGCCCAAAGTTGCCAGGCCTGCCGCCCAATTCCAGCGCGTCTTTAGCTGGTGTTCAAGCTCCCACTGCGTAAATAGCGGCAGGTAGTAGGCCGTGTTGACCGGGCCGATGGCTGCGCGGTACAGCGCAGTCGTGTAGTGGTCGTCTTCGCGCAGTTCTCCGGGGCGGGCAGGGTCGGGTGACATGCTTTATTTTGGCATGGCGGCTGCGATGTCTTTGCCCAATTCAATCACCGCCATGGCGTAGTAGCTGCTCCAGTTGTAGCGGGTAATGGTGTAGAAGTTGGCGGTACCCGCCACATACTGCGGCGCTGCTGCACCATTTTGCAGTTCGACCAGCGCCAGCAGGCCGGGGTGCATCAGCGCAGCAGCCTCCAGCTCGACCCCTTTGTCCACCATGGCCGCGGGTGTAAAAGTCGGCAAGATGTCCGGTGCCATCAGAGTCGCCATGTCCAGTTTGGCGGGGTTGAACTGCAGGGCGTAGTGGGTGGGCATGTCCTTTTGCCAGCCAAACGCCTTGAAGTAATTGGCCACGGAGCCTATGACGTCTGTGGCGTTGTGAAACAGATCAATATGGCCGTCACCATCAAAGTCAATCGCGTATTTGCGCCAGCTAGAGGGCATGAACTGAGGCAAACCCATGGCCCCAGCGTAGCTGCCGCGCAGCGCCATAGGGTCGGTGTCGGTGCGCTGGGTCAGTAGCAAATAGGCTTCCAGCTCCGACAAAAAATAAGCACTACGCTCTTTGGCGCGCGGGTGGCTCTGCGGGAAGTCAAAAGCCAGTGTCGTCAGCGCATCGATGACCTTGAAGTTGCCCGTTTGTTGCCCGAATATGGTTTCCACACCAATGATGCCCACCACGATCTCGGAAGGAACTCCATAGGTCTGCTCGGCGCGGACCAACGCCTCTTGGTTGGCCTGCCAGAACTTTACCCCGGCCGCCGTGCGGATTGGGTCAATGAAGCGGCTGCGGTACACCGCCCAGTTCTTCGGCATACCAATGGGGGCGGGTGCCATGGCGCGCGCCACTGCGGGGATGAAACGCGCATGGCCCACGGCTTGGCGGACCCAGTCCGCACTGATGCCATTGCGCTCTGCGATGGCATCCGCTGCCGCCATGGCCTCCGGGCGGGTGGCATACAGAGGCCCTGCGATGATTGCTTTGGTAGCGGGCTTGGTGTGCTTTGTAAGTGGTTTTTTATATGCCTTTTTGGGCGTTGAGCCCATGGATAGTGCGGGAGCAGCTATTAAAAATGTAGCAATCAAACAATTCAAAAACCACGAAGTGGGAGAGCAGTAGGGGCGCATGCGGGTCATCGGGGTGGCTTCTCCGGCCAGGGCAAGTGCCGGAAACTGCGTTGGAGTTGTTGGAGGGTGCCTGGCGCGCTGTGGGCCGGTGCGTAGCGCCAAGCCTCCAGGCGCAGCAACCAGTCGGCCAGCTCGGGATACGCAGCAGCCTGGTGCTGGCGCAACACGGCCACCATCTGGCGGGGTGGTGCATGGGCGGGTACCGCAAAGCCCGCCTGGGTCAGGCGCTGCTGGGCTTGGTGCAGCAAACGCAGCCACGGGTCTTGCCGGTGGCGGTCCCACAGCGTCCACGCCGCACCGCCCAAGCTGACGCTGATGACGATGCCAATCAGCACATAGCCCAGGTCTTCCCAGCTTGGCGATTCAAAGCCAATATTGCGCAGCAGGTCGAGCTGGCGGCTTTGTGTGTAGTTCAGCACCCATTGGTTCCAGCGGTTGTTCACGGCATCCCACATGGCCCGCATATTCAAAGCCACCTGCGGGCCCATGGCACCTGCCAGGGCTTCGGTCACGGCATTGCGCGGTGCCTGCAGGCGTTGCAGGCCGCCCGTGCGCCCTGGCGCTACCGCCGACGTGGGGTCAACCCGCACCCAACCGCGTCCGGCGATCCAGACCTCGCTCCAGGCGTGGGCATCGCTTTGGCGCACGGTCCAAAAACCGTCCACGCTATTGATCTCGCCGCCCTGGTAGCCGGTCACGATACGGGCGGGTACATCCAGCGCGCGCATCAGCAGCACAAACGAGGATGCAATGTGTTCGCAGAAACCGGCCTTGCGGTCAAACCAGAATTCATCTGCGGTATGGGTGCCAAACACACCTGGCTCCAGCGTGTACGAGTAGCCGCCCGTGCGCAGCTTGTCCATCACCGCATCCACCAGCTTGGCCGCATCGGCCTGGGCCCAGCGGGGGTCACGCCGCATTTCTGCAGCGAGCTGCAGGGTGCGGGGGTTGTAGGTGGGCGGCAGGTCGACAAAGTCTTGCAGGCCTGTTGCCAAGCGGGTGGGGCCGTGGGTGAAGTTGGTGTAGCTTTGGGCGCTGTAGCGCACCAGGTCGGCCATGGGTTTGTCGGCAGTCCATTGCAAATCGGCAGACATGGTGGCTTGGTAGCCATTCATGCGCGGGGCCTCGGGTGCGGCGTCCAGCACCAAAATCCAGGGCCGGTTATTGGCCTCCAAAGTTACTTGGTAGCGGATAGGTGCACCGGTAACCTGTAGCTCAGCGCCTAGTTGCATGCGGGGTGGAAAGGCGGAGCGCAAGGCCCGCCACTCCCGGCCGTCAAAACTGGAGAGCACCGGCCCACGGAAATACAGGTCACGCTGCGCGGGCGCGGGGCCTTCAAAGCGCACGCGCATGGCCACGCTTTCGTCCAGCGCCAAGCTGGCGATACTGCCCACCTTCATATTGCCAGACAGGCCACTGCGCCCGCTCATGGCGTCAGACGGTACACCCCACAGCGGTGCCACACGCGGGAAAAGCACGAACAGCACCACCATGATGGGCGCGCCCAGCAGGCACATCCAGCCCGCCGTGCGCGCCGCGTGGATGAGCGGTGGCTTGCCCACCGGCATATGGCTCATCACCAGCGCGGTCAGAAGCCCCATCAGCCCGATCAGCATGGCGGCGGCCAATGGCAAAGACTGGGAGAAAAAGAAGTTGCTCAGCAGCGTAAAGAAGCCCAGAAAGAACACCACAAAGGCGTCTCTTTGGGCGCGCAGCTCCAGGGTCTTGAGCGCCAGCAACACGACGATGAACGTAACCCCTGCATCCCGACCCACCAAGGTGCGGTGGCTGTAATAGGTGCCCGCCATGGCCAAAGACAGCAAAAGTACCAGCCACCAGCGCGACGGCAGGGTCTGGTTGCGCAGCGCAATGGCACCACGCCACAGCAAGATGCCTGCCGCCATGGCGCTGCACCACACCGGCAAGCGCGCTACCTGGGGCATGATGAGCCAGGCAATCACCAGCAGCAAAAACAGGGTGTCACGCGCCTCGCGCGGAAGGTGGACCATGCGCTGCCAGAGGCTAGTTGGGGCCGTAGTGCGCATGGTGTTCATGGAGCTCATGGAGCCAGCGCCAGCGCTTGCAGGCACTTTTGTTGGTGGGCTGCACCGCTGCCGGGGCTGACTTCGGCATGCGGCAAACGCAGCCCATACTGAAGCCCCAGTTTTTCTGCCGTCAGCACCCAGGCGCATAAACGCGAGAGCGCGGCCTCGGCCTGGCCCGCAGAGGCCGCCAGCCCGGTGTGCGCCCAGTCTAGCCAGAGCTCAAAGCGCTGGACCTGCTGCGCATCGCGGCTGACCAGTTCGTCGGATTTAGCCGCTTTCTTCCAGACCACCAATTTAAGAGGATCGCCACGGCGGTAGGCGCGTACCCCGTCAAATTCACCCGTGCTTTGGCGGTGCACGGCAGCGGTGCCGCCCGCACGGGGTTCACCTGGCGGCAGAGGCGGCGGATGGGCCTCGGGCTTGGGGTAAATCAACACGCTGGAGGCTGGTCGCCAGACGCTCCAGACCCGGAAAGTGCCCAGAGGAAATTTGGTTTGTGCGGTCAACACAGGCAAGCGGTGCAAGCCGCGCCGCTCTGGCGTAAAACCCACTTGCACCCGTGCACTGCCTTGGGCGGGCACATCGGTCCAGTTCCAATGATCGGTGCCCAGCACGGCCAGACCGATGCCGTGGCGCGCCGATTTGCGCTCGCTCAATACGTTGATAGCAATCACCACACTGGCCCCCACAAACTGGGCGTCGGGCACCTGCAAATTCATGGCCACTCCGCGCAAATTGGCATGGCAAACATGCATGCCGACGAGCGCGCTGCCTGCTAACAAAAATGTGAGCACGTAGCCCAGATTGAGTTGGTAGTTGATAGAGGCCACGAGCAAGACCAGCAGGGTGGCAGCCAGCATGAATCCGGGTGCAGTGGGCAGGATGTAGACGTTCTTTTGTGTCAACAGAATACTGTCTTTGAGAGGTAGGCGCGCTTCAAACCAGCGCCGGAAGCGTCCGCTGAAGTCGAGCCAACCGAGTTTGGCCTCTGCAGTCACGCGCAGTACCCGTTCACGGCAGCGGCACCGCCGCCAGCATGGCGCGCACCTGCTCCACCGCACCGCGACCGGAGTCACCCACCGGGATCAAGCGGTGCGCCACAGCCTGGGGCAAGATGGCCTGCACGTCGTCTGGGGCCACATAGTCGCGCCCGCTCAACAGAGCCTGGGCTTTGGCCGCGCGGATCACGGCAATGCCGGCACGGGGCGACAAGCCCTGCAAAAACCACTGGCCCGAGCGCGTGGCGGCAATCAGGTCTTGCACATAGTCCAGCAGCGGGTCGGCCGCGTGTACCGCCAATACCAAGCGCTGCAGTGCATGCAGTTCGTCCAGCGTCAAGAGGCTGGGCAGTTTGTCCACCACATCGCGGCGGTCTTCGCCCGACAGCAGCGCGCGCTCAGCCGCGCGGTCGGGGTAGCCCAAAGAGATGCGCATCAGGAAGCGGTCCAGTTGCGATTCGGGCAGGGCGTAGGTGCCAATCTGGTCCAGCGGATTTTGGGTGGCAATCACAAAAAAGGGCTGGGGTAGGGCGCGGGTTTCACCTTCGACCGTGACCTGTTTTTCCTCCATGGCTTCCAGCAAGGCGCTTTGGGTTTTGGGGCTGGCGCGGTTGATTTCATCGGCCAACAGCACCTGGGCAAAGATCGGGCCGGGGTGGAACACAAAGGCTTCTTTGCCGCGCTCGTACACCGACACGCCCGACAGATCGCTGGGCATCAAATCCGAGGTGAACTGCACCCGCGAAAACTGCAAGCCAAAGGTGCGCGACAGCGCATGGGCCAGCGTGGTTTTACCGACCCCCGGCACGTCATCAATCAGCAGGTGGCCACCGGCCAACAAGCAGGCCACGCAGTCCTGAATCTGGGCGGGCTTACCGACGATCACCGTGGTAAGCTGTTCCAGTAATGATTTGAGCTTGTGTTGTGCATTCATGGCATGACGTTAACCGAAAATTCTGAATAACGAGCGCTTTGGTGAAGAAGACCGGATACTTTAGCCACCCCGATTGCCGCAAACACGAAATGGGCCAGGGGCACCCCGAGTGCCCTGAGCGTTTGGACGCCATTGAGGACCGTTTGCTGATCTCCGGCGTGGGCGATGCGCTGGACCGCCGCGAAGCGCCGCAAGCCCCCTTAACTGATCTGGAATTGGCCCATGGCCGCATGCACATTGCGGCTATTCGTGGACTCACCGATGGCCTGCGCGACGAGGTGGCCGCTGGCGGCCCCCAGCATGCCCAGATCGACCCCGACACCTGTATCAATGTGCACTCATGGAATGCAGCCTTGCGCGCCGCGGGTGCTGCGCTGGCGGCTACCGATGCCGTCATCGCCGGGGAGTTGGAAAACGCCTTTTGCGCGGTGCGCCCACCGGGCCACCATGCCTGCCGGGATCAGTCCATGGGCTTTTGCCTGTTTAACAATGTGGCCATAGCGGCGCGCTATGCGCTGGAGCGCCATGGACTCAAGCGCGTGGCGATTGTGGACTTTGACGTGCACCACGGCAATGGCACCGAGAATATCGTCGCGGGCGACCAGCGCATCCTGATGGTGAGCTTTTTTCAGCACCCGTTTTATCCCGATGGGGGCAGCCGGTCCCACGCCAGCAACCTGGTGAATCTGCCGGTACCGGCGTATACCAAGGGTGCGCAGATTCGCGAGCTGGTGAACACACAGTGGCTACCGCGCCTGGAGGCCTACAAACCCGAGATGATTTTTATCAGCGCTGGCTTTGATGCCCACCGCGATGACGATTTGGGTCAAATGGGGTTGCTGGAATCCGACTTCGCGTGGATGACCGAACGTATCAAAGCCATTGCCAACCGCCACGCGCAGGGGCGTATCGTGTCTTGCCTGGAAGGCGGCTACAACCTAGACGCGCTGGCCCGCAGCGTAGAAGCCCATGTGCGGGTGCTGGCAGACCTGTAAGCCCTGGCACAGCAACTCCTCATTTATGCGAACTCCGACTCCCAAACCCATTGATGACCTGGACGCCTGGATGGCGGCCTTTGCCCGCCCCACGGTATTAATCGAGGTGCTATTGCTACTGGTGTGTGGCGTATTGGCCTGGGCCTTGGTGGCGGGCTTGCGCCGCGTTTTTACGGGGCTGGATGAGCGCTCCATTTGGTTTGGCCGCCGCAATGTGGACGGCGTGCTGTTCCCCGCGATATTGCTGTGCCTGGCCTACGCCTGCTTGGAAGTGGCCGACCGCTACATCCCCGTGGCGGTGCTGAAGTTGGCCATTCCGGTGCTGATTTCATTGGTGGTCATTCGGGTGGGGGTGAAGGTGCTGCAGGCGGCCTTTACCCAGGCGCGATGGGCCCGGTTGCTGGAAACCACGATTTCCTGGGTGGCCTGGCTGGCGGTGGTGTTGTGGGTCAGTGGTTTGTTGCCAGTGATCCTCAATGAGCTGGATCTGATCACCTGGAAGGTCGGCGGCTCCTCCTTGTCGGTGCGCACCATGATTGAGGGCATCCTCACCGGTGGCGCGGTGTTGATCTTCACGTTGTGGATTTCGGCGGCGATTGAGAGCCGCTTGCTCAGTTCGGCTACGGGCGGCGAGTTGTCGCTGCGCAAAGCGATCAGCAACGCAGCGCGCGCCATGTTGATCTTTGTGGGTTTGATGGTGGCTCTGTCCGTGGTGGGCATTGACCTGACTGCGTTATCGGTATTGGGCGGGGCGATTGGCGTGGGCATTGGCTTTGGTCTGCAAAAACTGGCAGCCAACTATGTGAGCGGTTTTGTCATTCTTGCCGAGCAAAGCATGCGCATTGGCGACAGCGTGCGGGTCGACAATTTTGAAGGCGTCATCACCCAAATCAATGCGCGCTACACCGTGGTGCGCTCGCTGGCAGGGCGCGAGTCCATCGTGCCCAACGAGATGCTGATTACCAACCGGGTCGAGAACCTCTCCTTGGTGGACTCCAAGGTCAATCTAAGTACCGTGATTTCTGTGGGCTACGACAGCAATGTGGAGCAGGTGAGCGCACTGTTGGTGGCAGCGGCCAGTGAACAAAGCCGCGTGCTCACCGAACCCGCACCGGCCGCCCATTTGTCAGCCTTTGGTGCGGACGGGCTGGAGTTCACGCTGGGCTATTGGGTGACTGACCCTGAAAATGGCCAACTCAATCTGCGCTCTGCCATCAACAAGGCCATTTTGGCGGCCTTGCGCGAGAACAACATCGAAATACCCTATCCCCAGCGGGTGGTACACAACCGCTAAGCCCCCGAATTTGAAGTGCTGCCTCTATTTGTGTCACGCAAGTGCCTGGAGGCCGTGTCGGCCTCGCTATAATTGCAAAAAAGCACGATCGTTCTATTTTTTGCAATCGGATGGACTTCACGCCTTTGGTGGGGTGCCGGAAAGCCGAGCCGCATAGAATCCACAGATTGACGTGCACGTCAACTCGACAGACCCATTTCTAACTATCTGGAGCAGCAGCCATGAAAGTCCTCGTACCCGTCAAACGCGTGGTCGACTACAACGTCAAAGTCCGAGTCAAATCGGATGGCACCGGCGTCGATATTGCCAACGTCAAGATGAGCATGAACCCGTTTGACGAGATTGCGGTGGAAGAGGCCGTGCGCCTGAAGGAAAAGGGCGTGGTCACCGAGGTGATCGCTGTGTCTTGCGGCGTGGCCCAGTGCCAAGAGACTTTGCGTACCGCCATGGCCATTGGTGCAGACCGCGCTATTCTGGTGGAAACCACCGAAGAACTGCAGCCCCTGGCGGTTGCCAAACTGCTCAAAGCCCTGATGGACAAAGAGCAGCCCGGCCTGGTAATTTTGGGTAAGCAAGCGATTGATGACGATTGCAACCAGACCGGCCAGATGCTGGCGGCCCTGGCAGACCTGCCCCAAGCCACTTTTGCCTCCAAGGTCGAAATCGTCGACGGCAAGGCCCATGTCACGCGTGAAGTGGACGGCGGCCTGGAAACCCTGGCCGTGAGCATGCCCGCCATCATCACCACCGACCTGCGCCTGAACGAGCCCCGCTACGTCACCTTGCCCAACATCATGAAGGCCAAGAAAAAGCAGCTCGACATCTTTAAGCCCGAAGACCTCGGCGTGAACGTAGCCCCCCGCATCAAGACCCTGAGCGTGGCCGAGCCCGCCAAGCGCAGCGCCGGTATCAAGGTACCTGATGTCGCCACACTGGTGGACAAGCTGAAGAACGTTTCTAAAGTTATCTAAAGCTTTGCGGGACAGACCAAGATTTGCGTAGCAAATTTGCTCTGTCCTCAACTGATTAAAGGAAATTCCATGACTGCTCTCGTAATCGCTGAACACGACAACAACTCTATCAAGGGCGCGACCCTGAACACCGTGACCGCTGCTGCCCAATGCGGTGGCGACGTGCACGTGCTGGTCGCCGGTAGCAATGCCGGTGCCGCTGCGGCCGCCGCTGCGCAAATCGCTGGTGTGTCCAAAGTTATCCACGCCGACGAAGCCGGCCTGGCCCATGGCCTGGCTGAGAACGTGACTGCACAAGTGCTGGCCATCGCAGGCAACTACAGCCACCTGGTGTTCCCCGCCACGGCGTCAGGCAAAAACATCGCCCCCCGCGTAGCGGCCAAGCTCGATGTGGGCCAAGTGTCCGACATCACCAAGGTCATCAGCCCCGATACCTTTGAGCGTCCCATCTACGCCGGTAACGCGATTGCCACCGTGCAAGCGACCGACGCCGTGAAGGTGTTGACTGTGCGTACGACCGGCTTTGACCCCGCAGCCGCCACGGGCGGTAGCGCGGCTATCGAAACCCTGGCCGCTGTCGCTGCCAACGCCAGTGTCACGTTTGTGGGCTCCGAGATCGCCAAGAACGACCGCCCCGAGCTGACCGCTGCCAAGATCATCGTGTCCGGTGGACGCGCTCTGGGCTCCAGCGAGAAGTTCATGGAAGTGATGACACCGCTGGCCGACAAGTTGGGTGCCGCACTGGGTGCCTCGCGCGCCGCCGTGGACGCTGGCTATGCGCCCAACGACTGGCAAGTGGGTCAGACCGGCAAGATCGTTGCGCCCCAGCTGTACATCGCCGCTGGTATCAGCGGTGCCATCCAGCATTTGGCCGGTATGAAAGACTCCAAGGTCATCGTGGCGATCAACAAAGACCCTGAAGCACCGATCTTCAGCGTGGCCGACTACGGCCTAGAAGCCGATCTGTTTGTGGCTGTGCCCGAACTGGTTGCTGCGCTCTGATGACTATGTGAAAAAGGGCATCGCTTGCGGTGCCTTTTTTTTTGGCCCAAAGGCCTGCGTAACCCGCTTGTAACAAGAATTTTTGGAGACTCCCATGAGCTACGTCGCCCCCGTCAAGGACATGCTGTTCAACATCGAACACCTGGCCAATATCGAACAGATCGCCCAACTCCCTGGCTTTGAAGACGCAGGTCTGGACACGGCACAGGCAGTGCTGGAAGAGTCCGCCAAATTCAGTGAAGGCGTCCTGAGCCCGCTGAACTGGGAAGGTGACAAAAACCCATCGAGCTGGAAAGACGGCGTTGTCACAGCCACCCCGGGTTTCAAGGAAGCCTTCAAGCAGTTTGCCGACGGCGGCTGGCAAGGCCTGCAGCACCCCACCGACTTTGGTGGCCAGGGCTTACCCAAGACCATTGGCGCCGCGTGCGGCGAGATGGTGAACAGCGCCAACATGAGCTTTGCGCTGTGTCCGCTGCTGAGCGATGGCGCGATCGAAGCGCTGCTGACGGCGGGTTCGGATGAACTAAAAGCCACCTATCTGGAAAACCTGGTCAGCGGTAAATGGACCGGCACGATGAACCTGACTGAGCCACAAGCCGGTAGTGATCTGGCCGCGGTGCGCAGCCGCGCCGAGCCACAGCCTGACGGCAGCTACAAGGTATTTGGCACCAAGATTTTCATCACCTGGGGTGAACACGACATGGCTGAGAACATCGTCCATCTGGTGTTGGCCCGTGTCACCGGCGCGCCTGACGGCGTCAAGGGCATCAGCCTGTTTGTCGTGCCCAAATTCATGGTCAACAAAGATGGCAGCTTGGGCGCGCGCAACGACGTGCACTGTGTCTCCATCGAACACAAGATGGGCATCAAGGCCAGCCCGACGGCCGTGCTGCAGTACGGTGACGGCACGGCGGCGGTATGTGCAAACGGCGCCGGACCCGGCGCCGTGGGTTACCTGGTGGGCCAGGAAAACCGGGGCCTGGAGTACATGTTCATCATGATGAACGCGGCCCGCTACGGTGTGGGCGTGCAGGGCATTGCGATTGCCGAGCGTGCCTACCAAAAGGCCGTGCAGTTCTCCAAGGACCGCGTGCAAAGCCGCCCGGTGGATGGCTCGATGCCAGCCGCGGCACCCATCATCCACCACCCCGATGTGCGCCGCATGTTGATGACCATGCGCGCCTACACCGAGGGCTGCCGCGCCTTGGCCAGTGTGGGTGCCAGCGCCTACGACGCAGCCCACCACCACCCCGATGCCGACACACGCAAGCAGAACCAGGCCTTCTACGAATACATGGTGCCGTTGATCAAGGGTTACAGCACCGAGATGAGCCTGGAGGTCACCAGCTTGGGCGTGCAGGTGCATGGTGGCATGGGCTTTATCGAAGAAACCGGTGCTGCCCAGTACTACCGCGATGCCAAGATTTTGACCATCTACGAAGGTACTACGGCCATACAGGCCAATGACTTGGTGGGCCGCAAGACCTCGCGTGATGGTGGCCAAACGGCCAAGGGCATTGCCGGGCAGGTTGAAAAGACTGAGGCCGAGTTGGCAGCCAGCGGCTCCGCCCACGCGCTGGCCGTGGCCAAGTGCCTGAAGGCGGCGCGCCTGGCTTTCATCGACGTGGTGGAGTTTGTCGCGGGCAATACCAAAGCGAACCCCAACGCTGTATTTGCCGGCAGCGTGCCCTACCTGATGCTGGCCGGGAACCTGATGGCGGGCTGGCAACTGGCGCGCGCGCTGTTGGTGGCCGAGAAGCAAGTGGCTGCCGGTAACGATGTGCCTTTCATGCAAGCCAAGATCACCACCGCACGCTTCTACGCCGACCACCTGCTCAGCAAAGCCGGTGGCTTGCGCGACAGCATTGTGGAAGGTGCCGACAGCGTCACCGCGTTGGCGCTGGATGCGTTTTAAATGTCGGTGCAAAGAATAGTTGCTATTGATTTAGTAGCTGCTCCCGCACTATCCATGGCCTGAATGGCCGATTTAACCCATAAAAACACCTATTCGACAGGAGACACCATGTCCAAATTGCCCGCCCCCCTGAATAGCCTGCCATTTCCGGTGATTGGCTCGCCGCTCTTCATCATCAGCAACCCCAAGCTGGTGATCGCCCAGTGCATCGCTGGCGTGGTGGGCTCCATGCCTGCACTCAACGCGCGCCCGGCCGAGCAACTGGAAGAGTGGCTGATTGAGATCACCGAGACGCTGGCGGCCTACAACAAAGCCAACCCCGACAAGCCTGCCGCGCCGTTTGCGATCAACCAAATCGTGCACAAGAGCAATGACCGGCTGGACCACGACATGGCCATGTGCGTGAAGTACAAGGTGCCCATCATCATCACCAGCCTGGGTGCGCGCGAAGACATCAACGCCGCGGCGCACAGCTATGGCGGCGTGGTGCTGCACGACATCATCAACAACAAGCACGCACGCAAGGCGATTGAGAAGGGCGCGGATGGCCTGATCGCCGTGGCAGCGGGTGCTGGTGGCCATGCGGGCGTGAAGAGCCCGTTTGCGCTGATTCAGGAAATCCGCCAATGGTTCGATGGCCCCATCGCCTTGAGCGGTGCCATCTCTACCGGCGCGGCCGTGCTGGCCGCCCAGGCCATGGGCGCGGACTTCGGCTACATCGGCTCGGCCTTCATTGCCACCGAAGAAGCACGGGCCACCCCCGAATACAAGCAGGCGATTGTGGACAACGACTCTGACGAAATCATCTACAGCAATCTGTTTACCGGCGTGCATGGCAACTACTTGGCCCCCAGCATCCGCGCTGCGGGCCTGGACCCAGCCAACCTGCCCGAGAGCGATCCGAGCAAGATGAACTTTGGCGGTGCATCGGCCAAGGCCTGGAAAGACATCTGGGGCTGCGGCCAGGGCATTGGCGCGGTCACCCAAGTGCAATCGACGGCAGCCTATGTGGCCCAACTCAAGCGCGAGTATGCGGCTGCCAAAGCCGAGTTGTTGGCGCACCAGTACCCAGGCGTTTGAGTGCCCAATCGGCCGTATAGGCCGTGGATAGTGCGGGAGAAGCTCCTGAAATAATAGCAAATGTGTTGCGGGGGCAATAAGCCACGCATGAACCCGCTGCGCCGCTACACTCTGAAACGCGCTTCGCCCTATCCAGTTCCCCAGTTACCCATAGCGACGCCAACTATGAGGAGAGACAGCGTGCGTGCACAAGAATGTGGAGCACCGTGCCGGAAGTCAATCTCCGTGGCAGCCGCATGCAAGCCATGAAGGCGGTCCTTTGGCGATGGCTGCTGTGGTCGCTGCTGAGCTTGTGGACTGCAACCGGGCTGGCGCAAACCGGCGTGGTCGAAATTGCCCAGCACGACCGCTATGTGCTGTCGCGGGCATTCACCTTTCTGGAAGACACCAGTGCCACGCAGACCCTGCAAGACATTCTGAAGCCGGACGTCCAAGCCGGTTTTAAGCCCGTGCCGCAGAGCGTGACATCCACCAACTTTGGCACCACCAACTCTGCGATCTGGTTGCGACTGGCACTACATACCGACGCGTCATCGCCCCGGAACTGGATGGTCGAAGTGGCCTACCCGCCACTGGACCGGCTCGATCTGTACCTGTCGCATGCCGACGGGTCGTTTGAACACCACAGCGGCGGCGACTCCTTGCCCTTTCCCAGCCGGGTGGTCCCCCACCGCAGCCACGTCACTCCGATTGCATTGGAGCCGGGTAGCAAATCCATGCTGTATTTGCGAATCGCCTCCCAAGGTGCCGTGTCAGCCCCCGTCACGCTGTGGCAACCCGCGGCACTGTGGCAACAAGACCAGGTCACGTATTCCATCTTTAGCCTGTACTTTGGACTTTTGATCGGTTTGTTGGTCTACAACCTCTTGCTGTTTTTGTCGATCCGCGATCCGGCTTACCTGATCTACGTGGTTTTTGTGGCGTGCATTGGCTTGTCGCAAGCGGCAAATTCCGGCCTCGGCGCCCAGTTTCTTTGGCCCGATGCGCTCTGGTGGAACAGCAATTCCATCAATGCAACCCACGCTGCCAGTGGCACTTTTGGTATTTTGTTTGTACGCAGCTTTCTGGCCAGTAAGACCCGGCTGCCTGTGCTGGACCGCTGGATACAGGGGCAGGCGGGCCTGTGGTGCGCCGCTTTTTTTGCTGCCCTGATGCTGCCGTACAAAACTGCAGGCCAAATCGTGACGGCGCTCGCGCTGAGCGGTGTTGTTACCGTGCTGTGGGCCGGCACGCTCAGTGTGCGCCGCAATCACCCGGGTGCCATCTACTTTCTGTTCGCCTGGGGTGCGTTTTTGTTTGGTGTGGTGATACAGACCATGCACAACAACGGCGTTCTGCCCTCCAACCGCTTCACGGTGGACGCTTTGTTGATTGGCTCCGCGCTGGAAATGGTTTTGTTGTCATTTGCCTTGGCTGATCGCATCAATGTGATGCGCCGAGAGAAAGAGCTTGCGCAAGGCCAGGTTCTGGCCGAACAGGCGATGGTGCAGGGTTTGCAGCAATCCCAGGAGCACTACCGGGCACTCATCGAACATGTGGGTGAAGGCATGGTCGTCGTGCAAAACGAACGCGTCGTGTTCGTGAATGCCAGGGCTAGCGAGATCCTGCAGTTACCCAAGGATGCGATTATTGAGCGTGGTTTTATTGACAGCATCAACGCCCAAGATCGGGTAGTGCTGGTGGACCGCGTGCGGCGGCAGGTGTTGGGCCAAGCCGTTCCAGAACTCTGCCGTGTGCGCTTGGAGCTGGCTGGGCAGGCCGTCAAATGGCTGGAGTTTGGCGGCAACGTGGTTCCTTGGGACGGTAGCCAGGGCCTGTTGATCTTCTTTTTGGACATTACCCAGCGCCACAATGCCGACCTGGAGATGCGGGCAGCCTTGGACCGCCAGCAGGAGCTCAACGAACTGCGTTCGCGTTTTGTCGCCATGACCAGCCACGAATTTCGTACCCCGCTGGCCACGATTTTGTCGTCACAAGAACTGCTCAAGCATTACAGCGACCGACTCCCCCCGGAAGAAAAGCAAGAGGTGCTTGCGGCCATTGAAATCAGTGTTCACCGCATGACCCGCATGCTGGATCGGGTGTTGCTGATGGGGAAGGCGGACGCGCACATGTTGGAATTCAGCCCCCAGGAGATCGACCTGCGCGAACTCTGTGAGACTTTGATCGCTGAGGCCGTCAACCAACAGCCGGACAGTCGCTGCGAGGTGAGGGCGGAGATTTCCGAAACCTTAGGCTCCGGCCTGTTTGATGAACGCCTGCTGCGCCATATTTTTGGCAATTTGTTGTCCAACGCCATTAAATATTCACCGCAGGGTGGTGTGGTGCGTCTGAAGGTTTTTGCCCAGGAAGCAAAGACGGTGTTTGAGGTGTCCGACCAGGGCATAGGTGTGCCAGCGGATGAGATAGACCACCTGTTTGCGTCGTTTCACCGCGCCAGCAATGTCGGCAGCATCGCAGGCACCGGCCTGGGGCTAGCCATCGTCAAACAGTCGGTGGAGCTGCACGGTGGTGCCATTAGCGTGCGCAGTGCGCCGGGCAGTGGCACAACCTTTACCGTCAGGCTGTGACCACCTGGTTCAGCTTATTTCGGCCATCGCTACCTGGTTGCGGCCACCCGCTTTGGCGGCATAGACTGCCATGTCGGCGCGGCGTAACAAATGGTCGTAAGACGTGTCGCTGCGGTCGTACACGCCGACACCGATCGATATCGTCAGCCGAACCGGTTGCCCTTCCAACTGCAGGGGCGCGGACTCTACGGCTTGCCGCAGCCGTTCGGCAGCGGTGTGGGCCTGCGCCGCATCGGTAACGGTGAACAAGGCGACGAACTCTTCGCCACCCTGACGCCCCACCATGTGCGGGCCGCGGCAGTGTTCAGCCAAGACGGCGGCCACATGTTTGAGTGCGATGTCGCCCGCATCGTGGCCGTAGCGGTCGTTGATGTGTTTGAAATGGTCAATATCAATCACCGCCAAGGCCAAACCTGCATGGGTTCCGGCGCGTTGGGCGTTGTTAAAGGCAGCCACGCCAGAGCCTGTGATCGTGCGGCGGTTGGGTAGACCTGTCAGGTAATCCGTGGCGGCGGCGTGTTGCCATTGGTGCCGCAGCCGCTCCGAACACATCACCAAGAAAGCGCTGGTGCCGACCACGGGAAGGGCTGCAACGACGATAGGCGTCAGAAGATTGAAGGTGCTGTTGGGGTCCAGCACAGAAATATGGCGGATCGGATTGAGCATTGAACTCATGCCCCGCAGCACCATGAATCCTCCGACTAACAAAAAGATGCCTGCCAGCACCCGGCGGCTGTGCAAATCATGCTCAGCTTTGGCTCTCGAAAGAGTCCAGGCCGACCAGAATAAGCACAGGCTCCAGGCTACCGAAGCGAAGTACACCCGGATGGCAAAGTGCGGATCCTGGGCTGAGAACCAGTAAATGCCGACCGTGGCAATCAATGCTGGGCAAAAGATCCAAGGGGTGTCTGGTGAGCCCGAGAACCGACGTGCAGCACGCCAATACAGTGCAAGCCCCAATGACAGACAACCGTTGGCGAGCGCCAGGTTCCAGTGCATGGGCAAAAAATCTTGCAGGGCTAGCAAGCTAGTGCCCCCGGCAAACAGCAGGGTGCCAATGCGCCAATCGGAGGCGCTGGGCTGTACATCGGGCGACAGGCTTTTGTGCATCAGCCCGAGTACGCCGCCATTGAGCAGCATCATGAAGGTCGCTAAGACCATGCCGGTGCGTGTGTCCATCTTAGGCTTAACTCCGTGCTAAGGGGCGAAATGGGCTGCGTCTGCAGGCCAGTAGATCGCAGTGTGTTCGGGCGACCAGGGCTCAAATTTAGCCATAACCTGCGCAAACGCCGGGCTGGACTCGAACCCTTCTAACCAGCGCTGCAGCCAAGGCCAGGGCTGGCTAGCAAACCAGGCCCGGTCCGTATGCGCCCATTGGCGCACAAAGGGTGCAATGGCCGCATCTGCCAGGCCCCAGCGGTCCCCAGCCAGATTGCCCGAAGATGCCAAAGCCGCGTCGAGCGATGCTAGGAATACGCTGCCATGCGCACGGTCTGCCAGGCCATCGGGCAGGGCATAACGGTTGGGGTATTTGTAGCGGTCCAGGTGGGCTTTAAAAACGCCGTCGCAGGCGGCAATCCAGCCGCGCTGTAGGGCCTGCTGTTCGGGGCTTCGGAGCAACCAACCTAGGGGGTCACACTGGCCCAAAGCCCACAGCATGATGTCCAGGCTTTGCTCCAGCACTTGGCCCTGCGGCAGTTGCAAAACAGGCACCGTGCCCTTGGGTGAAATCGCCAACATCTCGGCCGGTTTGCTGCGCAGGGCGACTTCTCGCAGCGCACACACCACGCCGCTGCTGAGCAGGGCCAGCCGCGCCCGCATGGCATACGGGCAGCGGCGAAAGCTGTACAAAATGGGCGCTGGGGCGGTTCGCAAGGGCTTAGTGGGATTATTGGGTTTCGGGTAGGGGTAGCTTGGCACCAATATGGGTCTGCGCACGCGACTTGGCCAGCTCCCACTGGCGTTGGCGTTCGCGGGCGCTGTCTTTTTGTGCCTGGCTGGTATGGGCGTGGCAGCGCGGGCAGCTCACGCCCGCTTCATACAGCGGCGATTCAGTGGCACCCTCGGGCAACGGCTGGCGGCAGGCGCGGCACAGCGCATGCGCGCCGGGCACCAGCGCGTGGCCCACTGATACGCGCTCGTCGAACACAAAGCACTCGCCTTCCCACAGGCTTTGCTCGGGCGGCACGGTTTCCAAGTATTTGAGGATGCCGCCTTCCAGGTGGTAGACCTCGTCATAGCCTAATGTCTTCATCAGCGCGGTGGATTTCTCACAGCGGATACCACCGGTGCAAAACATGGCGACTTTGGGCTTTTTGTCAGCCGCCTTGCCCAGGCGTTCTGCGTCTTCCACCCACTTCGGCAGCTCGGAGAAGGAACGGATATGGGGGTTCACCGCATGGGCGAAGCTGCCAATCTCCACCTCGTAGTCATTGCGCGTGTCCACCACCACCACGTCCGGGTCCGATATGAGGGCATTCCAGTCGGCCGGTTTCACATACGTACCCGCCCCCTTGGTCGGGCTGATGCCCGGCACACCCAGGGTCACGATCTCCTTTTTAAGGCGTACCTTCATACGGTAAAACGGTGCGCGCTCTGACCAGGATTCCTTGTGTTGCAGGTCGGCGAACAGCGGGTCGCTGCGCAAATAAGCCAGCACTGCGTGTACGCCATCGGCGGGCCCGGCAATGGTGCTGTTGATGCCTTCGCGGGCCAGCAGAATGAGGCCTTTGACCGCATGTTGCTCGCACAGCGCCAACAAGGCCGGCTTGCGCTGCGCATAGTCCGGCAGGTCCACAAACTTGTAAAACGCGGCGGTCAGATAGGAGTCCATATGCAGTGCCAGTGCCCAGATTGAAGAACGGTTACAGAATAGTTATAGGAAATGTAAACCACTGTAAACGCACCCCCTTAGAATGTCCGCTGCCCCAAAGTTCCAAGAAAACTTTCACGAATTGGCGGCGACTCAATTAAAGGGTGGTTTGTGGGTATACGGCACCAGAGTTTTTTGGAGTTCAAGCAGTACCGCTATCTCAAGTTGGCGGTTGCTTTGGTCCTTTTGGCGGTCGTGGCCTACGTGTGGCATCGCAACACCCGTTTCTTTGCGCCGGGAAATGTGGGCTACGGCGGCACCTGGATGGGTTACACCCTGGGCAGCATTGCCACCGCCCTGGTGGTGTGGCTGCTGTGGCTGGGGGTGCGCAAACGCCGCTACCGGGCCTCCAGTACATCTCTGCAGGGTTGGGTGTCTGCCCATGTGTACCTTGGCATTGCCACTTTGCTGATTGCTGTGTTGCACAGTGGCTTTGAGTTGGGTTTTAACCTGCATTCCTTTACGCTGATCTTGCTGGCTGCCGTGGTGATCAGCGGTATTTACGGTGTTTTTGTCTATGTGCGGGTGCCTCCCAACATGACCGACAAAATAGGCGAAGACAGCCTGGAAGGTTTGCTGCTGCAAATCCGCACCCTTGATGTACAGGCCCGCAAGGCGGCGCTGAGTCTGTCGGATGCGTTCAATAGTTTGCTGGTCAATGCGGCGCAGGACACGCGATTGAGTGGCTCCATTTTTGACGGATTGGGCGGCTTGAGGTTGCGTGCATGCCCCACTGATGTAGCTGTCCAGCAGATGCAAGTTCTGTTGCGTCAACTCAAAGCCGAGCATGTCGTTCTGGGGCGGGAGGTGTTCTCGCTGATGCTGAGCCGCCAGACCGCTGTGCGCGCGGTGCGCCTGGAGCTGCGGTCCATGGCAAGGCTCAAACGCTGGTTGATGTGGCATGTACCCATGTCAATCGCCTTGGTGGTGGCCTTGGCTGCACACATCGTGTCGGTTTTTATCTACTGGTGAGTCCCCCATGATTCGCTGCAAACTCGTCGAAAGCTCGGTAGTCGATACTTCGCAAGGGACCACCGCGAACGTGGGGCGTATCGTTTCCGGGGAGACGCTGTCCATAGGGCGGGCGGCGTCTTCCAAAATCTATGTGCCAGACCCTTCTATCCGCTTGGACCATGCGTCCATTCACCGAGCCGAGGACGGTTTTTTGTATTTGCACGCCGCAGGGCCCGTGTCCGTTAACCAGCAAGTTCTGACCGACTGCAGGCTGGCTGTAGGGCAAACCATTGCGATTGGCCCCTATAGTTTTCACCTGGATGCTTTGGAGGACGGGCCGCAGACATCGGTAGCCAGCCTGACGCTCCTGTACCGATTGGATGAGTCCACTGCGGCGTCCGGGCAGGACATTGTGAGTCAATTGCAAGCGTCCAACCGTGCTGGGTTTTTTCAGCGCCGCTGGCTGGCGTGGTCTCTGGCTTGTCTGGTGGCCTTGTTTTGTGCGGCGCTCCCGATCCGGAATGCCTACCAGCTGGCCGACACCCCGGCGGACCCGCGCTTGGCTGCAGAGACCTCGGCGTCGGGGGGGCTGAATACTTTCTGGAACCCGGGCCGTATATCGTCGGCGCACCAGAACTTTGGCAGTGCATGCGTTCAATGCCATGAAAAGCCTTTTCAGCGCGTGGCAGAAGCATCGTGCCAGGCCTGCCACACCTCGGTGGGCAGCCATATCGCAGACCCGCACCTAGAGCAATCCACCTTCGATGGCCAGCGTTGCGCGAGTTGCCACCGTGATCATCAGGGCCGCGATGGTATGAAAAAGGTGGATGCTTTGGGTTGTGTGAGTTGCCACAGTGATGTCAAACACTATGCAGCGACGACGACTTTGCCCGATATTGCAGACTTCGCAGACTCTCACCCGGCATTCCGTTTGTCTATCGTGCAGGCAGATGCACAGGCAGATGTGCAGACAGATACGAAGCGCCGAGGCGGCAAAGTCGAGCGGCTGCTACAAACTGCAAGTCTCAAAAACGCCACGGGCTTGAAATTCCCACACGATATTCACATGGCCAAAGCGGGTATCAAGAGCCCGCAGGGCCCCAGCGCAAGCCAGGGGCGGCTGGTGTTGGAGTGCAGCAGTTGCCACACATTGGATGCTGCCGGCGTGCGCTATGCGCCTGTGAAAATGGAGCAGCATTGCCAGGGCTGCCACCAACTGGCCGTCGATCCCCAAGCGCCCCAACGACAGGTTCCCCACGCCAAACCTGAGGTGGTTGCTTCGGCCGTGCGCGATATCTACGCTAGCTTGGCGCTGGACCGTTTCCCGTCCGAGCTGGTGACCGTTAACACGCTTTTGCAGCGGCCCGCAGGCCAAACTGCAGCGGGTATGTCGAGCAGTGCCGCGCGCTGGGTAGATACCCAAACCCAGAGCGCGCTGGTCTCCATGTTAGAAAAACCCAAGGGCGTTTGCTTGACCTGCCATCAAGTAACGCCAAAACCAGTAACACCCCAACAAAGCGGTGCAACAGCTACCCGTGCTTGGGATATTGCGCCCCTAGTGTTCACCCAACACTGGTTACCCAAATCCAAGTTCTCCCATGCGCAGCATAAAAATGCAGCGTGCGCAGACTGCCATGCGGCCACTGCGTCCAAAGATTCCAGTGACATTCTGATTCCTGATATTGCGACCTGCAAAGGCTGTCATACCGGCTTGCATCCGGACAAGAGCAAGGTGGTCAGCACCTGCGACAGTTGCCACGGCTTTCACGCTGCGGTGCAACACCCGATTTTCAAGGAAGCTGCGCTGAAGCGCGGACCTGCACCGTGATGATGACGCGATCTGTGCCTCGGGGCATTTCGGGCGGCTTTAGCGCCACGGCTTGGCTGCTGCTAGGGCTGTTGGCCACGGTGGGTTTGACAGCCTGCGACGCCGGCGGAGCGGCCCCAAGCGCCGCGACGGCGGGTGATTGTGGCGGTGCCTGTGATCGCAATGCCCTGAGCGCGGTAGACGTGGAGCGGATTTTGGCGCAAACCGTGGTGGCTGCGCAGTCACGCGGCCACAAGGCTACGGTGGCTGTCACCGACAGGGTTGGCAATGTGTTGGGCGTATACGCCATGGATGGCGCAGCGCCCCAATTCCGCATTGACGGTGGGCGGGCTGTGGTCGGTGGGCTGGAAGGCATTGACATTTTGCCGAGTACGTTTGCAGCGATCAGCAAAGCGATCACCGGGGCCTACTTGTCTAGTGCAGGGAATGCTTTCTCCACACGCACAGCGAGTCACATTGTCCAAGAGAACTTCAACCCTCTTGAGCGAAATCAACCGTCCGGTCCCTTGTTTGGTGTGCAGTTTTCGCAGTTACCTTGCTCCGATATCGTGCTGCGCCAAAGCGATGCACAGCGGGGCCCCAAGCGTTCCCCCTTGGGGCTTGCGGCAGACCCTGGGGGCTTGCCGCTTTACCGAGATGGTCAAGTGGTGGGCGGAATCGGCGTGATCAGCGATAGTGTCTACGGGCTAGATTTGGATATCTCCAATGTAGACAACGACGCCGACGAAGGTTTGGCCATTGCCGGTAGTGCAGGTTTTTGGGCACCCGAGGGGGTGCGGGCCAACCGGATTACGGCAGATGGCAGATCCTTGCGTTACACGGATGCGACGGATGCCAGTGCCACAGCGGGCACCTCCAATGTCAACACCTTGGTGGGCTTGCCGGGGAGCCTGATGGCAGTGCCCCAATATTTCTCCGGTGCAATTCGGGCAGGTACTGCGTATGGTGTGGCTGCTTCAGGTATCCGAGCGGATGCCGGTGTATTCGCAGATTTAGGTGGGCACATTTTGGTAGATGCCGCCAATGCCAACCGGTATCCTGCCATCGCGGGCAGTGATGCCATTTTGGCGGCAGCCGAGGTTCAGCAAATTTTGCGTTCCGCTCTGGGCGTTGCGAATGCGGCCCGCGCGCAAATCCGTGCACCTGCCGGACAGGCGGCCCAGGTCACTGTATCGGTGGTGGATACGCAGGGCGAAGTCTTGGGTGTGGTGCGGTCGCCCGACGCACCGATTTTTGGTATTGATGTAGCGCTGCAGAAGGCGCGCAGCGCGGCCTTTATGTCCAATCCTGAGGCGGCAGCAGAGTTACAAAATCTGCCGCCAGCCAATTATTTGAAGCCGGTTGCCACATCGGCCATTGCGCCCTATGTGAGCGATCTGCGCAGGCTGCTGTCGAGCCCCACGGCCCTGGCCGATGGCACCGCCTACAGCACCCGTACACTGGGCAATTTGGCCCGGCCTTTTTTGCCGGACGGCGTGTTGTCGGCCACTCCGGGGCCTTTGTCTAAAAGCTACCCCCAGTGGAGCCCCTTCAGCACGGGCCTGCAGCTGGATTTGAGTTTGAATGCGATTGTGGCCGCTGCAGGCGGCAGCTTGGCCAGTGGCTGCACCGGCTTGCCCCGGTTGAAGAATGGCTTGCAGATATTTCCCGGAGGTATTCCGATTTACCGCACTACTGCGGGGGTGACTCGGTTGGCAGGCGCGATAGGTGTGTCCGGTGATGGGGTGGACCAGGACGACATGATTGCCTTTTTAGGTCTCAGCCGAGCTGCGTCTATTTTGGATAGCGGCGTTGGTCAGGCTCCAACTGCTTTGCGGGCAGACCGTATTGTGTTGCCCGGTGGAAATTTGCGTTACGCCCAATGCCCACAGGCTCCGTTCAATGCCAGTAGCGAGCAAAACGTATGCGCTGGGCTATGAACCGCTTGGGTGTGGCGACTGCGATGCTGGCTTGCTGTGGCGTGCAGGCCCAGTCACCCGCGCCCATCAAGCCGGCCGATGGCGCAGAGGCTGCCATAGAGCTGCGCAGAGCCCAGACGACACCCTTGGAGTACCAGCTTCCGCCGATTGACCCAGCGCAGGTGCCACCTCCCAAAGCATGGGACCCCAGAGCGAGTATTCCCGTACCGGATCGCTGGCGCATCATGGAATCCTTGGGCGTGAACGATGTCTGGTGGGACCCTTACAACCAGAACACGATCAAGGGGGATAAGCCTTGGCAGCGTTTGAAGGATTGGGGACCTGACTGGTTTTTGGCCTTGGGTGTGATCTCGGATTCTTTGGTGGAACTGCGCCGTGTGCCTACGGGTGTTGGCGTGCAATCCAGTGAGTCACCCGGCAGCAGCAATGTGTTTGGCAGGGACAGCCAAAACACGATTGCGCAAACGCTGATCGTCAGTGCATCCTTGATCAAAGGCAACACCACGTTCAAGCCACCGGATTACGAGTTCAAGTTTGCCGGTGCTTTTAACTTGAACCGTACGCGTGTGGATGAGGTGCGCGGTGTCAATGTCAATCCGCTGTACGGCACCATTCGCAATGACAATTTCTTTGGCGTGCAGGAGGCGTTCGTTGATGTGCATTTGCGCAACGTGTCTGATGCTTACGACTTTGACTCAGTGCGTGTCGGTATTCAACCCTTCAATGCCGACTTTCGTGGGTTCTTGCTGAATGACTCCGTGCTCGGCGTTCGACTCTTTGGCAACCGCGATAGCAATGTATGGCAGTACAACTTGGGCTGGTTTCGGCGGTTGGAAAAGGACACCAATTCTGGGCTCAACAACATCAGCCGCGAAGTCCGTGCAGACGATAGCTTGGTCGCATCGGTGTACCGACAAGATTGGCCGGTACTCGGCCACACGACCCAGGCCACGGTGGTCTACAACACCAATCGCGAAGGCGATCAGCGCGATTTCTATGACAACAATGGCTTGAAAGTGCGCCCGGCCGTCATCGGTGATGTACGACCGCACAATTACGACGTTGCATATTTGGGCCTGAATGGTGATGGTCACTTTGGTAAGTGGAATCTCACCTCATCTGCCTATCTTGCACTGGGACGCTGTAGCTATGACGCCCTGTCGCAAAAGGCGCAATCGATTGAAGCGACTTTTTTGGCTGCCGAGTTGTCGCGAGATTTTGATTGGCTGCGTGTGCGCGCCAGTGCGCTCTATGCCAGTGGTGATACGAACCCGCTGGACGACAAAGCTACAGGCTTTGACGCCATTCTTGAAAACCCACAATTTGCGGGTGCCGACACCAGCTACTGGATTCGCCAATCGGTGGCGCTGATTGGCGGTGGCGGTGTAGCCTTGTCTGGGCGCAATGGAGTGCTGGCCAGTTTGCGCTCGTCTAAAGATCAAGGGCAGTCCAATTTTGTCAATCCTGGGCTCAAACTTTTGGGCGTTGGGGTAGATGCAGATTTGACACCCCAACTGCGGGTTTTGGGCAACCTATCTTGGTTATCGTTTGACGACACCAAGGTGTTGCAGATTCTGCGAAACCAAGCACCGATTGCCAAAGAAATCGGTACCGACGTTTCGGTGGCTCTCCAGTACCGCCCTTACATGACGCAAAACGTGGTGTTGAGTGCCTCTGTGGCATGGCTGGAACCTGGGCGTGGTTATAAAGATTTATATGCCAGCGCTGACCGCCCATACTCCTTACTCGTCAATATGACCTTGACTTTCTGACATGAAAACTCGGTTCATCAAGTCTTCGGTGTTGTGGTCTTCCGCCTTGCTGGCGCTGGTGTTTCTGGGCTTCGTGCTAGGGTTTTCGCAGGCCCATTCTGAAACCCAAAGCAACGCTGCTAGTGTGCGTGCACCCATGATGGCTCCGTCGGCACCTAAGACCCAGACCGTCGAGCAAGCGCTGGCAAAATCCCAAGGCTGCGAGAGCTGTCACCAATACAGTCCGGGCGCGAATGATCATCGCACTATGCACGCCAACCCTGGCGTTGTTTTGGGTTGCACCGATTGCCACGGCGGCAACGCTAGCATCCGCATTCCCGATACGTCGAAACAGGGGACTGCGGCCTACGCAGACGTCGTTAAACAGGCCCATGTATTGCCCGGAACCCAGGTGCAGTGGAATGGCCCCTCCAGCGCCAACCCCAAAGGCAGCTATACCCGCCTGAACCGACAGACCCCGGAGTTCATTCGTTTCATGAACCCCGGCGATATGCGGGTCGCCCGCGAGGCCTGCGGTGCCTGCCATTTGCCCATCATTCAGGCCAGTGAGCGCAGCCTGATGTCCACCAGCGCCATGTTGTGGGGTGGCGCGGCCTATAACAACGGCATCCTGCCCTATAAGCGCTATGTATTGGGTGAGGCCTACACCAGTGACAGCCTGCCGGCGATGCTGAAGAACCCCACTCCGGTAAGCGCTCATATGCGCGATATGGGCATCTTGGAGAGTCTGGCACCTTTACCCGCGTGGGAAACGGTGGCTCCTGCGGACGTGTTCCGCGTGTTTGAGCGTGGTGGCAAGATCAATGGCACCCAGTTTCCTGAAATCGGATTGCCCAATTCAACCGGCATGCTGCAGAAACTGGATGAACCGGGTCGGCCCGACGTCCGCCAGTCCAACCGGGGGCCTGGCACGGGCAACCGTATTGCTGTGCCGCTGATCAATGTTACCAAGACCCGGTTGAACGATCCGCATCTGTGGTTTCTGGGGACTGGTGAGCAGCCGGGTGATTACCGCTCGTCGGGATGCACGGCCTGCCACACGCCTTACGCCAATGACCGCGACCCCCAGCATTCCGGGCCCTATGCCAAGCGTGGCCACGAAGGTAAAACGGCTACGTCTGATCCGACGATTCCCAAAGACGAGTCCGGCCATCCCATCTCGCACCAGTTCACCCGAGCGATACCGTCTTCGCAGTGCATGGTGTGTCACATGCACCAGCCGAATATTTTTGTGAATTCCTTTTACGGAACCACGATGTGGGACTACGAAGCCGATGCCCCCTTCATGTGGCCCAAGGAACAGAAGTACCCCAGCGTCGCAGAGTCTCGCAAAATACTAGACCGTAACCCCGAGGAGGCTGCCACCCGAGGACTGTGGGGAGACCCCGAGTTTTCCAAGCGCGTGTCAGAGCTCAATCCACAACTCAAAGACACGCAGTTCGCTGATTACCACGGGCACGGATGGAACTTCCGCGCCATTTTCAAGCGGGACCGCAAGGGCACTTTGGTGGATGCCAAGAATCAAGCGGTAGCAGACGACGATCCGCAAAAATTCAAGAAAGCCGTGCACCTGAAATCAGTGCATCTGGATGTAGGCATGCACTGTGTGGATTGCCACTTCTCGCAGGATATGCATGGCAACGGGCATATTTATGGCGAGGTCGCAGCGGCGATCGAGGTGGACTGCAAGGATTGCCATGGCAGCGCAGGCAAGTACCCCACCTTGACCACATCAGGCCCAGCGGCCAAACCGGGTGGCACTGACATGGCACTGCTGCGCACACCGGACGGCCGCAAGCGCTTTGAGTGGCGCGAAGGCAAGCTGTACCAGCGCTCTGCAGTCGAGCCCGGCCTGGAGTGGGAGATGTCTTTGGTAAAAGACTCAGTAACCCCCGGCAATGCCAAGTACAACGAAAAGGCGGCGCGTGCCAAATTGATGCATGCGGGGGCCAGTGGGCAAGACGGAAAGTGGGGTGCGGCATCGGCCTCAGAGGCCTACGCCCACAGTGACGACAAAATGCAATGCCATTCTTGCCACACCTCCTGGACCACCAGCTGCGCGGGTTGCCATTTGCCCATTCAGGCCAATGCCAAAACCGAGCGCCAGCACTATGAAGGCGGAGAAACTCGCAATTACGCCAGTTACAACCCCCAGGTGGCACGCGATGACATGTTTCAACTGGGCAAGCAGGGCTCGGTGAAAGGCGGCAAGACCGTGCCGGTACGTTCAAGCTCGGCGCTGCTTTTGTCCTCTACCAATATCAACCGCGAGAAAATTTACATCCAACAGGCCCCCATTGCCGCCAGCGGGTTTTCTTCGCAGGCATTCGCGCCGCATTACCCGCACACCGAGCGAAAAACAGAAACCAAGACCTGCTCAGACTGCCACGTCAACCGCGACAACGACAACAACGCCATCATGGCCCAGCTGCTGTTGCAGGGCACAAATTTCGTCAACTTTGTCGGCTACAACGCCTGGGTGGGCGAGGCAAATCACGTCGAGGCCGTGCAGGTGACCGAATGGGATGAACCCCAAGCAGTGATTGGCAGTTATCTGCACCGTTACGCCTACCCCGATTGGTTTAAAGATCACCAGAGGGCTGAAAGCAAACTTGCCACTGCGTTTGATCACAGTACCCAAGGTGCCGCGAACTGCATTCAACAGCGGGGGGAGTACCTTTTTGCCGCAGAAGGGGCCGGTGGTTTGCGGGTCTATGACGTGGCCGGTATCGCCAATAAAGGGGTCTCTCAGCGCATCATCACGGCACCTTTTTCGGCACTGGGACACAACACGCATGTGCAGTCGGCCCATGCCAGCTGCGTGGCCTTACCCACCAACCAGCCCATTGCACCACTGCGCAATACCGGGGAGCTGATGCGCATCACCAACCAAGAGCAAGCTTTTCACCCCATTTACAGCTACGCCTTTGTGACCGACGCCAAGGAAGGCCTGATTCTGGTGAATGTAGATACCCTGGCAGACGGTGAACCACGCAACAACTTCTTGCGCCGAGCCCTGACGTGGAACGGTGGCACTAGCCATCCTGGCGTGCTGAGCGGTGCACGACACATTACCGTGGGTGGGCACTATTTGTATATCACGACTACTCAAGGATTGGTGGTGATCGATGTGGACCAGCCATTGCAACCACAATGGGTAGCGACTATCCCCATGAAAGACGCACGGGCTAGTGCCTTGCAGTTCAGATACTTGTGGGTAACCACAGCCCAGGGGCTGGAGTTAGTCGACGTGACAACACCCTCACGTGCGATGTTGGTCAGCGATGCGCTGATACCGCTTGCGGACGCCCGCAAGGTCTATGTGGCGCGGACCTACGCGTATGTGGCCGCAGGAGCCGCGGGCTTGGTCATCGTTGATGTCGAGAGGCCGACGCAGCCCAAGATTGCAAGCCGGGTGCAAAAAGGCAGCTCTGCCAGTACTTCACTGTTGGATTCTCAAGACGTTATTGTCGGATCTACCAATGCGTCTTTGTTTGCCTATGTCGCGGATGGGGCGCATGGCATCAAGGTCATTCAGCTCACTGCGCCAGACAGTCAGCCCAAGTTTTATGGATTCTCTCCGGAGCCCAAGCCCCAGGTCATTGCTTGGCGCCCAAGTCAGTCGCGCGCTTTGTCTTTATCCAAGGGGCTGGATAGAGACCGTGCCGTTGATGAAACCGGAGGGCAGATTGCCGTGTTTGGGCGTATTGGGTCCCGCCCATTCAATGCCGCGGAAATGGGCAAACTCTATTTGCGCAAAAACGGAACGGTGTGGACGGTGACCGATACACCCGGCACCAGCTATTCCAACGTTGGACGATAAGGGGATCCTCAGTGAACACACTACGTTGTTGGTTGGTAGCAGTTGCGTTCTTGGCGGTGTGTGCTGGTACTTCAATTGCCCAAAATCTACCGGACAGGTCAATGGACAAGACATTGGGGGTGGTGACCTGTGCCAGTTCTTTGTGTCACGGGTCCATTGCACCCTGGAATGGTTCTCTCGTGTCACAAAATGAGTATGTCGTCTGGTCTCGGTTGGACAAACATGCTCGCGCCTATAAGCTGTTACTGAACGAGCAATCCAAACGCATTGCAGCCAAGTTGGGTTTGGCGGCACCGGCCCACGAGTCCAAAGTGTGTTTGGATTGCCACGCTCACAATCCTTTGCAGTCCAAGACCGAGCACCACATCAGCGATGGTGTTGCGTGCGAAGCTTGCCACGGCGGGGCGGAGCGCTGGATCGGCACCCACACCGAGGCCGGCAACAGCCACGCAAAAAACCTCGCCAACGGCATGTATCCCAGTGATCAGCCCTTGGCGAGAGCGCAGCTGTGTTTATCCTGCCATTTCGGCGACACCGAAAAGTACGTCACACACCGAATGATGGCCGCGGGTCACCCTCGGTTGAGCTTCGAATTGAACACGTTTACCAGCTTGCAACCCGCGCATTTCAAGGTGGACACCGACTACGTGCAGCGCAAGGGAACGGTGGACGGCGTCAAAATCTGGTCTGTGGGACAGGCGGTGGCAGTGGCAACACAGCTGAGCATTCTGATGGACCCTAAGCGTGGGCGTGACGGCGCATTCCCTGAACTCACTTTGTTTGATTGCCATGCCTGCCACCATCCGATGGCGGATACACGCTGGACACCGAGGACGACTTTGGGTAGCAATCAGGGGCCAGGTTTGGTGCGTTTGAATGACTCCAGTATTTTGATGTTGTATTTGATACTGCGGCAGACCGAGCCAGCTTCGGCCGAGAATTTCAAATTGGCGGTGTCTCAATTGAACCAAGCGATTGCAGGACGCGGCGACATGGCTGCGTCTGCCGCGACTCTGAAAATACAAGCCCAGGCGGCTGCACAAAAGTTGAGTCAATCTGGAATGACGGATGCGCAGCTCGCGGGCGTAGCGCTGTTGCTGGTGGATGACGGCCTAAACGGTAGCTATTCGGACTACGCGGGTGCGGAGCAGGCGACCATGGCCCTGGGTAGCGTGGTGAGCCTCTTGAATCAGCAGGGCAAGCTCAAGTCTGCGGCCGAAATGAACCGTGGTCTGGCGAGCTTGCGGGCTTCGCTAGTCAACGATGAAAAATTTAAGCCCTCGGAATTTCAGCTGCGATTGCGGGCTATTCGCCCGCAATTGGTATCGGGGATTACCAAACAGAACGCTCCTAAGGAACAGGGTAGGCCATGACCTATAAAGTCGCCATTGTGGGATCAGGTCCTGCCGGTTTATCGGCTGCAGCGCACGCTGCCAAGTTGGGCTTGAGTCATATTCTGTTGGAGGCACAAGCGCACCTGAGCGATACCATTTACAAGTACCAAAAGGGTAAGCATGTCATGGCCGAGCCGGGATTCTTGGATCTGCGCAGCCCAGTGCAGTTTCAGGCAGGAACCCGAGAAAGTATTCTGCAAAGCTTTGGCAATGATGTGGCTAGCTTCGGTGTGAATGTGCAATATGGGGCGGTGGTGTCTGGCATTCAGGGAAGCAAGGGCAATTTTCAGATTGCACTCGACAACACAGAAGTCATCGTTGCGGAATATGTGATTTTGGCGATTGGTGTCCAGGGCAATTTGCGCACCTTGGGGGTGCCAGGGGATGGTTTGAAAAATGTCCAGTACCAGCTGGACGATCCTGCGGCTTATGGCGGTGAAACCATTATTGTGGTGGGTGCCGGTGATGCAGCGATTGAGAATGCGCTGGCGTTAGCGGAGAACAATAACAGTGTCATTTTGTTGAACCGCAATGAGGAGTTCAGTCGCTGCAAGGAAGGCAATTTGACCGCTGTTCAAGCAGCCATTGGCGCGGGGAAAATGGCCTGCCGCTATCTCACCAGTATTGATCACATTGATCGTCTGGAAACGCAAAGCGACGATACGGACATGAACCGTACCATGATGGTTTCCGTTGTTGATCTGTCGCGACGTCAGACTCCCAAAGCGCAAAAGCCCGGTCTGCAGGTCACGCTCAATACGGCGGTGGGTGAAGAAGTCATTGCGTGCCATCGCGTCATTGGCAGGTTGGGAGCTATTGCCCCGCGCAAGCTGGTGGAGGGATTTGGTGTCCGCTTCACAGGCAAAGAGGCTACGGCCTTGCCTGCACTGTCACCCACCTACGAGTCCAACGTCCCTGGTTTGTATGTCGTTGGCGCTTTGGGTGGCTACCCGCTCATCAAGCAGGCTATGAATCAAGGCTACGAGGCCGTAGAGGCTCTGTGTGGTCGGATCGTAGTGCCTGCAGATCAGCCGCTTTTGGAGCAAAAGTTTGCCGCACTGATGCGCGCGCGCAGTCAACTGACCAGTGTGGATAGTGTGCTGGAGGAGGTGGCCAGAAGTGCGCCGTGGTTAGCGAGTTTGAGTGCACTGCAATTGCGCGAGTTTTTGTTGGAAAGCGATATCCGTTTACCTGCAGCGGGATCTGTCATCTTTGCTCGCAACGATTACACCAATTCATTTTTCAGTATCGTAGGCGGGTCTGTGCGGATAGTGTCAGACGATTCTGCCGGGCCGTCTGTTGAGTTGGATGCCGGCAAGTTTTTTGGTGAGTTGGGCTTGATATCCGGTAGGCGAAGGTCTGCAACGGTGCTGGCGGGGGGCGATTGTTTTTTGGTGGAAACGCCAAGGCGTGCAATGTTGAAGCTACTGGCCTCGTCCGAGTCGGTGCGCAGGGAGCTGGATCTCGTGGCTTTGCGCCGTGCCGTTCGAAAGTACGTGGCAGCCAGTTTGTCGGAGGAGCAACTGACCCAGCTGTTAGAAGGTGCACAAATTCGCCATTACAAAGCGGGCGATGCGCTGTTTCTGGAGGGCGATACGTCGGACGGTTTGTACCTGATTCGCAAGGGCTCAGTCATGGTTTCTCGGACCATCGGCGGTCGCGATGTGGTGCTGTCCTATGTTTCCGCAGGAAATTACGTGGGCGAAATGGCCTTGATGCTGGATGCCCCTCGTTCGGCCACCGTGCGGGCGGCGGTACCGTCAGAAGCTATTGTGTTGCTGGCGACCAAAGTAACCGAGGTGCTTGCCCAAAATACCGGTCTGCGCCAGCAGCTAGACGGCCAGTACTTATCGCGTTTGCAAGCGAATCAGGTGATGAAAGCCGATGAAAAGTCCGGTAATTTAATTTCCTTTCTGTTGCAGCAAGGCGTCGGAGAAGCGACCGATGTTTTGTTGATTGATGAATCGCTATGTATTCGCTGTGACAACTGTGAGAAGGCCTGTGCGGACACCCATGGTGGCGCTTCCCGGCTGGATCGTGAGGCAGGTCCGACCTACGCGAATTTGCATGTGCCAACCTCATGCCGCCACTGCGAGCACCCGCATTGCATGAAGGATTGCCCGCCGGATGCCATTAAGCGCTCTGCGGGTGGTGAGGTTTATATTTCTGACACCTGTATCGGTTGCGGCAATTGTGAGAAAAATTGCCCTTACGGTGTGATTCAAATGGTCCCTGCTGCCGAAAAGAAGGGTATCAATAGTCTGTGGGCATGGTTGTTGTTTGGCCTCGGCCAAGAGCCTGGTGCCAAGGCCATTGGCGCAGAGACTTACGACAAGTCCAAGTCTTCTGGGATCAAGAAGGCCGCCAAGTGCGATATGTGCCGCGATTTGGATTCAGGGCCTGCCTGCGTGCGCGCATGTCCAACGGGTGCCGCGCTGCGTATTAGTCCAGAAAAATTTCTGGACTATGTCGGCACCAAAAATTAATGCAGCCATCGCCCAAGCCATTTTGTTGGCTTGTGCGATGCTGATTGATTTTTAACTGAACAGGTTCTTCAAGCGGTCGGTCCAGCTATCACCCGATGGTGAATGCTTGCTGCCGCCTTTTTTGAACGATTCGTCCAGTTCGCGCATCAGCTTGCGCTGGTGCTCACTGAGCTTGACCGGCGTTTCTACTGAGATGTGGCAATACAAGTCACCCGGATAGCTGGCGCGCACGCCCTTGATGCCCTTGCCACGCAGGCGGAATTGCTTGCCGCTTTGCGTACCCTCGGGGATGTCAATGGCCGCTTTGCCAGCCAGCGTAGGTACTTCAATCTCGCCACCCAGCGCAGCCGTCACCATGCTGATGGGCACGGAGCAATGCAGGTCATCGCCATCGCGCTCAAAGATGTCATGCTTCTTGATGCGGATCTCGATATACAGATCGCCCGGTGGCCCGCCATTGGTGCCCGGCTCACCATTGCCCGCCGAGCGAATGCGCATGCCACCGTCGATACCAACGGGAATTTTGACTTCCAGGGTCTTCTGGCGCTTGATCTTGCCTTGGCCGCTGCAAGCGGTGCAAGGTTCGGGAATCACTTTGCCCGTGCCACGGCAGGTGGGGCAGGTTTGCTGCACGCTAAAAAAGCCCTGGCGCATTTGCACAGTGCCAGCACCACTGCAGGTGCCGCAGGTCTTGACCTGGGTGCCTGGCTTGGCACCTGAGCCTTTGCAGACCTCGCAGTTGTCCCAGCTCGGAATGCGGATCTGGGCGTCCTTACCCTTGGCGGCTTCTTCCAGTGTGATTTCCATCGCGTAGCTCAGGTCGCTGCCGCGAAACACCTGGCGTCCGCCAGCGCCTGCGCGCCCGCGTTGCTGGCCAAACATGTCGCCAAAAATATCGCCAAAGGCTTCGGCAAAACCACCGTAGCCATCGGCGCCGCCGCCACCGCGGTTGGGGTCGACTCCGGCATGGCCGTATTGGTCATAGGCCGCGCGTTTTTGCGCGTCCGAGAGCATCTCGTAGGCTTCTTTGCCTTCCTTAAATTTCTCTTCGGCCACCTTGGAGGTGTCACCCTGATTGCGGTCAGGGTGGTGCTTCATCGCCAGCTTGCGATAGGCCTTTTTGATGTCTTCCTCGGTAGCGTTCTTGGGAACGCCCAGAGTTTCGTAATAGTCTCGTTTGGCCATGTTCTCTCTACGCCTAGTTACAACACAAAAGCCGCGTCAGGCGCCGGGTGGGCGTCCAACGCGGCGCGCGTGTGATCGATCATCTCTTCAGACGATCTTTCGCGTTTAGCCCTTTTTGACTTCCTTGACTTCGGCGTCCACCACGTTGTCGTCATCCGGCTTGGAGGACGATTGCGCGTGGGCTGCGTGGTCTTGTGAAGCAGCTTCTGGGCCAGCGCCACCGGCAGCGGCTTCCTTGGCTTGCTGGTCGGCGTACATTTTCTCGCCCAGCTTCTGGCTGGCTGCCATCAGGGCATTGCCCTTGTCTTCGATGCGGCCCTTGTCGTCGCTCTTCAGCGCTTCTTCTAGGTCCTTGATCGCCGCTTCGATTTTTTCCTTTTCGCCCGCGTCTAGCTTGTCACCGTACTCGGAAAGGCTCTTCTTCACGCTGTGCATATTGCTGTCAGCGGTGTTCTTGGCTTGCACCAGTTCCAGCTTCTTCTTGTCGTCGGCGGCGTTCAGCTCGGCGTCTTTCACCATCTGCTGAATTTCGGCTTCTGACAGACCGGAGTTGGCCTTGATCGTGATCTTGCTTTCCTTGCCGGTGCCTTTGTCCTTGGCGCCCACGTGCAAGATGCCGTTGGCGTCAATGTCAAAGGACACTTCAATTTGCGGCGTACCGCGGGCTGCCGGTGGAATGCCTTCGAGGTTGAACTCACCCAGCATCTTGTTGCCTTGGGCAATCTCGCGCTCGCCCTGGAATACCTTGATGGTCACGGCAGGCTGGTTGTCTTCTGCGGTCGAGAAAGTTTGTGCAAACTTGGTCGGGATCGTGGTGTTCTTGGTGATCATCTTGGTCATCACACCGCCCATGGTTTCAATACCCAGGGACAAAGGCGTCACGTCCAACAGCAACACGTCCTTGCGGTCGCCAGACAATACCTGACCCTGAATCGCAGCACCCACAGCCACGGCTTCATCGGGGTTCACGTCTTTGCGTGGCTCTTTGCCAAACAACTCCTTGACCTTCTCTTGCACCTTGGGCATGCGGGTCATGCCGCCGACCAAGATCACGTCGTGGATGTCGGAGGCGGAAACACCCGCATCCTTCAGGGCTGTGCGGCAAGGCGCAATGGTGCGCTCGATCAGTTCCTCGACCAGGCTTTCCAGCTTGGCGCGGGTTAGCTTGATGTTCAAGTGCTTGGGGCCGGAGGCATCAGCGGTCACGTAGGGCAGGTTGATGTCGGTCTGGGCGCTGCTGGACAACTCGATCTTGGCCTTTTCAGCGGCTTCCTTCAGGCGTTGCAGGGCCAGCACGTCCTTACCCAGATCGACGCCTTGTTCTTTCTTGAACTCGGTGATGATGAAGTCGATGATGCGTTGGTCAAAATCTTCGCCACCCAAGAAGGTATCACCGTTCGTGGACAACACTTCGAATTGCTTCTCGCCATCGACATCGGCGATTTCGATGATGGACACGTCAAAGGTTCCGCCACCCAAGTCGTACACGGCGATCTTGCGGTCGCCCTTTTCGTTTTTGTCCAGGCCAAAGGCCAAGGCTGCAGCCGTAGGTTCGTTGATGATGCGCTTGACATCCAGACCGGCAATGCGGCCAGCGTCTTTGGTGGCTTGGCGTTGTGCGTCATTGAAGTAAGCGGGCACGGTGATCACGGCGTCGGTCACTTCTTCGCCGAGGTAGTCTTCGGCGGTCTTCTTCATCTTGCGCAGGATGTCAGCGCTGACTTGCTGCGGGGCCATGCGGTTGCCGCGCACTTCGACCCAGGCGTCGCCGTTGTCGGCAGCCGCAATCTTGTAAGGCATCAGGTCGATGTCCTTTTGCACTTCTTTCTCAGCAAACTTGCGACCGATCAAACGCTTGACGGCGTACAGGGTGTTCTTGGGGTTGGTCACCGACTGGCGCTTGGCGGACGCGCCAACCAGCACTTCACCATCTTCCTGGTAGGCAATGATGGACGGTGTGGTGCGCGCACCTTCCGAGTTCTCGATCACTTTGGCGGTGTTGCCTTCCATGATGGCCACGCAGCTGTTGGTGGTTCCCAAGTCGATACCAATAATTCGTCCCATGATTTACTCCTAGTGTCTTTGGGAGCAGAGCCGAAGCGCTGTTCCGCAAGGGTTTCAATTAAAAATTCAGATGTGAATAAGGTGTGGCAGTTGCGCTACTTTTCAAGAGCAACTATTTGGGTGCCGACACGGTAATCAAGGCGGGGCGCAGCACGCGGTCGGCAATCAGGTAACCCTTTTGCAGCACGCTGACCACGGTGTTGGCGTCATGCTCTGAAGGCACGACGCTGATGGCCTGGTGCTGGTGCGGATCAAATTTTTCGCCGAGGCCTGGGTTGATGGCGATCACCTTGTTGCGCTCCAACGCGGCCAGCAACTGGCGCAAGGTGGCTTGGGCCCCTTCGCGGATCTGCTCGTTGGTCGCGTCTTTGATGATCAGACCGGCTTCCAAGCTGTCGGCCACGGGCAGCAGGCTTTCGGCCAAGCTTTCGACGGCAAACTTGCGAGCCTTGGAAACTTCGTCTTCGGCCCGGCGACGGGCGTTTTCAGCCTCGGCTTTGGCGCGCAAGAACTGGTCCGCCAGTTCGGCACTCTTGGCTTGCAAGGTGGTCAACTCGGCTTGCACCCGGGCCAGTTCCGCTTCAGGCGCAGCTAGAGCGGCCATGATTTCTTCGGGCGTGGCATGCGGGGTGTCGGTGGCGGGAGTGGGGGTGTTTGCGTTGTCAGACATGCTGGATGGGGAGTAATAAACTTCTAAGCCCCCAATTGGGGGCTTAGAAAGAGATTTCAAGGGCGTTTTGCCCTGGTTGGGCCTGGTTTTTGGTCTTAACCGGCGATTTTTAGCAGCTCAACGTCAAATTTTAGAGTGGCGTTGGGGGGGATCACACCACCCGCGCCGCGTGCACCGTAGCCCAGAGACGATGGAATGATCAAAGTGCGGGCACCGCCCACTTTCATGCCGGCCACGCCTTCGTCCCAACCGCGGATCACCATGCCAGCGCCCAAGCTGAACACGAAGGGGTCATTGCGGTCTTTGCTGGAGTCAAACTTGGCGCCTTGCACGCCGTCGTTGTAAAGCCAGCCGGTGTAGTGCACCGTGACGCTTTGGCCCTTGGTGGCTACCGGGCCGCTGCCCTCGGTGGTGTCGTCGTACTGGAGTCCGGTGGCGGTGGTTTGCATGGTATTCCTTGAATGGTTTGTTATTCGTTCGCTATTGAATTGATAGCCGCTACGGCAGGTTCTACCTGGGCCCCAGCCCTAAATGCTTGTAAAACCGCCCTGCGGGCAGTCCTAAATTATGCCGCACACAAAAAAAAGACAGGCTGTACCTGTCTTCTGTGCCGCCCTTCAGCCGGACGGCGGAAGGGCGATTTCAGCCTAGTATTACTTGGCTTTTTTGGTTTGGCTCGTCGCCCACTTGGTAGCGAAAGCCTGTAAATCCCCCAAGCGTTTGAGCAAATCTGCACCGGACGCTGTGACGCAGTAACCTTCTGAGCCGTGCGTCAACAGACCTGCCTCACGCAGTTCTTTGATACGGGTATTCAGGGTATTCGGGGTGATGGTTCCAACGCTGTCTTGCAGCAAACGGAAGGTTTGGGCATGGCCATCGCGCAGGGCCCAGAGGACGCGCATCGCATAACGGGACTCCAACAGCCCCAACAACTGACCGATGGCCACCGATTCTTTTGAACTCATTAACTACCTCTCCTATGTGTCGACGTGGGCCGGAACCGCGCATTATGGCGCTGAAAAAGCATTACCGGCCTGGCAATGTCGCCGAACTATATCGTAGTTTTTTGGCTGCTACAAGTTTCATAGCTTAAGCCGCATAAAAATCTGTAACGCGTTGCATCCCCGTTCGCAGCCATGTTCTTTCCGACTGATCTTTGAGGAAGTGGCCAAGCGCGCTGAGGACCACCCTGAGTTCACTATCGATATGCTGGCCGATGTAGCCTGTGTGGCTTTAAATCGCCTGCCTCCACGCTATGTGCGCCATGACGTGGACATGATGTTTTATCTGACCGAGCGCGAACGCCATGCCATCGAGCTGTCGATGGAAGAGGCGCTGCATTTTGCGTTTGGTTTTGTGATGGAACGTGCGAGCAAAATCACCGCAGCTTGATTAGAAGCTGGCGTGCACTTTGCCCAGCAAAGCATCAGAAATCGTCGGCATCACTCCGAACCAGGCCTCAAAAGCAGGCCGCGCTTGGTTCAGCAGCATGCCCAGTCCGTTAACTGTGGCATTGCCCCGCAGCTTGGCGGCGGCCAACAGCGGCGTCTCTAGCGGCACATAAATCACATCGGACACCAAGGCCTGCAGGCTCAAAGCACCGAGATCCAGGTCCAGTGCAGGCTGCCCTTGCATGCCCAGGTTGGTGGTGTTAACCAACAGCGCCGCGCCGTCTACCGCCGCATGCCGTTCAGCCCAATCCACCGCAACGACTTGTGGACCAAAGGCCGCCACTAATTCGTGGGTCTTGTCGGGGCTGCGATTGGTCAGGCGGATCGATGGCACGCCACTGTCCAGCAAACCCGCGATCACCGCGCGTGCGGCACCACCGGCACCTAGCACCAATGCGGGGCCAGCGCTGGCTTGCCAGTCGGGTTGGGCATCACGCAGGCTTTGTACGTAGCCAAAGGCGTCGGTGTTGCGGCCCGACAGGCTGCCATCGGGTTCGACCACGATGCAATTGATGGCACCGATGCGTGCAGCCAGCAGGTCGATGCGGTCGACGATGGACAGCGCCGCCACCTTGTGTGGAATCGTCAAATTGCACCCCGAAAAACCCAGCACGGGCAGCGCGCGCAGCGCCTGTTCCAGCTTGTCTGGCGCTACGGGCAGCAGCACGTAGCTGCCGCGCAGCCCGTGCTCGGCAATCCAGTGGTTGTGGATGACGGGCGAGCGGGAGTGACCCACCGGCCAGCCCATCACGCCCGCCAACTTGTAGGGCGCTTGCAAGATTACAGCGTATCGGTAAAGCTGCGCAGCTTGTCCGAGCGGCTAGGGTGCTTGAGCTTGCGCAAGGCCTTGGCTTCGATCTGGCGAATGCGTTCACGCGTCACGTCAAACTGCTTGCCCACTTCTTCCAGCGTGTGGTCGGACGTCATCTCGATGCCGAAACGCATGCGCAGCACCTTGGCTTCGCGGGGCGTCAGGCTGTCCAGAATGTCCTTGACCACATCGCGCAGGCCGGCCTGCATCGCGGCTTCCATGGGCGCGGTATTGGCACCGTCTTCGATGAAATCGCCCAGGTGGCTGTCGTCATCATCGCCGATCGGTGTTTCCATGGAGATCGGCTCCTTGGCGATCTTCATGATCTTGCGGATCTTGTCTTCCGGAATCTCCATGCGCTCGGCCAACACGGATGCATCAGGCTCAAAGCCGAACTCTTGCAAGTGCTGACGACTGATCCGGTTCATCTTGTTGATGGTTTCGATCATGTGCACCGGGATACGGATGGTGCGCGCTTGGTCGGCAATGGAGCGAGTAATCGCCTGGCGAATCCACCAGGTTGCATAAGTCGAGAACTTGTAGCCGCGGCGGTATTCGAACTTGTCCACGGCCTTCATCAAACCGATATTGCCTTCCTGGATTAGATCCAGGAACTGCAAACCACGGTTGGTGTACTTCTTGGCAATCGAGATCACCAAACGCAAGTTGGCCTCGATCATTTCTTTCTTGGCCGCACGCGAGGCGTATTCGCCCGCGTTCATGAACTTGTTGATGTCTTTGAGCTGATCCAAAGGCACGACCACGCGTGATTGCAAGTCGGTCAGCTTTTGCTGCAAGTCTTGCACGGGCGGGATGTTGCGGCCCATGATGGCGCTCCAGGGCTTACCGGCGGCGGCTTGCTTCTCGATCCACTTCAGGTTCAGCAACTGGCTGGCAACCTTGTTGCCATTCTTGTCGCGGCCACTGAAATCCGCGATGAAGTTTTCTTGCGGGTAGCCGCACTTGTCCACAATGATGCGGCGCAGTTCGCGCTCTTTCTTGCGGATATCGTCCACCTGGCCGCGCACCATGTCGCACAGCTTTTCAATCGCCTTGGCGGTGAAGCGGATGGACATCAACTCTTCGCTCAAAGCCTTCTGGGCCTTGATGTAGTTGGGCGTGCCGTAGCCTTCCTTGTCGTAGATCTTGTGCACTTTTTCGAAGAGCTCGCGCATCTTGTCGAAGCGTTCCAGCGCCTGCTTCTTCAGCTCTTCGAGCTTCTTGGTCAGCGCCTTGGAGCCGCCTTTGCCGTCGTCATCGTCGGCTTCGTCGAACTCGTCAAAGTCTTCTTCGGCCACATAGTCGTCGGCCTCATTCGGGTTGGAGAAGCCGTCCACGATGGTCGTGATAACGACTTTGCCTTCGCGAATGTCTTCACCCAAGCGCAGGATTTCGGCAATGGTGGCGGGGGAGGCGGAGATCGCCTCCATCATCGCCATCAGGCCGCCTTCGATGCGCTTGGCGATTTCAATTTCGCCTTCGCGGGTCAGCAGCTCGACCGTGCCCATTTCGCGCATGTACATGCGAACTGGGTCGGTCGTCCGGCCGAATTCGCTGTCCACCGTACTCAGGGCCGCTTCGGCTTCTTCTTCGGCTTCTTCCACCGTGGCGGAAGTGGATACGTTGTTGTTCAGCAACAGGGTTTCTGCGTCGGGGGTCTGCTCGTAGACGGCCACGCCCATGTCGTTCAACATGGAAATCACGACTTCCAGCGTTTCCGCGTCGACCAGCTTGTCGGGCAAGTGGTCGGAGATTTCGCCGTGGGTCAGGTAGCCACGGGTCTTGCCCAGCGTGATCAGGGCCTTCAGGCGTGCGCGGCGCTTGGCCATGTCTTCTTCAGACAGCACGGTCTCGTCCAGGCCGAATTCCTTCATCAAGGCGCGTTCTTTTGCCTTGCTGATCTTCATGCGCAGGGGCTTGACCTTCTCACCGGTGGCGGTAACTGTCGCGTTGGCCGCATCAGGCTCACCCACCAAGTCGGCCTCAATGTCCGACATATCCATGTCATCCGTAGGCGCGTCAGCCGATGCCTTTGGCTTGCGACCGCGCTTGGCACCGGTCTTGGCCGCGGGGCTTTCCTCTGCAGCGGCCGCTTTGGGCGGACGACCGGGCTTTTTCTTGGCGGCGGCACCCGCAGCGAGCAATGCGTCAGCTGCCTCTTGCAGTTGCTGGGCCTTGGATTTGGGGGCTGGGGGTTTGGATGCGGGCACGGTAGATACTTTCTTGGTCGCCAGGGTCGACGATTTGGGCGGCTGAACGGACTTGGCAGATTTTTGAGCGGGCATGCGAGAACCTCTGGACATCAAAAAAACGATCGGGCGAGCAGAACATGTGCCTTCCAGGCCCCTTGTCAGCTGAGATAGGGGCTTTAGTTGGCAGTGCGGGAGCTAAATTCAAGAGTGAACTTAGATCACCGTGGGCAAGATGTGGGGGCGAACATTTGGCGTGCAGTCCTTGCGGTGAGGTGGCCGGTTGAGGTTTTATCAACGCTTGGCCTGATCCGGAGGTGCTGCTGTCGCTCTTGCCTGACTAACCCTGCATTATAGCGTCCGTTTGGGACTTTTCCAGTTGTTTAACCAGTTGCAGGCGTCTTTCGCCCAAGTCTTTGTAGCGCTGCAGGGCGGTGGGATCGGTGCTGGCGGCGGCAATCGCCTCGGTTTGCAGCGCCTCAATCCGCTCTACCAGCATGCGGTTGAGCAGGTCGCGCAATTCGGCGGCTGTGTCGTCGGCACCTGGGGTGTCTACATTGGCTTCAGCCATCAATTGGGTCGCCCAGTCTGCCGCCGTATTGCCTGCCAAATCGGCCTGCAGTGCGCTCCAGGTCAGGGGGCCATGTTCGTGCAATTGGGCTTCTAACCAAGCAATCAGCGGGCCGTGTGGGGCGGGCAGGGCGCACAGCATGCCGTGGTCCTCGCTGGACAAGGTTTCCCACAGTGCGGTGTGGGCCAGCAAAAGACGCGTGGCGTGGTCGGCCCGGCTGGTGGGGCGGACGCGTCGGCTGGCTGCACCGCCGTAAGACGGCCCGTCCCCACCGCCGTTGTTGCCCTTGCGGTAACTGCTCTTTCCTGTCCCTTTTTCCCATTTCTTGGCCCAGGGTTTCTCTTGGCTGCCGTAGCTCTTGCTGTAGCCGCCTTCTGCATGTTCACCATCGCGGTTTTGCGGCGCGCGTTCCGCGTACTGCTTGGGCGCGGGCGCGGCGGCTTGCCACAGCGCATCCAGCTTGGCGCTGTCGATTTGCACTAGGGCAGACAGTTCGCTCAGCAATTGCAGTTTCAGCGCGCCTTCTGGCAGTTGCATCCACAGCGGCTTGGCATTGCTGGCCATGTGGGCGCGGCCCTCGGCGGTTTGCAAATCACAGCCCTCGCTGGCGGCCTCCACCAAAAAGCGGCTGAGCGGCGTGGCCTGTGCGATGTACTCGGCAAAGGCGGCATTGCCGTGGGCGCGGATAAAGCTGTCGGGGTCGTGCTCTTGCGGCAAAAACAGGAATTTGATGCTGCGCACATCGGTGGCGTAGGGCAGGGCGGCGTCCAGCGCCTTGCGTGCGGCGCGTCGGCCCGCGCCGTCGCCGTCAAAGCTGAAGACCACCGCATCGGTAAACCGAAACAGCTTGTGCACATGGTCGGCCGTGCAAGCCGTGCCCAATGTGGCCACCGTGTTGGCAAAGCCCAACTGCGCCAGCGCCACCACGTCCATATAACCCTCGGTCACCAGCGCAAAGCCGTGTTCGCGCAGGGCATTGCGGGCTTCATACAAGCCGTACAGTTCGCGGCCTTTGCTGAATACGGGCGTCTCGGGGGAGTTCAGGTATTTGGGTTTGTCGTCGCCCAACACCCGGCCACCAAAGCCGATGCATTCGCCCTTGATATTGCGAATCGGAAACATCACGCGGTCGCGGAAACGGTCGTAGCGCTTTTCCTCTGTCGCGCCGTCATCTTGGTTAGAGATAACCAGGCCGCTTTCTACCAAGAGCGGCTCGTCGTAATTCGGGAATATGCCCGCCAGAGTGCGCCAGCCCTCGGGGGCGTAACCCAAGCCGAATTGTTTGGCGATGGAGCCCGAAACGCCGCGTCCCTTGAAGTAGCTGACGGCTTTGGGCGAGTCTTTCAAGAATTTGCGATAGGCCTCGCCCGCGCGCTCCAACACAGTGGTCAGCGTGTTTTGCTTTTGCCGCTGCTCCTGGGCGCGGGCACGGTCCTCGGGGCTGCCTTCTTCTTCGGGCACTTGCATGCCGTATTGCTGGGCCAGATCTTTCACGGCCTCCACAAAGTTCATGCCAGCGTGGTCCATCAAAAAGCTGATGGCATTGCCGTTTTTGCCGCAGCCAAAGCAGTGGTAGAACTGTTTGGCCGGGCTGACCGAGAAGGACGGCGACTTTTCGCCATGAAACGGGCACAAGCCCATGAAATTGGCGCCGCCCTTTTTCAACTGCACATAGCGGCCCACGATCTCCACCACGTCCGTGCGGGACAGGAGTTCCTGGATGAAGCTTTGCGGGATGGACATAGGGTGATTGTAGGAAACGGGGTCTGGTAGAAATGGTGCGTTGTTGGGTGCTATTGTTTTAGTAGCTGCTCCCGCACTATCCATGGGCTGAAAGGCCGATTTGTGCCGCAAATCGCCTGAAAATGCGAGCCTTGTCGCTTCAGAGCAGGCGCTCGACGATTAGGCTGGGGTGGGCGTTCTGCGTAGGTAAAAGGAAGGAGCCCGAAGGGCGGGGGGACACGAAGCAGAACGCCCAACCCAGTCGGATCGGAGCGAGAACACACACAAGCCCCCAAAGCTAGTCCCCCAACACAACCCCCTCCCGCCGCGGATCAGCCCCACCAAAGAAACCTTGAGGCGTGCGCGCAATTGCCTGAATACCGCTGGGCAAGTCGACCTCATAGACCTTGTGCCCGCGAGTGCGCAAAGCCTGCGCAGTGGTGGGTGCAAACCGACCTGCCTCCAAAAACGCCGGACCACCCAGCGTGCCGAAGTTGGGCAAATTGATCGCCTCTTGCGCGTTCAGACCCCAGTTGAGCATGCCGTACAAAGTTTTGGCCGTGTAGTGAATGATGACAGCGCCACCAGGGCTGCCCGCGCTGATGAGTAGCTGGCCGGTGGCCTTGTCAAACACCAGGGTGGGGGCCATGGACGAACGCGGGCGCTTGCCGGGTTCGATGCGGTTGGCCACGGGCAGACCCGCCGCATCAGTGGGGGCGAAGTTGAAATCGGTGAGTTCGTTGTTCAACAAAAAGCCGCCGGTCAGCCCCTTGCCACGGTTCACCATCTGGCGCGCGCCAAAGGCGTCTTCAATCGTGGTCGTCATGGCAACGCCGTGGCCTTGAGCGTCGATGACGGAGATGTGGGAGGTGCCAGCTTCTACCTGGGTGGCTGCTCGGCCATATTGCAGAGGCCGTGCGTCGGATGGGCCGGGCTTTCCAGGTGCGGGATCGGCCATGCGCGGGCTACCGGGTGCTGTGTTGATCAGCTTGGCACGCTGCGCCAGATAGCCGGGCTGCAGCAGGCTCTGCCAACTGCCCGCTGGGGGCTGCACAAAGTCAGGGTCGGCCACATAGTGGTCGCGGTCGGCAAAGGCCAGGCGGGAGGCCTCGGTGTACAGGTGCAACCAGTCGGCCGGGGGCAACCCGGCTTGCAGCGGCACATTGGCAGTGGGTGTGTTGCCAAGCAGATTCAAAATCTGCCCGATGGCCAAGGTGCCGGAGCTGGGCGGTGGCATGCCACAAATGCGGTAAGTGTGGGCGGCCACAGCGTAGTCAAAACACAGCGGCGCACGCACCACGGCGCGGTAATCCGCCAAGTCTTTCAGCGTCATCTTGCCGGGATTGGTGGCATGGCCCTGCACCTTATTTGCGATGGCTTGCGCCACTTCGCCCTGCATGAATGCGTCCGCCCCTTGCTTGGCGATGGCTTGCAGCACATCGGCCAACTCAGGGTTGCGCAGCACATGGCCCGCGGGCCAGGGCTTGCCATCTGCGTCATAAAAGTACGCGGCAGCTACCGGGTCTTTGTGCAGGTGTTTGTCATCAGCCACCAAGCTGGCCATGCGCGGGCTGATCGCGAAGCCCTGCTGCGCCAAACGGATGGCGGGCGCAAACAAAGCTGCCCAGGGCAAGCGGCCGTGTTGGCGGTGCGCCAGCTCCAGCATGCGCAGGGTGCCGGGCACGCCCACGGTGCGTCCACCCACGATGGCCTGCATGCGCGCCATGGGCTGGCCGTTGCTTCCCATCAATTCAGTCGCGGTGACACCTGCGGGTGCAGTCTCGCGCCCGTCAAAGGCCTGCACTTGCTTGCCATCAAAGTGGATTAAAAACGCCCCACCACCCAGGCCGCTGGATTGCGGCTCTACCAATGCCAACACCATCTGTACGGCAATGGCGGCATCCACCGCCGAGCCACCGGCGCGCAGCATCTGCTGGCCTGCCTCGGTGGCCAAAGGGTTGGCCGCGGCCACGGCATAGGTGCGTGTGGCCCAGCCGGTTTTGGCGACGGACGCGCTGGCGATTTCTGGCGAGAGGAACGTGGGGGGCGCGTCAAGCGCAGCAATGCGCTCGGCTGCGCATGCGCTCACTCCTGCAACACACAGCGCGACGAGAAAGCGCCATCGCACAGATATACGAGCTGGCATGGGCTTACTTGGCTTTGGGCACGCGGCCCAGCAGATAAAACTCGGGGTTGGGCATCATGCTGGTCACATTGGCCATGCGGTTCGAGAGACCAAAGAACGCGGTGATACCCGCAATGTCCCAGATGTCTTCGTCGTCAAAGCCGTGCGCGTGCAGCGCGTCAAAGTCCGCGTCTTCCACGGTGGCGCTGTGCAGGCAGACCTTCATTGCAAATTCCAGCATGGCGCGCTGGCGCGGCGTGATGTCAGCCTTGCGGTAGTTCACGGCGACCTGATCGGCAACCAATGGTTTCTTCTCGTAGATACGCAGAATCGCGCCGTGGGCCACCACGCAGTACAAGCAGCTATTGGCTGCGCTGGTGGTTGTAATGATCATCTCGCGCTCGCCTTTGGTCAGGCTGCTCTCGGCGCGCAGCATCAGCGCGTCGTGGTAGGCAAAGAACGCGCGCCACTCGGCGGGGCGGCGCGCAAACGCCAGAAACACATTGGGGACAAAGCCGGATTTCTCTTGCACCTCCAGAATCTTGGCGCGTATGTCTTCGGGCAAGGTGCTGAGGTCGGGCAGGGGGTAGCGTGGTGTGGGTGTCGTCATGGTGTTTGTTGTTTTGTGTGCGAGCCCTATCCTAAGGCCGGGAAAGGCCGGGTAGGGCCGCGTTAGCCATGGCCTTGGGCATTGGCTTTGACTATAGATTTCATTAATAAAACTATCTTGATCGATAGCAACTCAAAATCTAAACTAGCGTCGCAGTTCAAAGTCAAATAAACCTAGGAGATAAGCATGTCGACTGAAGCTAAATGCCCCTTCCACCACGCAGCCGGTGGCGGCACCACGAATAAAGACTGGTGGCCCAAGCAGGTGCGCGTAGACCTGTTGAACCAACACGGCAACAAGTCCAACCCATTGGGCGAATCATTCAACTACGCCGAGGAATTCAAGAAGCTCGACTACGCCGCGCTGAAGGCCGACCTCGTCAAGCTGATGACCGATTCGCAAGACTGGTGGCCCGCCGACTTCGGCCACTATGGCCCGCAGATGGTGCGCATGGCGTGGCACAGCGCGGGTACTTACCGCACGCTGGATGGCCGTGGCGGCGGTGGGCGCGGGCAGCAGCGTTTTGCGCCGCTGAACTCCTGGCCCGACAACGTCAACATCGACAAATCGCGCCGCTTGCTGTGGCCTATCAAACAGAAATACGGCCAAAAAATTTCCTGGGCTGATCTGTTCATTTTGGCGGGCAACGTGGCGTTGGAGTCCATGGGCTTTCGCACCTTCGGCTTTGCCGGTGGCCGCGAAGACGTGTGGGAACCTGACATGGACGTGAACTGGGGTGCAGAGACCTCCTGGCTGGCGGCGGACAAGCGCTTTAGCGGTGGCGGTGATCGCAACAAGGGCGAGGGCGAGCTGGACAAGAACTTGGCCGCCACGCACATGGGCCTGATCTATGTGAACCCCGAAGGCCCCAACGCCAGCGGCGACTTCATGGCTGCGGCCAAAGACATCCGTGCCACGTTCTACCGCATGGCAATGGACGATGAAGAAATCGTCGCGCTGATTGCCGGTGGCCACACCTTCGGCAAGGCCCACGGCGCTGCACCCGAGTCACACAAAGGCGCGGAACCCGAAGGCGCGGGCATTGAGGCGCAGGGCTTGGGCTGGAACAGCAACTTTGGCCAAGGCCACGGCAAAGACACCGTGTCCAGTGGCCTGGAAGTCACCTGGACCACCACGCCCGCGCAGTGGGGCAACAACTACTTTGAGAACCTGTTCAAGTTCGAGTGGGAGCTGACCCATTCGCCTGCAGGCGCAAAGCAGTTTGTGGCCAAGGATGCGCCTGAAATCATCCCTGACGCGCACATTCCGGACAAGTTCCACAAGCCTACGATGTTGGTCACCGATTTGACGATGCGCTTCGACCCCGCGTTTGGCGCGATCTCCAAGAAGTTTCACGACGACCCGCAATCCTTCGCCGAAGCATTCGCCCGCGCCTGGTTCAAGCTGACCCACCGCGACATGGGCCCCAAGGCCCGCTACCTTGGCCCTGAAGTGCCGAAGGAAGATTTGATCTGGCAAGACCCGTTGCCCGCTGCCACGCTCAATCCGAGCGCTGCAGACATTGCGGACCTCAAAGCCAAGATCGCCGCATCGGGCTTGTCTGTCAGCGAACTGGTGTCCGTAGCGTGGGCCTCGGCCTCCACCTTCCGCGGTGGCGACAAGCGCGGCGGCGCTAACGGCGCGCGTCTGGCGCTGGCACCGCAAAAGGATTGGGAAGTCAACAAGATCGCCGTCAAAGCATTGGCCAAGTTGCAAGAGATCCAGAAGGCATCCGGCAAAGCATCGCTGGCCGACGTGGTGGTATTGGCTGGCAGCGTGGGCGTAGAGCAGGCAGCCAAGGCGGCGGGCGTTGCGGTTGAAGTACCGTTTGCGCCGGGCCGTGTGGACGCTACGCAAGCGCAGACCGATGTTGAATCGTTCGCTGTGATGGAGCCTGTTGCCGATGGCTTCCGCAACTACAAGAAGGGCGTGATTGGTGCCGCAACCGAAGCGCTGTTGCTTGACCGCGCACAGTTGCTGACGTTGACTGCGCCCGAACTGACTGCACTGGTCGGCGGCTTGCGCGTATTGGGCGCCAATGCCGATGGTGGCAAGCACGGTGTGTTCACCGACAAGGAGGGCGCGCTGTCCAACGACTTCTTCGTCAACCTGCTCGACATGGGCACGGTGTGGAAGGCTGTCGATGGCACAGGCGAAGTGTTCGAGGGCCGGGATCGCAAGACCGGTGCGGTGAAATACACCGGCACGCGGGCTGATCTGGTTTTCGGCTCCAATTCGGTGCTGCGTGCGTATGCGGAGGTGTACGCCAGCGCGGATGGTAAGGAGAAACTGGTGAAAGACTTTGTAGCGACGTGGACCAAAGTCATGAACCTGGATCGTTTCGACCTCGTCGGTTGATGCAATGCTGAACAAGTTCCGCCGCTCAGGCTGAGCTTGTCGAAGCCCCGAGCAAAGCTATGCTCGGGGCTTCTTTTTGGAGACCCCGACATGGATTCGACTTCAACAAAAGCCAGCCAGGCCGGCATGGCCACCCGCAAGCAGGTGATGGGCGAGGCGTTTGTAGAGGCAGCCATTGCCAACACCACGCCTTTCACGCAGCCCATTCAAGACCACATCAACCGGGCAGCATGGGGCGACACCTGGCAGCGTCCGGGGCTGGATCTGAAAACCCGCAGCCTGATCACCGTGGCCATGCTCACGGCGCTAGGCAAACAAAACGAACTCAAAGGCCATGTGCGCGGCGCGTTGAACAACGGCGCGACTGCGGCGGAAATTCAAGAAGTGCTGCTGCACGCTGCCATCTATTGCGGCGTGCCTGCGTCGGTGGAGGCGTTTCGGACGGCGAATGAAGTGGTGGGCGGGAAGGTGTAGTTTGGCTTGGGGCAAAACCCAAACGTCGCTTTTCAACACGGGTGTGAATCGCAGGCCGATAGGGCGGTAGCAGGTGTCGCCCAGAGCCGTGTTGTTATTGGTAGCCAATGCCCATCACATAGTTGCGCAGCATCGCCTCTTCGTGGTTGCCAGCGGCCAGCAGCGCCCGCAAACCGTCGCGGACATTCAGCACACCGACCAGTTTTTTGTCTGCGCCCATCACCAGCAGGTGGATGAGGCGACGCGTGTGCATCATCGCCAGCACATCAGACAGCAGATCCTCGGGTAAACAGGTGACGAAATCCTGCGTCATCACATCGCTAGAGCGGGTGGTGAAGAAATCGGCCTGACCCAAGCCCAAGCGCCGGACCAGCATGGTTTCAGTGATGACTCCCATTGCGGCACCTGCGGCATCACACACGATGACAACGCTGATTTGCGAGTCTGACAAGCGGGCGGCCACCTCAACCAGCAGCGCGTCTTGGGACACCGTGAACAGTCGCGAGCGGGTCACAGCTTCCAGGCTGCTAACCAGCAAAGGTGCTACGGTGCGCGCCTCTGCGTTGCCTACAAGCAAGGGGGTGTTTGTATCGATCATGGGGTGCCTTTCAAAGCAAAAAATTCCATCGGGCAGAGCCCGACGCGCAAGCGCTATTTGCGGTGATAAAGAGGCGGCACATCCTGATGGCTTGCGCGCATGGCGACAGACAAAAAGTTATCGCCCGGCCTTGCGTTCACCGGCTGCGCTGCAGGGTACAGCTGTTGTGCGGTACTGCCGTGGCTGGGGCTGGTCTGCTGGCTGCGGCCCTTGTCGGCAGACGCGGGATTGGATGTTGGGGTGCGAAAAGTGCTCATGTGTTCCTCCTGGCTGAGTGGAAGATAGAACGCGCCCAACGCTCGGGCCGTTAACTATGGAGCGACCTTAGTCCGCGGCGGTGAGGCTGTCTGTGTTGCAACGCACGGTCGGCCGATTGGGTGCCAAATCGGCCATTCAGCCCGTGGATAGTGCGGGAGCAGCTCATATTTCTATAGCGAATTCGGATTGCAGGAGGTATGGCACCCACTGGCGAGTTCTCCCTATCTGCCGCGAAGATATTGACTGGCATCCTGTTGATATATATCATGGTATGCATCGTTCTTCAAGAGAGGTTTCAAATGCAGCAGACCGCCAAAATATTTGCCACGGGCCGCAGCCAGGCGGTTCGCTTGCCGCTGGAGTTTCGCTTTGACGTGCCAGAGGTTTTCATCCGCCATGATCCGCTCACGGGTGATGTGGTGTTGTCCCGCAAACCCACCGACTGGCAGGGCCTGTTGGACGTGGTGGCGCACAACAAAGATGCCGATCTGCTGATCGAACGCCGCCAGACCCACACGCGGCGCGACCCGTTTGAGGGCGTAGAGGAATGAGCCAGCGCTACATGCTGGACACCAACGTGGTCAGCCACATCATGCAGGGGCGCGATGCCGCGTTACTGGCGCGCCTTACGCAAGTGCCCGTGGGCCAGGCGGTGATTTCCAGCATCACCCTTGCGGAGCTGGAATACGGGCTGCACCGCAAAGGGCAGCCCGCGCGTTTGAAGAATGCCCTGGCCCAAGTGCTGCTGCGCATGGACGTGCTGCCGTGGGACGAGCGGGTTGCCACCTGTTATGGCGAGCTGTGCGCCACGCTGGAAGCCCAGGGCATCAACCTCAGTGACTTCGACATGATGATCGCCGCGCATGCGGTAGCGGCGAATGTCACCCTGGTGAGTCGTGACAAGGCGTTTGCGCAGGTGCCTGCGCAGCGGTTGAAGCTGGAGATTTGGTAGCCCCAAGGTCTAATTGGGTTCGGGCATAAGGCAGATGTTTGCACCAACTACGCTGAGTTGCCAGTTAGTTGGCGTCTGTGTGGATAACGCATATCCGTGAAGATCCGCAGGTTGCTGCGGCCAACTTATCCAGCTATTTACACAGGTTGTCCACAACTTGTGCCTAGCTTCGTACCTAGACGTTGCTAGACAGCCCCCATACAATAATTTTGTGGCCGCTATGAATGAGTGGCACAAAAGGCGAAAGCCTTAGCTACGCGACATAGCTAAGGCTTTCAGGGTGCTAACTAAGCCGTGAATGGCACAGTAGAAAAGGAGGTCAGCGTGCATAGCAAGCCGCGAACCTTATTACGTAACTAGGTAGCGTTTCAAATGCTACCAGAAAGGGCCAGGCAGTTGTCTGGCCCTTTTTTTGCGCTGTTCCTTGCTGAGTACGTACGGAATATTTTTAGCTCTCTGCTCTGCCCTGCTCTCAAATGGGCGGCATTGCCATTTCAGGTTCAATGAGGACTGCCCAAAATATGCCAGTAGCGTCTGCAGAACGTGCGTGAACAGATCCTATTTCGATAGCGCCTTTACTTTTGAATTTGTCTTGCCCGATGTATACCGATAAAACCACTCTGTGAACTCCGCATATCAAAGCTTCGAATTTTGCGGCTTCAAAATCCCGTGGTTCTAGTCGGGGAAAAACACCAGGTGCGAGAGGATGGCGCGGGCGCGCATGGTGTTGTAGGAGGCCTGGCTAGGCGGCAGTCCAGCTCGCCTTGAATGACCAGCGTGGGGTGTTGAAGTTTTGCGCGTAGTGGTGGGGTGACTGTTTCATCACGCGGGCTTCGTCGCCCGAATGGAAGGTGCCGAGTTCGCGGCCAAACCAGATGTAGCCGTCGGAGCTCATCATTGAAACCCAGTCGAATCGCCCGACGTCAAGCTTGAAAGGCTCGGGTTTTCAGTTAGTTGCCTGGCGTTGGTGGTCTGCGTTCTAGTCGGAATTGCATTTTCTCTCCCGCGCGAAGTGCGTCAACCACTACTTGGGTGCCTGCGCGCCCGACCAGCAGTTTCCTGACGGCGTTGAACTGCAGGTTTCCCACATCCCGACCGTCAACATGGGTGATTTTGTCACCCCTACGCATGCCTGCAAACTGTGCTGGGTAGCCCTCGACCACGTAAGTTACTTCGAGGTAGTGTCGCTCTTCCACTTGGGTACGGTCAGTTGGAGCAGGATCTAAAATCAGGCCAACGATTGCGTGGGGTAAGTCTTTCAACGTACCTTCAAATTGTTGGTGATATTTGGTTCGCTTGACCCATTGAAATCCAGGCTCACCTAACAAGTCTTGCCAAACTTCAGCGTCGATCGATTGGGAGTCCACAAGGTGCTTCAACACATCGTTGTTCGGTGGCGTATCCGTGGCCTTGAGACACCCAAGTAAGTTGGGTTCCATTACCCCGCGGGAAACGTACCATGCGACCTCGTTGAGGTTGCACGTCTCACCCAAAGCACCAATAAGGTCGGAGTAAGTGTGTCGAAGACTTCCCCGTTCTTTTGCAGGTACCAGCAAAAATACACGCCTCGCCCAATCGAACTCTTTGGCTTTGAGGAGTAGTCCTGCCAATTCAACCTTGCTTGCGCGCTCTGGCGTGGTTTGTTTGTCGAAGGGGATGTCGCGAGTGGCAGCACTCAATATCGCGACCGCATGGCTGGCTTTCTGGCTTTCAAGGAGTTCGCGAACGGTCAAATCTGCTGATGGAAACTTACCTGCCTTAACGTACGCTTCGACAACATGATCCAAAAGCTGCTTGCTTGACGGATCGGTGCCTCTAATCAATCTTTCAATTTCCGTTTTAGAGTAACGGGAGTCTGGTGAGGTTGTATTCGGTCTACCCCAGTCGTACCCAGCGGCGATCAGGTCGTCAATGATTTCCGGCATATTGAGCCTCAACGCGATTTCCATGAATTCAGCGCGGCGTTCTTCTGGCAAATTCACATTGGCACCCCTTGCACGCAACGCCGCCCACATCGAAATGACAGGCTTCGCTTGTGGCCCGGCGGCCAAAGCGGACAACTCAGCCCCCAACACACCGTTGCTTTGATTGCCTATGGCATTGACGGACTGCCCCTGCGCGAGCAATCGGTCTAAATATGCAAGATCGCGGCGCATCACTGCACTCACAACCAGTGGGCTTGAAAACATCATTGTTCCGCCGTGGCGGTCATCGTGCTCGGCGAACGTCAGATGTTGATCGGATGCAACCCAACTCTTACCGCCATCGGGGGTGCGAAACACGCCGCCGAACGCCCACGAAATTAACATTTTGTTCGGATCCCTGTCGTCTATCAACATGGCCTCCGATTGCCACGCCCCAGGTAGGCCAGCAATGGAGCAATTGATTTCCCGCCGAGTCGTCAAAACCCTTGGTGGTGCCCAGGTTCTTCCACCGTCTCTGCTGTAGTGCAAACAGGTGCCGCCGGGCACCATGGTGCGCGTCCAGAGGCAAGTTGCTACAAGCACCTTCTTGTTGTCCGAATTCATATGAACGTGGCATTCGTTGACGCCATGTCCGAATAGTTCATTTGGTTTTGGATTTTGTGGCGCTCTGCGATTGAGCGCTTGAAAGCCGTTGGTCGCTGCTTTCCAGGTGTTGCCGTTGTCACTGCTTTGGAGCCAATTTCCATCAGGAAGACGGACTACCAATTTGCCGTCATCCAATACGAGGAAGTTGTTAGGGTGATGTCCCCACTTGCCTTGAAACGTATGGCGAATACGCCACTCTTTCCCAGCCTCGCGCGCCCAAATGGTGCTGCCGTCAAGCAAGAACATGGTGTTGCCCACCGTTTGTACAGCACCATAGCGTGGCCAGTTGGCATCACCGCTCAGTGTCAATACGGAAAGTTGGTTTGCGGCGACGCTTGTCTCGGGTGCGTAAACCTTTGAAAGGCCAGTCGTGTTGGATTCGCGGTTCGAAAGCTCATAGCCCGTAGTAGCTTGCATCGCCCACGTATCACCTTCGTCAGTGGATACAAAAAAAGTGTCCTGATTGCTTGTGGCGGCGCGCTTCCCTAGAACGTACACCTTCTTGCCATCGAGATGATCAATGCCCACCCAAGAGATACCCAGCGAATAGGGCACATGAATGGGCTTCCATGATTTGCCTTCATCCTCCGATTTAAACAATGTGCGGCCGCCAATCGCCCAAATTCGATTGCGGTCAACTTTAGACTGCGCGAATTGTTCGATCCTTACGCCAGTCCACTCTGGCATGCTGGCCTTTGCATGCGTCGCCATAAGCAGCATCGTGGCCATCAAAAATTCGATGGACAACCATGCAGAAATGCAGTTTTTTTTTGTAGTCATGAACGTATTGATGCTTTGGGTCCTGTCTTATTGAATCGCTGAAAATTGTGGCGCCGCAATATAGCAAGGGTCAATCGGGAAAAAGCCACTCTGCTTAGGTGGGGTCGGTAATGTCGATCTTTTGGGTCGGCATTCATTCCTGAATGACCGAATCCGCCGCAAAGCGTTATTTCAACTCAAGACAAGTAGCAAATGCAGTCTGCGCGCCCCGCTGCAAGCCAAATCGGCCATTCAGCTCATGGATAGTGCGGGAGCAGCTCCTATTTCTATAGCTATTTCACTTTTGAATTTGCCTTGCCCGAGGTATACCGATCACACCACCCCGTGAACTCCGCATACCAAAGCTTGGAGTTTTGCGGCTTCAGGATCCAGTGATTTTCGTCGGGGAAGAAGACCAGGCGTGAGGGGATGGCGCGGGCGCGCAGGGTGTTGTAGTAGGCCAGACCCTGGTAGTAGGGCACGCGGTAATCCAGCTCACCGTGGATGACCAGCGTGGGGGTATTGAAGTTTTGCGCGTAGTGGTGCGGCGATTGCTTCATCACGCGAGCTTCGTCGTCCCAGTGGAAGGCGCCGAGTTCGTGGCCGAACCAGAAGTAGCCGTCCGAGCCCATCATCGAAACCCAGTCGTAGCAGCCCGCGTGGCACACGTAGGCCTGGTAGCGCTTGGCGGGCAGGTTGCCGTTCATGTAGGCGACCATGTAACCGCCATAGCTGCCGCCGGTGGCGACCATGCGCTTGGGGTCAATGGTGCCAGTGGCGAGCATGTAGTCCGTGCCCGCTTCCACATCGGCCATCTCGCGGCGGCCCCAGTCGCCGTTGATGCTGGAGAGAAACTTTTGCCCGAAGCCGCTGGAGCCGTGGTAGTTCACCGCGCAGGTGACGTAGCCGCTGGCGGCAAACATCTGCATGTTCCAGCGCCAGTGCCAGGTGTCGTTCCCGCAGGTGTGCGGCCCGCCGTGGATCACCTGCATCAGCGGCCACTTCTTTTTGGTGTCGGCCTTGTAGCCGGGTGGCGAGACGACCCACATTTGGATCGCATCGCCGTCAAAGCCTTTGACCTCGACCGACTTCGCGTCGCCTATCAGCAAGCCCGCCATCAATTTGGCGTTGAACTTTTCAATGGTGCGTTCGCTAGAGCCATCGGCGTTGCAGGCCAAGAGGGTAGGCGGGTGCAACACGCTGGAGCGCGCGTAGACCAGCGTCTTGCCGTTGGCGCTGATGCGCAAGTCGCCCGCCGTGCCGCCTTCGCCTGGGCCGCGCAACACTTCGGTGGGTTTCTTCGCATCTACGGCGAGGCGCCAGATCGGTTGCGTCACGCCGTGTTCGGCGACGAAGTACACGGCATCGCTGCTGGCCGCCCATTGCAGCGGGCCGTTGACGCCACGGTCCCAAGTGGCGCTCCACGGTGTTGGCTTTTTGGCTTTTCGGTCCAGCAGCCAGGCGCGGTGTTGCTCGTTGTGCTGCTTGGTGAAGTCGCAGCCAATGAAGGCGATGGTCTTGCCATCGGGCGAATAGCGCGGGCCTTCGAACGCGAAGCGCGCCAGTGACTTGTCGCGCGTGGTCAATGTGCTGGTCTTGCCCGACTTCAGATCCATCGCCACGATGTCGGTGAACGAGAACTCGCGTGGATCGGGGTTGAAGTCAAACGTGAACGCCAGCTCTTTGCCATCGGGGCTGATATCGAACAGCGTGGCGTCGGGCTCCTGCGGTGGCAAATGGAACGCGGTGCCCGCAAACAGATCGCGCACTTTGCCGCCGTCGCCATTCTTACCGATATCGACCACATGGATGTGTGGCTTGCGGCCGCGTGGGAACCAGTGGTCCCAGTAGCGGTAGTGGTTGTTCTCCAGCACCGTGGCCTGCACCTTGTCGTCTTTGTCCTCCTTGAGTTTCTTCTCCTGCTGCTCTTGCGTCTTCAGCTCAGGCCAGACCCAGGACACGAACGCCAGGCGCTTGCTGTCGGGAAACCAGCGCAACGCGCTGACGCCGGTAGCCACCTGCGCCACGCGGCGTGCCTCGCCGCCGTCTGGGGAAATCAGATACACCTGCCCCGCTGCATCCGCGTCCTTGCCTTCGCCGCGCTTGGACACGAACGCGATAGCCTTTCCGTCGGGCGACCACTGCGGATCGCCGTCCTTTTTGCCACGCGTCAGTTGGCGTTGTGTCTTGCCGTCAGTAGAGAGCAGCCAGAGCTGGCTGGTGCTCTCGTTTTTCTTCATGTCGTAGCTGGTGACGACAGAGCAGGTCCACTGGCCGTCGGGTGACAAGCTGCCGGTGCTCAGGCGTTTGAGGGACCAGAGATCGTCAATAGTGATGGGGCGTTTTGCAGCGGGCATGGTGTTTTGGTAAAAAATGGTAGAGAGAGAAATTTATGTCAAATATGCCGTAGAGGCCATGGATAGTGCGGGAGCAGCTCCTAGTTTTGTAGCAGACTAGCCCAAAGCGTCTGGCGCGCTAGGCCGCCCGAAGTAGTAGCCCTGAAACGCATCGCAGCCCATGCTGGCCAACATTTCGCGCTGGCCTTCGGGCTCCACGCCTTCGGCAATCACCGTCAGGCCCAGGCTGTGGCCCAGCGCCACAATGGTACGGGCGATGACGGCATCGCTGGGGTCGGTCAGCACGTCGCGCACAAAAGACTGGTCGATCTTGAGCTGGTCTAGCGGCAGCCGCTTCAGGTAAGACAGCGACGAGTAGCCGGTGCCAAAGTCATCCAAAGAGAAGCCTACGCCCAGGGCCTTGATGGCGGTGATTTTGACAATCACGTCTTCCACGTCGTGGACCAAAATGCTTTCGGTGAGCTCCAGCTTGAGCAGGCGCGGGTTGGCCCCCGTGTCTTGCAAAGCGCGCGACACATTCGCAATGAAGTCGGCCTGGGAAAATTGCGATGCGCTGACATTGACGGCCAGCGTCCAGTGCGCGGTAGCGCTCTGGTGGGACCATGCCACCAACTGCGCGCAGGCCTGCTCCAGCACCCATTGCCCCAGCGGCAATATCAAGCCGGTTTGCTCGGCTAGCCCAATGAAGTGGATGGGGGTGACCAAGCCCTTGTCAATATGCTGCCACCGGACCAGGGCCTCCGCCCCAATCGTCTGCCCCTGGCCATTCACCTGGATTTGGTAGTGCAGCACAAACTCTTGCAGCGCCAGGCCACGGTGCAGGTCTTTTTCCATGGCGTCGTGGGCGGCCACGGCGGCTTGCATGGCAGGATCAAAAAAGCGCGCTGTGTTGCGCCCAGCCGATTTGCCTTGGTACATCGCTAGGTCGGCTTTTTTGAGCAGGTCGTCCATGGCTTCGTCGTCACCCCGAAACACCACGATGCCGATGCTGGTGGTGCAGGCATAAGTGATGTTGTGCAGGGTGTACGGCTGCACAAAGGCATCCAGCAGTTTGCTGGCGATTGCTTCGGCCTGGGTGGCCGCCTCGTGGCTGTGTGGGCTCAGGGCCTCTAGCAGCACCACGAACTCATCGCCGCCCAAGCGGGCCACGCTGTCGCCATCGCGCACACAGGCTTGTAGCCGCTGGGCCACTTGCTGCAGCAGCACGTCACCCATATCGTGGCCCTGCGTGTCGTTCAGCAGTTTGAAGTGGTCCAGGTCCAAAAACATCAGCGCGCCATGCTTGCCTGCCCGTGCCGAGGTCACGATGGCCTGCTTGAGCCTATCCATCAGCAAGCGGCGGTTGGGCAGGCCAGTCAGCGGGTCGTAAAAAGCGAGACGGCGAATCTCGTCTTCATCGTGACGCTGCTGCGTGATGTCGCGCACGATGCCGATCAGCGTGGTTTGGCCGTTGCGGGAAATTTTGGACAGCGACAGGTGGATGGGAAACAGGCTGCCGTCTTTGTGTTTGCCGTGCACCTCGCGGGAGATGCTGGCAATGCCTGCGCCATCGGTGCTGAAACGGTGGCGCAGGTAATCTTCCTCATAGTGCTGGTCGGGGTCTTCTATCAACACCGAGGCATTGCGCCCAATGATTTCTTCGGGCGCACAGCCAAAGATGGTGCTGGCGGCCCGGTTGAATGATTCCACCACCCCTTGTGTGTTGATGGTGAGAACGCCGTCCACCATATTGTCCAGAATGGTCTGCATGTGCTCGGCCGACTCGCGCAGTGCGTCTTCGGCCTGCTTGCGTTCGGTAATGACTTGCGTGGCACCCAGCAAGCGTATGGGCTTGCCGTTCTCCATTTCTACCCGCCCCTGTAGGCGTGCCCAGAAGCGGCGCCCCTGGGTCGTCATGAGTTGGACTTCCATATCCCAGGGGTTGCCGGTGGTGGTGGCGTCTTGCAAGGCGGCTTGCACGGTGGGCCGCGCTTCGGGCGTGACGAGCTCCATGGACTGTTGCAGCGTGGGCTGTGTGGCGGGGTCGACTTCATGCAGATGGTAGGTCTGCCGCGACCAGGTCAATTGCATGCTGCGCAAGTCCACCTCCCAGCCGCCGATCTTGGCCATCTCCCCGGTGCGCTCTAGCAGCTGCGCGCTGGTGGCCAGCTGTTCGCGCACGCGGTATTGCTCGGTCACATCACTGAAAACCAGTACCACGCCCACTATCTGTCCATTCCGATCGCGGATGGGGGCGGCACTGTCGAAGATTTGGTATTCGTGCCCATCGCGCGCCAGAAGCGCCGTGTGGTTGGCCAGGCCCACCACCTCACCTTTTTCCATCACCAAATGCACCGGATTGACGGCTGGCAGGCGCGTTTGTGCATTGATGATCTGAAACACGTCGGTCAGCGGGTTGCCCAGGGCTTGCGGCAGTGTCCAGCCGGTCAGGCGCTCGGCCGTCGGGTTCATGCGGTTGATGTTGCCGGACGCATCGGTGACGATCACGGCATCGCCAATGGACTGCAAGGTAATGGCCAGGTTTTCTTCACTGAGCCGCAATTTTTCTTCCGCCAGCTTGCGCTCGGTAATGTCCAGCCGTATGCCCATCATGCGGGTCGCTTTGCCATGGGTGTCGCGTGCCAGCACGCGTCCCACCACGCTGATCCAGCGGTAAGACCCGTCGGCATGCTGCATGCGCGCCTCGTATTGGTAGGGCAGATGGTCACCCTCCAGCACGGCCTGTATGCGCGCTTCTACGCCGGGTCGGTCATCCGGGTGCAGGCGTTCTACCCACTGCAGGCGGTTGGCAAAGCCTTCTTGGGGGTCGTAGCCCAGCATGCTGAAGTAGGTGGGGCTGGCGTACCACTGGTCCGCCTGGGCGATGTCCCAATCCCAGACACCGATTTCTGCAGCATCCGTGGCCATGCGCAGCCGCTCGGCCAACTGCGCTGCCTGGGCTTGCGCCGTGGCCTTTTGCTGCCGCGCCCGGTGCAAAAACAAGCACAACAAGGTGATGCCTGCGGCCGCCACCAACCAAATGGCGATGGCCAGCGTAGTCAAGCTCCGCCAAGGCGTGAGTACGCGTTCATAAGACTGCCCGACCACCACCACCAGCTCGGGCTGGGCCGACAGCGTGCGGTAGCTCAGCATGCGGTTGACCCCGTCTATGGAGCTTGTGTTAGTGAAGTTGCCCGATGGGCTTTCGGGTAGTAATTCTTTGAAGACGCGCAGATTCTGAAAACTTTTGCCCATGCTGGCTTCATCAAAAGGGCCGCGCATCATCAGCACGCCATCCCGGCGAAATAGAGTCACAGAGCCGTCGTCTCCCAGGTCAATGGACTTCCACCGCGTCTCAAAATAGCGCGGATCGATGAGGGCCACAATGGCGCCCCCAAAGTCGCCATCCGCAGCGATCAGGGGGCGCGCAGCGGGGATGAGCCACAGGCCATCCCGCGTGGTTTTAACCGGTGCGCTGATCAGAAAGCCAGCGTCTGGTTGCGCAAGAAGCGTCTTGAAATACCCCGTGTCGGAAAGATCGGTGTCGCTGCGCACCACCTGGGTGTCGTAAACCAAACGGCCCTGCGCATCTGTGACCCAAAGCACGCGTGCGAACGGCATGGATTTCAATTCCTGGCGCAGCAACTGGCGCGCCGAGACCTCATTCAGGGTGCCTGTACGCTGCATTTGCGCCAAGTTGTTGGCCGTGATTTCCAGGCTTTGGTCTACGGATTGAAATGTGCGGGTGGTTTGCTCTTCAATGACCTGGGCAAAAGATTGGGTGAGGTCTTCGCCGGTTTCTATGGCCTGGACGCGTAGGTAGGCGAGTGCCAGTGCCACCAAGCAGCCAGACACCAGAGTGATACCGGCTGCAAGCCACAGCAGCTGATAGCGCTCTAGTGCGGGGACAGACGCCGATGCGAATCGTGTGGACTGCGGGGCGGCAAGTTTGGGTGGCACCTGCATTGCTGGCATGTTGACATTCCCTGTGTGTTTTTATTCCTTAAAGTCTAAAGGACTTGGCACAGGTTCACAAATGCCGGGCTCCCCCGTTAGCCGCGCTTGCTGCCCATGGCCAGCAGCAAGCCACCCGCCACGATGGCCGCCACACCGGCCCATACCGGAATGTTGATGGTTTCTTTCTCTTTGACCGAGAGTTCGATCGGGCCAATTTTGACGGCGCTGGTGTCTTTGGTGTAGCTAAAGCTGCCATAGGCCAAGCCTAGGGCTCCCCCGACGATGAGGAGGATGGCGACGATTTTGATGGGGTTCATGGGTGCAGTGCTTTCTGTAATGTGAAGGCCCGAGTAGGCCACAAAGCACTTTGACTCCGATGGAATTTTCTCAGCGCATACGCTCAGCCCATGAGGTGGTGGGCCGAGGCGTTGCGTCAATAGTCTTCGCGCATTTGCGTGGCTGCAAAGCCAGTGTCGTCGTCGTCACCTTCGTCGGCCGCTGGCTTGGTGGCTTTGCTGGCCTTGCCTTTAGTGGGGGCTTTGGCTACGGGTTTTTCTGGGGCCGTGGGCGCCCGCTCGCCCGCTAGCTCGCCTGCCAGCTCGGCGGGGGATGCATCCCAAAACGCGGCAGAGGGTACCGTGGTGTAAGGGCAGCCGCAATCCGGGGCGTAGACCCAGTGCACGGTGTAGGGCGCGTGGTGCGCGCTTTGGTCAATGCGCCTCAAGTTGTCTAGCAGCTCCTTTTGCAAGGCCATGGCGTATTGGCCAAACCCGGTGTGCCAATGCAAAACCGCAATCTGAATGACCCAGGCATCGGGCTCCTGTGGGCTGGAGAGGGGCAGTAGTTCTGCAGCCAACCAGCTGGGCGCAATGCCGTGGCGCTTTAGCAGGGTGTGCAGTGTCATGCGCACGATGTCGCGCTGGCTTGCGGTAGGGGCAGCGCCCGCCAGTGTGCGGGTTGAGAATGCCGTGTCTGAGGCGTCGTGTCGGTGTTTGCCAAAGCCTAGAAATTCAAGCATATCTCTGCCTCGCGGGTTTTATTTTATGGTTATGGGGGTCTGGCTCAGTGTAGTTCTGCGATGCAAGTTTGCAAGCGGGTGGGGCGGTTTCACAACGCGGGCCCGCCGCGCAGGCCTCAGTTGGTTAGCAGCTTGTGCACCAGGTCGGCGGCGGTGTGCGCCTGGTATTTGCGCATCAGCCGGGCCCGGTAAATCTCTACGGTGCGGTGGCTGATGTCGAGCAATTTGCCGGTTTGTTTGGAGGTGAGGCCCTGCATCAAATGCGCGGCCACTTCGCGCTCACGCGGTGTTAACTCAGCCTTTACCGGGCGGCGGGCGCTCAGGTCTTCAAAGCACCAGATACCGGCCTCGTGTGGTGCCTCGCGGTTCAGCGCGCGGCCGGTGACATGGCACCAAAATGTCTGCCCCTTGAAGCGCCCGTCAAAGCGCCGCATGATGCGCTCATCAGAGTAGGTGCCGTGTTGGTTCAGTGGCGGTACGATGCGTTCACCGGTGCGCAAAAATTCGTCGGCACTGGGGTACAGCACTTGAAAAGATTGTCCTATCAGTTGCTCGCGCGAGGCACCAAAAATCTCGCACAAATGGGCATTGCAATCCACAATGGCGCGGTTGCGCGACAAAACCAAGCCGACAGGTGCCTGGGTGAAAGCTAAGTGGTAATCAAGATCCATAGCGGTTTATAGGGTTGGACTTTACGAAAAACTACGTATGTTGATACGTAGTATCGTAAAGCATCGTGCAGAGACCGATTTTTTGAGGAGTCCTTTGAATGAACAAAATTTACCCCAGCGCCGCCGCCGCGCTTGACGGCATCATCCAAGACGGCCAGCTACTGGCTGTGGGTGGCTTTGGCCTGTGCGGCATTCCGGAGGCGCTGATTGACGCGCTGCGCGATAGCGGTGCCAAGAACCTGACCGCCATCTCCAACAACGCCGGTGTGGATGGCTTTGGCCTGGGCAAGCTGCTGGAGACGCGGCAGATCAAGAAGATGATCTCCAGCTACGTGGGCGAAAACAAAGAGTTTGAGCGCCAATACCTGGCAGGTGAGCTGGAGCTGGAGTTCACGCCCCAGGGCACGCTGGCAGAGAAGCTGCGTGCCGGTGGCGCTGGCATTCCGGCGTTCTTCACCAAAACCGGCGTGGGCACCATCGTGGCCGATGGCAAAGAGCTGCGCGAGTTTGATGGTGAGACCTATGTGATGGAGCGTGCGCTGGTACCGGACGTAGCCCTGGTCAAAGCCCACCGGGCCGACAAATCTGGCAACCTGCAGTTCCGCTTTACCGCGCGCAACTTCAACCCCGCCGTAGCCATGGCCGGCAAGATCACCGTGGTGGAAGTGGAAGAGATTGTGGAGACCGGCGACATTGCCCCGGACCAAGTGCACTTGCCTGGCATTTATGTGCACCGCATTGTGCTGAACACCACACCAGAGAAGCGGATTGAGAAACGAACGATCACTGAAAAGGGAGGGGTGTAATCATGGCGTGGAATCAAGACCAAATGGCGGCCCGCGCGGCCCACGAGCTGGAAGACGGTTTTTATGTGAACCTGGGTATCGGCATCCCCACCCTGGTGGCCAATCATGTACCGACCACCAAGGAAGTCTGGCTGCAAAGTGAAAACGGCATGCTGGGCATCGGCCCCTTCCCCACCGAAGACGAGGTGGACGCGGACCTGATCAACGCTGGCAAACAAACCGTGACCACCATCAAGGGCAGTAGCATTTTTGGCAGCCATGAGAGCTTTGCGATGATCCGTGGCGGCAAGATCAACCTGAGCATTTTGGGTGCCATGCAGGTTAGCGAAAAAGGTGATCTGGCTAACTGGATGATCCCCGGCAAGATGGTCAAAGGCATGGGCGGTGCGATGGACTTGGTGGCTGGCGTGAAGCGCGTGATCGTGTTGATGGAACACGTGGCCAAAAAGAAAGACGGTTCCGAAGACCTGAAGATACTGCCCACTTGCACGCTGCCGCTCACCGGTGTGGGTGTGGTGGACCGCATCATTACGGACCTGGCCGTGATGGACGTAACGCCCGAAGGACTGAAAGTTGTGGAATTGGCCCCAGGCGTAACGCTGGAATTTTTGCAGTCCAAGACTGGGGTGAAGCTGCATTAGTAAAATTGTTGTCGGATAGTTACCCAGACCTTCAAAGCGCACCTTGAGTGCGCTTTTTTTTTGGTTTGATGTGGGGAAGTGCTACGCTTTTAGGAGCTTCTCCCGCACTATCCACGGGCTGAAAGACCGATTTGGCGTGTACCGCGCCGCACACGCACCGCATGCCCTAGCCAGCCCAGCCGGAACCAGCGCGCGGCCATCATGCTGCCGCGCACCCATTCATCCAGCGTGTAGGCAATCCACACGCCCACCAAGCCCCAGCCGAGGTAGACGCCAAAGAACCAGGCACCGCCGCCCATGACAATGAGCATGGACGCGGCCCCGGCGGCCACCGGGAACTTGGCATCGCCGGTGGCACGCAATGCGGTGATGACGATGATGTTGCAGGTGCGCCCCGGCTCCAGCAGCACGGCTATCCACAGCAGTTGGGTGGCGCTTTGGATGATGGCGGGGTCATGGGTAAATAGCTGCAGCGTCCAGGGCGCGGTCAGTGCGGTGAGCAGCGACACGGTGAACGACAGGCCCAACGCCCACAGCAGGGTTTTACGCACCAGGTGCAGGGTTTGCCGCAATTGCCCCGCGCCCACCAGGTGGCCCACCAAGATCTCCCCCGCAAAGCCCAGGGCCACGGTGGACAACACAATCACATTCATGATCTGCATGGTGTAGCCCTGCGTGGCCAGTGCGGTGGTACCCATTCCCGACACCACCGTGACCGAGGACAGTACCGCCACCCGGTAGGCGATGGCCTCCGCCGCGCCAGGCAGGCCTATGGCCAAGGAGCTGCGCAGCGTCGCCATTTGGATGGAGGTGAAATCATGCCAAGTGGGGCGCAACTGCAGCACCTGCCGCCAAAGCCAAATGTGCAGGCCCAACCCCCAGGCCCGGCTGATGGCCAGTGCAATGGCGAACCCCGCCATGCCCAAAGCGGGTATCGGCCCCCAGCCGCGCATCAGCGGAAAACACAGTGCAATGTGCAGCGCATGCATGGACAAAATGTTGAGCATGGTCTCGCGGGTGCGCAGGTGTGCCCGCATCACCGCGGCCATGCTGGCGTTAAAGGCGTCCAGAAACAGGGCCAGACCTAGTAGTTGCAAGTAGGGCTGGGCCAGGGCCGCAACCTCGGGGCTGGCTTGCATGGCCCCCAGCAGCAGGCCGGTGGTGGCGAACAGCACCAAGGCCGAGCCCAGGCCCAGCCAGGTGCTGGCACCCAGGCTGGCCAGTGCGGTGCGGTCGGCCTCCACGCGGTTGAGTGCGCCCAGGTTTTGCGTCACCACCACACCCACGCCCATGCTGATGATGCGAAACAGCAAAAAGAAGGCACCCTGTACATGGTTCGCCAGGCCAAAAGCGGCGGATGCGGTGTCCGAGGTCTGTGACACCAGCCACATGCCGACGAAACCCACGCCAAAGCCCAGCACCAGCTCGGCCATCAGAGGCCAGGCCACAGCGACCAAATGCGGCTGAGAGCGGTGCTGCGGTGCCGGTATCAAATTTGCCTCAACACCACCAGTGCATGGGCGGGTATTTGCAGTTGCGCTTTGCAGGTGGTTTGCGGTGCCAGCTCCAGCGATGAATCCAGCTCCACCACAAAGCTGCCCGGCACATGGAACGTAGTGGCTTGCGGCTCAGGGTTAAAGGCAATCAGCAGGCTGTGGGGTGCGGTCACCACACCATGGGTGACGGCGGCTTGGCGGGCAGTGATCTGGCAGGCAAACGCACCGGCAAACCGGTCGTGCCAGTCGTGGGTTTGCATGGCATCGCCCGAAGGCTTGAGCCATTGCAAGGAGGGCGGCCCACCGGGCTCAAAGTGCTCCACAAACCAGTCGGTATGGCGCAAGAGTGCTTGCTTGCGGCGCAGGCGCATCAGGCTGGCCACAAAGACTTCAAACTCGGTGTCACGCTGGGCCCAGTCCAGCCAGCCGGTGGGGTTGTCTTGGCAATAGGCGTTGTTATTGCCGCCCTGGCTGTTGCCGATTTCATCGCCCGCGCACAGCATGGGCGTACCCTCCGCCAGCAGCAGCGTGGCCACCAGCGCGCGGCGCACACGTTGGCGCTGGGCGTTGATGCCAGGGTCGTCTACCGGGCCTTCGGCACCCAAGTTGTGGCACAGCTCGCCGTCGCGGCCATCGCGGTTGTCTTCGCCATTGGCTGCGTTGTGTTTGTGGCTGTAGCGCAATACATCGGCCAGGCAAAAACCATCGTGCGCAGTGATGAAGTTGACCGATGCCGTGGGTTGGCGTTGGCCGTGGTTGAACAGGTCGCTGGAGCCAGTAAAGCGTCGCGCAAACTCGCCCCGATCGACCAAGTGGCGCCCTAGAAAGCCTTGCAACCAGTAGCTGCGCACCGTGTCTCTGAACTTGTCGTTCCACTCCAAAAACCGACCAGGAAAACGGCCGACCTGGTAGCCATCATGGGCCGCATCCCAGGGCTCGGCAATCAGGTGCACGGTGTTCAGAATCGGGTCTTGGCGCAGCGCGTTAAAAAAGGCGCAGTTGGGGTCAAAGCCGTGGCCGGTGCGGCCCAACACTGGGGCCAAATCGAAGCGGAAGCCATCCACCCCCATGTCTTGTACCCAAAAGCGCAAAGAGTCGAGGATGAACTGTGTGACCTGGGGGTGGGCGGCGTTCAGGGTGTTGCCGCAGCCGGTCAGGTTTTCGCAGCGGCTGCGGTCGTCGGGCAGCACGCGGTACCAGTTAGAGTGGTCCAGGCCCCTGAAGCTGATCGTGGGGCCGTTTTCGTTGCCTTCGGCGGTGTGGTTGTAGACCACGTCTAGCACCACCTCCAGACCTTGCGCGTGTAGGGCCTCCACCATGGCCCGAAACTCGCGGGCGGCGGCGGATGGGTCTGCGGGCTGTGACGACAGGCGCGGGCTGGGGCAGAAAAAGCCCAAAGTGTTGTAGCCCCAGTAGTTCGTCAGCCCTTTGTCTTGCAGGCCGGGCTCATCCAAGGCGTAGTGCACGGGCAGCAGCGACAAGGTGGTCACCCCCAAGGACTTGAAGTGCGCAATGGCCGCCGGGTGGGCCAATGCGCCATAGGTGCCGCGTAGCGCCGGGGGAATGTCCGGGTGGGTTTGGCTGAAGCCTTTGACATGCACTTCGTACAGCACCAGCTTGCCGGTTTCGGTGCGCGGGGCCTGGTGGCGGTCATAGCTGTGGCTAGCGGCCACCCGGGCTTTGAGGGCATGCGCGGCGTTGTCGGTGGTGTCAAACGAAAAACTGCCGTGCGGGTGGCCCAATTGGTAGCCATGGTGTTCAGCGCGCCACTCAAACTGCCCCAGGATTTCGCGCGCACAGGGGTCTAGCAGCAGTTTGTGGGGATTAAAGCGGTGGCCCCGCTCCGGCTCAAACGGTCCGTGGGCACGCAAGCCGTAGACCTGGCCCGCACGGCCCCCCGGCATGAAGCCATGGAACACGCCGTCGTAAGGCCCGTGCAGCGGCAGGCGCTCCAGCTCGCGTTCACCGGCAGCATCAAACAGGCACAGCTCGATACGCTGTGCGTGGCGCGAAAAAACCGCAAAGTTGACCCCGCCGTCGCGCAGCGTCGCGCCCATGGGCTCGTGTCGGCCCGGCCGCAAAACACCGACAGTACCCGTGCGACCGGTACCTGGCTGAAAGACGGGGTCTGATAGGTTCATACGGCTTCTTTCAATGAAATAGGCACACAGGTTTGGGGCGCATTCGGAGCATTGGGTGTGTGGGCGCCACGATAAAATTAACGTAGTTTTACTACAATTAAAATTCAAATATGCTTGGAAGGTAAGGGTTTTCCCTCAAATTTTGAGCCTATTTTGGTATGTTTTTTTATGTCGTAAAACTACTTCGTCACAGTATACTCAAGGGCCCGAAACCGGGCTGTTTGGAGGTATGACGTGGCGGACGTGAAACTTGTGGGTGTGGGCAAATCATTCGGCGAAACCCGGATATTGCACCATGTGGACCTGGATATTCGGGATGGCGAATTTGTCGTTTTCGTCGGTCCGTCCGGGTGTGGCAAGTCCACCTTGCTGCGCACCATTGCCGGCTTGGAAGAAATCTCCAGTGGTGAGTTGCGTATCGGCGGGCGCTTGGTGAACGATGTGCCACCTGCCGAGCGCGGTATTGCCATGGTGTTCCAGTCGTATGCGCTGTACCCGCACATGAACCTGTACGACAACATGGCGTTTGGCCTGCAGCTCAACAAAATGCCCAAGGCCGAGGTTGACCGCCTGGTGCAAAACGCCGCCCAGATTTTGGGCATCAGCCATTTGCTCGACCGTAAGCCCAAAGACCTGTCGGGCGGCCAACGCCAGCGCGTGGCCATTGGGCGCGCCATTGTGCGCAAACCCGAAGTGTTTTTGTTTGACGAGCCCCTAAGCAACCTGGACACGGCCCTGCGCGTGCGCATGCGCTACGAGTTTGCCAAGCTGCACAAAGACTTGAAGACCACCATGATCTACGTGACCCACGACCAGGTAGAGGCCATGACGCTGGCGGACCGCATCGTGGTGTTGTCGGCGGGCAAGATTGAGCAAGTGGGCTCGCCGCTGGATTTGTACGAACACCCGGACAACCTGTTTGTGGCGGGTTTCATTGGTTCGCCCGGCATGAATTTTATTGAAGCCACGGTGGCTGAAGCGGGTGCCACAGAGACCGTGGTGCGGTTGCTGGATGGTGCCCTGGTGCGCTGCGCGGTGAATGCACAAGCCGCCAAAGCGGGTGACAAAGTGACTCTGGGGATTCGGCCTGAGCACATCACCCGTGACACCAGCGTCAACACCCTGAACGCAAAGGTGACCTTTGTCGAATCGCTGGGTAGCGTCACCTACGCCTACTGTGAATTTGCGGGTGTCAAAGAGGAGCTGACCTGTCAGTTGCACGGCACGGTGCGCGTGCATGCCGGAGATACTTTGCAACTCGGCGTGGCAGCGGATCGTTGCTACTTGTTTGATGCGGCCGGTAGGGCCTACCCGCGTTTGATCGCGCCATCGGCATGATGCGCCACGGAGTTGTATTGCTGACGGCCGCACTGGCAGGCCTGTTGTCTGCGCCCAGCATGGCTGCAGAGCCGCCTAAGTTGCTGGTCTGGATCAATGGCGACAAGGGCTATGACGGCCTGCAAAAAGTGGGCGATGCTTTTAACGCGGTATCCGGTGTCAAAGTGGTGGTGCAGCACCCTGAGGGGGCTACCGATAAATTCCAAGCCGCAGCCGCTGCGGGCAAGGGCCCAGACATTTTTTGCTGGCCGCATGATCGCACCGGTGAGTGGGCCCGCTCCGGGCTGTTGGTGCCGGTGCACCCACCCAAGCGCGTGCGCGATGAAATTGACGAATCGGCCTGGAAAGCCTTTACCTACAAGGGCAAGGTCTGGGGCTACCCGCTGTCGATCGAAGCGGTGGGGCTGGTGGTGAACCGTGATTTGGTCAAAACCGTGCCCACCACCTTTGACGAAGTGATCGCGCTGGACAAAGAACTGATGAAGCAGGGCAAAAAGGCCTTGCTGTGGGACTACAACAAATCCTTTTTCACCTGGCCGATGTTGGCCGGGGCTGGGGGTGAGGTGTTTGGCCGCAGTGCCAATGGCGAGCTAGACCCCGGCGTGGTGGGTGTGAATTCGCCCGGTGCGGTGGCTGGGGCGGCGATGCTGTCCAAATTGATAGAGGGCGGCAGCATGCCGCGCGGCGCACGCTACGCCGAAATGGAAGCGGGCTTTGCGCGGGGCGAAATCGCCATGATGATCACCGGCCCCTGGGCCTGGGACAACGCGCGCAAAGCCAAAATCAATTTCTCGGTGGCACCGGTGCCCGCCGTCATTCCGGGCAAACCGTCTAAGTCATTCGTAGGTGTGCTGGGCTGCATGATTGCCGCGCCCAGCAAATACAAAGACATTGCCCGCGAGTTCATTGAAAACCACCTGCTGCGCGTCGACAGCCTGAAAACCATTTCCGCCAATGTGCCCTTGGGCACACCAGCCAACAAAGCCTACTTTGCCGAGCTGGCCGGTGACGGCAACATCCGCGCCACCATGGAAAACGCCCGGATGGGCGAACCCCTGCCCAATATCCCCGAGCTGGGCAAGTTTTTCCCGGCCATGGATGCCGCGCTAGAAGCCATCTCGCAAGGCCGCCAGACGCCCAAAGAGGCGCTGGACGGTGCCGCGGCTCGCATGCTGGTGAAGTGACATGAAAACCCCATCTTCTCTCCTCTCCAAACTGATCGCGGCAGTGGCTAGCCTGGCGCTGCTGTGGCTTGCATTCAGTGTGTACGCCAGCGGCGAGCCGCTGTGGGCCGTGGCGCTGCTGGCGTTTGGTGGTACCAGCCTTTACATCTACCTGTCGGCCACCACGCTGGCCTGGCGCTACCTGTTTCCGGGTGTGGCGGCCATGTTGATTTTTGTGGCCTTTCCCTTGGTCTACACCATCCAGATAGGCTTCACCAATTACTCGTCCAACAACCTGCTGACCGAGAGCCGTGCACGTGCTTACCTGCTGGAGCAGGCCGATGTGAATGAGGCTCGCGCCTTTGCCACCACGGTGCATGCGGTAGGTAGCGAGTACCGCCTGGTGCTGGCAGGGCAGGGCGAGGGGGCCGTTAGCACGCGCTATATGTCTTCCGTGTTTAAGGATGCAGCCCCTACCGCGCCGCTTGGCATGCAGCCCCTGCCCACCGACCAGGTTTTAGGTGATGCCTTGAACCTGCGCCAGGTGATAGCGCTGCGTGACACGCTGATGGCACTGAAGCTGACCATGCCCGACAAGACCACGCTGCAGTACGCCGGTCTGCACGAGTTCGCGGTGTTTGAGCCGCTGTGGCAAGAGCAAGCCGGTGGCGGCCTCAAGCGCCTGGCAGATGGTGCCCTGTACCAACCCAACCGCGACACGGGCTTCTTTGAAGATGCCAAAGGGCAGCGCCTGCAACCAGGCTTTAAGGTGAATGTGGGCCTGGCCAATTACACCCGTATGTTTGGTGACGCCGATATGCGCGGCCCCTTCCTCTCCATCTTTATCTGGACGGTGGTGTTTGCGGGTCTGACCGTGGTGTTTTCGACGGCCATTGGCATGACGCTGGCGGTGGTGCTGAACTGGGAAGCGCTGAAGTACCGCACGCTGTACCGCACGCTGCTGTTTTTGCCCTACGCCGTGCCAGGCTTCATTTCCATTCTGGTGTTCAAGGGTTTGTTCAACCAGAATTTTGGAGAGATCAATGCCATCCTGGATGCGGTGTTTGGCGTGCGGCCCAACTGGTTTGCCGATCCCACGCTGGCCAAGGCCATGATCCTGATCGTCAACACCTGGCTAGGCTATCCCTACATCATGGTGTTGTGTACCGGCTTGATCAAGTCGATTCCATCGGACCTGTACGAAGCCTCGGCCATTGCAGGGGCCAAACCCTTGACCAATTTTTTCCGCATTACGGCGCCATTGATCGTCAAGCCCCTCACGCCTCTGTTGATCTCGGCCTTCGCCTTCAACTTCAACAACTTTGTGCTGATCAGCTTGCTGACTGATGGCAGGCCGGACATTCTCAACACCAAGCTGCCTGCAGGTACTACGGACATTCTGGTGTCTTATACCTACCGGATTGCCTTTACGGATGCCGGAGCCAACTTCGGTCTAGCCGCCGCCATCTCTACCGTCATCTTCTTCCTGGTCGCGATTTTGTCGATGGCCAACTTGAAGCTCACCCAATCCAACGACGCTCGCAAAGGATAAATCGCCATGGCTATCGTGACCGGTAAAAGCCAGCGCTGGCGCATCATGTCAGCCCATGTGGGGCTGTGGATACTGATTGCAGTGACCTTGTTTCCGCTGTTGGCGGTCGTGTCTATTTCCCTGCGGCCCGGCAACTTTGCCACCGGCTCGCTGTTTCCAGCTTCCATCAGCCTGGAGCACTGGAAACTGGCTTTGGGCTTTAGCACGACCCTGGCCGACGGCACGGTCGTACAGCCGCCGTTTCCGGTGCTGCTGTGGCTGTGGAATTCCATCAAGATTGCCACGATTGCATCGCTGCTGATTGTGGGCGTGTCCACCACCGCAGCCTATGGCTTTGCGCGCCTGCAGTTCCGCTTCAAGACCGCCATTCTGAACAGCATGTTGTTGCTGCAAATGTTTCCGGTGGCGGTAGCCTTGGTAGCCATCTACGCCATTTTTGAGGCCCTGGGGAGCTACATCCCCTGGTTGGGGATTGAGACGCATGGCGGTCTGATCGTGGCCTATATCGGTGGCGTAGCGATGCACATCTGGACCATCAAGGGCTACTTTGAGACCATACCTACCGAGATCGAAGAGTGCGCCAAGGTGGATGGTGCCACCTCGTGGCAGGCCTTCTACAAAGTGCTGCTGCCTATGTCGGTGCCCATCTTGATGGTGGTGTTTGTGTTGGCCTTCATTGGCACCATCATCGAGTACCCCATTGCCTCCGTGTTGCTGCGCGAAGAGCC
>NKIK01000071.1 GCA_002256115.1 Burkholderiales bacterium PBB3
TAACGTGTCACCTTTCCATGCGGCGGGAACAGCCTGGAGTTCTTTTGCCGTCCAGCGGCGACCTTTGCCTTGGCGGGGGTAGCGAGTCATTTCGATAGCCTCCAATGGGTAAACCCATGGGTAAACCAGAACGCGGATTTTGGCGAATCGCGCTGAACGTCGCTAGATTAACTGTCGGCTATAACTAATTGATTTTCAAGGGAATTTGTTGTTTGCGGGCATCCAGGGAAAACCCGGGAAATTCATGTTGGGTAGGATGGGGCACGAACATTGTGGTCCCACAGATGGTTACGGATGGTCGGCCTGCCGAACCGTGTAGGTGAGCTCGGAGCAAATCGAGGATAGAGTGGTTCTTTAGTTCCATGAAAAACGAAGGCCGCTTGTACCTCACGCAATGCCGACATGGTTCGACGTATGAAGTTGGGGGCGCTCGACCACATTGAGCGGCCCGCAGTCCAGCTCAGTATCGTCCGATTCGCCGCTTTTCAACCGGTACGAGTCGAGCAAGCTAGTCGAGCTAAGGTCGATTTCCAGTTGATCGGTAGAAGCCCAAATTTATCGCTCGGGGTGAGTCAGACCTGTTGGTACAAGACGACCAGTGATTTGTGAAGTAACTCGCTTTCCCTCGGAAACGGAAGATAAACAATAATGCGGGTTAGTGCGGAATGTTCAATTCCCCCTGGCCTCATGAATTCAGCGGGCCACCACATCCAGTCGCGGTACAACCTCGTCGTCGTCATCATCATCTTTGTCGGGTAGCCGTTCAAAGGCCTTGAAGACAGCGCGTTCAATGCGTTTGACCAGAGCATCGTCGTTGAAGACCCCGGGGTACGTCTTGCGCAACTTTCCGCTGACCTTCATATTGGTCACCAGGGATCGGATGATCGCCGCATAGTCTTCGTCGCGGCCCTCGATGATGTCCTTTAGGCTTTCGCGTGCGGTGTCGTATCGCAGCAGGTATATCGCCTCGTCTTTTAGTCCGTGCAGGATCGAGTGCCGGATGACGTCCATCAGGTACACAGACTGCAGTGTGAGGTCGGCATAGCGCCAGGTGGACATGCCTCGGCCCCAGTCGGATACGTGCAGGTTGGATTCCACACCATCTTCATGCTGCACGGTCACGCCGAACCTGCACACAGAATTCATCCTGGCCATCAGCGGCCGCGACAGGCGCTCCAGGGCGGCGTCGTAGGCAGCGCGCCTCATGGCGTTCTCGCTGATCACCGCCGAAACCGGCAGGATAACCGGGGCCGGTAGGAAGCCATCGCGCCGGAGGATGTCGTTGATTAGAAAGCGCGAGAGTCGGCCATTGCCGTCACCCAACGGGTGGATGTAGACGAAGCCAAAGGATAGTGCCGCCGCTCGCAGCAGCGGGCTTTGCCCGCGGGTGCGCTGTTCGAATATGCGTAGCCCCTCCATCATCTCGGCCACCATGTCATGGTGTGGCGCCAGGTAGTCGATCACGGGCACGTAGGTTGAGTTGGTGTGCCCGACAAAGACCGGGGAGCGGCGCATGCCAAGCTTAGCGCCCACCATCTTTTCACCCATGATGGCGCGCTGAATCTCCAGCATCCCCTCTTCCGTGAGGGCGGACTCTATCCTGCCGCAATGCGTGCTCATGGCTCGTGCCAGGCGGCGGATCCGGTCCTCTTCTTTGCCCTCGGACTCGATGGCAAAGCTGGCCTTGCTCTCTTTTAGCGTCAGCCAGTTGACAGCACGCTCGATGGTCTCGAGCCCGAACTGATCAACCATTTTGTCGATCTCAGCCCGCAGTGGTGCCGGATCGGCCTTGCCATGCTCCCTAAAGTCGACCATCGGGCAAAAGGCTCGGTTGCCCGGCAGATTGTTGTTGATGCGCCAGCGGCGCACTTTGTCTGGTACTGTGGCTGAGAGGTACTTTGAGCCGTCGAGCATGTCGACGTAGTTGCCGCCAGCGTCGCCCACCTCATTGAGAATTGAGTTGGTGAGCCACTCATAGAGGAAGCCGCAGCGGCGCGCGTACTGACCCGTGGGCTCTGCCAGAGCCCATTTAGCGATGGGCTCGGGACCGGTGACCTCGAAGAGGCGGTTGAGAAAATCTAGCTCGACGCCTTCGTACTTGAGTGCAAACGTCAGATGTGCGCTTAGCGTTGCATCCGGCTTGTATTGTGCCGGGTACGTCTCGACCGTGAAGCCATCGGACGCCGCGCTGGAGCGCGCCGAGCCAATTGCGCTGCGGACCCGAAACGGCTGCACAGGCGTCACGTCGTACGCTTCCGATAGCCACTTATATCCGGCGTACTCATCTCTATTTTGCATACGGAGACTCCAAAACTATTACCGGGGAAATTTTCCTCTTCAAAATGTTTACGGTCAACGGCAGGCGCTGACGCCCTCCGAGCTAGACCGATAGACACAACCGTCAGGGCCACCATGCCCTGTTGACGGTGGCCGTCTACCGCTCGAGAAGTAGATCAATGACGACAGGCAGTCCGTAGTGGTTCGTCATCAGGCCGCGCCACGGTTTACGTTTCTCGGCCCAGGCGAACATCTGGACGATGTCGTTGTAGGTGCGAACGGTCTGGCGATGCACGCCACGTTTCACCATTTGACGAAGCAGGGCGCGCAGGTCGTGCTCAGTGACCTCGCGAACGGGTTGGGCCCCAATTTCGGGCAGGGCAGGCCACCACAGTTGGCGCCACATCACCCCGCCTTGAGCCCGGTTTCGCATAGCCACACTGGTCCGCAGGTGGCGACCGGAGATCGCTTTCACGCCTCGCACCTTTCCCCCTGTTGGTCTTCTGTGTGTCGGCAATCGACTGTGCCAACGACCCTCGGCGCACCACGCCCGCTTTACCGTTCTCTGCAACTCCGTCAGAGCGGTTGATTCGCAATTGGAAATGTCAGCGAAGTGCTAGGTGAATTGGTCAGAACCTAGTCACCGAACGGTCAAGTCTTGAGAGGGGTAGGTCGGCACAGTAGACGTATGGAATGACAAGTGGAGTCACAAAGCGCCAACGTTTCGCTTCTTGCTCCAGGTCAGATTGAGCTTACTTGGCTCACTTAGGTCCCTTTGCCGTCCATGTTTGCGAAACAGGCGTCCTCGTCGCAGGCGAGATCAAACTCTTAGGAAACCCATGAAGCTCCAGATCAAACAGGCGTACAGCTACGGTGCGGTTTTACTCTTGGTACTCGGCACAGCCACGATTGGCGCCGCAATCATGACCAACCGAAGCAGTGAGCTGGCGGAAGAGACTGCCGTCAGGCGCTATCAGTCGTACCTGTTGGCCGATGAAATGCGGCAAACGTCTGACGACCTGACCCGGCTAGCTCGCACCTATGTCGCGACCAGTGATCCAAAGTGGGAGAAGCAGTACTCCGAGATCCTAGATATTCGGGAAGGCAAACTGCCTAGACCCAAGTCCTATGAGCGGATTTACTGGGACTTCCGCGCAGCTGAGACTCCAGACTCGCGGCCTGTAGGCGAATCTGTACCCTTGCTTGAGCTGATGAAACAGGCTGGGTTTGTCGAGAACGAACTGGCAAAGCTGGCTGAGGCCAAAGCCAAGTCGGACGACCTGGTGCGCACCGAAACGGTCGCTATGAACATGGTGAAAGGCCTTTACGAAGACGGCAAAGGTGGATTCACGCGAACAGCTGAACCTGACAAAGCTGCAGCACTCGCCATGATGCATGACATGGCGTATCACCAGAATAAAGCCAAGATCATGAGACCTGTCGACGAGTTCCTATCTCTGTTGGACACGCGTACGGCAACAGAATTGGCCTTGGCGGAGGCGGCGAGGGAGCGTTGGTCGAGAGCCACCATGGTCGCAACTACCTCTCTTATCTTTGTCTTGCTCGCAGGTCTTTTCTATCTGCGACAACGCACCAGCGCCGTTCTCGGCGATGTTGGACGTGTAGCTTCGGGTATCGCCGCAGGTCGACTCGATCAGGCGGTGAATCTAGGCTTGACTGGCGAAGAAGGTGATGTGCTGCGAGCAATCGGTGGCATGCAGACTCAGCTTGCCAGAGTCGTGGGAGCCATTCGAAGTGGCGCTGACTGTGTGGCGACGGCCAGTTCTCAAATTGCCATGGGCAATCAGGACCTCAGCCAACGCACTGAAGAGCAGGCCAGCTCACTCCAAGAAACTGCTGCCACTATGGAGCAGCTTGGCAGCACCGTCCGCAGCAATGCAAACAGCGCCAAAGAAGCCAATCAGCTTGCACAAGGGGCCTCGTCAATCGCCGTACATGGCGGCGAACTTGTTGGCAGTGGCGTTGCAACCATGCAGAGCATCAGTGACAGCAGCCGAAAGATCGGCGACATCATTGGTGTCATCGATGGCCTCGCTTTCCAAACAAACATCCTTGCCTTGAACGCCGCGGTCGAAGCGGCCCGTGCCGGTGAACAAGGCCGCGGATTCGCAGTCGTCGCATCTGAGGTGCGCAGCCTAGCTAAACGAAGTTCAGAGGCAGCCAAGGAAATCAAGGTCCTAATTGGCCGCAGCACGGAGCAGGTTGAGCAAGGCAATGTGCTTGTGGGGCAAGCTGGAAAGACAATGGAAGACATTGTGGGGGCGGTCCAGCGTGTAAGCACCATCGTCGCAGAGATCACCATAGCCAGTATTGAACAGAGTTCAGGCGTGCATCAGGTCGGAGTTGCGGTCAACCAGATAGATCAGGCCACCCAGCAAAACGCGGCATTGGTTGAGGAAAGTGCCGCTGCGGCTGAAAGCTTGAAGGGGCAGGCCCAGCGACTCGTGCACGCCGTTGCGGTGTTCAAGCTATCGAACGTGGGAACTGAGCGTGCTGATTACGTTCCCGTGGGGGAGAAGGCGACGAGTGGCGCCAGGGCGCCAGCCCTAGGCCGTACCGAGAGTTCCGCCAGAACGGCGCGCGAAACGATGTCAGCTCCTGACCTGACAGCTGCCAGGCCCTCCGTTCACCGCGTCAACGCTGCTACCAATATCAATGACGAGCATTGGGCGACGTTCTGACCGCAGCTTGCCACGCCAATAGCTGACCCCATCCCTCGAGGAGCGACCGTTGAGCACGTTCATTGAAAAGTGCCCCCGTGTCCGAGATCTTCGCGATTGGAGAGACAGCGTCCCCAGTCAGGGCCGCGAGTGCTGCCATCTCGGAACCGACTGAAATTCTCAGCTTCCGCTTGGGCGGCGAGGAGTACGGCATCGACATCATGCGTGTGCGGGAGATTTGGAGTTGCGAGCCTCCGACTCGCATTCCCCACGCGCCCCATTTCATCAAAGGTTTCATCAACTTGCGCGGTGAAATTGTGCCGATTGACGACTTACGTTTAAAACTTGGATGCGAAACAGCCGAGTACACAAGCTTCACTGCCGTAGTCGTGTTGGAAGCCCTTGGGCACTGCATCGGCGCTGTGGTCGACTCGGTCTCAGACGTATTGACCTTGATCAGTGACAGCATCAAGCCTGCACCTCGTACGAATGCCTCGGTGGACACAAGCTACATCCTGGGCATCAGTTGCTTCAAATCTCAGGATATCGATCGGGTAATCATCCTGACAGACATCGATACGCTCATGAGTAGTGCAGCGATGAACGGCTCCATTCCTTCCGTAGCTGCTTAAAGTGAATCGCGCCGGATTGCCGCAGCTCTCGCCCGGGTCAAGCATGTCCAGCGTGAGCTTGCGGTAGCCGTACACGCCGCCGCCCTCCAGCCAAGCGTGCTTGAGCAAACCCGTCAGGCGCAGGTTGTCCTTTGCCCTCGGGCTTTGCGGCTCGGCCTTCCACGCGTAATAGCCGCTGGGGTGCACCTGCATCACCTTGCACATGCGCCGCACGCTGTGCTCATGCTCGTGGCGCTCGATGAACGCGTACTTCACTCGGACTGCTTGGCAAAGTACGCTGCGGCCTTTTTAGGATGTCGCGCTCCTCGGTCACACGCTTGAGCTCGGACTTCAAGCGACGCAGTTCGTCGGTCTGCGACAGCTGGGCATTGCGCTCCCCAGGGGTCGTTCGGCACGCCTTGATCTACTCGTACAGGCCGTGCTGACTCACGCCAAGCCTGGCTGATACGTCGGCCACCTTGTGCCCACGCTCCGTGATCTGCTTGACCGCTTCAGTCTTGAATTGTTCGGGGTATCTCTGTTTACTCATGGCACCTCCAATTGGGCCTCAGGTTTGAGGCTCAGAGGTGTCTACGGGACCAGGGTCGATTCCTCTGCTCGGCAGCTCCTGCAAGCGATCCAAGCTCATTCAGTGCCCGCACTACGCGCAGTTCCCGAAGGCTCAGCTTGCCAGACACCTAGTTCTCCGCACTCTCTGGTTCAAGTGTGGATACCCCGGTTTTCAGGCAGCGACCTTCGTCGGCGCTTGCGCCGCGAGGCGCCGCGCCGGGGATGTTTGGAGTAGACGTAGGCATCATCTTCAACTCCGCGCCTTTGTTACGCCGAGCTCCACATCGCAGACCTTGGCGTTGGTGTCGACCTGAAAGTACGCCAAAGTACCGATATTCGGCGTGCTGCGCAGCGTAAGGGTGGTGCCCAAGTTTGCGAGCAGCTTTCGACAGTCGTCGAGTCCATGCGTTGTTTCAGCTCGATCCATTGGCGACAGTTCAGCGGCTCGCGCAGTTTCAAGGAGTGCAGCCAGCCTTCTTGCCGAAATGCCCGTGCCTGTGTCGCTGACTGCGACTCGAAGCAGGCCGTCGGCATCGCCGCTTAGCGCGATTGCGATACGACCTTGTTCCGTGAACTTCACAGCGTTTGACAGGAGTCTTTCTAGAACCTGTTGGATGGCCTGCTCGACCCATGGACAAACTTGCGGTAACTCGCCTGAGCTTTCGCAAGCGAAGACCATGCTTTTGTTCAGGACCATTGGACCGAAGCGGACCGTCAAGTTCCTAAGCAACTCGGCGTAAGGGGCCCCAAGCGTGGGCATGCTTTTCTGGGGGGGGCACAAACCACTGACATCGAGACCAGCTTCGTGGCAGTGAACGCAGTCGCAGGTGGTGTCGCACTCGCTCGAGGTTTCTGAGTGACCCTGTCGCGCGACCGAGCTCTCGATTGTGTTGACCATCTTTTTCTCATATGGGGCGGTGCGTGCATTTTTCGCGGCACGGCGCTGTAGGTCTTCAACCCATGGCCACTAGGTTCTCACCCTTTTGGATGGTGATCTCCTGATCGGTTGCGGCAAATTCCAAACAGGTTCTGAGCAGGTCGTGATTGGTGCGCGGCCGGCGGAACGCATGCTCTGATCACTGATGTCGCAGGTGTGCGAACAGGAGGTGCAGCGGTGTCGCGAGTTGCTCGCGACTGTCTCGAAAGCAAAGGGGGCTGTTTCGAGCCGGTTTCCCCCCAGCAGAGGCCAGGTTCTCTCGATTGGGCGTGAATGGATCGTGACGCAGGATCACGTTGACCCGACACGCATGGCCTCAGAGAAGCACTTCTAGATCTGAAGTCGTGCGCTGGTGTGGTCAAAAACGAGCGGGTATCCATGCCAGAACTCAGAGCTTGGCTGTGGCGGAGTCCAAGACCTTTGCGATGTCTGAAAGGCCATCCGCTGCTCACATCTTCGCTTTGAGACTGACGCTGCTTTGGCGATGGAACGGAGTTCGAGAGTACGGCCGGAAATTGCGGTGGCCCCCCCAACATGTCGACAGTGGCCTCGCTGCTCGAAGCCTTCTTTGGCCGCGGCTTTGTCGCCTGCACAGACTGCGCTACTTGGACCTGGTGGCTAGGCAATGCTTCACCCGTCGCAACACGTCTTCTACTGGGCAGTCACCTAAACCATGCTTTTGCAAACAGAGTACGCTGTCACATGAATCCTGGGGATCCCATATGAGTCAACGGAAATGTGGTCGTAAGCAGTTCGACTGCGAGGCAACAGCCAATGGTTGAACGACGCCTTGGTGTTCGAACTGGGCGCTACCGCTTTGGATCGTGCATTCTGGATTTGCAACGGAGGGAGCTTCTTTGCAAGGGCAAGGTTGTGGACTTGCAGTTGCGCTCCTTTGATCTCCTAGCCCATATCGTTTCTCATGCTCCAAAGGCGCTGAGCAAGGAAGAGTTGATTTCTGCCGTTTGGCCCACTGTGCATGTGACTGATGGCGTACTGACTTCCGCGATCACAAAGATACGTCGCGCAATTCAAGACCCTGATGGTGCCGGCCGCATGTTGCGAACTCTTCATGGCATTGGGTATCGCTTTGATGCGAAGGTCGAGTCGGCTGATTGCTCTGCCGATGAAGTACGGGATGTGGCGACAGGAGCCAGTGTTTCGATTCCCGAGCCTTTGGGCTCAATGGACGGCGCTGAAGATTTTGAGGCCGAACAATTGGTGCGTGCTCGGCGCTTGGCTTTGGATGGACAGGCTGCAGCCGCGCTTTATTTGCTGGACCACAGCCGCGCCAATCTTTGTTTTGAGGACGCACTGCTCCGTGTTCGCTTGCGGCGGCAGCGCCTGCTGCTGGCAGATGCACGACTTGCACTCAGCGAATTGCTGGCCGAATTTGACTTGTCGGCTCATGTCGAAACTAAGGCTCAGTTGCTCCTTGAATCAGCGCATTTGTACGACTCCGAGAGTCAGATAGATGCAGCTTTGCATTGCTGTGAGAAGGCGCTTGAGCTCGTTGGCATGTGCGACAACAGTCCCGCTTTGCTAGCCGATGTACTTGCGATGCGCACGCGCTGCCATTACCTACTTGGGTTCTTTACCGAGATGTCGACGACGAGCGACAAGTTGATTGAGCTTGCACAGTCAACGCAGTCAAGAGGTCTGTCCATCGAAGGTCACCTTTCAAGGGGGCGCGCTCTGAGACGCCTTGGCGACTTGGACGCGGCGCGCCAAGATACCCTGAAGGCGCTTGCACTCGCAACTGTCGAGGGATCTGTCGAGGAAAAGGCTGATGTTTATTACGAACTGGCCTACATGTACATGACAGAGTGGGACTACCCACTCAGCATCGAGTGCGCGCGTCGCGCCTGTGAACTGACGACTGATTTTGGTGATTTGAGGCGGCGAGACCGCGCACGAACTCGACTTGTGATGGGGTTCGTCCATTTGAGTGAGCTCGATACTGCGGCTGAGCTCTTGTCTCGATATGAATCCGAAGCTTCGGTTGCGGCGCTTGGCATGGCCGAGTACAACTTTTCGTTTGTTCGTGCGTTCCTACTCTGGCGGCAGGGGGAGGCTGTTCAGGCCATTCAAATGATGCAAGACCTCGAGGCGCGCTGGATCATGGTCTGGCCTGGACTTTGCAGGGATCTTCGCCTGGAGTACGTAGACTGGTCGATGGCACTCGGAGATAGCGAGCCTTCGAGGCAATTGCTTGCGCAACAGGATCGAGGGCTCACGGTCTACGTGCTGGCAAAGCTGCGCGCGGGCTTGGCTTTGGCGGAAGGAAACAGAGAAGTTGCCAAGCGAGAGTTGCGCAACGCCTGGTTGATCAACAAATGCAATTCTGTTGGGGCTTGGCACATTCCAGTGTCTCTTGCGTTTTTACAGATTGAGGACCGCGAGCTCTCAGGATATGAGGCTCTTCTGGTCTTCGTGCAGAAGATGCCGCGGAGCGAACCCATGCTGGCGCTACTTCTTTACGCTCACGAGATCGTTTTCTGCAGTGCAGTGCTGGACATGCATCGTTGGTGCAGTCTGGTTCGCCCGAATTGTGGCCTTGTGTACCGTCACAGGTGGATGCTCGACGAGGAGTCTGTGCGCGCCTGGTTGGCCGGTGAGAGGCAGCTGACCGCGCTGTATTCGCTGGCGTGCTTTTGATATTCGCTAGGTTCGATTCAAGTGGTTCTCTCACCAGTCGCCTTGTGCTGCTGAGGGTCCACGCTTTGGGATAGGCCGGTGTGTCCGGCCTTGGTTTGCGCAGCAACTTCATGCATCAATGGCTCATGGCCAGCGACCCGGCGATGGCAGAGTCGCTTCTAGTTCGAATGCGCTGGTGATGCTGGCGCGATACTTCTTCCGTGAACTCAAACCCCTGGCCTTTGGGTGATGATGGTTTCGAGACGGTCTCCGAGTTTGGCCCAGGCCGCCCGCTTCTCGTCTGCATAGTCGTGGTGCATGTAGTGCCGGCGAATCCGGCTGCCGGCTAGCACGTGGTTCTGGCAACGATCAATGATGTCGGGAAGAACGCCTAGGGCCTGCATCATGGTTGCGGCTGTCCGGCGCAGATCAT
>NKIK01000114.1 GCA_002256115.1 Burkholderiales bacterium PBB3
CAGCGCGGCGCTGGCGTCAGACCCCATTCTACCGGGTGGGTTTACCCGAGGAAGGGCGGTTAATGCGGATACTGCATGGATTCTGCAGCCCGCCACATCGCAGGGGTTTTTAGCCCTGAAGCGCCTTCTGCAGCTCAGGCGGTATGCGCGTCGGCTTGGACGTCTGGCCATGGACCCAGCCGACGCGCACCGAGCCTGTGCACAGCACGACGGGCGATGCATCCTTGGAAACCAGTCGTGCCTCTTGCTGGATCGTGAAGGATGAACGCCCCAGTTCGCTCAGATGCGCCGTCACCAGCAACTGGTCATCCAGCCGGGCAGAGCGCAGGTATTTGATCTGCACGTCACTGACAACAAAGATGCAGCCCAGGTCCTGTTGCAGTTGGCGCTGTTCCACACCCTTGGCGCGCAGCCATTCCGTGCGGGCGCGCTCGAAAAATTTCAGGTAGTTGGCATAAAAAACTATGCCGCCTGCGTCAGTGTCCTCCCAGTAGATTCGGACGGGCCAGGTGAAGACGTTTTCGGTTGGGAGGAGGGGCATGTGCAACATTGTTGCAGACGGGGGCG
>NKIK01000016.1 GCA_002256115.1 Burkholderiales bacterium PBB3
CTCGCGCATGGAATGCGGCAGTAGAAAGTCTTGGTCAGGCAAGTAGGGCTGGTAACTGATTGGCATTTGCCCATAACGCCTACGCCTCGTTTGCCGATGACCTGATTTCTGCCGCGCAGACTCCTAGCCCGCAAGGCTTTGGCCACCAAGCCGGCCACCGCCAAAACGCTTGCAGCCCCCGCCAAGGCCAACACCAGCTTTGCGAAAGCAAAAACGGCTGATAACGACGACTGGGAAAGTTTTTAAGTGCCTTTTAGGCCGCAGAGCCCGTGGATAGTGCGGGAGAAGCTCCTATTTTTGTAGCGGACGCATGGCAGGAAAATACTGATTCCCCTGTGTGGGGTGTATTCAGGCTAAGGGCGCGCTGTGGGCGGCCAAAGGCGAGACGTGTGCACCAAAGTCAAAATCCACACGGTTTCTTCATTCAACTCATAAACCAAGCGGTAGTTCGCATGGGCAATGAGTTCACGGGTGCCTGGAATTGTTCCGGGCTTGCCCAGCTTGGGGTGATCCGCAAGGCGGAACGCTGCATCGCTAAACAGCTCATCAAGTGCCACCGCTGCGCGTGGGTTGTCTGCGGCGATGTAGTCCCAAATATCAGAGCGGTCTTGCTCCGCCTGCGGTGTCCAAATGACTCTCACACTTGGCTTTGCGCGCGCGCGCGACGGGCCGCGAACTCAGTTTCTATGTCCCCGTTATCTCGCCCTTCACCAGCACGCATCGAAGCACGCCCGGCCTCCACCTTCTGGCTTAAAAATGTATCGTAGTCGCGCGCCTGGCGCTGGCGCTGCACAAACTCGCGCATCAGTTCACGCAATACTTGCGAGGCTGGGCGGTGAGCGCTGGCTGCCTCGGCCATGAAGTCGGCGCGCAGCTCGGGTTCCAGTTTCATCGTAAATACAGCTTCTTTGGGCATAGCTCTTAGTTCATAGTAAGTATGAATTTAGTATATACGTTTTAATACTAAGAGTGTGCTCTGTGCAACCCGGCAATGGGCACTCGGACGAAGAGGAGTATCGCAGTGGGGAACCGTGCCAAATAGGCCATTCAGCCCGTGGATAGTGCGGGAGAAGCTCCTATTTTTGTAGCGGTTGTATGGCTTTTGGATGAAAACACTCTCAGTTCTGAGGGGTAATGCTATTATCGGCAATATCATGAAACAGCGTGCAGTGCTGGATACCAATATTCTGGTGGCGGGGCTTGCCAGTCAAAGTGGGGCCTCGTTTGCCCTGCTGGAGCACGCGCTGTTGCAACGCTTTGAGCTGGTGGCATCGCCCGCGCTTTGGTTGGAGTACGAGGCTGTTTTGAAGCGGCCCGATATTCACCAATTGCACAGGCTGACAGACGGCGATGTGGATGACATCCTGAACGCGCTGGCCGGCGTGGTCATCGCAGTCAAGTCGCACTTTTTGTGGCGGCCCCAGCTACGAGACCCCAACGACGAAATGGTGCTGGAGGCCGCAGTGAATGGGCAAGCCAGCACCCTTGTGACCCTGAATGTCCGGGATTTCACACCGGCCGCCGGCCACTGGGAGCTTGCGCTACTGTCGCCAGGTGCTTTTTTACAACTTTTGGAGGCTGCATCATGAGTCAAGTTGCATTGCGTTTGCCGGATTCGCTGCACCAGTACGCCAAGCTATTGGCTGCGCGCGATGACGCATCACTCAATCAGTTCATTGTGACTGCTGTGGCGGAAAAGATTTCGGCCCTCAACACGGAGGCCTTTTTTCAGGAGCGTGCAGAGCGTAGCGACCCGCAAAAGGCACTGGCTGTATTGGCTAAAGTGAAAAAAACGATGCCACTGGCGGGCGACGAACGACAGTAGCCGCCAAATAGGCCATTCAGCCCGTGGATAGTGCGGGAGAAGCTCCTATTTTTGTAGCGTCGGAGTCAAAATGGTGGGCACGGCCTGCTCGGCCATCTCGGGGTAATCGCGGCTGAAATGCAGGCCCCGGCTCTCGTGGCGGCCGTGGGCGGAACGCACGATCAGATCGGCCACCTGCACCAGGTTGCGCAGCTCCAGCAAATCGCGCGAGACGCGAAAGTGGCTGTAGAACTCTTGAATCTCGGACTGCAGCAGCGCAATGCGGTGGGCGGCGCGCTCCAGCCGCTTGGTGGTGCGCACAATGCCCACGTAGTTCCACATAAAGCGACGCAGCTCGTCCCAGTTGTGCGAGATCACCACAGCTTCGTCGGCGTCGGTCACCCGGCTCTCGTCCCACGCGGGTAACACCGGGCTGGCGGGGTGGCTGGCGTTTTGGGCCAGCGCCGCCTCATCGGCTTCAATGGCGCGGGCCGTGGCACGGGCCAGCACCACACATTCCACCAGCGAGTTACTCGCCAGGCGGTTGGCACCGTGCAGGCCGGTGCAGGCAGTTTCGCCCACGGCAAACAGCCCACCCAGATCGGTGCGCCCTGCCAAATCGGTGATCACACCGCCGCAGGTGTAATGGGCGGCGGGTACCACGGGGATGGGTTGCTTGGTGATGTCGATGCCCAGCTCCAGGCAGCGCTGCAGGATATTCGGGAAGTGTTCCTTCAGGAATTCTGGGCTTTGGTGCGAGATGTCGAGGTAGACGCAGTCCAGGCCGTGTTTCTTCATCTCAAAGTCGATGGCGCGGGCCACCACGTCGCGCGGGGCCAGCTCAGCGCGCGGGTCGTGGGCGGGCATAAAGCGCGTGCCGCCCGCGCTGGCGGGCAGCAACAGGCGTCCGCCCTCGCCGCGTACGGCTTCAGTGATCAGGAACGACTTGGCATCGGGGTGGTACAGACAAGTGGGGTGGAACTGGATGAACTCCATATTGCCAACCCGGCAACCGGCGCGCCAAGCCGCGGCAATGCCGTCGCCGGTGGCGGTATCGGGGTTGGTGGAATACAAATACACCTTGCCAGCGCCGCCGGTGGCCATGATGGTTTGGGGTGCGGCAAAGGTGGCCACCTCGCCCGTTTTGATATCCAGCGCATAGGCCCCGTAGCAGCGGTTGCCTTTGCGTTTGAGGTGCCGGTCGGCAATCGCATCCACCAGCATGTAGTGCTCAAACACGGTGATATTGGGCGTGGCCTTGACGCGCTGAATCAGGGTTTGCTGCACGGCGGCACCCGTGGCATCGGCGGCGTGCACGATGCGGCGCTGGCTGTGGCCGCCCTCGCGGGTCAGGTGCAGCTCGCCGGGGTGGTCGTGGTCTTCGGTAAAGGCCACGCCCAGTTCCCGCAGCCAGCTAATAGCTTGGGGCGCGCCCTCCACCACCGCGCGGGTGGCGTCCAGGTCACACAGGCCGCCCCCGGCAATCAGCGTGTCGTTCACGTGTTGGTCAATGGAATCGCCTTCGGCCAGCACCGCAGCCATACCGCCCTGGGCCCAGCCGCTAGAGCCGTCGCTCAATTCCCGTTTGGTGAGTACCGCTACTTTGCGCCCCGGTGCCAGCAGCAGGGCGGCCGTCAGCCCTGCCAGGCCGCTACCAATAATCAGAACGTCAAAATTGTGTTGGTGGGGTGTTGCAGCAGGTTTCATACAAGCGGGGTTGGGGGCTACTCCAGGCGGTGCAGAGCCACCAGATTCATCAAGGCGGAGAGCACTTCCGATTTAAAGCCGACCCGGGCACGTCCGTCCACATCCCCCCCGCTCAAGATCAAGGTCTGCAGGTATTCCACGCAATCGCGGTGCCCCCAGAATTTCTCAATGGCCAGGGCGATACGGATGTGGTGCTCGGCGATGACGGCCATTTCGGCGTCAATGCGGGCCTGCAAGGGGCGCTCATGCAAGGGCATGGGGCGCGTGGGCAAGTCCTCTTCCTCCCAACTCAAGGAGGGGAAGCCAGTTTCTTGAAAACGTGAGTCTTTAGGGTCTTGCACAGTGCGTCTCAGGTGGCTTCATTATCGCTGGGAAAAAATCACCCTGGCGGGCTTGCGTCACAATAGTGCGATGCCTAATTTACCCACCTTTATCGCTCCCGCACGCTTCACCGACCCCACGCTCGCCCTGGAACAAGTGGCCCGTATTTATGACGCCAGCATCGGCCACCTGCGCCAGGCCATGCAGCAATTTGTGGCCGGGGATGATGCCCTGGGCCATGTGCGCGCTTGCTACCCGCTGGTGCGCATCCACACCGACACCGTGAGCCGCAAAGCCCATGCGGACACCTCCGCCCTGAGCTACGGTTTTGTGGCCGGCCCCGGCCGCTTTGAGACCACGCTGACCCGCCCCGACCTGTACCGTGGCTACTACTTAGAGCAGTTCCGCCTGCTGCTGCAAAACCACGGCGTGGAATTAGAGGTGGGCACCAGCAGCCAACCCATTCCCGTGCACTTTTCATTTGCCGAGCATGACCATGTCGAGGGCAATATGACGGCCCAGCGTCGCATGCTGATGCGCGATGTGTTTGACCTGCCCGACCTGGCCGCCATGGACGATGGTATTGCCAACGGCACCTACCAAACCAAAGCCGGTGAACCGCAGCCCCTGGCGCTATTCACGGCGCCGCGGGTGGACTATTCGCTGCACCGGCTGCGCCACTACACCGGCACCGGGCCTGAGCATTTTCAGAACTTTGTGTTGTTCACCAACTACCAGTTCTACATCGACGAATTCATTGCACTGGGGCATGCCGCCATGCAAGATCCTGCCAGCGAATACATCGCCTTTGTCGAGCCTGGCAATGTAGTGACCCGTCGCACGGGCTTGCCCGCTGAAGCTGCCGACGCGCTGGGCAAGGAGCCACCGCGCATGCCGCAAATGCCGGGCTACCACCTGGTGCGCGCCGATGGCGCAGGCATCACCATGGTGAATATCGGTGTTGGCCCGGCCAATGCCAAAAACATCACCGACCACATTGCCGTTCTGCGACCGCATGCCTGGATCATGCTGGGCCACTGCGCGGGCTTGCGCAATAGTCAGCAACTGGGCGACTACGTGCTGGCCCACGGCTATGTGCGCGAAGACCATGTGCTGGACGAAGAGCTGCCGCTGTGGGTGCCGATTCCGGCACTGGCCGAAATTCAGGTGGCGCTGGAGCAGGCCGTGGCCGATGTAACCCAATGCCAGGGTGCTGCACTGAAAAGCATCATGCGCACTGGCACCGTAGCCAGTACCGACAACCGCAACTGGGAACTGCTGCCCGACAACCAGCCCCAACGCCGCTTCAGCCAAAGCCGCGCCGTGGCGCTGGACATGGAAAGCGCCACCATTGCCGCCAACGGCTTCCGTTTCCGCGTGCCCTACGGCACCTTGCTATGCGTGAGCGATAAGCCGTTGCACGGCGAGATCAAACTGCCCGGCATGGCCAACCATTTCTACCGCGAGCGGGTCGATCAGCATTTGCGTATTGGCATGCGCGCGGTCGAGCTGCTGCGCGCGCAGGGCACGGGCCAACTGCACAGCCGCAAGCTGCGCAGCTTCTCGGAAGTCGCCTTCCAGTAACGCACAGGAGCCACAGCAATGCACACCTACCTCTGGCGGCTGATTGGGGCTACGGTGGTGTGCGCGATCTACTTGGTCGTGGTGAATCACTATTTTGGTGTGGTGGCGCTGGCTTTGTCAGCACCCTTGGTCGGCATCGCTTTCACCCGGCTGGTGATTGATGCTGCGGCTGAGTTGGGCTGGCGTGTGCGCACCTCGGTGCTGGCCCCCTTGAGCGGCAAACACTATGTGTACCAGGGCTTCAATTTGCGCGTCGTACAAGACGATGACTTTGGCCGCTGGCTGGCCATGGACGATGTGCGCCACATTGTGGGCAGTGGCGCGACCGACAAGGCCCTATCGCAAACCTACCCCGGCGGCTGGCAGGTGTTGGAAGGCAAAGGCCACTTGCGCGACGATGCGCTGATGCATTACCTGGGCCGCGAGCCATCAACCCGCGCCGTCAAGCTGCGCAACTGGGTGGAGCACAGTATTGCCGTATCGGCCCGCACGGAGCGCAAACGCCGCGGCATTTACCTGCGCGACCCGATGCTGCCCGCGACCGACGACCAGTAAAGATTTCACACGCACGGCTGTGGCAACTGTCACGCCTTCAATTTAAATTGCACACAATTGAATTGTGTGCAATAATTCAATCCATGCCCAAATTAAACGCCGATTCCGCACTCCAGCTAGACCACCAGCTGTGCTTTGCTTTGTACTCGGCATCTTTGGCCATGACCAAGCTCTACACCCCGCTGCTGAGCGCGCTCAAGCTCACCTACCCGCAGTACCTGGTGCTGCTGGTGCTGTGGGAGCAAGACGGCATGAGTGTCACCGCATTGGGAGAGCGTCTGCATCTGAACTCTGGCACGCTAACGCCCTTGCTCAAGCGCATGGAGGCCAGCGGCTTGCTGGTGCGGGCGCGCTCCCAAGAGGACGAGCGCCGCGTGCTGGTGTCGCTCACAGCCGAGGGCAAAAAGCTCAAAGCCCGCGCGGCCGCTATTCCGCCCTGCGTGGCTGAAGCCACCGACTGCTCGCTGTCCGAGCTGATGGCACTGACCCACCAGTTGAAAGCCCTGCGCAATCGACTCAATCATTTTTAACCCGCTGCAATTGCAGTAACCCCCCGAAGGAGCCACGATGACTACCAAGATTGAAAAAGTGATTTACCAAGCCCACGCCACATCCACCGGTGGCCGTGATGGCACGACCCGCACATCGGATGGCCTGCTGGACCTGAAGTTGGCAGTGCCTAAAGAAATGGGCGGCCCCGGCAATGGCGTGAACCCCGAGCAACTGTTTGCCTCCGGCTACAGCGCTTGTTTCATCGGCGCGATGAAGTTTGTAGCCGGCACCCAAAAGATTGCTTTGCCTGCTGACACCAGCATCAACGCAACGGTTGGCATCGGCCAGATTCCTGCCGGTTTTGGCATTGAAGTGCAGTTGGAAGTTTCTATTCCAGGCATGGACAAAGCTGCGGCCCAGGCATTGGTCGACAAGGCGCACCAAGTGTGCCCGTACTCCAACGCGACACGCGGCAATATCGAAGTCACCATCACCGTGGTGTAAACCCGGCGCTGCTCCAGATTTGAGATAGGTAGTGAAGGCGACAGTCTGAAGAAGTTGTGGCAGTGATTGCTACAACTTTAGGAGCTGCTTCCGCACTACCCACGGCCTGGGCAGCCTGTTTGGCTTATAAAACCGCGGCCACCACAGCGGTATGCAACCGGTCGGGCACGACTAGCACCTTTTGCACATCACTGGTTTGAAATGGGTGGTTACGCTAAACTGAACTACATGAACGCTGTCTACACCCCCATCGAATCAGAGTTTTCCTCTGCCGAGCAGGAGCAGGCCTATGACCGCTGGCTCAGTGAGAAAGTAGCAGCGTCACTCGCTAAAGCGGATAACCCCCAAACGCCCCGCTACAGCACCGACGAAGTGATGCGCCGCATGGATGCCATCGTTCAGGCCGCTCAGGCACGACATGCTTCCAGTCGTCTGGCTTGAGACTGCGCTGCTAGACCTTACGGCGATAACAGAGTACATCGCTGAACGCAACCCGGCAGCCGCCACCAAACTGAATTACCGCCTGCAGGAGGATGCCGAATTGCTCGGTGAACTCCCTGCCATTTTTCGACGCGGCCCCGTTCCCGGAACGCGCCAGTTTGTCAGTCACCCCAACTACATCCTGATTTACCGTGTCACAACCGTTGCAGTTGAAATTCTCAACGTCGTGCATTCCCGTCAACAGTACCCCTGAGCGCACGCCTTTTGCTTACGCGGCTGCCTGCTTTGCCAACATCTGAGCAAAGTCCACAACCAAGCGGCGTGACGGAAGTGGCAGTTTGCGAAAAGCCTTGCGCAACTCCACTGCTTCTTTCGTGTGATCCAGCGTCAAGTCACCGTCCTGGCTTTGGGGTGCCGTTGGTATGGACAAACCCTCGGCTTGGGCGCAAATGGCCGTGGCGGAAGTACCTAGGGCGGTAGCAAGTGCGTTGAGCTTGCCTGTAGACAATCGTCGATCACCCCGCTCAATGCGCGACACGTGACTGGTGGCCATGTCTGCCTCGTGGGCCAAGGTCTCTTGGGACCACCCTTTGTCAACCCGAAGCGAACGAATGACCTGACCAATTTGCATGGGCGAATTGTTCTTCTGGGTATGCCAATCTGGCAAAACCGCACAGGCAAATCGATCTGTTAAATTCGCCTATTTGGCAAATTCACGATGTAAACCTGCCAAATTGGCACGGCTTGCACAGACAGCAATTCGATTCCACATGGCCACAGCCGAAACCACCTCACTTTTTGCGCAGCTCAAAAACCTCGATGAGCACCAACTGCGCCGCCTGCTGGTGGAGCACCTCACCAAACAAAAACTTGGCCTGTATTGGGAGAGCAACGCCATCGCGCGCGATGCGGCGCTCAATGCCGATGTGGTACTGCCCCGTGTAGTGCCGGATTTCAGCCACACGCCAGCAGGTGTCACCCACCACCGCAATTTGGTGATTGAAGGCGACAACTTTGACAGTCTGCGACTCCTGCGCGCCACCCACGCCGGGAAAATTAGGGTGATCTATATTGATCCGCCCTACAACACTGGCAACAAAGACTGGGTTTACAACGACAAATTCGTCGGTGCCAACGACCGCTGGCGGCACAGCCAGTGGCTGGAGTTCTTGTACCAGCGCCTGGTATTGGCGCGTGAACTGCTGACCAGCGACGGTGTGATTCTGGTGTCCATCAATGATGAGAATCGCTCGCGGCTGGAACTGCTAATGGACGAGGTGTTTCCAGTGCGTAGGGTCGGTAGCTTTGTATGGCGAAGCCGCACGGGAGGAAACGACACTAAGGGCGCGTTTCATTCAACAAACCATGAGCATGTGTTGATCTACGGGAATCCCGGATTCCGATTTTCTGGTGACGAAAAGTCGTACTCGATGTACAAGTATCAGGAAGGCGATCGGGTATATCGCCTCAGCGACTTGACCAAAGCACACGACTTCCGAGAACGGCCAAATACCTACTACCCAATCATTGATCCCACCACTGCGATCTTCTATCCGTGCAACCCCCAAAGAGTCTGGGCCTACTCCAGTGCGGCTCGATTGAAGGAGGGGCAAAAAATACGCGGTGACACTATGGAGGAAATGATTGCAAAAGGACTGATCTGGTTCCCGACCGACCAGCGTGTTGAAACCTTCACGACAGAACACTCGTTACGAGAAGCGATTGGACAAAAAGATGTGCCGATGAGCGGAACGACGCCGCTGCTATTCGAAGACATGCCAGACCTTCTCTCTTGGGTTGGAAAAAAAATTGGATACGGTCGCCCAGCCTTTAAGCGATTCAAAGAGGGCTTGAAAAATGAAACCCAACCCATTTCATCCTGGCTCACACCCAAGCAGGAGTCAGAAACTGCCGAAGAAGAGTTAAACATGCCAGTTGTTGGTACAACAGAGGAAGGCTCAAAGGAACTCAAGGACTTGATGGGTGACAAAGCCTTCCCCTATCCAAAGCCGCCGTCCGTCATCAAAGCCCTGCTTGCACAAGCTACAAAACCCAACGACACCATTTTGGACTTCTTCGCCGGCAGCGGCACCACCGGCCAAGCCGTCCTCGAACTCAACGCGGAAGACGGCGGAAACCGCCGCTTCATTCTCTGCTCCAGCACCGAGGCTACCGCTAAAGAACCTGACAAAAACCTGTGCCGAGACGTGTGCGCCGAACGGCTGCGCAGGGTTATAGCGGGCTACGGCGGCAAGCCGGGTTACAGCCTGGCGCAGGGCGGGGAGTTTGCGTACCTGCAGCTCGACAAGATTGAAGCGGCTGACGTGGCGTTTGAAGCTAAGCCAGAACATGCCACTACTCTCATTTCAATGCAAAATGCGGCTGTAGTCCCCGTGGAACGTGCGCAAACAGCTATACAAATAATAGCAACTGGCGACGACTGGTTGACCGTTATTTGCCATGCAGCAACACCCGAAGCGGTCAATGTACTGGCCGCTCTGCCAGCGCAGCATGGCCTAGCACGGCTGGCCGTGTTCTGCCCCCGACCCAAGGCACTCGCGGCTCTTTTGGCCGAGCGCGGCGTGGAGGCCAACACCTATTCGATTGTCGATGCACTGCTCAATGGGCAAGTGCGTGGCGGACAGGGAGCCAGCGCATGAACGAGCCTTTGCCAACCATTGCCATGCCAGCGCAAAGCAGCGCTGTGCAGCCCGAACGCTTTCAGAGTGATTTGATCAGCGGCATGACTCGTGCGCTGCTGCGCCAGCCTTCACCGCCATGCCTGTTACGCGCGCCCACCGGTTCGGGGAAAACCTTTGTCATAAGCCAGGTGCTGGAGCGGGTGAGTGCACAGCGCGATGTACTGTGGTTCTGGTTTGTGCCCTTCGTCACGCTGGTGCAGCAGACCGAAGATGCTCTTCGCGCCAATGCCCCCAACCTGGCCCCCTATGGCCTGAACTCAGGCCGTAACCAGGACGCACACCCTAACATGGTGCTGCTATCCACTGCGCAAGGCGTAGCCCGTAAGCAGTGGCGCACCAAGGGTTACGACGCTGATGGCGACGACGAAACCCGAACGTTGGCCGCGTTTGTGGCCCGTGCCCGTGCACGGGGTCTGCAAGTGGGTTTGGTGGTGGATGAGGCGCACATTGCGTTGGACAAAGGCACCGAATTTGGCAAGTTCGCCCACTGGCTGGCTGCTGACTACTTGGTGATGGTCACCGCCACACCCAAGGACGATCGTCTCAACGAATTTTTGGTACACGCGGGTTACAGCGCGCAAGTGAGCTTTGCCGCCAGCCGCGACGAGGTGGTGCAGGCGCGGTTGAACAAAAAATACATTGAAGCAGTGGTGTATAGCTTGGGCAACGCCATGGCGCACATCACCGACCTGCGCCGCACCGTGCTGCGCCAAGCATGGCGACGCAACCTCAAAATCCAGCAGGCATTGACAGCAGCGGGAATTGCCGTCACGCCCTTGCTGTTGGTGCAAGTGGCCAATGGCGAAAAGACCGTGGACGAAGCGGCCGACGACTTGATGCGTCTGTGCGGCGTGCCAGCCCAGGCCATTGGTCGCCACAGTGCGGACGAGCCCGACCCGGTGCTGATGGCCGCGATTGCCAACGACAACACCAAACGTGTGCTGGTGTTCAAACAATCGGCGGGCACGGGCTTTGATGCGCCGCGCGCTTTTGTGCTCGCCAGTATCAAGCCAGTGAACGATGCCGACTTTGCCATGCAGTTCATTGGCCGGGTGATGCGTGTGGCGCGGCCCGTACGCAATGCTTTTGGTAAACCCATGGAAATTCCTGCCGACCTGGACACCGCCTATGTATACCTGGGCAACGCGCAGGCACAGGCAGGGTTTGAATCCGCCGTCAAAGCCAGCACCGAGGTTAAAAGTCAACTCGAAGGTCAGACGGAAAAGCTGCTCACCATGCAGACCGTGTCAGGTGCGGTGGTCTACAGCAACCGCCCCACCGAACAACAGCCGGTAGCGTTTGATATAGCGATACCAGATGCGCCAGAGCGGTCTGCACTGCCCGCATCCAACACTAGTGCAGACGGATTGGGGCCACAAGGTTCACTCTTCAACAACGGCGGCGAAGGTAGCATGGACGTAGGCACCGGCACGGATGAAAAATGGGGCGAAAGCGCTACCGGAGACTTTGCACTCGACGAAGTGAGCCGCCCTGCCACCCCACGCAACCGCCGCAAGGAACCAGAAAACAGTAAGGAACTGCTGGCTGAATTGGCAAGCCATGGTTTGCGTGCCTACCCACGCAAACACCCTTTATTGCAATTGGGCCGCAGCCTAAAAACAGAGGAAAAACCAGAGCTTACCGATATGTCCGATATCTCAAGGGCCGTTGCGACACGGCTGGAAATATCGGATGGGCTGCGCGCCACAGCGGTCAAAGCTGCGCTGAATCGCATCAAGGAAAAAGAGCATCACACGGAGCTGACCACCGGCGAAGGCTATACCGAAGACATTCAGGTGTTCACCGACCGCAGCGCTTTAGCCCGTGAAGCGAAGCTGGCACTGCAAACATTGCCGCAAGCTGAGGAGGAAGATTACGTACTCATCGTGCAGGTCCTGGCCAGCCGATTGCACAGCGCCCTGGATGAAGAGCTGGAGAATTTACCCCCAGAGGCACAACCCGCCGAAGCTGAACGTATGCGTTTGGCTCGCGATGCGGCGCACTGGGTTATTCGCAAAAGCGCACAAGAACTCTGCGAGGCCATGTTCAGCGAAATTGCCCAGCGCGCCAAACTGATCGATGCCAAACCGCTGCCGGACGTGATGGTGTTCCCCGAAGGCATTGCGCTAGAGCGATCCGTCAAAAACATCTACGGCGTGCTGCCGCCCAGCACACAAGACGGCGAACGCGTGGCGCAAGAACTACTGATGGATGACAGGCAGTGGCTTGCGGACAAAAGCTACGTTTTTGAAGATGGCACATTCTCGCAAGGCCAGTTCGATGGCACTTGGTACGGCAACGCGCTGGAGAACGCGTTTTCAAGAGCATTGGACAGCGCCGACTTTGTCGTCTGGTGGCATCGCAACCCGCGCAACAAGCCCTATGCCGTGCGCGTGGTTCGGGCGGAACACGACAACTATTTCTACCCTGACTTTGTGGTTTGCGTTCGGCACAACTCAGCCGACCAACCGCTGCAACGTCTAGTGGAAACCAAGGATGACACCAAAGATGCGGCGCGCAAGTCAAAGCACTCACCCGCACATTACGGCAAGGTGTTGTTTTTGACGCCGGATGGGAAGCGTATGAAGTGGGTGAATGACGACGGCAGCCTGGGCGACGCACTGGACTTTGACGACATGCAAAGCCTGCTTAAAAAGATCGCTGCCACCCGGCCGACGGTGTAGTCGGCGTGGAGGCGCTCCAGCCCTCCACTTCTGACTTCTGCAATGCTTGAGTAGGCGTCTACACCTGCGGCTGCTTGCCGGTACAGCTGTATGCACCTGTACCTGTCACCTAAGCGCTGGACCCCATTGTTGGGGTCGGCCGTTTGCATTAAGGTGTGGGGTATGAACACCCTCAACCTCTTGGTCCGCAAGGACGCGCTTGGCACCACGCAAATTCAGACGGCTCCCACACTGCCCTTGCCGACCGGGCAAGTGCGTGTGCGGATAGAGCGCTTTGCGCTCACGTCCAATAACATCACCTACGCGGCCATGGGGGACGCCATGCAGTACTGGCGCTTCTTTCCAACGCAAGACGCGGCGTGGGGGCGCATTCCGGTGTGGGGCTTTGGCAGCGTGCAAGAGTCCAATCACCCGCTGCTGGAAGTGGGCGAAAAACTCTACGGCTATTTCCCCATGGCCAACACGGTGGACCTGACGCCCGGCACCATTTCACCGGCGTATTTCTTTGACATCGCACCGCACCGCGCCGAGCTGCACCCGGTCTATAACCAGTACATGCGCACCAGCGTCGATCCGTTTTACACCGCGGATACCGAAGACCTGCAGGCCCTGCTGCGCCCGCTGTTTATCACCTCGTGGCTGATTGATGATTTTCTGGCCGACAACGCCTTCTTTGGCGCAACCGCCGTGCCGGGGCAGCGTGCGCAGTTGCTGCTCTCCAGCGCGTCCAGCAAGACGGCCTACGGCACGGCTTTTCAGTTAGCCCAGCGCGAAGGCGTGGACGTGGTAGGACTGACCTCGCCCGGCAATGTGGCGTTTTGCGAAAGCCTGGGCTGCTACAGCCGCGTGTTGACCTACGACCAGCTCGACCAGATTGCGCCGGACGCACCCTGTGTGTACGTGGACTTTGCTGGCAACACCACACTACGCAAGGCCATCCACACCCATTGCCAGCAGCTCAAGTTCAGCAGCTCCATAGGTGCGACCCATGTGTCTGAGATGGGCGGTGCCAAAGACCTGCCCGGCCCCAAAGCGACTTTGTTTTTTGCGCCTGCGCAAATCAAGAAACGCAGTGCCGAGTGGGGCAGCCAAGGCCTGGGTCAGCGCATGGTGCAGGGCTGGCGCAAATTTGCAGCACACGTCGCACAGCCTGGCAGTGCCTGGCTTGTGGTCGCGCAGCACCAGGGGCCAGAGGCTGTGCAAGCGGCCTACCAGCAAGTGCTGGCGGGCAAGGGCGACCCGCGCGTGGGGCATATGCTGTCGCTGTAAACTGGGCCAGACCCTCTCCATGGGCTTCTGATGCGATTTGCCCTGCTCTCTGATATCCATTCCAACCTGCAAGCACTGGACGCCTGTCTGGTGCACGCACGCCAGCAGCAGGTGCAGCGCTTCATGATTTTGGGTGACTTGGTGGGCTACGGCGCCAATCCCTCAGAGGTGGTAGAGCGCATCATGCTGCTGACCGAAGAAGGCGCGGAGGTCTTGCAGGGTAACCACGATGCCATGGCCGTGGCACCACCCGAATCAGTCACCACCATCGGCGATGCTACCGCCCTGTGGACGCACAAGCAACTATCGACCGCGCAGCGCCTGTGGCTGCAACATCTGCCCATGACGCTGCACCGCGACACGGTGCTGCTGGTGCATGCGAGCGCAGACCGGCCAGAACTGTGGCGCTATGTGTATGACGCGCGCGCCGCCACCGCCAGCCTGGATGCGGCCAGCGCCTGGCCGGGCGTGCGTTATGTGTTTGGTGGGCATGTGCATATGCAATCGCTGTACTACCGGGGTAGCTCGGACACACTGATGAAGTTCAGCCCCCAGCCTGGCGTGGCGGTGCCCGTGCCCAAGCACCGCCAGTGGCTGGGCACCATTGGCTCGGTCGGCCAGCCCCGCGATGGCAAGCCGCTTGCCATGTATGCCGTGCTGGACACCGAGCGCGCGCAGCTTACTTTTCACCGCGTGGCTTATGACCACTTCAGTGCAGCCGCCGCAATCCGCAAGGCCGGCTTGCCTGAGTTTTTTGCTGACCGGCTGGAGCGTGGCCGATGAAGCTATTGGAGCCTGGCGAAGCGCTGGACGGCTTTACCGTCGACGAATGCATTCACTCCGGTGGCATGGCCCACATCTACCGCGTGCACTACAGCCAGGGTGCCGCCGACCCCGGCTTTGCGATGGCCATGAAAGTACCGCGCATGACCGCAGGCGATGGCGCAGAGAACATCGTCAGCTTTGAAATCGAGAGCCAGATCATGCAGGTGCTGCACGGCAGCCACGTGCCGCGCTTTGTAGCCGCAGGCGATCTGGACCGCGTGCCCTACCTGGTGATGGAGTACATCAGCGGGCGCACACTGGACCATTGGCTGGGCACAGCCGATACGGCGTCTGTAGACGAGATCGCCCGCCTGGGTGCAGCCCTGGCCAAAGCAGCCCACGCCTTGCACCAGCAAAACACAGTGCACCTGGATTTGAAGCCGGCCAATGTTTTGTTCCGGGAAGACGGCAGCGCCGTGCTGCTGGACTTTGGCCTCTCTTGCCACGCGCATTACCCCGACTTGTTGGCAGAGCAACTACGTAAAGCCGTGGGCTCACCTGCGTGGATGGCACCCGAGCAGGTGGTGGGCATACGCGGCGATCCGCGTAGCGATATCTTTGCCATCGGCGTCATGCTGTACCAGTTGTGCACGGGCGAGCTGCCCTTTGGCGACCCACAAACCGCAGCGGGCCTGCGCCAGCGCCTGTGGATGGACCCGGTGCCGCCGCGCAAGATCAAGGCCTTGCTGCCCGAGTGGCTGCAAGAGGTGGTGCTGCGCTGCCTGGAACCCGAAGCGGCCAAGCGCTACCCGTCGGCGGCTCACCTGGCGTTTGACCTGGCCAACCCCAGCCAGGTCACGGTCACGGCGCGCGGGCGCAAGGTGCAAGGCACGGGCTTTGGCACGCATTTCAAGCGCTGGGTCAAAGCGGCGGGCATGCATTACCAAGCCAGCCCCCTACCCGCCCAGCAAATTGAGGAAGTCCCCATCGTCATGGTGGCGGTGCCCCACCAGGATGCCACGGACACCACACTCTACTCACTGCGCCAGGCCGTGGCGCGCGCGCTGGGCAACCGCCCCGGCGCCCGGCTGGCCTGCGTGACCGTGATATCGCCCAGCCAAACCAGCGCGTCAGAAGAGGCAAAAAGCGAGACCAATGTGCACCGCCGCTACCTGACCACGCTGCGCCAATGGGCGCAACCGCTGGACTACCCCGGCCACCAAGTGTCCTGCCATGTGCTGGAAAGTGGCGATGTGGCCCAGGCCCTGCTGGACTATGCGCGCGGGAACGACGTCAGCGTGATCGTGATGGGGGCCGCCACGCATGGCCTGAAGACCCAGCGCTTTATCGCCACGGTCCCCATCAAAGTGGCCATGGAAGCGCCCTGCACCCTCATCTTGGTCAAGCAAACGCTGCCGTTTGAGCTGTTGGCAAGCGCGCAGGATAAGCCGGGTGCCAGTGACCAGGGATATTCCGATTCCGATGCGGAGGCCCAGACCCCACCCGATTCGGCAGAGCACGACTTGTACGGCGATGATTTGGGGCCGCTGGGCTGATCGATTGATAGTCAAATCAGCCATTCAGACCGTGGATAGTGCGGGAGAAGCTCCTAAAAAAGGAGCAACACTCAAGGTCAGCTGCGACTACTGCCCCGCTTGCACCACAAAGTCAGCCAAAGAACCCAGCTCCAGCACCGAGTTGCCACTCAGCGGGCCGACATAAAACAGCCGTGGCGAGCCGGTTTCATTCACAAACAGAAAGTTGGTGCCGGGGTACCCACGGTACAAGTAGCCAGGAATCGACTTGGTGCCCAAGCCCGTATTGGTGAAGATTTGCGGGAATGACCGCTCTGCCCAGGCAAACACCTTCTCGGTATCAAAACTCAGGTTGGCGGTGGCAGAGCTGAGTAGATTCAGCGACCCCAGCCCGGCGCTGGCGGCGACCGAGGCAAACGAGCCCAGTGAACGCCCGGTTCCACGCTGACCAAATTCGTCCTGCCCCCAGCACTTCACTTCACCACCGGCCACCACAGCACAGGCCCAACCTTGGCCGACGGCGACGGCTGTTGCCGTTGTGATCCCTTGCACATCTACCACTGTGCCTGTGGAGTTGCCTGTGGTGCCGTCGCCCAAGATACCAGCGCCCCAGCAGCGCACTGCACCTGTAGCCAACACAGCACACGATTGATTGGCGTCACTGACGGCTATCGCCGTCGCATTGCTAATACCTGCCACTGCGACCGGCACATTGCTGTCTACCTTGATGCCATTGCCCAATTGCCCATTGGTGTTTTGCCCCCAGCACAGCACGCCACCGGAGCTGGTAACCGCGCAGGAATGGTAGAAGCCAATAGCCACCGCGGTAGCACCGCTCACACCCGATACGGCCACCGGCGTTGCGCTTGACGTCACCGTCCCGTTGCCTAGCTGACCCTTGCTGTTATCGCCCCAGCAATTGACTGCGCCACTGGCCAGTACTGCGCAGGTATGGGTACCACCCGCTGCCAATGTTTTGGCAGTCGCTATCCCCGAAACCAACACTGGCACGTTGCTCTGGGCACTGCCTCCATTGCCCAACTGGCCATAACTGTTGTCCCCCCAGCACTGAATCGCACCACTCGCCAGGACCGCGCAAACATGGGCGTCACCCACCGACACATTGGTGGCAGTGGTGATGCCTGAAACTGACCCTGGCGTGACGCTATTGACCGTCGTACCGTTACCCAAGCTTCCCGTGGCATTGCGGCCCGTACACGCCACTTTTCCTTCGTATACAACACAGGTCACACCATCTTTAGCACCAATTGATGTCACGCTGTGAGAGCCGCTAATGGCCACGGGCCGCGTGCTGGACACGGTGGAGCCATCGCCAAACTGGCCCGCTGCATTGCTACCCCAGCAAAACACGCCACCCGTGCTGCCGGATACTGCGCAGGTGTGGTCTAGCGCAGCGGCAATCAGTTTGACGCCCGACAAGCCCACGACGCCCTCTGGAACCAGGGACGTGGTCGTAGTTCCGTTACCCAATTGCCCTGCCGTGTTGGAACCTGAACATTGAACAGCCCCGCTGGCTAGCAGCACACACACATGTGTTCCCGACGAGGACACCGCAAGAACACCAGATAACTCTGCGACCAACGAGGGCGTAGTCTGGTAGGCCACACTGATGCGTGAGCCATCCACACTTCCACCCCAGCACTTGACGCTTCCACCACGCAACAGAGCACAGATTTTGTCGCCCCCTGTGGCCAGTGGCAGGGACACCGCGACGGCATCGCTAACTGTACTGACCGCCACCGGTGCAGAAGTGGCTGCCGCGGTTGTCGTGCCATTGCCCAATTGCCCGGTGCGATTGCTACCCCAGCATTGCAGTGCGCCGGTAGACAGCACGGCACAAGAAACATTGGTGCCAGCTGCCACCGATATCGCGTTGGTAACGCCGCTCACCGACACGGGTGCCACCGTACTCGTGGCCGTGCCATTGCCGAGCTGGCCACTTCCGTTAGAGCCCCAGCATTGCACCGTGCCGCCATTGAGCAGCGCGCAGGTATGGCCAAAGCCAGCAGATACGCCAATGGCGCTACCGCCAATGCTTGGGGCCACAGGCGCGCTGCTGTTGACCTTGCTGCCATTACCCAACTGCCCGCCCGTGTTGGCACCCCAGCACTGCACGCCGCCACTGACGAGAACCGCACAAGTATGGGTATTGCCCGCCGAGACCGCTACCGCGCTACTCACGCCCACCACAGACACCGGCGTAGCGCTGTTGGTGGTAGTTCCATCGCCGAGCTTGCCATTGGCATTGGAGCCCCAGCATTTGATGGTGCCACCGGTGAGTACCGCGCACGCATGGCTGGCGCCGGTAGACACCGTAATTGCGTTGCTGATACCGCCAACACTTACCGGAAGCGTGCTACTGATCACGCCGCCATTGCCGAGTTGGCCGCTGCTGCCAGCACCCCAGCACTGAATACGGCCATCCACAGCGAGAGCACAGCTTGTTGTAGCGGCAACCGAAATACTGGCGGTGGCAGACCAAGCGGGTGCCAAGAACAGCAGGCCCAGTAGTAGGGCGCTAGCCCGGGCAATGAGCGCAAAAGCTTTCATGGCAAATAGTCTCCATGTAGGTGTTTAGAGCGTGAACTTTAACCGCAGCCCAACGCACCGACAATAGCCCCATGCACCACGCCTTCGAACCCCTCACCCCCGACCTCGTGTTGGACGCACTGGACTCTGTGGGCCTGCGTGGCGATGGCCGCTTGACGGCCCTGTCGTCTTACGAAAACCGCGTCTACCAAGTACAACTAGAAGATGGCAGCGCCGTGGTTGCCAAGTTTTACCGGCCCGAGCGCTGGAGCGACGCGCGGATTCAAGAAGAACATGACTTTGCGGCCGAGCTGATGGCCGCCGAGATACCCGCTATCGGACCACTGCGCCTACTGGATGCCACGCTGCACCACTTCGGCGGCTTTGCATTCAGCGTCAGCCCGCGGCGCGGCGGCAGGCCCCCGGAGTTGGACGATGCTGAAGTGCTGGAGTGGATTGGCCGCTTTCTGGCACGCATTCACACCGTGGGTGCCAAAAAGCCGTTTGCAGTGCGTCCAGCTCTGAATGTGCAAACCTTTGGCGTGGAATCCATGCAATGGCTACTGGAGCACGACATGATTCCTCTGGATGTGCAAACCGCTTGGGCCAAGCAATGCCAGATCGCTATTGATTTAATAGCTGCTCCCGCACTATCCATGAGCTCAATGGCCAAAAATGGCATCAATCAAGGCTCGCAATTCAAGTTACTGCGCCTGCACGGCGATTGCCACCCTGGCAATATTTTGTGGACCCCCTCCGACGCCGCACAGGCCGCAGGACCCGGCCCGCACTTTGTGGATCTGGACGATGCCCGCATGGGCCCTGCGGTACAAGACCTGTGGATGCTGACCAGCGGTGATCGGCAACAACGCAGCCGCCAACTGGGCCTGCTGGTGGATGGCTACGAGCAGTTTCGCGAGTTTGACCGCGCAGAGCTGGTGCTGATAGAGCCGCTGCGCACGCTGCGCCTGATCCACTACAGCGCCTGGCTGGCCCGGCGCTGGAGCGACCCAACCTTTCCGCGCAACTTCCCCTGGTTTGGCTCCAGCGACTACTGGCAAGGCCAGGTGCAAATGCTGGAAGAACAGATCGAAGCCATGCAGGAAGACCCGCTGGTGGTATGAGTACGACAGCGCAATTCCCCGCTGGGCCGCCCCGAGGGGAATTAGCCCCCGTGGGGGGCAGCGACCCGCGCAGCGGCGGAGCGTGGAGGCTCAACTTAGTGGGTGCCGGCCGCGTGGGCAAGACGCTGGCACGGCTGTGGCACCTACAGGGCCACCTGCAAATTCAGGACATCTTGACCACGTCACCCGCCAGTGCTGCGGCGGCGATTGAATTCATTGGCGCAGGTAACGCAATCAGTGGTCTGGCCAACATGCGCCCTGCAGACATCTGGATGATTGCCACACCCGATGCGCAGATTGCAGACATGGCCCGGCAATTGGCCGAGGTACAAAGCAGTCACGCTGAGCCTGGGGGCCTAGGTGGCAGGGCGCTCTGCTCCGTGTCCCCCGCCCGCTTCGCGGGCTCCTCCTTGACCTACGCAGAACACCCTGCCACCCAGGCCCCCAGTCCCTGCACCCCTCTTGTTTTCCATGGCAGCGGCGCATTGGGTTCCGATCTTTTGGCCCCTTTAAGGGACCGGGGCTGGCGCACTGCCAGCGCCCATTGCATTTTGAGCTTTGCTGATCCGGAAACTGCGGTCGCCCAATTTGCGGGAACAGCCTGCGCGCTAGAGGGCGATGCTACGGCCTGCGCCCATTTGCGCACGGCTTTTAGCGCCATGGGTGCACAGTGCTTTGAGGTGGCCAGCGCGGACAAACTGCTCTACCACGCAGCGGCGGTGTTTGCCACCAACTTTGTACCCGTACTGCAATCGGTGGCCGAGGATTTGTGGCGCACAACTGGCGTGCCGCAGCCCATCATCGAGACACTGCGTGCGCAGCTATTGGCCAATTCCGTCGCCAACATCACCCGCCTGGGCCCGCAGGGCGCACTGACCGGCCCGGCTGCACGCGGCGATCTGCCCGCCATCAACCGGCAAGCTGCTGCCGTAGCGGCATGGTCTGCAGACGCAGGCGCGGCCTATGGGTCTTTAAGTGCGCTGGCGCTTCAGCTTGCCAAAGCTGCGCCAGCCAAAAACAGCTAAGGACACCACCGCCACCAGGGCCAGCGCGCCCTGAAACGGCAGGTTCTCGGCAAAGTCCAACTCTTCGGCCAACAGGTGGTAGACGGCCAATAGCAACAACAGCGCCACCACGCGCAGACTCCACGCGGTAGGCAACTGGTGGGCAGGTCCCATCCGTACCAGCAACATTTGCCCCAGCATGCCGCTGAGCAGCCCCAAGGCAGCCCCTACCGCCACATCGCCAGGCCAATGCGCCCCTACCGCAATGCGCGACAGCCCGGCACCGGCAGCCAAAACAAACAACCAGGCATGGTGCAAACGCCGCGCGGGCGGCAATGCAAAGTAGATGCCGGATGCGACGGCAAACGCGGTCAGGGTGTGGCCCGAGGGCATGGACACGTTGTGCAGCACTTCGCCCACGATGCGCATCTGGGTGTTGTCAATTTCGGCGGCCGGCCGTGGGCTCTCCAAAAGCGCTTTGCCACCGCGCGCAAACAGAATGGCGAACGGCGCGGCACACAGCCAGGCCCACAACAAGCGCGGTGCCAGCACAATCAGCGGCGCTGTCAGGCCCAAGATAGCCCAGGCATTGCCCAGCATGCTCAAGCCCGTCCACGCCGGTGCGGCAATGCCCATACAAGCCTGGTTGATGGCGAGAAACATCGCAGGCTCATACCAATGCAACCACAGCGGCGCAGACGCTATCAGCAGCAAGGGTGGCAGCGCCCAGACCCAAAGCGGAATCTGGCGTGGCAGCGGAGAGTTCAGTGGCGCGCTCATGGATTCCTCAGCCGGGGTTGGGGCTCGCCCAGCCACTGGCGGCAGTCGTAAAAACGGAAGGTCGACAGCGTCGTACCCCAATGCACTGTGGGCAACGTTTCCAGTAGCGTGCAGCTTGAAAAACCATGTGGTGCCAGCGGAACTTCGTAAGCCATTTGCGACCAATCTACTAGCAAAGTGCTGCCACCCTGCGGCAAGTCACCTGCCCAAAAATCGAACTGATCGAACCGGTCTTCCAGCACATGCACCGGCAGGGGCCGCGCGTACCAACCGATGCGGCTGGCCAGCGTCCAGTTTTGTACGGCTACACTCTGCAAACCCCGCTGCTGGGCCAGCACCAAGGCGCGCGCGCCTGCTTGCTCCCAGCCATGCAGATCGGCAAACGGATTGGGACTCTCAGGCGCAGCTTGTGCTGCGTCACTGGTCGGCGTCTTGGGCGTGAGCCACGGCGCACCGCCACCGGACATCAGACCCATCAGACCTAGGCCCATCACAAGCTGCACCAGCGCCAAGGCACCGACAGACCCCTTGCGCCACACGGGGGCGCTGCGCTGCAAAAACTCGGCCAAGCCTACGCCAGCGAAAGGCGCCAGTGCCACCCAAGCCGGCGCAGTCCAATGCGGCAGGCTGCTACCACCGCCCGACAGACCTGCCAACACGGCAAAGGGCAACACAAAGAGTACGGGCAGCACGCGCGCTGCCGTGGCGCGCAGCGCCCACCACCCCGCTGCACCCCACAGCAGCAAAGGCCCGTAGGCCAACAACTGCACCACCAAAAACTGAACGAAGGGCAGCACGCGCCAGCCGCCACCCTTGCCGTGCTGGGTTTGGTAGACAAAGGAAATCCAGCCGTTCTGCGCGTTCCAGATCGCCACCGGCGACACCACAAAAACCGCCAGCAGCACGGCCACCCATGGCCAGGGGCTGCGCAGCAGGCGCATGCCATGCGCAGCCAACAAACAAGCCGCCACCGCCAGGGCCGCAAAGATGGCGGTGTATTTGCTCAAGCCCGCCAGCCCCAGGACCAGCCCTAACGCCAGCCAGCGTGCTGGGCTTACCGTCGCACCAGACGCCATCAAACCCAAGGTTTGCCACATTAACAACGCGGTAAAAAACATCAGCAAGGTATCAGGCAACAGGCCAATACCCAACACGTGCAGCAGCGGTGCCAGAGCCATCGCCAGCACGGCCCAAAAACCAGCGCCCAGGCGTTTGTTGTCGTGGGGGCGGTTTGTGAATGCCTGCAAACGCTCTGCGATTTGAAACACCAGCAAAGCAGTCCCCAGCCACAACAGCTCAGGAATCCAGCGCAACACGTCTACCGGTGCGTTCAGCGCCACCAGGGGCCACTGCACCCAGCCTACCAAGGGCGGGTGGTCAAAGTAGCTGAGAGCCAAATGGGTGGCGTACAGCGCGTAGTGCGCCTCATCCACCGACAGGCCCACCGCCGCGCCCAACACGTAATGCAGCACAAACGCACAGGCCAGCACCAAGCGCGTGGCCCAGGGGTCGGCGAACAATGCCTTGAAGGAAAACGGACCAGCCAAAAAATCACCTGAAATAAACAGAACCCGCGCAGTCTAAACGCCCGCAGGCCACCCAAGAATGCCCCCCGAGGTCACGCGTGATAATTCAGGCCTTTATTAAACCCACAGATTCACAGGAGCCAGCATGCCCACTTACCACGTTGAGATGATCGAAGGCCGCACCGTAGAGCAGAAGAAGAAACTGGTCGAGGAGATCACCCGTGTCAGCGTCGAAGTACTGGGCGGCTCGCCCGACTCTGTGGATGTGTTGATTACCGATGTGCCGGCACACAACTGGGCGACGGGTGGGCAACTGTGGTCCGAGAAGCTAAAAAAATAGGCCGCACCTCGCGGCGCAGCCTATTCCTTAGGACGCGGTGATCAGCCGCCGATAGCAGCGTTCAGCGTAGCGCTCGGACGCATCACCGCAGTCACTTTGGCCAAGTCCGCCAAGTAATAGCCGCCAATGTCAGCAGGCTTGCCTTGCACGGCATTCAACTCTTCGGTGATCTTCTTCTCGTTGTCCGTCAGCGTCTTGGCCAATTTTGCAAAGTGGCTTTGCAGGTCTTTGTCGTCAGTCTGCGCGGCAAGTTCTTGGGCCCAGTACATGGCCAAGTAAAACTGACTGCCACGGTTATCCAACTGTCCGGTCTTGGGGGATGGGTTCTTGTTGTTGTCCAACAATTTACCCGTCGCAGCGTCCAGCGTTTTAGACAGGATTTTGGCTTTGTCGTTGCCCGTCTTCAGCCCCAGGTCTTCCAGCGAAACCGCCAGCGCCAGGAATTCACCCAGCGAGTCCCAACGCAAGTGGTTTTCTTCCACCAGTTGCTGCACATGCTTGGGCGCAGAGCCGCCTGCGCCAGTTTCGTACATGCCGCCACCCGCCATCAATGGCACGATGGACAGCATCTTGGCGCTGGTGCCCAGTTCCATGATCGGGAACAAGTCGGTCAGGTAGTCGCGCAGGATATTGCCGGTCGCGCTGATGGTGTCCTGGCCGCGAATGACGCGCTCCAGTGTGTAACGCATCGCACGCACCTGGCTCATGATCTGGATGTCCAAGCCCACGGTGTTGTGCTCATGCAGGTACATCTTCACTTTGGTGATCAGTTGGGCTTCGTGCGGACGGTACGAATCCAGCCAGAACACGACGGGCATGCCGGAATTGCGTGCGCGGTTGACGGCCAGCTTGACCCAGTCACGGATCGCAGCGTCCTTGACCTGGCACATGCGCCAAATGTCGCCCGCTTCCACGTTTTGGCTCAGCAGCACTTCGCCGCTAGCCAGGTCGGTGATGTTGGCGACACCGTCTTCGGAGATTTCAAAGGTTTTGTCGTGCGAGCCGTATTCCTCGGCCTGCTGGGCCATCAGGCCCACATTGGGCACGGTACCCATGGTCTTGGGGTCGAAGTTGCCGTGCCATTTGCAGAAGTTGATGATCTCCTGGTAAATGCGCGCAAAGGTCGACTCTGGCATCACGGCCTTCACGTCCTTCAGGCGCCCGTTGGCGTCCCACATCTTGCCGCCGTTGCGGATCATCGCGGGCATGGAGGCGTCCACGATGATGTCGTTGGGCGAGTGGAAATTGGTGATGCCCTTGGCCGAGTCCACCATGGCCAGCTCGGGGCGGTGCTCGTGGCAGGCGTGCAGGTCGCGCTTGATTTCGTCTTGCTTGCTTTGCGGCAGGGTGGCAATCTTGCCGTACAGATCAGCCATGCCGTTATTGACGTTGACGCCCAGTTCCTTGAACAAGGCGCCGTGTTTTTCAAACGCTTCCTTGTAGAAGATCTTCACGCAGTGGCCAAACACGATGGGGTGCGACACCTTCATCATCGTGGCCTTCACATGCAAGGAGAACATCACACCGGTCTTGCGTGCGTCTTCGATTTCGCGTTCGTAGAACTCCAGCAGGGCTTTCTTGCTCATGAACATGCTGTCGATGACTTCGCGGTCCAGCAGCGACACCTTGGGCTTGAGCACAATGGTCTGGCCGCTCTTGGTGATCAGCTCCATCTTGACTTCGCGGGCGCGGTCCAGCGTGATGGATTTTTCGCCGTGGTAGAAATCACCGGCGTGCATGTGCGACACGTGCGAGCGTGAAGCCTGGCTCCACTCGGCCATGCTGTGCGGGTTCTTGCGGGCGTATTCCTTCACAGCCTTGGGCGCGCGGCGGTCCGAATTGCCTTCGCGCAGCACGGGGTTCACGGCGGAGCCGGTGCACTTGGAATAGCGCGCGCGGACCGATTTTTCTTCATCCGTCTTGGGAGCTTCGGGGTAGTCTGGCAAGGCATAGCCTTTGCCTTGCAGTTCCTTGATACAGGCCTGGAGCTGGCCTACCGATGCGCTGATATTGGGCAGCTTGATGATGTTGGTGTCTGCCAAGAGCGTGAGGCGACCCAGTTCTGCCAAATTGTCCGGCAGCTTTTGCTCGTCTTTCAGGTAGTCAGAAAACTCGCCCAGCACGCGGGCCGCCACCGAAATATCGCTCTCCGCCACCTCAATGCCTGCAGGGGCCGCGAAAGCGCGAACAATGGGCAAAAACGCGTGGGTTGCCAGTAGCGGCGCCTCATCGGTCAGGGTGTAAATGATTTTGGATGCTTTGGTGGTCATAGGTGTCCTCGTTCTTCTGGTTGACTGATAGATAAGGTGTTTAGAGCGTAACTGTAACAAGACGGGCGGACAGGCTTGTGTAAGCTTTATTTCAGCCGGATAGGACGCGGATAGTCGCCCAGCTTGGGCAAAACCACCGGCTTCGCCGCCATGGCTTTCTTCAGCTGGGCGATCGCTTCGTCCAGTTGCGCATCGCCGCCAGAAAAGGTGGCGCGCGGCAGGTTGTCGATCTCCACATCGGGCTTGACGCCCACACCCTCAATCAGGATGCGGCCTTCCGGGTCCATTTGCGCCGTCTCCGCCGCGCGCATGATGCCGTTGTCGATCAGGCGGTTCTGGTCCGAGAGCCACACCCCCGCACCCGAGGTGGTTTTGCCAATCACCGGCCCCAGGCCCAGGCGCTTGAAGCCTTCGGCAAAGGTCTCGCCATCCGAATAGGTCTCTTCATTGGCCAGCACCACCAGTTGCCCGCGGAATGCATGCTGCATATTCGAATAGGCGGGCGACCCCTCGGGCGATCGGGTTTGCCAAAATGCCCAGCCGCGGCGCAGCAGTTTTTCCAGAATCCAGCTGTCAATATTGCCGCCGTTGTTAAAGCGGACATCAATGATCAGCCCTTCGCGGTCGGACTGCGCATAAAACTCGCGGGCAAAGTCGGCAATGTCGTCGCGCCCCATGGCGCGCAAGTGCACGTAGCCGATGCGTCCTTGCGAGGCAGCGTCTACCGCGCGCGCCCGGGAGTAGCGCCAATCGCCATAGCGCAACTGCTGCTCGCGGCGCTGGGCCACGGGGGTCACGATGCGCTGCTGCTCCTTGCCCTCTGTGGTCAAGACCTGCAGCAGCACCTGCTTGCCCGCCTGTCCGCGCAGCAGATCGCTAGGGTGCGCAGCATCCAGCACCTTGCGCCCGTTGATCGTGGTGATAACGTCACCCGGCTTGAAGTTCAAACCCGATTGGGCCAGCGGCGACACATCGCTGGGCAGCTCCGGATCGCTGCGGTAAATATGTTCGATCTTCCAGCCCCGCTCGGTGCGCTCCAGCCGGGCACCCAGGCCGGCCAGACCGGGCTCCTCGGGTGCAACGCGCACGTCGCCTGCGCCGATCTGGCTGTGCAGCGCGCTCAACTCACCCACCATCTGCGCCATCAACTCGGCCAGCTCCGCGCGGTCGGTTACGCGCTCCACCAGGGGCTCGTATTTGGCGCGTGCCGCTTGCCAGTCCACACCGTGCATGGCCTTGTCATAGAAGTGGTCGCGGTGCATGCGCCAGCCGTCGGCAAACAAGTAGCGCCATTCGGCTTTGGGGTCGGTGGCGATTTGCCAGTCGCTCCACTTGACCTGGAACTTGGGCAGCTCGGTGGGCAATTTGGGGGCAGCTTCCACCAGAAAAATATCCGGGGCGGCACCTGCGGCTGGCACGCGCACCAGCATCAGCTTCTTGCCATCGGCGCTCAGGTCAAACGACCGCACATCGGCCGACACGGTCTCCGGGTTGCCGCCCAGGTTGTCAATGCTCAGTGTTTTCAGGCTGGGCTTGCGCTCCGTGCTGGCGTTGGCTTCGGTGTCCAGAAACCACAGCCGCTTGCCATCGGTACGCAAGGCATCGTAGTTGCCCGCAGGCAGTGGCACTTCGTAAATACGATCCGACAAACCGGCCCACACGATGGCGGGCTTTTTAGCTGGTGGCTTGGGTGCGTCGGGCTTAGCCGTGGATGCAGTCGACGCTTCAGGCTTGGCATCGGGCTTGGCGTCTGGTTTCGCATCCGGCTTGGCTTCGGCCTTGGTATCCGCGCCGCTGTCGGATTTGTCGGATGCGGGTGTCAACTCGTCCTTGGGGGCAAAAGGAAAGCGCTGGTCGGGCTGCAAGGCCAGCGCGTAGAGCTTGGTTCGCTTGTCAAAAAACGGCCCCATATTGCGATCACCCCAAGGGTTGGCTCTGCCGGTGACCGCAAAGTTGCGTTGCGACGCGAAGTACAGCCAGCGGCCATCGGGTGTGAACGTGATGGCGTCGGTGTCGTAGCGGTCGGTGGTCAGGGTGTGGGTCTTGCCATCGGCAATGCTGTACAGGCGTAATTGCGCACGCTGCCCCGCTGTCAGGGGCTGGGTAAAAGCCAGGGCCAGGCTGTCGGGTGACCAGGTCAAGTGGCTGATGTCTGCCGTCAAGCGGTCATGGCCAATCAGCCGCGTGGCGGTCGGGCCACTGGCTTTCAGATCGGTCAAGAAAAGCTGGCCTTCCTTGTCGGTATGGGCAATGTAGCGGCCATCGAGCGAGGGTTGCAGTTGCGTGCGCGGGGACTTGGCACCAAAGGTGATTTGCTGCGGAGCACCCAGACCATTGGCCGCCAGGCGCCAGATTTCGCGCTCACCGCTGAAGTCGCACAGCGCGAAGACTGTTTTGCTATCCGCGCTGAATTCGCCTTTGCGGCAGCGCCCTTGCTCGCTCTGGTTTAGCTCGGCGCGGCGCAGTGCGGCAATACCCTGCGTAGCCAATTGCCCGCGGCTGGCCAGCAGCACGCGCTCGCCATTGGGTGCCAGGGCGGTGTCAGTCAAAAACTCCTGCGGCTTTTTGATCCAGCGGGTGCGCTGGTGGTCAAAGTCGCCGCCCAGGCGAATGGCGACGCGTTGGCCTTCGCTGGCTGCGGGGGCTTCCAGGTCCAGCAAATAAATGTCTGCACCCACTGCGATGCTCACGCGTGCACCGCTGATGGAGGCGTGGCGCACGTCCCAGCCTTTGAAGCGGCTGTGCTGGCGCAGGTCCCGTCCATCCGCAGCCACCGACCACACATTGACCGTGCCGTCGCGGTCCGACAAGAACGCCACGCGCTCGCCCGCCGCGCTGCGGTAAGGCATGGGCCGTGAGTCATTGGCACCGGGCGCCAGCAAAGGCGTAGCCTCCGCCGTACTGCTCAAGTCCAGCGTCCACAGCTTGGCCATGGCACCACCGCGGTACTGGCGCGCGTTGTCACCGCGCAAACCATTGCGCGTGAAGTACAGGCGCTTGCCATCGGCACTCAGCGCACCATCGCTGGCCTGGCCCACGGGCAGCGCACGGCGCTTCAAGGTGTTGGGGTTGACGGCATACAACTGGGTGATGGGTTGGCCCGTTTGCGATGGGCCGGTGTACAGCACCTCCCCCTGGGCAGTGAAGCCCCAGACGCGCTGGGGCGAGGCCTCCCAGCTCAGGCGCTTGGGTACGCCGCCAGTCACTGGCATCACATACACGTCGCCCGGGCCGTCGTATTGGGCCACAAAGGCCAGCCACTGGCCGTCGGCCGACACGGCCGGGAAGCTCTCGGCCCCCGGGTGGGTGGTGACCCGCTCCGCGCGGCCGCCGTTGGTGTCAGTGCGCCAGATATCGCCTTCGGCCACCAGATAAATCTGGTCGCCTTGCAAGGCTGGTTGGCGGTAAAAGCCCAGACCAGTGCTGGCTGTACTGGGTATTCTGGGTATTGGGGCGGCCGCAGGGGATGCGCTCAGCGCGCTCCCCATGGCAACAGTGATGGCGATGGCCAAGGCCAACGGAGACGACTTCAAGGGGAGCAGCATGGCACTTTTCTCGGCGGTAGGGAACAAGACGACAGACGCTTGGGAGGAAAGCATTATGCGCAGCCCCATGCAGCAAGTTCGGCATAAACAGCCACCCGGCGCGTTAAACTGCTTCCATGTGCCAACTGCTAGGAATGAACAGCCTCTTGCCCGCCAGCTTGACGCTGAGTTTTACGGGTTTTGCCCAGCGCGGCGGCTGCACCGACCACCACTCCGATGGCTGGGGTATTGCCTTCTTTGAGAGCGATGGCCCGACGCCCGGCAAGGCTGCCCGCCACTTTGTCGACAAAGAAAGTGCGGCCACATCCCCCATCGCGCAAATGTTGCGCACCTACCCCATCAAAAGCCACAACGTGGTGGCCCACGTACGCAAGGCCACGGTGGGTGCGGTAGCGCTGGAAAACTGCCACCCCTTTGTGCGTGAGCTGTGGGGGCGCTACTGGGTGTTTGCCCACAATGGCGATTTGAAAGACTTCCACCCGCTACTGCATGGCAGCTTCAGGCCGGTGGGCAGCACCGACAGTGAGCTGGCTTTTTGCTGGCTGCTGCAGGAGATGAACAAATCCCACGCGGGCGTACCCAGCGTGGAGGAACTGACCCACACCCTGAACGAGCTGGTGCCCCGCATTGCCAAGCACGGCACGTTCAACTTTTTGTTGAGTAACGGGCAAGCCCTGTGGGCCCACGCCAGTACCAAGCTGCACTACGTCGTGCGCCAGCACCCGTTTAGCCAGGTGCAGCTGAAAGACGAAGACGTGAGCGTGGACTTGTCGGAACTGAACTCCCCCGAGGACCGCCTGGTGATTGTGGTGACGGAGCCCTTGACCACCAATGAAACCTGGGTGGCGATGGCTGCGGGAGAGATCAAGGTGTTTGTGGATGGCAGTCCGTTGGGTTAGTTGCGGCACCGCGTCGCTACCAAATTCATAGCTACTCAGGCAGTAAATACCTGGGCCACAGGCCTGAAACGTTTGGAATTTGCTTTGGAAGGCCGTTTTAAAGCCTTTTCGATGCACCTGGATGCACGCGCATCCGTTGGCCATACCTTGGAACGCTTGGGTGACAAATCCAATGATGCAAAGCGGACGTTCGCAGGTGCGCGTTTAAGATGCTTGCCGACGACTCCAATCGAGCGGAAGCGGTCGGTCGTTGGCGTGGCCCAATTTGCATAAGAGAGTGGTTGACAGACATTCGCTCGTTCAAACTCAGCCAATCGGATCAGCACGATGTCCTCAACACCCCACCAATCCGCGCATCAATAGTCATCCGCATGCTGATCTCCCAAATTGCCTATCGGGCAATCGAGATATTGCGAAACCGGAGTCCGAACTGGCTCCGGTTTTAACATCACTCCTGTACGTTTAGCGGTTATGAGAGACCGGTGCAGCGGGTTGGCTCGCAGCAGAGGCAGGGGGGTGAATCAGAAAGCTGCGCAGTAACTCTTGCGATGGCAGGGCAATTTCGCGCCAACGAGTCAGTAGTTCTAACGGAATAGAAAAGCGAACATCCACGCCATTGACGCTGATGTAGCTGTCGCAAGCCTGTAAATCACACGAGTCCACATACAGGGCCTCTACCTCAGGTGTGCCAACCGGGGTGAAGAGGGTTTGTTCCGATCCGAGAACTACACAATTGGGCGGTACCGGTGGGCCATCGGGCGATCCTTGTAGATCGGCCTCAGTGAAGGGAATTGAGTGGGATTGGTCTATGTGATCACGCATGGCTTTTTGGGTCTGCGCAAGCTGCCGTTGCAGTTCGACATGGCTGATGTCAGCATGTTTCTCAAAACATCGCAGCGGGGCATAGCGCTGTAAACCAGCAAGCGGACTGAGTTGCACATAGGGTGTTGATGAGCTGGTACGCGGGTCTGATTTGTCAATGTTTACGCGCATGAACTGCTCTGCACTTCCTACCCCGAAATTCAACATCATTCTGAAGCGCCCATGGTGAGCTTTATAGAACTCTTTTCGTAAGGCTTCAGCTTGGGGGCTGCGGTAGTCCATGCCAGCCCAGGGGTATGGGGGTGCCAAGAGGCTGGGTATTTTTTCAGGCAGTTCAAAGTTGATGGGGACTTTGGGTCTATCGCCTAGTGTTTGAATTCCATCCCACTCCACATAGGCCTTTGGAATGTAGAAAGTAATCTTCTTGCCCTTGTACGGCCCCTCTTGCGCACCCGATGGAAACGTTGCCTCCACGTACTGTTTGCCCGGGAAAACCCCTTTGGGCAATTCAGGTTGTTTCTCGCCGCACCCGGCGCCGGTTAAAGCTAGCGCAATGCAAAGCGTGATCGTCCATTTAGACATCTACCATTACCTCACCACTCTCTCAATATTGATAGCGGCAATCACATTACGGATCTCCTCCCGCTGCCCATATCTGATCTAACGAAAATTACTGAAATGACCTTACGTCTAAAACTCAGTCGCCCTGCCAATTGAACGCTGCACCGACACAACCAAACATTGCAGGGACTCAATAGAGCCATGATCGCAGAACCAACGCATATCCTGTTTGATTTGCATGGTTGTGCCTCAAAGTATCAACGTTGAAGTCTCATTCTCACCGACTGCTTTGGAGCGCAGCGAAAGACCGCAATGGGCCTGACCCCGTACTTTGATGGATGATCACTGCAAAGCATGTTGTGTACCCCAACCCTTACACCCGCTTTATCCCTCACCCTCTAAATCGGCAGCGATATGACCGCATTAAACGTACTCGGGAGCCCGCTGGTGGCGTGCTCCTTTTCCCCTTTGACAGGCTATTTCCGCGATGGATGCTGTAACACCGATGGAAACGACCGCGGCACGCATGTGGTGTGCGCCAAGGTGACGGCTGAGTTTTTAAACTATTCGTTGGCGCGGGGGAATGACTTGATCACGCCCCGGCCCGAAAGTCGTTTTGCCGGGCTCAAGCCGGGAGACCGCTGGTGTCTGTGCGCCTTGCGCTGGAAAGAGGCTTTGTTATCCGGGGTAGCGCCGCCCGTATGGCTAGAGGCAACGCATGCCAAAGCCCTGGAGCTGGTGACTTTGGAAGAACTCCAGCTGCACGCGCTTTAGCCTCTAAAGCGCGGCCTCCAGCGCATCCACAAACATCGCCGCCACATCAAAGCCCATCTGGTCGGTGATTTCCTGAAAGCAGGTCGGGCTGGTGACATTGATCTCGGTGAGCTTGTCGCCAATGATGTCCAGCCCCACCAGCAGCAGGCCGCGCGCCGCAAGAATCGGCCCCAGCGCTTCGGCAATCGCACGGTCGCTGTCGGTCAACGGCTGGGCAACGCCCTTGCCGCCGGCAGCCAGGTTGCCACGCACCTCGCCACCCTGCGGAATGCGCGCCAAGCAAAAGGGCACTGGCTTGCCGCCAATCACCAGCACACGTTTGTCGCCTTCGCTGATCGCGGGCAAGAACTTTTGCACCATGATGGTTTCGGCGCCGTCTTTGTTCAGCGTCTCGATGATGCTGCCCAGATTCAATCCGTCTTCTTTGACGCGGAAGATACCGGTGCCACCCATGCCGTCCAGCGGCTTCAGGATGATGTCTTTATGCTCAGCGTGGAAGCGCTTCACCAGCGCGGCGTCGCGCGTCACTATGGTGGGGCCGATGAACTGGGGGAACTCCAGAATCGCCAGCTTCTCCGGGTGGTCGCGCAGCGCGCGGGGCTTGTTGAACACCTTGGCACCCTCGCGCTCGGCTTGCTCTAGCAAGTGGGTGGCGTAAAAGAATTCGGAATCAAAGGGCGGGTCTTTGCGCATGACGATGCCGCCAAAGTCCTTCAGCGCGCGCACGCCGGTCGCATCTTCGGTAAACCACTGCAGCTTGTCGCCCGTGAGCGTGATGCTGCGCACGCTGGCGGACACCACACCGCCACGCTCCCACACGATGTCTTTCGGGTGGCAGGCACTGATGTGGTGGCCGCGGCGCTGGGCCTCGCGCATCATCGCAAAGGTGGTGTCTTTGTAGATCTTGAACGACTCCAGCGGGTCGGCTACGAACAGAAGTTCCATGGTGTCTCTTGCAAAAAAGTGAAAGGGGTGCCAACAGCGCAGCGCAAGGGCCGGTCAGACCTTGGCCTGGGGCATACGCCCGTAGTGTTGCACTAAAAGCGCAACCGCGCCGGCCACCACGCCCCAAAAGGCCGAACCGACTCCGGCAACGACCACGCCACTGAGCGTTACCAAAAACGTAATGAGCGCCGCCTCGCGGTTGCGCTCATCTTGCAAGGCCGCATGCATGGCACCGCCAATGGTGCCCAACAGGGCCAGGCCCGCAATGGCCGCTACCAGCTCTTTGGGGAAGGCCGTCAACACCCCGGTGATAGCAGCACCAAATAGACCGATAGCGATATAAATTGCGCCGCAAGACGCGGCAGCGGTATAGCGGCGCGCCGGGTTGCTATGGGCCTCTGGCCCCATACAAATGGCCGCAGTGATGGCGCTCAAGTTGAGCGCGAAAGCGCCAAAGGGTGCCAGCACCAGTGTCATGAGTCCAGTGAGCGTGATGACTTTGGATATTGGAATACCCGCATCACCGCCCTCAGCACGGCGATCCGCAAAGCCAGCCGCCTGAATAGCGGCCACACCGGGCAGGTTTTGGGACGCCATAGTCACCACAAACAAGGGCAGAGACATACTGATGAATGCCGCCCACGAAAACTTCGGGGCCACAAACACCGGGACGGTCAAGCCCAACTGAATATCAACCGCAGTGAATTCGGCGCGAAAAGCGACAAAAACAATGGCCACCAGCAAAGTCAATGGCACGGCATAGCGCGGCAGGAACCTCTTGCCCACAAGGTAGGCCAACAGCATCGTGACCACCAGCGGCAATGCGGTTTGTGCGGCCACAAAACCCGACAAGCCAAAGCGCGCCAATACACCGGCCAGCAGCGCCGATGCCAAGGCCAGCGGAATGCGGTTCATGACCCGCTCAAACCAGCCGGTGGCACCCGCCAATGTGATGAGCAGCGCACATAGCATGAAGGCCCCAACGCCGTCCGCCATGTCGAAGCCACCGGCCGTGGCTGCCGTCGCCAATACGGCGGCACCTGGGGTACTCCAGGCCACCATCACTGGCTTTTTTAGCCATAGTGAGGGCAGCAAAGAGCAAACCCCCATGCCGATGCCCAGTGCCCACATCCAAGAGGCCACCATGGCGGGCGTAGCACCCAGCGCCAGCGCGGCCTGAAACACAATCGCCACCGAACTGGTAAACCCCACCAGCACCGCGACAAAGCCCGCACTGGCGCTAGAGAGGCTCAAATCTTTGAAAAATGACATGGCGGGCATTGTGGCATTGCCGCTTGGTCCGCTCACACTTGGGGGTTGATCCGCGCGTTGAGCACCATGTCTTCCCACCGACCGGCAATCTTCAGGTATTGGCGGGCATAGCCTTCGCGCTCAAAACCTAGGCGCTGCAGCAGGGCAGCGCTGCGGGTGTTGGACGGCATGTGGTTGGCCATGATGCGGTGCAGCCCACAGGTGCCGAACATATACGCCATGCCCGCCTGCACCACCTCGTACCCCAAGCCTTGGCCCTGCCGGTACTCGGCGACCGAATAGCCGAGGTAACAGGCCTGGAGCGGCCCGCGCACGATGTTGGTGAAATTGCAAGCCGCCACCATGACTCCCGTAGCGGCATCCAGCGCCAGGAACTGTACGGCGGTACCGGCTTCAAACGCTTGCAAAGACATTTCAGCCTTGCGCGCGGTGACCTGCTCCAGCGTACCCTCGGCGGAATCACGGGCTGGCTCCCAGGGGCCTAAGTGCGCGGCATTGTGGATGCGGTAGTCCAACCAGGCATTGGCATGCTCTGGTCGCAACAGCGTGAGCACACAGCGCGGCGTCCGCAGCTCGGGCAGGTCCACGGTGCTCAGATTTCAATCTTGGAGCCCAACTCCACGACCGAGTTGCTGGGCAGATTCAGGAAGTCGGCAGCGCCGCTGGCGTTGTGGTGCATTTGGGCAAACAACTTTTCGCGCCACGGGGCCATGCCATCGCCCAGCGTCGGCACCACCGTGTCGCGCGACAAAAAGTAGCTGGTGGTCATGTCGTTCAGCACACAACCGCGCCCTTTTATCTGCTGCAGGGCTTTGGGTACGTCAGGGTCGTTCTTGAAACCATAGTGGATCACGACCTGCCAGCAGTCATGGCCCAGGCTGTCAATTTGCAAGCGCTTGTTCAATCCGATCCAGGGCACCTCGTGGTTGCGCACCGTCACGAATAGGTTGTTGGCGTGCAGCACCTTGTTGTGCTTGAGGTTGTGCAACAAAGCGTTCGGAACTGAGCCCATTTCGGAGGTAAGAAATACCGCCGTCCCTTCGACACGGACCGGGGGGCTGATAAAAACCGCCTCCAGAAAACTAGGCAAATCCAATGCATCGTCCCGCATCTTGGCATTGAGCAGGCGGCGTCCATCTTTCCAGGTCGCCATCAGGGCGAAGATTGCGCCGCCAATGGCCAGCGGAAACCAGCCGCCATCAAGCAACTTCAGCAAATTGGAAGCCCAAAACGCGAAATCCACCACGAAGAAAATGCCGGTAGCCGCTACGCACAACCAAAGCGGATATTTCCAACCGTGGCGAATGACAAAGAACGTGAGAATCGTGGTGATGAGCATGTCTGTTGTCACCGCAATGCCGTAGGCCGCCGCCAAATTGCTGGACGACTTGAACATCACCACCGCCAGCACAATGGCCACAAACAGGCCCCAATTCACAAAGGGAATGTAGATCTGACCGGTGTCGCGCACGCTGGTGTGCAGCACCTTCAGGCGCGGCAGATAGCCCAGTTGAATGACCTGCTTGGTCACGCTGAATGCGCCAGTGATCAACGCCTGGGAAGCAATCACGGCAGCCATCGTCGCCAACACCACCAGCGGAATCAGGGCCCAGTCCGGGGCCATCATGTAGAAAGGGTTTTTGACGGCTTCTGGGTTTTTCAGCAGCAGCGCGCCTTGGCCAAAATAGTTCAATGTCAAGGATGGCATCACCACAGTGAACCAGGCCAGGCGAATGGGCTTCTTGCCGAAGTGGCCTAAATCGGCATACAGCGCTTCCGCACCGGTAACGCACAGCACCACGGCCCCTAGCAAGATGAAGGCGATGCCAGGGTTGTCCCAAACGAACATCACCGCGTAGTGCGGGCTCAGCGCCCACAGGATGACCGGGTTGCCCGCGATGTGCCAAACGCCCAACGCGGCAATGACCGCAAACCACACCAGGGTGACGGGCCCAAATAGCTTGCCAATCCCCGTGGTGCCGCGTTTTTGCACCCAAAACAGGCAAAAGATCACCGCCAAAGTCAAAGGAACTACGTACTTACCAAACTGGGGCGAGACCACGACCAAGCCCTCCATGGCACCCAGCACCGAGATGGCGGGTGTAATGACTCCATCCCCGTAAAACAGACAGGTACCAAAAATACCAATGCTGAGCAACACCCGGCGCAGCTCTGGCTTGTCTTTGACGGCCTGCGAGGCCAGCGCCAACATAGCAATCAAGCCGCCTTCGCCTTCGTTATCAGCACGCAGCACCAAGACCACGTATTTGATGGAGACGATGACCGTCAGCGTCCAAAAAATAAGCGACAGGATGCCGTAGATGTTGTCGGGGGTGAAGGGGACGTGGCCGGAGCCGAAGATTTCTTTAACCGCGTACAAAACGCTGGTTCCGATGTCGCCGTACACGACACCGATGGCGCCGAGCGTGAGCGCCGTGAGAGACGATTTGGATGCTGACACAGTCTGACCCTAGCGCGCTGCGACCAGGGTTCCATTCCATTGGGGATCGCCATTGTGCTCCTGCCAAGCCCCTTGGCAAGACTCAAAACGCACTATTTTGGGACCGTTTGCACGAAATGTTGCGGCGCAGCAACCGCCCCCAAGCCGCCCCTTGCCAGCCGCTGCCTTTAGGCGTACTGCTCGGCGTCGGGGTCGGTGGCTTCCATCTCATAACTGGCCGCCAGCATGGCCAAGCGGGCAATCACGCCGTACATATAGAAGCGATTGGGTGCACTGGCACCGGGGCGCTCGCCGGGCTGGGGCAAATGCGTGCTTTCAGCAAAGGCCAATGGCACGTAGCTGGAGCCGGGTGCATTCAGGTTTTCGTCCATGCTGCGGTCGGCATGCACGCGGTAAAACCCGCCCACTACATAGCGATCCATCATGTACACCACAGGCTCGGCAACCCCATCATTCACGCGTTCGTGCGTGAGCACGCCCTCTTGCAGCAAGATGTCATGCTCCGCACCCACGGCCTTGCCGCCCTTGGCTGGAGCCGCCACCTTGAGCGATACCAGGTCTTTGGAATCGCGCACCGAGAGCATGCCCATACCATTGCTGCGGTTGTCATCTTTGACCACCACAAAGGGCTTTTCCTTGATGCCGTATTCCTTGTACTTTTTCTTGATTTTTGCCAGCAACCCATCCACGCTGTTGCTGAGTTTCTGAAACCCGGCTTCAGTCGACAAGTCCACCACACCCAGGCGGTCCACCATGGGCGTTACCAGCCAGTGGTCTACGCCTACTAGCTTGCCAAAGCGCTTGGCCACTTCCTCAAAACACTTGGCGTGGGTGCTGTTGCGCCGCGTGGCCCAGCCCGCGTGCAAGGGTGGCAGCAAGTACTGCTCATGCAGATCTTCCAGAATGCCGGGCACGCCCGCGCTCAGGTCGTTGTTCAGCAGAATGGTGCAAGGATCAAAGTCTTTAACCCCAATACGACCACGCGTGCGCACCACTGGCTCCAGGGTGATGCTGTCGCCGTTGCTCAATGCGATGACCGTGCTCTTTTTGACGTCTGGGCTGATAGAGCCAATGCGCACATTCAGGCCCGCCATCTGAAATACCCGGCGCAGCTGCACCAAATTGCTCAGGTAGAAGGTGTTTTTGAACTGATTTTGCGGAATGATGAGCAGGTTGCGCGCTTCCGGGCAGATTTTCTCGATCGCTGCCATGGCCGCTTGCACGGCCAGCGGCAGCATGGCCTGGGTCAGGTTGTTCCAGCCATCCGGAAACAGGTTGGCGTCCACCGGGGCGAGTTTGAAGCCCGCATTGCGAACGTCCACCGAACAGTAAAACGGGGGCGTGTGCTCCATCCATTCCAGGCGAAACCAGCGTTCAATGGCCGGCATGGCGTCCAGGAGACGCTGCTCCAATTCATTGATCGGGCCGGTCAGGGCGGTAACAAGGTGGGGAACCATACAAGGGGTCTTTGCAGAAGGGGGTTAAGGCATGATGGCCGCGCGCACTCAGGTCATGTGGGGGTGATTGGGCCGCCTACAAGCCCCTATTGGTGCTGAAAGGCGCGCCCAAGTTCCCTGCGGGCTGCGCCGCCCGCTGGTTGTGCCGCTCAGTTGCGGACTTCGCCTTCGCCCAGCACCACGTACTTCAGCGACGTCAGGCCCTCCAGGCCCACAGGCCCACGGGCATGAAATTTGTCGGTGCTGATGCCAATTTCGGCCCCCAGTCCGTATTCAAAGCCATCGGCAAAACGGGTACTGGTGTTCACCATCACGCTGCCTGAGTCCACCTGGCGCAGGAAAGCCTGGGCGTGCATATGGTCGCGGGTGATAATGGCATCGGTGTGGTGGCTGGAATACTGGTTGATGTGGGCAATCGCCTCGTCCACCCCAGCCACCACTTTGATGCTGATGATGGGGGCCAGGTACTCCTCAAACCAGTCGGACTCCTGGGCGACAAGTAATTTGGCATTTGCTATTAAATAAGGAGCTGCTCCCGCACTATCCACGGGCTCAACGGCCAATTTGGCTCTCAAAATAGCCAAAGATTCAAGGTCGCAGCGCATTTCTACGCCTTTGGCGGCATAGACAGCACCGATTAGCGGCAAAAACTCAGCCGCCACGCCCCGCGCCACCAGCAGGCTCTCGGTCGCGTTGCAGGGGCTGTACTTGTTGGTCTTGGCGTTGTCGGCCACTTTGACGGCCATGGCGATGTCGCACGGGTCGTCCACATAGGTGTGGCAGTTGCCATCCAGGTGCTTGATCACCGGCACCTTGGCATCGCGGCTGATGCGCTCAATCAAGCCCTTGCCGCCGCGTGGAATGATCACGTCCACATACTGCGGCAGCGTGATCAGCTGGCCCACCACTTCGCGGTCGGTGGTTTGCACCAGCTGCACGGCATCGGCAGGCAGGCCGCTTTCCACCAGCGCCTGCTGTACCAGCCGGGCCAGCGCCTTGTTGGAATCAATCGCCTCCGAGCCGCCACGCAAGATGCAGGCATTGCCGCTCTTGATGGACAGGCTGGCCGCCTCAATCGTCACGTTGGGGCGGCTCTCAAAAATCATAGCAAACACACCAATGGGCACACGCATTTGCCCCACGCGGATGCCACTGGGCTGCTGCTTCATGCCGATGATTTCACCGATGGCATCGGCCATGGCCGCCAGCTGTTCACAACCTTGGGCACAGGTCTCCAGCACCTTGGGCGTCAGCTTGAGCCTGTCCACCATCGGCGCGGCCAAACCGGCGGCTACGGCGCGCTCCAGGTCTTTGGCGTTGTCCAACTGCAGGGCTGCGGTGTTTTCGCGCAGCAAGCCTGCCAGGCGCTTTAGTGCTGCGTTTTTAGTAGCGGCTGGCGCACGGGCCATGAGGGCTGCAGCCACTTTGGCCTGCGAACCCAGCGCGTGGGTGTATTCGGTGATGTTGGTGGCATTCATGCTTTCATTTTCGCATGCGTTGCCAAATCGCATCAAGTTGGCACGCGCAGGTTGACGGCGCGGCGCCAGGTTCTCACAATCGGCGCCTGGCTTGGGCCTTGTTCCCTTGCCCGCATTTTCAACCCCACCACCTGAAGGAGACCGCCATGATTGTTATCACCACACCTCCTTCCTTGGCCGCCCTGTCGGCAGGATCGCACCTCTAATCTGGTGTTGTCCTTGGTGGTGCCAGCCCCTGTCGGGCTTGGCCTCCAAGTTCGGTTTTAGTCCTGTTGCGCGCGCTGCATATGCTGCGCGCTGTCACGGCGGTCGCCCCCTCTTTTCATTTTCTTGAATGACTTCGGGGCGTCCGGGTTTAGTGCGTGCCGTTGGCAGGCGCAGCCCGCCGCTTCGGGGTTTGCACTCCGAACACGCATGATTTCTTTTTCTATTGACGATTTCAAAACCGTGGGCATGACACCTGGGCTGGCCCAACATCTCCAACGCCAGGCCCTGACACCCCACCCCGAAGGCGCACTGATGCGAGTCACCGCCATTCACCGCGAAACCCTGACCCTGCACGACGGCCAGCTAGAGCACAGCGCCCGCGCCCTGCCCCGACTGCAGCGCGAGATGCTGGACTTGCAAACGGCGCTGAACGTGGGTGACTGGGTACTGACCACTGAAGACGACCAGGGCGCGCTGTGGGTGGTGCACCGCCCGGAGCCACTGACCACGCTGGCGCGCAAAGACGCCGACGGCCACCACCACACGGTGGTCAGCAATGTGGACACTGCCTTTTTGGTGATGGGCCTGGATGACGACTTCAACCCGCAACGGCTGGAGCGCTACCTGGCCCTGGTCCAAGGCAATGGCGTGCTGGCAGTGGTGGTGCTCACCAAGGCCGATGGCGCGCCAGGCCTGGCCGAGGCGCGCGTGGCAGAGCTGCGCGACCGCTTGGGCAATGCGCTAGACATCGTGGCCGTAGATGGCCGATCCCCCGACGCCACGGCGGCCCTGCAACCCTACCTGGGCCTGGGCCAAACCGTGGTGATGCTGGGCTCATCGGGCGCGGGCAAGAGCACGCTGACCAACACCCTGCTGGGGCAACAGCGCCAGGACACCGGCGCGGTGCGCATGCACGACAGCCGGGGCAAGCACACCACGACGGCGCGCACGCTGCACTGCTTGGCGGGCGGTGCCTGTGTGATTGACACACCGGGGGTGCGCACGCTCAGCCCCTGTGTAGACGCCGCCACGCTGGCCCAGGTGTTTGACGACATCGGCCAGCTATCGCAGCAATGCCGGTTTCGGGATTGCCAGCATGGCGATGAGCCGGGCTGCGCCGTGCGCGCGGGGGTGCACCCCAGCCGCTTGAAGAACTACCAAAAGCTGCTGCGCGAATCGCAGCGCGATCAGCGCTCGGTGTTTGAACGCCAGGCACAGCTGGCAGTGTGGAAAGTGCGGTCCAAGGCCGTGCGCGCCAAAAACAAGCTGACGTCGGAATGGGGCTGAATCGGTATGCCAACGCTGGCCCCCAAATGCACAAGGGCGCTTGCGCGCCCTTGTGCCAATCTAAAACAGGAGCGATGCCTAGACAGCCCGGCTCCACCACCTATTTACTTCTTGCCGAGCATGGCATCTTTCAAATCATCCTGGGCGGGGTTATCACCCAGCCAGATGCGCAAAACTGCGTTGTAAAACGCGATGTCGGGCATGGGTTCGCCCATGGCTTTTCCGTTGATGGAGGAGACTGTGCCCTGGCCTGGAATCCAGTCCATCGTGATCACATCCCCTTTTTTGACTTTATCCTGGGCTGCGAACATTTCACCAAACTTGCCCGTTTGGCTAATGACTTTGTCCTTTTCCTCTTTAGTAGAGTTCTTGTTAATGGAAGTAATAAACAACTGGCCAAATTCAGCACTGCTGACCTCACGCTGAAGGATCAAAGTCACGCGCTTGGGAGTTGTCAAGGCTTGCACATCCGCGGGTGTCGATTTCTTTTCCGCCACATACAGGCCCGCCACATACACATTAAACACAAACTTCTTGCGCATGCCCGCTCCGTTGAGCACCAGTGACTTTCCGGCCACCGTCGTCGTATCGTCGATCTTGACACCATCCACCGTGGCCGCAACAGCGGGCAAGGCGCAAGCGATCGTCAATGCAAAGCTTGGAACGAGCAATTTGAATAATTTACCAACGGACATAGTGACTCTCCAGTAAAAGCAATTAATTAACGCGGCAGCGGGAAAACCGAAGCTTAACGGGTTTAGAGAGCTCGTCAGCAACCCATCCCGATGGATCACAACGGCTAGTAAAGCACTTCTGCTGACACTCCATCGTGCTCGCAAAGCCTAGATACATTGATCGCCCGGGACAAATTGTCAGCCTTGGTGTACGTGGCCTGGGCTTGGCTTGGCTTGGCTTGGCTGGCAGCCTCATCCACCATGCTGGCGATTCGCTGAGTCACCTCGTCAATATGTGCAATCGAGGCATTCACCCGCTCTTTCGCCACAGGGCGTCCCCTTTTACTACTTTGGAGTGGGACTTGCGGTACACAAACCACACAACTGCAAAGCCAAGCGGTGCAAGGCCTGCCAACCGTTGTGCGGCCAATCCGGCTGCTTGAGCCCCTTAACAATGCCGTCCACCCGGTGCGCATCTTGCAACAGTTGGCTCAGATCCAGGTCGCGCATGCGCGGCAGCACGCGCTCAAACAGGCGCTCGCGCGCACCCCAGATTCTTTGCTCGCGCAAAGCCATCGGCAGTGGCCGCCCTTGCGCCATCGCATCTTTCACGCGTTTGAGTGCGCGAATGTCTTCGCTGAGCGTGTAGTGCACCAGCACTTCGGCCTCGCCTTCAGCTTGCAAACCATCCAGCATGCGCTGCACCCGCACGGCCTGACCGGCCAGCACGGCCTCGCTGAGTTTGAACACGTCGTAGCGCGCCACATTGAGCACGGCACTTTCTACCTGCGCCAAGCTGAGTACGCCAGCGCCTGCGGCATCCACCGGAAACAGCAACGCAAGCTTTTGAATTTCCTGGTGCGCGGCCAGCAGGTTGCCTTCCACCCGATCAGCAAAAAACTGCAGCGTGCGCTGGCCTTCTTCGCCGGGCGCTACGCGTTGTCCCTGCGCGCCCAAGCGCTGGGCGATCCAAGCGGGTAAGGCTGCGCGCTCGACCGGGTCCACCTGCAAGCTCATCCCAAAACCATCCAGTGCAGCAAACCAGGCGCTGGACTTGGTGAGCTTGTCCAGGCGGGGCAGCAACACAATAGTTAGGGTCGAATCGTTATCGCGCGACATTTCGGCCAATTGCTGCAGTGCAGCGCTACCGTCTTTACCCGGCTTGCCCGAAGGGATGCGGATTTCAACAATTTGTTTGTCGGCAAACAAGCTGAGCGAGCCACCCGAGGCCAGCACTTCGCTCCAGTCAAAGTGGGCACCCGCTACGGTGTGTGAAGTACGTTCAGTGAAGCCCTGCGCACGCGCGGTGGCGCGGATGGTGTCCAGCGCCTCCTGTTGCAGCAGGGGTTCGTCACCGTGCAGCGTGTAAAGACTTTTCAGCCCGCGCTGCAGGTGTTGTCCGAGTTGGTGGGCCGCAATTTGCATCGGCCAAGTTTAGCGTGAAGGTCCGCCACGCCAAGTTTCGCGGGCTAGCGTTTAGGCCGCCATCGCCAGTGCCTGGCTATCGGGTGCCAGCACGCTGCAGACCAATTGCATCGCTGCCTGGGCGGTACGCCCGCCAAAGTCGCGTAGCGGGTTGTACTCGGTGAGTTCCATGGCCACAAAATCCGGATCATGGCTGCAGCCTGCCAATACCGGCAGCGCATCGGCCAGGCGGATACCGGTTTCTACTGGGGTACCAGTGCCGGGTGCGTCCAGCGGGTCCAGACCATCCAGATCAAAGGTGATACCCCAACCCGCCGTGTTGGCTTTGACGATGGTGCGGGCTTCTTCAAAGCAAGCGGCAAAGCCACGCTCCAGCACTTCTTCCATGAACATGACGCGCACGCCCAGGCGCTCCAGCAAAGCTTTTTCAGGTGCTTCGTAGCTGCGCGCTCCGATCACCACCACATTCGCGGCCTGCAGCTTGCCGCCCCAGCCGTACAGGTGTGTCATGCCCACAGAGCCATGGCCCAGCAAAGATGCCAAGGGCATGCCATGCGGCGCTTGGCTGTCCGAGGTCTCGGGGGTGTGGGCGTCCAGATGCGCATCAATCCAGATCAAGCCCAGACCGCCCGATGGGCGCAGCGACTCGGCCACTGCGCTCCAGGTGCCAACCGCGCAAGAATGGTCACCACCCACCACCAAGGGCTGGTGACCATGGCGCAGCGCCTTCTCTACCGACTGCGCCAGTTGCTGTGAAAACACTTCAATCGCTTCGAGCCGGGTATTCGCCTGTAGGGCCTGGGCGGTGACGTTGTCGCCCCAGGTCACATTGCGACCAGTGTTGGCCAGGACTTGGGCTATGCCTTGTTCGCGCAGCGCGGCGGCACCCCATTTGCATCCGCCATCGCTGGCGCCCTCGCCCACTTCGGCACCGATCAGGTGCAAGACTTTGGTGCTCATGCCACTTTGCGCAGAAGAGGGCGCACGGCTTTTGCAGTATTTGCAGCCCTTGCTTTGGCGGTCGCGCAACCGAACAGGTCTTTAGGGTCTTGTAGCGCAGGCACCAGATCGACCGTGCTGCCAATCGACAGCTCTTGCGACAAGGCATGCACATAGCGCAGGGCCGACAAGTCTTCCAGCGCGAATCCCACGGAATCAAACAAGGTGACTTGCTCGGCATCATCACGCCCGACCAGACTACCGGCCAACACCTTCCACAGCGCGTGGGTGGGGTGGTCTGCAGGCATTTGCTGCAGCTCGCCCTCCACGCGAGTTTGGGGTTCGTACTCCAGGAACAACTTGGCGCGGTTCAGGATGTCAGCTTGTAGTTCGGTCTTGCCGGGGCAATCTCCGCCGACGGCATTCAGGTGCATGCCGGGTTCGATCATGTCGGCCGTCAGGATGGTGGCATTGGTTTTGTCAGCGGTAACCGTAGTCACGATATCGGCACCGCGCACGGCTTCCGCTGTAGATGCACAACGCACGATGCGAACCACGCCCGAATCGGTGAACTCGCGCATATTGGCGACAAACTTGTCGGTGGCTAGCGCGTCCACATCAAACACGCGCAGTTCTTTAATACCGAGCTGTGTCATGAAAGCAATCGCCTGGAATTCGCTTTGTGAACCGTTGCCGATCAAGGCCATGACGGTGCTGTTGGGTCGGGCCAATGCTTTGGCGGCCACGGCGGAAGTAGCGGCGGTGCGCAGCGCGGTGGTGATGGTCAGCTCGCTGAGCAATGTGGGGTAGCCCGTAGCTACATCGGCCAGCAGGCCAAAAGCCATCACCGTGGTCAGGCCCTGCAAGGGGTTCTTGGGGTGGCCATTGACGTACTTGAAGGCGTACAGGGAATCGTCCGACACGGGCATCAATTCGATCACGCCGTTGGCGGAATGGTTGGCCGTGCGGGGGGACTTGTCGAAATCTTCCCAGCGCAAAAAGTCTTCGCGGATGCAATCGGCCATCTCGGCCATCATGCGGGCCGCGCCGTGTTGCATCACCAGTTGCTGCATGTCTGCAACGTCGATATAGCGGGTCATGGGTGTCTCCTCTTTTTAAGATATCTGGGGCGCGGCTGCCACTGCGCGGGCCGCTAGGCAACGGAATTCGCAGAGGCGTTTTCCTGTGTGCTGATAGCTTTAATTTTAGATTTTTAGCTCTGACGGCAAGCGACGTTATCGCTGCAGCTTTCAGCGCTTACCGCCTGTTTTCATCTGCAATACTTCCGAAACGGAAGTGCCACAAAAAGCGGCAATCGCTATTTCAAGCTGTTCGACAGGAAGGCCTGTAGGCGTTCGCTGCTAGGGCGCACCAGCACTTCGCGCGGATCGCCCTGCTCTTCAATCTGGCCCTTGTGCAGGAACACCAGTTTGTTGCTGACTTCGCGGGCGAAGCCCATTTCGTGGGTGACCACGATCATCGTGCGCCCCTCTTCGGCCACCGAGCGCATCACGCGCAAAACCTCGCCCACCAGCTCAGGGTCCAGGGCCGACGTGGGCTCGTCAAACAGCATGACTTTGGGTTCCATCGCTAGCGCACGCGCGATGGCGACCCGCTGCTGCTCCCCGCCGGACAGATGCGCGGGGAAAGCATCCTTGCGGTGGTACACGCCCACTTTTTGCAGATAGTTGCTTGCGCGCTCAGCGGCCTCTGCTTTGCTGATACCCAGCGCATGGATGGGGGCTTCCATCACATTTTCCAACGCCGTCATATGCGCCCACAAATTGAAATGCTGAAACACCATAGACACTTGGGCGCGCAAGCGCTGCAGTTGCGCGCCGCTGGCGGCTTTCAGTGCACCGTTTTTATCGGGCACCAGGCTCAGCTCGTCGCCATCCACGATGATGCGGCCGGCGTTGGGCTGCTCCAGCAAATTGAGGCAGCGCAAAAATGTGCTCTTGCCCGAGCCGCTGGAGCCGATCATCGAAATGACATCGCCTTTTTCGGCGGTCACGCTTACGCCCTTTAAAACTTCATTGGTGCCAAAGCGCTTGCAGATATCCAAGCCCTGCAGGATGGTGGATTTAGTCATGGACTGAGCAGCTTTCCGGTACGGGCTAATGAAGTGCCGGCAATCTTGGCCAGGCGCTTGCCCGGCGCAGCCCAGCGTGAGCCGCAGCGGGCATATATCAAACCATCGGACTTGCAGCGCACGGTGGTCACCTCGCCGGTCAGCGCGTCCACCACATCGGCAATTGCGTCGCCTGCGGCCACGCGCTCTCCAGGCCCACGGTGAAACACCACCACCCCCGCATGGGGCGCGGCAATCGGTTCCGATCCAGACAGCGGCGTGGGCACACACAGCGGCGCATGCTCGGTGTTCACCACCAGCGAGAGCACTTTGTTTTGCGCCAGAAACGTGCACAGGCCAATGGCGTCTTGCAAGGCAAAGTCGTGGCTGGTATCCGCCTCGCCCCGCAGCTCTACCGTGGCACCAAAGCAGGCCAGTGCAATGGGGAACTGCGGCAGCATCTGCTGCAACTGCAACCAAGGCCGGGTGCAGGCTTCATCAAAGGGGGAGTCACCGGATTCGGTAGCCAGCAGCACGGCGCGTGCGCCAATGGCTGCGCCCAGTTGCTCGGCCATCACCGTTTGGGGCGTCAACGCATACAGGTGCATCACAGCGTCGGTATCGCAATGCAAATCCAGCACGATGTCTGCATCAATGGCCAAGGCTAGCAGCTTGTTTTTCAGGTCTTGCGTAGGCGTATTGGCAGGCAAGGCGGCCACTGCAGCGCGCAAGGCCTCACGGATCAGACTCGTGTTGTCGTTCTGGTTCGAACCCAGGCGCTCGCGCACCGCATCGCGCACGGGGGCTGCCAGCTCGGCATAGCCGCGATTGAAATTACCGCCATCGCGCAGATCAAAACGACCCTGGTGTTGGCCCAACACGGTTTGCCCCAGCCCGATGGGGTTGGCGTAGGGGACCAAAATGATTTCGCCACGGATACGACCATCGGCCTCCAGCTTGGCAAACTGCCGGGCCAATTGCTGGGTTACCAAAATGGCGGGGACTTCATCGGCATGCAGTGCGCCCTGGATATACACCTTGGGGCTTGCGCCGGGTGTGCCATAGCGGTGCACCTGAAACGATTGGCGGGTGCCGGGCGAGCCGGTCATGAGATCGATAGTTTGGGTTTGCATAGGGGAGCCTTCAGGGATTGGCACGGGCGGCTTGCGGTCGCTGAACCTGGGGTTGCAGGTGGCGCATAAAGCGCCGCTCTAGCAGCTTGAACACGCCCACCAGGGTGAAGGTCAAAACGAAGTAAATGATGGCGGCCACGCCAAAGGATTCGGTGACCAGCAGGCTGTTGGCATACACATCGCGCGCCACGCGGGTGATGTCGACCAGCGTGACGGTGCTGGCAATGGCGGTGGCGTGCATCAGGCCCACCACCTCATTGCTGTACTGCGGCAGCGCCCGGCGCAGCGCACTGGGCAGCAGTACCCGGGTGTAGAGCTTGAAGCCGCCCAGGCCATAGCTGCGCGCGGCTTCGATCTCACCAACATGCGTAGCCTTCAAAGCTCCGGCAAAAATCTCGGTGGTATAGGCGGTGGAGTTCAGTGTGAACGCCAGCCAGGCGCAAAACCAGGGGTTGCGCAGCAGCACCCAGGCAGGGCTCTCACGCACGGCTTCGAACTGGGCCAGGCCGTGGTACAGAATAAAGAGCTGCACAAGTAAGGGTGTGCCGCGCATGACATAGGTAAACAGCCACACTGGACGCGTCAGCCACTGGGTGGGCGACACGCGCGCCACCGCCAGCGGCACGGCCAGCGCCAAAGAACTGAGCAGGCTGATGCCCAACAGAATAAAAGTGGTGCGGATGCCCTGCGCGTACTGCGGCAGGCTCTCCAGGATGACTTGCCAATCCACGTTAGAACTGCACTTTCTTGACACCCAGGCTGTAGCGCACTTCCAGGCGCGACAGCAGGAAGATGGAGACGCTGGTGAGCGTGAGGTAGATCAGCGCCACCGCCACATAGAACGTGAACGGTGAGCGGGTGCTGGCTGCGGCCAGACCGGCGCGGTGGACCATGTCGTCCAAGCCAATGATGGACACCAGGGCCGAGGCCTTGATCATGATCAGCCAGTTGTTGGCAAAACCCGGAATGGCGTGGCGCACCATTTGTGGCAGCACGATACGGCGCAGCACCAACAGGCGCGGCATTGCAAAGGCCAGCCCCGCTTCGGCTTGGCCGCGCGGCACGGCCAGAATGGCACCCCGGAAAGTCTCGGTCAGGTAAGCACCAAAGATAAAGCCGATGGTGAGCACACCCGCCCAAAACGGCGGCACATCGATGTAGTCCCAACCCTGCGATTCGGCCAACGCATTGATACCGATCTGCCCGCCATAGAAGATCAGCAGCATCAGCACCAGCTCGGGCATGCCGCGGATCAGCGTGGTGTAGATGTCTGCACTCCAACGCGCGGTGCGTGAGTTGGAGAGTTTGGCCACAGCACCGATCAGGCCAAACACACAGGCGATGGCAAGGGACAGGGCGGAGACGCGCAGCGTCAAGCCCAGGCCTTCAAGAATGGCGGGAAGATAACCGTGGAGCACGAAAAAACCCAGTTGCTATTGAAATAGGAGCTGCTCCCGCACTATCCATGCGCTCTAGCAGCCGATTTGGCACTGAAAAGTGCGGCCTAGGCCGCACTTTGGGACTTACTTGAACGTGTAGTTCGCGCTCGCGTAGAAGCTGCGACCACGGGGATCACCATAGGTAGGGTCCCAAGTCGCTTGAAAGTAGCGCGACTGGTTTGTGAACGGTGGCGGTGTATCCAACACATTGAGCACACCGGCCCGGATTCGCAGGTCCTTAGAGATGCGGTAGCTACCCGCAATGTCCCACAGCGAATACGCTTCTACGTCGCGGTTGCTCCAAGCCGGTGCAGCAAGGCCCTCTACGTTTTGATCACGATAGCCAGAGAAGTAGGTGTTGCTCAATGTGAAACCCCATGGACCGAGATCCCAGTCCAGATTGGCCTTGTGGCGCCAGCGTTGTACCGCCTTGTCATCGCGGAACTTGCCCAGGCCATCCACCAACGGTGAGCGGGGATCGGTGCTGTACTGGTATTCCGTTATCCAGGTACCGGCGATGTTGGCGCTAAAGCGGCCCATATCGCTGCTATCACCGCGCCATGTCAGCGAGAGATCCACACCCGATGTATTGAGCTTTCCGCGGTTTTCTTTCTTGACAACGATGTAGTCCACAAAACCACCCGAGCGCACCACGATTTTCGGATCGTTGTAATACACCGGGTTGCTGAAGATGGTTTCCTCGCCGATGTCGGAAATGATGTCTGACTTACGAATCGTCCAGTAGTCCACACTACCGCTCCAATTGCGCGAGGGTTCAAACACGATGCCGAGGCTAGCCTGGTTGGATGTTTCAGGCTTCAGATCGGGGTTGGAGTAGCGATCGACGGGGAGCTGCGTGGTTTCACCGGAAACAGGGTCGCGCACAAAGCTGGCGGTCACCCCTGCCCGCACGGGGAGAAACATTTCAGAGATCGACGGAGCGCGGAATCCCGTGCCATAGGAGGCACGTGCCAGGATGGTTTTGTCGGGCCGGAAACTCAGACCAATTTTTGGATTGGTGGTGCTGAGTTTGTCCGAAGTGGTGTTGGTGGCTGCGTTGTAGACACCTTCGTAGTTGTCCTGGCGAACGGCAAACTGGCCCTCCCACTGCTTGGTAAAGGGCGCACTCAGTTCTGCGAAAGCACCCACAACGTTGCGGGAGTTGGACGTGTCTGCCAACAACGCGCCAGAGCTGGAGCGATCACCCACCACATCGTTGCCCTTGAGCACGTCGGATGCGCGGAACTCGGTCCTTTCACGGCGAACTTCTGCGCCAATGGCCAGCGTGAGATCACCGCCATCTAAACTCATCAGGGGGCGTGTCAGCTTGCCATCCACACTGGTCGAGGTTCCCTCTGAGAACCGCGCAGCGCCATCGAGGCGGATGGAATCCATGAAAGCCTTACCGGCCGTACCCGTGGCTGGCTGAAAGGGGTTGTAAGCGCCGCTCAAAATGCCGGCGCGCATGGCGTTGTTGGATACCCAGCCCGAGAGGTTGGTGTCAGTGGCCTTGTTCACGCTGTGATTCAGGGCGGTGTTGTAGTCCCAGTCCGCAATACGGCCTTCGGCCCCCACCACCAGTCGGCTTGCGTCACTGTCCACACGGCTGGTGCGCCCACCAGCGTCTGTTAGGCGGAAACGGAAGGCCACTGGCGTCGTGATACCGGTCACCGCTTGTAAGGCTGCAGGCAATCGAATACCGGCTGCCGTGGTGATGTTCCCAGATGTGGCCGGTGCGGCCGTGTACTCAGTCTGGCTCTTGTTCAGCAGCACTTCAGCAAAGACCTGGTGATCAGGGTTCAACTGGAATGTCGCGCGGCTGAGGATATTGGCTTTTTGTGCCGCAGGATAAATTTCTGTGTCACCCATGTAGTTGTAGGCACACCCTTCCCGGCCACCCAGCGACGTGGGATCCACCACGTTGGGGCTCGCACCCCCTGTGCAGGACGACTTGGCGAAGTTGACACGGCGGGCCGAACTACCAGGCACGCTGGGCTGCCAGGTACCGTTAGGCCCCGTGCCTTTGAGCGCGGTGCCTGGGTTGGCCGCAACAAAGTTGTTCAGCGCGGTCAGTTGTGCTGCGGTCAGGTCGACGTTGGCAGGGAATGGGTTGCTGGACAACAGGGGTGCCAAGCGACCCGGCAAGTCGTACTCGCGGATGAACCCGCGTTGACCTGCATTCAATGCGCCGAGCTTTTGCACATCGACAGCGGCAAAGACATTGAAACCATCTTTGCTCAGGTCACCATGACCGATAGATGCATTGAAAGTCTTCTTGTCTGCACCGCCCTGTTGGGTTCCCAGGGCGTACGCCCGGAGTTCACCGCCTTGGTAGTCTTTGCGGGTAATGAAGTTAATCACACCACCCATGGCATCGGTACCGTAAATGGCCGAGGCTCCGTCTTTGAGCACCTCCACGCTTTGGATAGCGCCTGAGGGAATGTTGTTGAGGTCAACACCCGAGTTGTCGCCCGGCGTTGCAAAGTTGGCGAGACGCCGGCCATTGAGCAATACCAGGGTGCTGGACACACCCAGCCCGCGCAGATTCGCTCCGTTGAAGCCGCGCTGAGATCCCGTTTGGTCCGAGATGCTGGCGCCATCCGTCAACCCGCCCACGTTGGATGAAATCTTCTGCAGCAATTCCGCAGCCGTGGTGACACCCGACTTTTCAATGCTTTCCCGAGTGATGATTTCCACCGGCAGGGCTGATTCACCCTCAATGCGCTTGATGGAAGAGCCAGTGACTTCAATGCGGTCGAGCTTGGCCGGCTCGGTGCTTTGGGCCATGGCCGCTTGGCTTGCGAGCATGGCAAGTGCGACCGCTGCAGCGTGTGCGCAAGGGTGCAACGCAAACGTGGCGTTAGCACGGAGGGTTCGTTTCTGACGGGTCATGGGATGCCTTTGGTGGGTTTGCGTGGAAGGGTGGTTGAAAGGACGGATCGGAAAATTTGTACTCATTCGCCGCGGATATTCACGTCGAAATATTTGTCATTGATGCTTTTGTAGACACCGTTGGCGGTGATCGCCTTCAGGGCCGCATTGACCTTGGTACGCAGGCTTTCTTCGCCCTTGCGCATCGCAATGCCGGTGCCACCGGCCTGGTTGCCACTGGGGTTGATGGGCGGGCCTACTTTGCTGAACGATTTGCCTTCTGGGGACTGCAAGAACGCGGTGGTGGCCGCCAGTGATGAACCAAAGCCAATGTCACCGCGTCCGGCCGCCAGCTCCAGGGTCACATCGGCCTCTTTGGCTACCAGCAGCACGTCGCTGTCTTTGTAGTGGGCGGCGATGTACTTCGCACGCGGCGTGTTACGCGTAACGATGATGACTTTGCCCTTGAGACTTGCCTGGCTGATGTCTTTGAACTTGCCAGTCTTGGCGACAAACGCCGATGGAATGTCATAGTAAGAGTCGCTGAAGTCGGCGACCTTGCGGCGTTCGTCCGAGATCGTCATGGACGCCACAATCATGTCAAACTTGCGCGCTTGCAGGGCGGGCATCATGCCGTCCCACTCTTGGGTGACCAGGCTGCACTGGGCTTTCATCTCAGCGCACAGGGCGTTGGCAATGTCGATGTCAAAGCCGCTCACCTTGCCATCGGTTCCCATTTTTGAGAAAGGTGGATAGTTAGCCTCCACACCGATTCGGATCTTGGCCCAGGTAGGCGCTTGCGCCTGCGCAGAAGCCACCAGACCCAGCCAGACCAAAGAGACAACACCCAAAAGACGAAACATGCAGGATTCCTATCGAAATAATCCGAGGGTTCAACCCCTCTGAATCGATAATGTACTGATATTTACATTTTCATGCAACATGAAAATGATAGTACAAACCCTGAGCCGTTTGCCGGGCAACAACGTGAAAATGCCTGAGAATCAGCGCCAGCATGCTTTGTAAATTTTCATACCTATGCCCCCACTCTTCTCGTTGACCGGCTTAAAAGCCGTTGCGCTGCCCGTTCTGGGGCTGTGTTTGGCAGGGCAAGCAGCTCTAGCCAGCGGAGAGTTGCCCACGGCGAATGTAATCATGGGTGGCGCGGAGCGCCGCTGCTCCAGTTTCAGCGGCAGTGCCAAAAGCCCGGACTGCACCGCTGACTGGGACACCATCTTGCGCAACGATCCAGCGCTGCAGGGCCTCGCACTGGATGACGTTCTGTTTGGCATGGACTACCCCGAGCCCGTGTGGACTTACCAATTGACGGCGCACAGCCTGCAAGCGCTGCGCCTGTCGCCTAACAGCTTGATAGACCCGAAACGCAAGTCCACCCTACTGGCCCACTTGGCTGCGCAACTGCAGTTGGGCGAGGCAACTGGCCTAGGCTGGCAAGCCTTGCAAGACAAGCTGGCAACCGCACCCGCGCAGCCCAGCCTGGGGCTGACTGCGGCCGAGTGGTCCGTGGTGCGCAACGCCCTGTTGGAGCCGGGTATGCCCATCGTACGTAAATTCCAGGCGCGCTCTACCGCCTACTCCGCCAATACTGCGAGCGTTGCCTTGTTCCGCCAGTTGGTGGACGCGGCACGCACACACAGTCACGGTGCAAAGCCCCGCATTGGCGTGGTCACCGCGTCCGCTGGCCCTCATCCTTTTGTGGACCGGGACCTCAACGTGTATGCGTTGCAATCCGCAGGTGCTGAGGTGGTCTACATCCCCCTGGACGGTGGCTTGCGCCAGGCGCTGGATGCCGGAGACTGCACCCATCTGCGCTACTACTACGACAGCTATGCCAGCACCAGCGCAGAGCGCCCCGTATTGCACGGCCACCTGATGTTTCCCGATCTGGCTGCGCAGCAGATGGCCATGTGCGCCAACGACGGAGCGATGCTCAATGCCACGCTCAAGAGCCTGCACGGCATCTATTTCTCGGGCGGCAACCAGGCCCGCCACCTGGAGAGTCTGGTGGGCCGGGACACTACCGACCGCTACACCCGCACCAGCGCCCAGTGGCACATCCTCCAGCGGCGCCATGCGCTGGGGCAACTGGTGGTGGCCGGCACCAGCGCGGGCAATCACATCCAGGGCGGCGGGCTGTGGCGCAGCCGTCCCGTCCCCATGATTGGCGGCGGTGACGCTTATGACGTGCTGAAAAACGGCTATGCACTGGGCCAGGGGCCTGCGGGTGAAGTGGAACCATCAACGCAACAGTCTAGTGGGACGCGCTACCCCGCCGTGATCTACCCGGACGGTGGGCTGGGCGTATTTCGCTTTGGCGTGCTGGACTCCCACTTCTCCAAACGCACGCGCGAAGCGCGCCTGATCCGCGCCGCATTGAACAGCGCTATGGACTATGGCTTCGGGGTGGATGAAAACACGGCCTTGTTGGTCAGCCAAACCGATACCGCAGGCACGACGCATTTCTCTGTGGTGGGAGCGGGCGGCGTTTTCATTGCAGACGTGCGCGCGGCCACCAGCAGCCGATGGCAGACCACGCCCGCCCTGGTGGTTCAGGGCGTGCTGGCCCACTACCTCTTGCCGGGTGACACCGCCCGCATCGACGCCAGCGGCCAATTGACAGTCACGCTATCGCCGACCCGGCCCGTGCTGGGCGTTCAGTTGGGCGTTCAAAGCACGCCCTTGCAGGCTACGCAAAGCCGCGTACTGGACTATGGCTCTGGCAATTTCTTGCGCCTGGCAAGCCGCATGGGCTTTGACGGCGCGATATCAGGTTTTGGCACCACCGAAGACAGCCAGGACCCACGCACACAACAACAAAGCCCCCGCTACAGCGCCCGGCTGCAACGCACGCCCACCACCGTATTTCGCGGCATGCCTGCCCAGGATGGAGCGCCCGCGCAACTGGCCTACACTGAATTGCGCGTGGGGTTTGCACCCTGTGATGGCAGTTGCCAAGGCGTTGATAATCCTTAGCCACCATGACCACACAGCCCACTCCCGTGCCCGCGGCTTTCACCAGCCCCAACGCCGACACCGCCTTTGCCCAATCCGCATTGGGGCTGCAGTTGCGCAAAGTCTTGAACGAGGGGCGCGGCTCGAATGTGGCCATTGCCGACTTTCTGCTGCGCAACCCGGTGCGAGCCACGGCCTGGGGCATTGAAGAGCTGGCCGCCAACACCGAGACATCCACCGCAACACTCAGCCGCTTTGCGCGCACGCTAGGTTTTAACGGCTTTGCTGCGCTGCGCAGCGGCATGGCCGATGCCCTGCAAAACGCCTTGCAACCCGCCTTTCAGCCCGTCAACAAACTACGCGATGCTTTGCAGCGCAAGGGCGAGACAGGCGGTAGCAACCACCCCATCATCACCGAGAGTCTGGAAGCCAGCCTGGCCAACCTGCAAGCCGCCGCCGCGGGCCTGAACCCCGCGCTGCTGGTGTCTACCGCCCACAAAATTTTGGCGGCAGAAACGGTGTACACGCTGGGCTTTGGTATCAGCGCCCACCTGTCGGCCATGCTGGCCCTGGATTTACAACCCTTTTGCCGCCAGGCCATTAACGTGGTGGAATTTGGCGGTACCGAAGTAGCCGCCGGGCGCTTGATGAATATCGGCCCCAAAGACTTGTTGATCTCGATTTCTTTCCCACGCTATGCCAGCGATGCGGTCATGCTGACGCGCTATGCGCGCGACCGCTGTGCCCACGTCATCTCGCTCACCGATTCGATGGCGTCACCGCTCACCGCCTGGTCGCACGACGTGCTGATTGCACCGGCCAACCACCCGGTGCTCTCCAGCAGCTACTCGGCGGCACTGTTGATCATTGAAGCCTTGGTAACCAGCCTGATGGTCAGTGGCGACAACCAACTGGCCCAGGCCGAGAAACTGACCGAAGCCATTTCAGCCTATTTGTACTCCGACAAACCCGGCACCGATGGACAGAGCGACCGCCCGGTGAAGCGCATTGTGCGTGGGTGATAGTCGTCAGTGCGCGCGGAGCCTGAGCGGCAATGCGCTCTGCTCCGTGTCCCCCGCCCGCTTTGCGGGCTCCTCCTTTACCTGCGCAGAACGCATTGCCGCTCAAGCTCCTGAGAGTGGCGTACGTACCGTCAGTGGAAAGCCGGCAAACTCTTTCACAGTCTGCAACTCGGTGCTAGTCACCACTTTGTCGATACCCAGTGCCACGTCATCCAACCAGGCGCTGGTCAGATCACGGTAATGGGACAAATCACGACAAGCCAGACGCACCAAATAGTCGTAGCGGCCACTCACCAGATAGCAGGCCACCACCTCAGGGCAGGCCACCATGGCCTGCTCAAAGCGCTGTACCGTGGCTTGGCGCTGGTCTTTCAAGGCAATCTCGGCAAACACCGACACATGCTCGCCCAGCGCCGAGCGGTGCAGCATCGCGCGGTAGCCTTCTATCAGGCCCTCTTCTTCCAGGCGGCGCACGCGGTTCAGCGTGGCGCGGGCCGACAGATTGACCTCTTCAGACAGGGCTTGCGCACTCAGGCGGCCATCGCGCTGCAGCAATGCCAGCAGCGTGCGGTCCACCCGGTCTGGTTGCATGCTCACGGCGCGGGTGTCAGCTTGATAGCGGCCAAGCGACGCAGCATTTGCTGAACAATGTCGTTTTGCATATCGCGGTACAGCAGTAGCTCTTCGGCCTCTTTGGCTAGTGCGGACGATTCATTGAAACTGATATCGCGCTGCTGGCTGATTTCTGTGGTGTTGATGAGTTCCAGGCCCTGGGGGGTTTGCACCTTGAACTTCAGCCGCACCAGCAGCTGCAGCTCACGCACCTGGCCTGAAGCGTTCACGGCGACGATGTTGCGCTCACGCACTTCTTCCACGATATGGAGCACCACCTCAGGCGGCACACCACCGCTGGGCGTGGTTAACGGCACCCGCGCAGCGCCAAAGTAGCGCGCCAGGTCTTGCGCCACCGGGCTCCCCGCAGTGGGGTTGATTGCAATGGTTTTGAACGTGAACTCTTGGTTGCTGCGCAGATGAAAGCCGCAGCCTGCCAAGGCCAAGCTCAGCATGGCGACCGCCAGGCTGCGGGAGAGGACAAAGCGCCGTTGCATACCGCGCCTCAAATCACGATGTTGACCAGGCGCCCAGGCACCACGATCACTTTTTTGGCCGGTGCACCGGCCGCAAAGTTGATGAAAGTGTCCGAGGCCAATGCCAGCGCTTCAATCGCTTCGCGCGTTGCGCCCGATGGCACCATCACCGACCCACGCAGCTTGCCGTTGATCTGCAAGACCATCGCAATCTCGTCTTGCACCAAGGCCGATGCATCTACGGTAGGCCAGGCGGCATCCAGCAAATCACCCTGCGCGGCCGCGTAGCCCAATTGGGCCCACAGCGCATGCGCCAAGTGGGGCGTGGCGGGGTAAAGGCAGCGCAGCAGCAGCCCGAATCCTTCGACGACTGCGGCTCGACCATCCACTGAATCCGTGCCTTTGAAGTCTTCCAGTGCATTGATCATCTTCATGGCACCGGAGACCACGGTGTTGTACTGCATGCGCTGGTAGTCGTAGTCGATCTGCTTCAAGATGCTGTGCATCTCCAGGCGCAAGGCTTTGGCGGGTTTGCCGAACTCAATGCCATTTAGGGCTGTAGAGCCCATGGATAGTGCGGGAGCAGCTTCCAAATTCATAGCATGCAGTTTGTAGCCGAAGTTCCAGACCCGGCGCAGGAATCGGTAGCTGCCCTCCACGCCGGCGTCATTCCACTCCAGCGTGGCTTCCGGGGGCGCGGTGAACATGGTGTACAGGCGGGCGGTGTCGGCACCGTATTTCAAGATCAACTCTTGCGGGTCCACACCATTGTTTTTTGACTTGGACATGGTCGTCCAGCCCTCATAGATTACGGGCAAACCATCAGCCTTAGAAATCGCAGACAAAACCTTGTTGTGGTCATCGCGAACAATTTCAAGCTCGTGCGCCCAGTAGTACTGCTTGCCTGCCGTCTCCCCGGTTCGGTAGAAGCCCTCGGCGAGCACCATACCCTGCGTCAGCAGCTTGGTAAACGGTTCGTCCACCTTGACCAGCCCCAGGTCGCGCATCACCTTGGTCCAGAAGCGGGCATACAGCAAATGCAAGATGGCGTGCTCAATGCCGCCGATGTACTGGTCCATGCCGCTACCGCCAGTCGCCAGTTGTTGGTCCCGCATCCAGTAGTCGGTGCCACCGGCCACCATGGCTTCAGTGTTTGTCGGGTCGCAGTAGCGCATGAAGTACCAGGAGCTGTCGACAAAGGTGTCCATGGTGTCGGTCTCGCGCCGCGCGGCCTTGCCACAGATGGGGCAGACGACACCGGCGTGAAAACCTTCGTGCTTGTGCAATGGATTGCCCGATCCATCGGGAATGCAATCCATCGGCAGCACCACCGGCAGGTCTTTCTCTGGCACCGGCACGGCACCATGCTCGTCGCAATGGATGATGGGAATCGGCGTGCCCCAGTAGCGCTGGCGACTCACGCCCCAATCGCGCAGGCGCCAGGTGATTTTTTTCTCACCCAGGCCCATGGTTTGCAGGGCTTGGGCCACAGCGTCCACCGCGTCTTTGTAGGGCAAGCCGCTGAACACATCCGAGTTGACCGTGATGCCGCGTTGCTTGTCGCCGTACCAGTCTTGCCACTGGCTGTGGTCATAGGTCAGACCATCGATGTGTACAACGTCCAGGATCGGGAAGTTGTATTTTTTGGCAAACGCAAAGTCGCGCTCATCGTGCGCGGGCACGCCCATGACAGCACCATCGCCATAGCCCATCAACACGTAATTGCCCACCCAGACGTCCACCGGCCGACCGGTGAAAGGGTGAATGACATGCAAGCCCGTAGGCATGCCGAGCTTTTCCTTGACGGCCAGCTCGGCCTCGGTGGTGCCGCCCGCCTTGCATTCCTCAATGAACTCGGCCAAGCGCAAATTCGACTTGGCCGCATGTTGCGCCAGCGGGTGCTCGGGCGCTACCGCGCAAAAGGTGACGCCCATGATGGTGTCTGCGCGCGTGGTGAACACATACATGCGGCCCGACTTGCTGCCATCGGGCAAGTCCACCGATTCACCAATCAGCTTGCCGTCCGCGTCTTTCACATCGTGGGTAAATGCAAACCGCACACCCTCAGACTTGCCGATCCAGTTTTCCTGCATCAGGCGCACCCGGTCGGGCCAGCCGTTCAGCGTGGCTTTCTCATTGCCAAGTTGCACGTGGTCCAGCAGCTCCTGGGCGTAATCGGTGATCTTCAGGTAATAGCCAGGGATTTCGCGCTTTTCAACGGTGGCACCCGTTCGCCAGCCCTTGCCATCAATCACCTGTTCGTTGGCCAGCACCGTCATGTCGACAGGGTCCCAGTTCACCACCTGGGTTTTGCGGTAAGCAATGCCTTTCTCCAGCATCTTCAGGAACAGCCACTGGTTCCATTTGTAGTACTCGGGCTGGCAGGTGGCCACCTCACGGCTCCAGTCAATGGCCAGACCCAGGGCCTGCATCTGGCCCTTCATGTAGGCAATGTTGTCAAAGGTCCATTGCGCTGGGGGCACGCCGTTTTTCAGGGCTGCATTTTCGGCAGGCAAGCCAAAGGCGTCCCAGCCCATGGGCATCAGCACGTTGTGGCCGTTCATGCGCAGGTAGCGCGCCAGCATGTCGTTGATGGTGTAGTTGCGCACATGGCCCATGTGCAGCTTGCCGCTGGGGTAAGGCAGCATGGAGCAGGCGTAAAACTTCTTGCGCGAAGCGTCTTCGGTCACCCGGTAGGCGTTTGCGCCACTCCACAGCGGCTGGCTCCAGTGGTCCTGGGCCGCTTTTTCGAGTTCGGTGTGTAAATATTTGTCTTGCATAGGGGGCTGCGGCGCAGGTGCCGCTCTGTGAACTGCCTAAAAGTCGATTTTAGGCGGGGAAAGCCTCAGGGCTTGGGTAATGACAAAGCTTGCGGCGACTGGGGTGGCGCCTCGGCCACAAAGCCGATACGGCTCAGGCCTGCTTGGTGCGCCAGGCCCATGACTTCCACAATACGGCCATAGGGCACGGCACTGTCGGCGCGCAGTTGCACTTCAGTCGTGGCATTCTTGGCGGCAGCCTCTGTCAAGCGCTGGGACACAGTGGCTAGGTCCAGGGGTTTGTCGTCTACAAAAACCTGCCCAGCCTTGTCCACCACCACGCTGATGAAGGCGGGCACCTGCTGGCTGGCGGCACCCGCTGCCTTGGGCAAATTCACCTTAACTTTACTCACCATCAGCGGCGCGGTGATCATAAAAATCACCAGCAATACCAACATGACGTCAATCAGGGGCGTCATATTGATGTCGCTCATGGGCAGCGCCCCACGGGTACGTTCAAGACGGCCGAAAGTCATGCTTGCGACGTGAGCAAAAGCTCGCGCAAATCGCGGGCAAAGCCTTCCAGATCGGCTTCGATGCGGGTGATGTAGCGCCCCAAAATGTTGTAACCCAACACTGCAGGAATCGCCACGGCCAAGCCTACGGCGGTCATCACCAGCGCCTCGCCCACCGGCCCGGCGATCTGGTCAATGCTGACTTGGGTACCGCCAGACATACTCAGCAGGGCATGGTAAATACCCCATACGGTGCCCAGCAAGCCTACAAAGGGCGCGGTGGCACCGACCGTTGCCAGCCACACCTGCCCGGCCTGGAGCTTGAGCAAAACGCCGTGCAGGGCATCGCGCAACACACGGGTTAGCTGCTGAGACGCATCGCCCGCCGCGGCCAGGGTGCCGGCCTGGTTCATGCGGGTGGCTTCGATCAGGGGCTGCAGCAGCAGCTCGCGGTCAAACAACTGCACGGCGGCCCGGCCATCGTCCAAAGAGCGCGCCTGCCAAAAGGCTGCGGTACTGCGGGCCACATCGCGCAGCGCCCGGCGCAGCAGCCAGCCCTTCCACAAAATCACCACCCAACTGCCAACAGACATAGCCAACAGCACTAAGGCCACGGCGGTGCTGACGCCGTCACCACGCAGCAGGGGTTGCAAGATGTTCATTTGAGGTGGAGTACGTCAAACATGTCATACAGGCCCGGCTTTTGCCCAGCCAGAAAGCGCACCGCACGCAGGCTGCCCTGGGCATAGGTGGCGCGGCTGGATGACTTGTGGCTGATCTCAATGCGCTCGCCAGTACCGGCAAACAGCACGGTGTGGTCGCCCACAATATCGCCGCCCCGAATGGTGGCAAAGCCAATGCTGGACGGGTCGCGCTCACCGGTAACGCCTTCGCGCGCGTACACGGCGCAGTCTTTCAAATCGCGCCCCAAAGCCTGGGCAATCACCTCGCCCATTTTCAGCGCTGTGCCCGATGGCGCATCCACTTTGTGGCGGTGGTGGGCTTCCACAATTTCAATGTCATAGCCGGTGGACAAGGCCTTGGCGGCCAGCTCCAACAACTTGAGCGTGACATTCACGCCCACACTCATATTGGGCGCCATGACAATGGCAATGCTTTTCGCGATCTCTGCAATTTCTGCCTTGTCAGCATCGCTAAAACCCGTGGTGCCCACGACTGCAGCCACACCCAGCTCGCGGCAAACCCGCAAGTGCTGCAGCGTTCCTTCCGGGCGGGTAAAGTCAATCAGCACATCGCTGCCTTGCAGGCCTTGGCGCAGATCGGCCGTGATCAACACGCCGGTTGTAGCCCCTGTGGCGGCACCGGCATCTTGCCCAAGGGCTGGGCTACTGGCCATATCCAGGGCCCCGGTCAGCACGCAATCATCGGAGGCGCGCACCGCGTCCACCAGCATTTGACCCATACGACCGGAGGCACCGGCAATTGCAACTTTGAAAGACATGTTTTTGTGGGCCGTAGAGGCCAGAACTTACTTGGCGGGTGCTTCAAGCGGTGGGTAGCTGACCCTGGCGGGCGGCATGGCCAACTCGGTGGCGCTGGGCTTGGCCGGTGGCGGGAATTTCTTCAACTCGCTTTCCGTCGCTTCCATCGGCGGGGGCTTGGTACCAGCGGGCACCCAGGATTGCAAGGTAGCGACGAATTCGACCTCGGTCGGCAACTCATCCCCCTCGGTGCGCTCTACGACATCGTCTTTGAACAGAATGGAAACTTTGCGCTGCTGGTTCTTCGCAGTTTGGCTCTTCAATGTAAAGATGTAATCCCAGCGGTCCGCATGGAACACGCTGGTCAGCAGTGCTGTGCCCAGCACATCGCGCACCTGGGCTCTGGACATGCCGGGCTTGACCAAAGCAAACTGCTCACGCGTCACCACATTGCCCTGCACAATGTCCATTTTGTAGGGTGTGATCACGCCGATCACTTTGGTAGAAGCGCTGTCGAAGCTGGAGCATGCTGCCAGCGCCCAGCCCGCCACGGCGATCAGAGTGAAACGAAGACGACTCGGGAGGTATGCGGACATGGGCTACTTGTCAGAGATATGATCGTGGCATTGTAGCGGCTGCCCTCTGCGAGCAGACCTTGTGCTCTTGCAAGCGCCCGCCCCGGAAAGACGCGCATGACCAACATCGATGAACTGAAAAACACCGGCCTGAAGGCAACCATTCCCCGGATCAAGATCCTGGAAGTCTTTCAGCGCGGCAAACAGCGCCACATGACCGCCGAGGACGTTTTCCGTGTGCTGTTGGAAGAAAGGTCAGACGTCGGCTTGGCCACGGTGTACCGGGTACTGATGCAGTTCGAACAAGCCAGTATCCTGACGCGCAGCAATTTTGAGAGCGGCAAGGCGGTCTACGAGCTCAATGAAGGCCAGCACCACGACCATTTGGTTTGCCTGGATTGTGGTCGGGTGGAAGAGTTTTACGACGCAGAAATTGAAAAACGCCAGCACGCAGTGGCCAAGTCCAAGGGCTTTGCAATCGCCGACCACGCCTTGAGCCTGTACGCGCATTGCACCAAAGACAAATGCCCCAACCGCGCAACGGGCACCGCCGTGCAGCGCCCCTAACCCCCCAGCGGCCTCAATTGCCTTAGTGCCCGGGGCCCATCGCCTTGCGGTGGCGCTCTACAAACTCCTGGTAGGTGTCGATACCGCGTAGCTGCAAAATCGTATTGCGCACCGCAGCCTCAACCAGCACCGCAATATTTCGGCCTGCCACCACCTGAATCACCACCTTGCGCACGGGAATGCCCAAAATATCCTGCGTCAGGGGTTCATAGGGAATGCGCTCGTATTCGCGCTCCAGGGTTTCCCTGCGCACCAAGTGCACGATGAGCTTGAGCCGCATGCGCCGACGGACTGCGGTTTCGCCAAAAATACTGCGAATGTCCAACAGGCCAATACCGCGCACTTCCAACAGGTTTTGTAGCAGTTCGGGACAGCGGCCCTCTATCGTGGTTTGATTGATGCGAAACAAATCCACTGCATCGTCTGCCACCAGACCATTGCCGCGGGAAATCAACTCCAGGCCCAACTCGCTTTTACCCAGGCCGGATTCGCCGGTAATCATGACGCCCAAGCCCAAAATATCCATGAACACGCCGTGCATGGAGGAGCGGTCGGCAAAGTGGCGTGACAGGTAGGCCCGCAGCACATCAATAACAAATGCCGAAGACTCGTGGGTCGCAAACATGGGAATCTGCGCGCGTTCGCACATCGACAGCAGCGCCTGCGGCGCGGTCTGCCCATCCGCCAGCACGAGCACTGGCGGTTCTAGTGTGACGATGCGGGATATCCGGCGCGCGCAATCCTCTGGGGTCGCATTCACCAGGTAGGCAATCTCGCGCTCACCCAGGACTTGGGCGCGATAGGGGTGGATGTAGTTGAGGTAACCCACCAAGTCAGCGCCAGACCGGGCGGCCCGCACGGCCACCTCATCAAAACGCCGCTCGGAAGCCCCTAGGCCGGCAACCCATTCCCAGCGCAGACGGCCGCGGAACTCTTCAAACAAGACATCAGCACTAACGACAGTGGGTTTCACGGAAGACGCGCCTTCGGTGGGCCGGGTTTTAGGCTACACGCGCCGACTGCCAACCGGCTAAAAGGCTGTACAGCGCAGCGCTGTCGGTGGTGCTGGTCAGTTTGTCACGCAGATCGGCATCGCTGAGCATTTCAGCAATCTCGGACAGGATTTCCAAGTGTTTTTGGGTGGCCGCCTCGGGCACCAACAAAAAAATCATCAGGCTAACCGCCTGGTCGTCGGGCGAATCAAAACCAATGGGGGTGGCCAGCTGGAACACAGCAGACATCGGGGCTTTGAGCCCCTTGATGCGGCCATGGGGGATGGCCACGCCATGGCCTAAACCGGTAGAACCCAGGCGCTCGCGAGAAAACAGGCTGTCGGTGACCAAGGCACGGCTCAGACCGTGCAGGTTTTCAAACAGCAAACCGGCCTCTTCAAATGCGCGCTTCTTGCTAGTGACATCCACTTGGGCAAGCACTTGCGAGGGAGACAGGATGCTAGCGAGACGGTTCATGGTGTGTGTTGCCGGATTATGCACATAAAAAAACCGCCCAGCAGTTGGGCGGTTCGGTCCAAAACGTTGCAGGGCGCGACTTTACATCAGACGCTTGGGTGCTGCATGGTGATGATCTTGGACGCGGTCTTTATGGCGGACCACTTGGCGGTCCAGCTTATCGACCAGATCATCGACCGCCGCGTACAAATCCTCGTGGGAGCTTTCAGCAAACATGTCGCTGCCCTTCACATGGATATTGCACTCGGCACGCTGCCGTCGCTCTTTCTCCTTTTGCTTCTCTACCGTTAACAGGACTTTGACGTCAACGACTTGGTCAAAGTGTCGGATGATTCGATCTAGCTTGGTGGTCACGTAACTACGCAGGGCCGGGGTAACTTCAAGGTGGTGACCGCTGATCGTCAAATTCATAAATAGCCTCCAGTTGCTCTCAAGGTTGAAAAAGCCTTCCGCATGGTGCGGTCGGCACGCTTACCAAAGATTTGTGACGTTGTTGTGTCCTGTGAGATGACTATGCGCCCGTTTTTGGCCAATTGCAAACCCTTTTTTTAGCCTGATTCGACGCGGGGGCAATCTCACTGGACGGCAACACGGCCAGCACCCGCATGGCGCTGGGCGGTGCCATAATTTGCCACCTTCACTTCAGGAGAAAACTCCTTGGAAACCTACCATTTTGGGTAGCTTTCGGCTGGCATCGGGATGATTTGTTCTCGTGGTCGGAAGCTACTGCGCACCACCGTGGTTCACGCTGAACCTTCAGAATCTGACTACCTGAATTGCCATGCTCAATATTTTTTCGCTTGCCAACGGACGGCTCTTCCAAGAAGAGATCGAGTCGCTGGAAGAACTCTCCCAATTCCAACCCATCTGGGTGGATTTGGAATCGCCCACCGTCGAAGAAAAACGCTGGGTCAAGCAATACTACGGGCTCTCCATCCCTGAAGATGCGATGGACGAGGACATTGAAGAGTCCGCCCGCTTTTACGAAGAAGACAACGGCGAGTTGCACATCCGCAGCGACTTTTTAATCGCCGATGACGACGAGCCGCGCACGGTTCGGGTCGCCTTCATTTTGAACTTGGTAAACAACGAACTCAAGAGCAAAGGCGTGCTGTTCACCATCCACGACGAAGACGTGCCGGTGTTCCGGCTCTTGCGCATGCGCGCACGGCGCGCACCGGGTCTGATCGAAGATGCCAAAGAAGTGCTGCTCAAGCTGTTTGATGCCGACGCCGAATACTCGGCCGACACCCTGGAAGGCATCTACGACGAGCTGGAAAAAGTGAGCCGCAAAGTGCTGTCAGGCGATGTGACGGATGCCATGGCGGGCGAGGTGCTGGGCTCGATTGCGCGACATGAGGATATGAATGGCCGCATCCGCCGCAATGTGATGGACACCCGCCGCGCGGTCAGCTTCATGATGCGCAGCAAGATGCTCAACGGCGAGCAATTCGAGGAAGCGCGGCAAATTCTGCGCGATATTGATTCGCTCGATTCCCACACCGCGTTTCTGTTCGACAAGATCAACTTTTTGATGGACGCCACCGTCGGTTTCATCAACATCAACCAGAACAAGATCATCAAGATTTTCTCGGTGGCCAGCGTGGCCCTGCTGCCGCCCACCTTGATTGCCAGCTTGTACGGCATGAACTTCAAGTACATGCCCGAGCTGGACTGGACTTTGGGCTACCCCTATGCGCTGGGCCTGATGGTGGCCAGCGCGCTGGTGCCCATGTGGTACTTCCGCAAGCGCGGCTGGCTGAAGTAAGCAACGCGCGTTTTAGGCCAAATCAGCCATTCAGACCGTGGATAGCGCGGGAGCAGCTCCTATTTTTGTAGCAATGGCAACAACTGACCGATGATGCGCTGGGTGTAGACGCTGGCCACCTGTGTCACAAACGCCTGAAAATCTCCGTGCGCCTGGGCATCCGCCCGGTCAGAAATCGTGCGCACTGCGGCAAACGGAATTTGGTAGTCACCACAGACTTGAGCCACTGCAGCGCACTCCATTTCGACCGCCAGCGGGTAGTGGCCCGCCTGCGCCAGCGCGGCCAATAACGCGGCGGCTTCACCTGACTTGCTGACAAAGCGGTCGCCACTGGCAATCAGGCCGCTATGCACCTGCACTGCTGATGTCGACAACTCAGGCGCAGAGTCGCGGTGGCCCGACAACTCCGACGCATGGCAGGCCTGCAGCAAGCTAGCGCTCAGCGCCGCATCGGCGGGCAGCAGGCTGCGGCCGGAGAGCGGAATCTCGTAGCGGGGGAACAGCGGTGAGCAATCCATATCGTGCTGCACAAAGGCAGTACCCACCACCACATCACCCACCGCTACACCCGGCCCGACACCGCCTGCCACGCCGGTAAACACCACGCGCCCCACACCAAGGGCCTCAATCAACACCAACGTGGTGATGGAGGCCGCCACTTTGCCGATACCCGAGGTAGCCAGCACCACCGGCACACCCGCCAGCTCACCGCACCAAAAGCTGCGTCCAGCACGCATTTGTTGGCGTGGATGGGTGAGCTGATCCACCAAGCCACGCTGCTCGTCAGGCAGTGCGCTCAGGATGGCCAGGGGCGCAAAAAAGCGGCCCACAGGCCGCTCGTTTTCCATGTCGGGGTGCATGGTCTGTTTGTCGCGCAATTGATCGCGCTACTTGTCACGCAGTTCGCGACGCAAGATTTTGCCCACCGGTGTCTTAGGCAGCTCGGCGCGGAACTCCACCACCTTGGGCTGCTTGTAGCCGGTCAGGTTTTCTTTGCAGTAATTGCGCACATCGGCTTCGGTGAGGGCCGGGTCTTTCTTGACAATCACCAACTTCACGGCCTCACCGGTTTTGGCATCGGGCACGCCCACGCAGGCGCACTCCATCACACCTGCCAACTGGGCCACCACGTCTTCGAGTTCGGTGGGGAAGACATTGAAGCCGCTGACCAAAATCATGTCCTTCTTGCGGTCGACAATTTTGAAGTAGCCCTTGTCATCGACCACGCCAATGTCACCGGTTTTGAAGAAGCCGTCAGAGGTCATGACCTTGGCGGTTTCATCAGGGCGCTGCCAATAACCGGCCATCACCTGCGGGCCTTTGATGGCGATCTCGCCCGGTTGGCCGGGGCCGACTTCGTTGCCGTCATCGTCCAGCAGCTTCAGGTAAGTATTGGGCAATGGCACACCGATGGTGCCGGTGTAGGCAGTGGACGTGACGGGGTTGCACGTCGCCGAGGGGGATGTTTCGCTCAGGCCATAGCCTTCGCAAATGGGGCAGCCGGTTTTCTCAAACCAGAGTTTGGCCACGCCGCTTTGCACCGCCGTGCCGCCGCCCACCGAGATCTTCAGGTGGCTCCAGTCCACGGTGTTGAAGTCGGGGTGATTGGCCAGACCATTGAAGAGCGTGTTCACCGCAGGGAAGCTGTGGATGGTGTGCTTGGTCAGCTCTTTGAGCACGCCCGGAATATCACGCGGGTTGGGGATCAAGATCAGCTTGCCACCGGTGCGCATGGACAGCATCATGCCGACCGTGAACGCGAAGATGTGGTACAGCGGCAAGGCACACACGCCGGTGGGCTGCTCACCCGCCGGGATCTTGCCCATAACCGGCGCGTTCCAGGCCTCAGACTGCAACACATTGGCAATGACATTGCGGTGCAGCAGCACCGCGCCCTTGGACACGCCGGTGGTGCCACCGGTGTATTGCAACACGGCCACATCGTCGGCCTTGGTGTCAGGCTTCTTAAAGGCGGCCTTGGTGCCGATGGCAATGGCGGCGTTAAAGCGCACCGCGCTGGGCAAATTGAAGGCTGGCACCATCTTTTTGACATTGCGCACCACGTAGTTGACCAGGGTGCCTTTGAGCAGGCCGAGCTGGTCGCCCATGGCGCACAGGACCACGTGCTTCACGGGCGTGGCAGCAATGCACTTCTCCAAAGTCGTGGCAAAGTTTTCAATGATGACAATGGCCTTGGCACCGGAGTCTTTGAGCTGGTGCTCCAGTTCGCGCGGGGTGTACAGGGGGTTAATATTGACCACCACATAACCAGCACGCAAGATGCCCGCCACGGCCACCGGGTACTGGGGCACATTGGGCATCATGATGGCGATGCGGTCACCCTTGACCAAACCCAGACTTTGCAAGTAGCCTGCAAACGCCTGGCTCAGGCTGTCCGTCTGGCCATAGGTGATGTCCTTGCCCATGAAGTTGTAGGCCACCTGCTTGCTGTACTTCTGAAAGCTGCTCTCCATCAGCGCCACCAGCGAGGTGTACTCGCTGACATTGATGTCGGCGTTGACGCCCTTGGGGTAGCTCTTCAGCCAAATCCGGTCTGTCATGTCAAAGGTCTCCGTAAATCAAAAATCCAACAGCGTGCATTTTCTCGCGTCCACCGGGGCACTGCGGCTATGTTTTCCCTAGGTTTTTGTCACGCTTTCAGTGCAGTTAACACCTCATCGAGCATCTTCTTGGCATCGCCAAACAGCATGCGGTTGTTCTCTTTGTAAAACAGCGGGTTGTCGACCCCGGCGTAGCCGGAGGCCATGCTGCGCTTCATGACGATAGAGGTACGGGCTTTCCAGACCTCTAGCACCGGCATGCCGGCAATCGGGCTGGTCGGGTCGTCTTGCGCCGACGGGTTGACGATGTCATTGGCACCAATCACCATCACCACATCGGTATCGGGGAAGTCGTCGTTGATTTCTTCCATCTCAAACACGATGTCGTAAGGCACCTTGGCTTCGGCCAGCAGCACGTTCATGTGGCCGGGCATGCGTCCCGCCACGGGGTGAATGCCAAAGCGAATCTTGACGCCCTTGTCACGCAGGTGCTTGGTGATCTCAAACACCGTGTGCTGGGCCTGAGCCACCGCCATGCCATAGCCCGGCACGATGACTACGCTCTTGGCTTCGCGCAGCAGCTCTGCCGTCTCCAGGGCACTGACAGGCACCACTTCACCCGCCGGTTGCGCAGCATCGCCAGCCGCTTTGGGCGCAGACGCTACCGTGCCAAAGCCCCCGGCAATCACGCTAAAGAAACTGCGGTTCATGGCGTTACACATGATGTACGACAGGATGGCACCGCTGGAGCCGACCAGCGCCCCGGTCACGATCAGCAAATCGTTGCTCAGCATGAAGCCGGTGGCTGCCGCCGCCCAGCCGGAGTAGCTGTTGAGCATGGACACCACCACCGGCATGTCGGCACCGCCAATGGCCATGACCATGTGCACACCAAACAATAGCGCCACCACGGTCATGACAATGAGCGGCATCATGCCGTCCGCAGGGGTTTGCGCTTGCAAGAACTGGTAGCCGAAATACACCACGACCAGCAGCCCGGCCAGATTCAAAAAGTGCCGCCCTGGCAGCAGCAGCGGGCTGCCACCTATGCGGCCTGACAACTTGCCAAAGGCCACGATGGAACCAGCAAAGGTGACCGCGCCAATGAAGATGCCAATGTAGATTTCCAATGCATGGATGGCATGCGCTGCGCCCGTTAAATGGCTGGAAGCCGTGGGGTCGATATAGGTGGAGAAACCGACCAGCATGGCCGCCAAGCCCACCATGCTGTGCATCAGCGCCACCAGTTCGGGCATCTGCGTCATTTGCACCGTGCGCGCGGCATAAATGCCCACACTGCCGCCCGCCAGCATGGCGCCCACCAGCCAGGGCACACCAGCCATGGTGACCGTGGGGCCAAACACCGTGGCCAGCACGGCCAGCGCCATGCCGACCATGCCGTAGAGGTTGCCGCGCAGTGCGGTTTCCTGGTTGGACAGGCCGCCCAGGCTCAAGATAAACAAAATGGTCGCGCCAATATAGGAGACCGTTGCCAGGTTTTCAGACATCGCTTGGGTCCTCTTATTTGCGGAACATGGCCAGCATGCGCTGGGTGACGGCAAAGCCGCCGAACATATTGATAGCGGTCAGCACAATGCCGGCGCTGGCCAGCCAGGTGATCCAGTCATTGGGGCGATTCACAGCCGCCGCCACGGGCGAGATTTGCACCAGCGCACCGATAACGATGATGCTGCTGATGGCATTGGTCACGCTCATCAGCGGCGTGTGCAGCGCGGGTTTGACATTCCAGACCACCATATAACCAACAAAGCAGCCCAACACAAACACTGTGAAGTGGCCCAGGAATTCCTTGGGCGCGTTGGCACCAATCAGCCAGAACAACAAGGCACCAAAGCCAAAGATGATGGCCGTGCTCTTGGCCGACGCGGGCGCACTGCTGTGGCCATGACCGCCTTTGGGTTTGGCCACTACCGCAGCGGCGGAGGGCTTAACTGCGGGGGCAGCCGCAGGCTTGAGAGCGGGGGCCGGCCAGGTAATACCGCCATCCTTGATCACGGTCAGACCCCGGATGGCATCGTCTTCCATATTGACGTTGATGACACCGTCCTTGGTCTTGCACAGTTCTTCCGACAGGCGAAACAGATTGTTGGAATACAAGGTTGACGACTGGGTTGACAGGCGCGAAGCCAAGTCCGTGAAGCCAACAATGGTCACACCATGTTTGACGACGGACAAGCCCGGCTCGGTCAACTCGCAGTTGCCGCCCTGCTCGCCCGCCATGTCGACGATCACGCTGCCGGGCTTCATGCTCTTCACCATGTCGGCGGTGATCAGCTTGGGCGCGGGCTTGCCGGGAATCAGCGCCGTGGTGATGATGATGTCCACTTCGCGCGCCTGCTGCGCGTACATCTCACGTTGGGCCTGCTGGAAGCCCTCAGACATGACCTTGGCATAGCCGCCGCCGCCTGAGCCCTCTTCCTCGTAATTCACCTTGACGAACTCGCCGCCCAAAGACACCACCTGGTCGGCCACTTCGGCCCGGGTGTCATTGGCACGCACGATGGCACCCAGGCTAGCGGCTGTGCCAATAGCGGCCAGACCGGCCACACCGGCACCGGCGATAAAGACTTTGGCGGGGGGCACTTTGCCTGCGGCCGTGATCTGGCCATTAAAAAAGCGGCCAAAGGCGTTGGCCGCTTCAACGACGGCACGGTAACCACTGACACCGGCCATGGAGGTCAGCGCGTCCATCTTTTGTGCACGGCTCAGGGTGCGTGGCAGCGCGTCGATGGCCAGCACGGTGACGCCTCGGGCGGCCAGGGCCTGCATGAGTTCGGGGTTTTGCGCGGGCCAGATGAAGCTGATCAGCGTGGTGCCAGCGCGCATCAGCGCCACTTCGTCCAGCGTGGGGGCGCGCACTTTGAAGACGATGTCGGCCCGCGCCCAGAGCGCAGCGGCGTCTGGCAGCACTTCGGCACCCACGGCGGTGTAGCTGGCATCGTCAAAGTTGGCCAGCACACCGGCACCGGTCTCCACCGATACCGTGAAGCCGAGCTTGATCAGCTTTGCCACCACATCGGGGACCGTGGCCACCCGCTTTTCGCCCAAAAACACCTCGCGCGGCACGCCAATGCGCTGCGCTGTAGCGGTGGAAACACCCGTCTGCATAAAGCGACTCCTCAACTTGATTTGGTTTGGGATTCAGCCCCGGCCAAGCGGTAAGCTTGGTGCAAGCTAAGCCGCTGCCACTGTAACTGAATTTGCCCTTGCAATTGCTATGGAAATTGCCCTGCCTACTCGTTTTATCCGGGCAGCACAGTTAAACACTTCACACTTTCACACCCCTAATCCGCCATGACGCCTCCTGTAGAAATCGCCCAGCACGCACACCTCTCCACCCCGCCAACGCCACTGCTGGCTGCGCAGCCCTCGCGTTGGAAACCCAGCGTCACCGTAGCCGCCATCATTGAAAAAGACGGACGCTTTTTATTGGTGGAAGAGCACACCCCCGAGGGCCTGCGCCTGAACAACCCTGCCGGCTACCTCGATCCCGGCGAGTCTCCGGCGGAGGGCTGCGCCCGCGAAACCCTGGAGGAAACCGCCCACCCCTTCACCCCCACAGCGCTGGTGGGCGTGTACCTGTCGCGCTTTCAGCGCGGCGTGGGGGATGCGGCAGAAGACATCACCTACCTGCGCTTTGCCTACTGCGGCACGGTGGGCGAAGCGGAGCCGGGCCGCGCGCTGGACACCGGCATCGTGCGCACGCTGTGGCTCAGTGCTGATGAAATCCGCCAAAGCACAGTGCGCCACCGCAGCCCGCTGGTGCTGCAGTGCCTGGAGGACTATTTGGCGGGGCGGCGCTATCCGCTGGACTTGGTGTGCACCGATGCCAGCGTGTACGGCGGAGCTTGATTTATAAAAATGCTATGGATTTAGGAGCTGTTCCCGCACTATCCACGGCCTGAATGGCCGATTTGACTTTGCTATGCAGGCCGCAGCTCGGTTCCCGCGCCGCGGGTGACATGCAGCATGCGGCTGGGTGCAGTCACTTTGGCCGTGTGCCAAATGCCCCGCGGCACCACGATGGCACCCGGGCCAGTCAAGGGCAGCTTTTGCAGGCCGTCCGGAAGCTCTAGGTGCAACTCTACGGAGCCGGACAGCAGATACACAAACTCGTCGGCGTGGGGGTGCATCTCCCAGTTGGGCCAATCGGTCACGAACTCAAACTCTGAAATCAGCCAACCGCCGCCATAGCGCTCGATCTCGGACTCCGGCTGGCTCCAAAACGCGTCGCCGCCGGGGAGTTGGGTGGCGGCTCCGTCCTCGGCGAGGTGGATGTAGCTGTGTTGCGGGTTAAGGGACATGGGGGTGACCTTGTGTGTGCGGGACGGAAAACGCGGTCGCTTAGAAACTCAACGCCGGAAACGGCATTTTGCTAGTGCGTGGTCATGCCAGGCAAGCCGTTAAATCCATTGGGCACCAAAGCCAAGATGCTCAGGCGTAGCAGCTGCGCCACCCTGCCGCCAAAAGAATTTCCAACCGAGTTCGCTGAAGTCTTCGATACGCTTTGCCACGAATCGCATTCCCAGTGCTGCGGCCTGCCAGCTATCCGTACCAAAAATCTTAAAGGGCCTTTCCTCCAACCCACCAAGATGGACCAAAACGCTCCAGTTGCCATCAGGCTCTTCAACCGGCATGCCCACCTGGAGCGTAACTTCGCACTCGGCCCCATCGGGCGCGATGGCGCACCAAATCCTCTCAATGGGTGCAGTGTGTGAGGGCATCGCGGTCTAAGTATTTGGGAGTAACGCTGCTTTGCGGGGCCGCGAGGTATCCAGACGGTAAGGTGCTTCGTTGTTCATCAGGAATTATGAGTCCGCCCATGCGGTGAGGATTCTCGCGCTGCCAGCCTCTTAGCCAAATCGCTATCGATTTAGGAGCTACTCCCGCACTATCCACGGCCTGAAACGCCAATTCGGCTTGGATTTCCGCCTCATTGGGGCCAAATCAACACCACCCTGCCGCCGCTGGAACGGAATATGCATGCTGCTTTGCAGCATTGCTTATCTCTACCCCGAACAGGAGTTCCACCATGCTCGACCGTACCGGCACCCAGTTTTCCCACGTCAAGCCCGCAGACACCCAGTTTGAGCCGGGCGGGCTGCGCGATTTCTTTCTGTACCGCGACCTTGGCATTGCTGAAGCCACGCACGGCAAAGTGATTGCGCACCTTGTGAAGGCGAATATGGCACCAGAAGGTGGCACGGGTTGGCACCGGCATGAGGCGGAATTTCAGATCGTGATCATGACCAAGGGCTGGGCCAAGTTCATGTACGAGGACAAAGAGACGCTGGTGGAGGCGGGAGATGTGGTGCACCAGCGCCCTGGCGTGCGGCACTACCTGTTTGATTACTCGCCCGACATGGAATACCTGGAGATCGTCTCGCCCGCTGATTTCAAGACCGTGGACGTGGAGCCGGTGTGCGTCATTCCACCCGCCACACCCTGGAAATAAAGCGAAAGCGCTACAGGCTTAAAACTCCGCATCCAGCTCGTCAATCTCTTCGGGCTCGGTCTTGGCGGCGGCTACCCAGGCTTGCATGGCGGGCAGCGCCATGATGTGCTCCATATAGGCCGTGGCCTCGGGCGTCACAGCAATGTCATAGGTCATGAAACGGGTGACCACGGGTGCATACATGGCATCGGCCAGGCAGACCTTTTTGCCAAACAAATACGGCCCGCCATAGGTGGCCAGGCAGTCGGTCCATATTTCCTGAATGCGGTCAATATCGGACTGCGCACGCGACCAGACCTTGAAGTTGGGAAAGTGCGCTTTGATGTTCATCGGCAGAGCGGCCCGCAGCGAGCTAAAGCCCGAGTGCATCTCCCCACAAATGGCGCGGCAGTGCGCCCGCGCGGCCATGTCGGCGGGCAGCAACCCGGCCTTGGGTTTGATCTCATGCAGGTATTCGCCAATGGCCAGCGTGTCCCAAACCTTGATACCGCCATGCTGCAATGAGGGCACCAGCATGCTGCTGGAGAGCAGCAGCATCTCGGCCTTCATGGCGGGGTCGTCGGCAGAGATGGTGTGTTCCGTAAAGTCCAGGCCCGAGAACTTGGCCATCAGCCAGCCGCGCAGCGCCCAGGCACCGTAGTTTTTACTGCTGATTGTCAACACTGCTTTGGCCATGGACACGCTCCTCTTGTGGGTTGGGTACCCCAGCAGCCGCAAGGGTTGTGCCAGCGTTAGGCGCAGACCCGCAGGCAGCTGGGCGGCAGTGCGTTCTGCGCAGGTAAAAGGAGGAGGCCGCGCAGCGGCCGGGGGACACGGAGCAGAACGCAATGCCGCCCAGCTGCCGAAGCGCATGACGTCTTCCCAACCGCACTGGCCCGTAACTTGCCTGCATTGACTTTTATAGGGCCGGTTCGCCCTGTTATTTACAAGGAACCTCCCATGCTGTACCAGGCTTACCAACTGCAATCCGACCTGATGTCGCCGTTTCGGCTGCTGGCCCAGGGTGGCGGTAGCGCGATGTGGATGTCCCAAACCGAGGGCAGCGCGATGCGCAAGATGTCGGCCTCGATGGAAGTGATGTCACGCATGCGCCTGACGCATTCGCGCCCGGACTACGGCATCGCCAGCGTGCTGGTGGGTGGTGAGCCCGTGCCGGTGACCGAGGAAGCGGTGATGCGCATGCCCTTTGGCACGCTGCTGCACTTCAAGCGCGAGCTGCCCGCTGGCATGCCCGCCCAGCCCAAGGTGCTGGTAACGGCACCTTTGTCGGGCCACTTCGCCACGCTGCTGCGCGAAACCGTGCGCACGCTGCTGCAAGACCACGATGTTTACATCACCGACTGGCACAACGCCCGCGATGTGTCGCTGAGCCACGGCGCTTTTGGGCTGGACGATTACATCGACCACATGATCCGCTTCATAGAGGCGGTGGGCACGGACACGCATGTGATGGCGGTGTGCCAGCCCTGCGTGGCCGCGCTGGCCGCCACGGCCATCATGGCCGAGGACGACAGCCCGTTTCAGCCGCGCAGCCTGACGCTGATGGCCGGCCCGGTGGACTGCCGCGTCAACCCCACGGGCGTGAACACGCTGGCGGTCAGCAAGCCGATTGAGTGGTTTGAGAAAAACCTGATCAGCCATGTGCCGCTACCGCACGCAGGCTATATGCGCCGGGTGTACCCGGGGTTTGTGCAGCTCAGCGCGTTTTTGAGCATGAACCTGGAGCGCCACAAGCAGGCCTTCAAAGACCTGTACCGCCACCTGGTGGAAGGCGATATGGACAAGGCCAACACCATCCGGCACTTTTACGACGAATACCTGGCGGTGAACGATTTGCCCGCCGAGTTTTACCTGGAGACGGTGGAAAAGGTGTTCCAGACTTACGACCTGCCGCTGGGCAAGTTGAGCTACAAAGACCGCATCGTCAAACCCCAGGCCATCCGCAAAACCGCGCTGATGACGGTGGAAGGCGAGCGCGACGATATCTGCGCCGTGGGCCAAACCGTGGCGGCGCACGACCTGTGCACCAGCATTCGGCCCTACATGAAGAGCCACCATATTCAGACCGGCGTGGGCCACTACGGTGTGTTCAGCGGCAAGAAGTGGAACCAGCAGATTTACCCGCGTGTGCGGGACATGATTTACTCGCACAGTTCGTACTAAGAGCTTGGGTCGGTGCACGGGCAAGTGCCGGGGCGGTAGGACGTTCTGCACCCCCACATTTGTTAGCCCCGCCCGCTTTGCGGGCTCCTCCTTTACCTGCGCAGAACGCCCTACCGCCCCGGCACTTGCTGCGCTTGGTTTGCGACGCTCCTAGGGAGCCATGGCACTTGGCTTATGCAGCACCAATACGGCAGCCAGAAGCACGATGCACACAAACCCCGGCACACTCGCTTCCAACCCAAACGCACCGCCCGTGAGCCACTCAAGGCCGGGTGCCAACGCGGGCGTCCACGCGGTAGGCTGGCTGCTGCCACTGACCCCAAAACCCAGCACACTGCCTTGCACCAGGTTGGCCGCAAAGTGAATACCAATGGGCATGGCCAGGCTGCGCGTGCGCAGGTAGGCCGCGCCAAAAGCAATCGACGCCACAAAGATATTGGCCCCTGCCAAATAACCCAAGGCACCCGCAGGCCCCAGCGTGGCCGAGTGCGTCAGCACAAAGTAGGCCGCTATCAACAGCTGCGCGGGCCACACGCCCAGCCCGTCAATCAAGCGCTGAAATGCAAAGCCGCGAAACATCAGCTCTTCGCTGACCGCCACACCGGCGCAGACCAGCAGTGCAGGGGCCCAGGCTTCCAGACTGGTGGCGGTCCATGTAAAACGCACCAAACCGCTGGCCCACAACACCAGCGCGGGCAGCAGCATCAACAGCGCGCCCAGGCCCGCACCTTGCAGCCACTGCAGCGGCCACACCCTGCCACCGGCACCCAGCAGTTCGCGCAGCGGTTTGCGCCGCAGCATCTGGCAGATGACGGATGCCGCCAGCACCACTCCCGCCTGCTGCACAAAGCTCACTTCAGCGCCCGACTCTTTGGAGAAGATGAGCAATGGAAAAAGCAGGGCGGCCAATACCAGCATGAAGATCGCCACCCACCAGCCATTGCGCAGTTGCCCGGCGGGGTTGGTAAAGGGCTTGAAACGAAAGGCCATGGGGGCTGACTGTAGCGCCCACTGCAGGATCAGTCCACCTTGACACGCCAAAACTGCGCCACCCCAAACAACAGCTCAAACGCCGTAAATCCCAGCACGATGGCGCTGGCCCCGGACAGGTAGGCGTTGATCTGCCACGCCGCAAACAGCAAGCGGGCCGTGCCATCCAGCCGCCCCAACAACAGGCTGGGTGCCAGCAGCCGCGCCAGCGACCACACCACCACCACCGAACCCATCAGGTTGGCCAGTAGGACATGCGTGGCGTCCGCCGGGTGCAGCACACCGGGCAAGCCCAGGGCCAGTGCGGTGTCACCCAACTGGGCATACAGCCACACAAAGGTCCAGGGTGTGGCAAAGGGCCAGGTGACCAGCAGGTCATACCAGGCGCTGGCTTTTACAAGGCTGAGATAGCGGGGCAAGCTGAACATAGGTGCTTTCAAAATTAAGGGGCCGAGAGAGTTCGGGCCTGCAGTGTCAAGCTTGAAGTACGCTTCAGGGTCAAGCACTTTTTGCAACTTTTTGAAAGCAAGCGCATGTTGATTGGTGAACTGGCCACGGCGGCGGGTATTTCGCGCGAAACCCTGCGCTTTTATGAGCAGCAGGGCCTGATCCGCGCGCGCCGCCTGGACAACGGCTACCGCGACTACCCGGCCGAGGTGCTGATGCTGGTGAACTACATCCGCACGGCGCAACAGCTGGGCTTCACGCTGGCCGAGATTGGCGACAAATTGCCTGCCATTTGGGATGCTGCCGACCCGGCACCCGCACTGGCCCAAGTGCTGGGCGAGAAGCTGCAAGAGATCGACACGCGCATCGCCGCGCTGGGCCAGTTGCGCAATGACTTGGCTGAGCGCCTGGGCCTGGACTGCCCGTTGACCGCGCGTGCACCAGGCCTGGGTTGAACCTGCCTAAAGCGCATTTTGCTATGTTTACAGGAGCTGCTCCCGCACTATCCACGGCCTGAAACGCCGATTTGACTTACAACGCCAGCCACTCAGGTGGGGCACTGCCCAGGCGGCTGGCAGCCCGCGCCCACTGCAGGCTCTGCCCGCCCACACTCACTGGCGAGCGCAGCCGGTGCGCCGGGCCAAAGTCGGTGTGCTCCAGGTTGTCGGACCAGTCGTCTTCAGTCAGCGCAATGGGCTCCGCAGGGCCTTCAGACACGGGGGTATTCACCAGCAGATGCGCTACGCGCGCCAGTGAAGTGTGGGCTTGCCAGCCTTGCGAGCCTGCAGAGCGCTGCCGCCAACGCTGGCTCAAACCCTTGACCACGGCCGCCGCCATCACATAGCCCGTGGCATGGTCTAGGGCCTGCACCGGCAGGGGCGTGGGCCGGTCCTTGCCGCCCTGCTGCATACCGGCGTGGGCAATGCCCGTGCTCATTTGCACCAGGCTGTCAAAGCCGCGTCGATTGCGCCAAGGACCGCTTGCGCCGTAGGCATTCAGCGACACATCCACCAGGCCGGGGCGGATGGCCTGGCGCTCCTGCGCGCCCAGGCCCAGCCGCTCCAGCGCATCGGCCCGGTAGCCGTGCACCAGCACATCGGCCTGGCGCAGCAGTTGCACAAAGGCATCCCGGCCCGCCGTGCTGCGCAGGTCCAGCCGGGCGCAGCGTTTGCCCAGCGTCACATCGGGCACGATGTTGGGCTCGTCCCAGTCGGGCGGGTCGATGCGCAATACGTCGGCCCCAAAACCCGCCAAAAAGCGCGTGGCCACCGGCCCGGCCAGCACCCGCGTCAGGTCCAGCACGCGGATGCCTTGCAAGGGGCGCGCAGGGTTGAAGTGGCTAGCCCATGCGAGGGTAGCCACATCCTGCGCCGTGTGTTGGGTCAGCACCACCAGGGGCTCGGCCTGCACATGCTGGGCCTGGGGGTGGGACGCCCACTGCGCCTGCGACCACATGGCCGCCGCACAGCCATTGCGCCCAACCACGGCGGCCTCCAGGGCCTGCGCAGACCAGGCTGCTACGGCGCGACTCACAGCAGCTTTGTCTGGGGGCATGTCCTGCGCGAAACCCAGCGCGGCCAGTGCAGCCGCGCGGTGGTGGGGGGCGTTGGTATGCAGCCGAATCCAACCGTCGGCCGTGGCGTAGTCACCGGCAATGGCATCCCACACCGGCGGTAATTCCCAGCCCACGGGGCGCACCGTGCCACCAAACCACAGTGAGCACAGGCGCCGGTCGACCGCGACCGCGGCGGGGGCACCCGTGCGCAAGGCCACCCACTCCGCCACCGAGGCACCCGCCGCCGCCACACTGCCCGCCGCCAGATCAGACACCGCAAACACCGAGGGCAAAGACCCCGCGCCCACCCACTGCACCGCCTGGGTGGCTTGCGGCGGCAGGTCCAGGGTCATGGCAATGGCGTGCAGCACATAGAGCGCCCCGGCGTCAGGGTTTGCGGTGTTCGATAAGGTCATGGCCGTACACGTTGAAGGGGATGACAAAAGATAGCACCGATATCAGCGCAAAGCCCAAGGCGGCACACAGGGCGCGCACCGGCATGGGTGCGCGGCAAGACGGTGCAGGTGGCTGGGGTTAGCTGCGAGTGATTGCCGGTGTGGCTGCTCTGCTTTTTATAGCTACTCCCGCACTATCCACGGCCTCAAAGGCTTATTTGATGCCCAAACACTGCAAGGGCTTTAGCCTTTAAAATCAAGCCATGAGCAAGCAACGCGTGGTAGTAGGTTTAAGTGGCGGGGTGGATTCGGCGGTCACCGCCCATCTGCTCAGGGCCCAGGGGCATGAGGTCGTCGGCATCTTCATGAAAAACTGGGAAGACGATGACAGCGATGACGAAAACAGCAAATACTGTTCGTCCAACATCGACTTTGTAGACGCCGCCGCCGTGGCCGATGTCATCGGCATCGAGATCGAGCACGTCAACTTTGCCGCCGAATACAAAGACCGGGTGTTTGCCGAGTTTTTGCGCGAATACCAGGCCGGGCGCACGCCCAACCCCGACATTTTGTGCAACGCCGAGATCAAGTTCAAATCCTTTCTGGACCACGCCATGCGCCTGGGGGCGGAGAAAATTGCCACCGGGCATTACGCTCGGGTCCGTTTGAATGCGGCCACGGGCAAACACGAGCTGCTCAAGGGCCTAGACCCGAGCAAAGACCAAAGCTACTTTTTGCACCGGCTGAACCAGGCGCAGCTGTCCAAAACCTTGTTCCCAGTGGGTGAGCTGCACAAGACCGAGGTGCGCCGCATTGCCGAAGAGATGAAGCTGCCAAACGCCAAAAAGAAGGACTCCACCGGAATTTGCTTCATCGGAGAGCGGCCCTTCCGCGACTTTTTGAACCGCTACATCGCCAAAGAGCCGGGCGCTATCCGTAATGACAAAGGCCATGTGGTGGGCCAGCACCAGGGCCTGAGCTTTTACACCCTGGGCCAGCGCCAGGGCTTGGGCATTGGCGGGCTGAAGGCCAAAGGCGCGCAAAAAGGCGGTGGCGAGCACGCGCCCTGGTTTGTGGCGCGCAAAGACATGGCCACCAACACGCTGTGGGTGGTGCAGGGGCATGACCACCCGTGGCTGCAGTCGTCCCAGTTGCAGGCACAAGATGCCAGCTGGATTGCGGGCGCGCCACCAGCACCCAGCGCCATGGCGGCCAAAACACGCTACCGGCAAGAGGATGCGCCGTGCCAGCTATTAGAGGCTGGACCGAGCAGTTTTGCGTTGGGCTTTTCGCAAGCCCAGTGGGCCGTAACTCCGGGCCAGTCGGCCGTGCTGTATGACGGTGAGGTGTGCTTGGGCGGCGGCGTGATTGCCGCAAGCTAATTTCTGCCCTACCGCTACGCAATGGGACATAGGCCGGTGCTACCATACAACTGATAAATCTATGCTTGCCCGTGCAAGTCATGACATAAACGAAGGCGTCCAGCAAATGCTCTACCTTGTTCGCGGTCCAGACGGCACAGTGCAAACCGTGTCACGGCAAGCTTTGCAAGGCAGCACTGCGGTTGAGGACCACGCCCCCGAGGTGCTGGAGTTTTTTAACCGCAACCCGACGCGCGGATTCAATGAATCGGATGCCGACTTCGTGCGGGTGCTGGAAGACTTGATCGACACCCTGATCACCAACAACGTGATTCGCCATACCGACCTGCCGCCCGCAGCCCAAAAGAAACTGATGTTGCGCAAAGGCTTGCGCAGCCGGATATCAGGTGCCCTGGACTTTATGGGCACAGACGAGCGTTTGCTCTAAGGGCTCGCACACTCCATGGCAAACGATCCCGCCGCGAAGGCAATGAGTTCGGAACAAGGCAAACGCATCACCGGCACGTGGCGCGTGGGCGAGCACCAGACCCACTTCGACCCGCTGCTGGAATGCGTGGTGGCGATTGCCCAGATTTACGACATCACCACCACACCCCAGGCGCTGTCGGCGGGTTTGCCGCTAGAGAGCAACCGCGTCACGCCAGCGCTGATGCCCCGGGTTGCCGCCCGTGCGGGCTTGACCGCCAAAATCGCCAAGCGCAGCCTGGATGATCTGCGGCCAGGTTTGCTGCCCGCTATTTTGCTGCTGCGTGATAACCAAGCCTGCCTGTTGCTGGAATGGCTGCCCACGGGGGAAGCCCGGGTGCGCTATCCCGAGGGAGGCGAATCGGCCAGCCTGTTGTCTAAAGCAGAGCTGGACGAACAGTTTGCCGGGGTGGTGTTTTTTATACGCCCCATCTTCAATTTTGACCCCCGCTCTCCGGGCCATGGGCAACTGAAGTCCAAGCACTGGTTTTGGGGCGTGGTTTTCCAAAACTGGCGCTTGTACCGCGAGGGGCTGATTGCCGCTTTGATCATCAATGTGTTTGCATTGGCCATGCCGATGTATTCCATGACCGTGTATGACCGCGTGATACCCAACCGCGCCGAAGAAACTTTGTGGGTGCTGTCGATCGGCGTTTTGCTGATGATGGCCTTTGATCTGGTGCTAAAAACACTGCGCGCCTACATCTTGGATACCGCCGGTAAGCGTATTGATGTGACTTTGTCCGCCAACATCATGGAGCGGGTGTTGGGCTTGCGCATGGCAGACAGGCCGCCATCGGTGGGTTCATTCGCCGCCAACTTGCGTGCCTTCGAATCCGTTCGGGACTTTGTCGCATCGGCCTCGATCACGACCTTGGTCGATCTGCCCTTCGTGTTGGTTTTCATGGTGGCCATCATTTGGATATCGCCCTGGTTGGTGGTCCCGGTGGTGGTGTGTATCGTGTTGCTGCTGATCGTTTCATTGGTTGCACAGCAAAAAATGCACGAGCTGGTGGAGGCCAGCCAGCGGGCTACCTCGCAGCGCAATGCCAGCTTGGTCGAGAGTCTGGTGGGCATTGAGACCCTGAAGTTCATGGTGGCCGAGAGCAGTTTCCAGCGCAAATGGGAGCAATCCACCGTCTTTTTGGCGCAAAGCGGGACCAAGCTCAAATTCCTTTCTACGTCCACGATGAATGTCGCCCAGGCCTTGCAGCAAATGGTGTCGATATGTGTCGTGATCGTGGGCGTGTACCTGCTGATCAGCAATAAGGTCACCATGGGCGGGATCATTGCCGCGTCCATGCTGGCGGGTCGCGCGATGGCACCTTTTGGGCAGGTAGCGGGGCTGTTAATGCAGTACCACAACGCCAAGAGCGGGCTAGCATCAGTCGAGACTTACATGAAGATGAAGCCCGAGCGGCCCGCAGAGTCCAACTTTTTGCACCGCGCTTCGTTTCAGGGCGCAATCGAATTCCGCAATGTGACCTTTATTTACCCAGGGCAGCAGAATCCGGCGCTCAAGAATGTGTCTTTCAAAATTCAGCCCGGCGAAAAGGTGGCCTTCATTGGCCGCGTGGGTTCGGGTAAGTCGACCATTCAGCGGCTGATCTTGGGGCTGCACGTGCCCACCGAAGGCGCGATCCTGATGGACGGTATCGACTTGCGGCAGATTGACCCAGCCGAGTTGCGGCGGGCAGCAGGTTTTGTATCGCAGGATGTGCATTTGTTTTACGGTTCGCTGCGGGACAACATCGCACTAGGCGCGCCGTTTGCGGGTGACCATGATGTCTTGGGGGCGGCAGATATTGCGGGGGTCACCGAATTTGCCAACCGCCACCCGCGTGGTTTTGACATGCTGATCGGCGAGCGCGGGGAATCCTTGTCTGGCGGCCAAAGGCAGGCGGTCGGCATTGCCCGGGCGGTGCTGAATGACTCTCCGGTGTTGCTGTTGGATGAGCCCAGCAGTGCCATGGACCACCAAAGCGAAGATATGCTCAAAGCCCGGTTGGGGCAGTTCTCCAAAGGCAAGACGGTGGTGCTGGTGACGCACCGCACTTCGTTGTTGGAAATGGTGGACCGCTTGCTGGTCATCGACAATGGACAACTGATGGCGGACGGGCCCAAGGCGCAAGTGGTCGAGGCACTGCAGAGCGGCCGTGTAGGGAGGGCTGCCTGATGAACCCAGCCAAACCTGATGACGTAACCGATGTCGTACCAACGGCCGCACCGGTAGCCAAACCTGGCCTCTTGAAGCGGATGTGGAATGGGTTTTATGCACTGTGCTCCCGTCTCATCGACCGCGTTCACGCGCTGATTGCCGCCAACCAGTCAGACCCCGACGCCTCTTTTGATACGAATGCCGACTGGGCCATTGCCGAAGAAACGCCAAAAGGTGCCCGCGTACTGGTGTGGGCCAGTGCCGCCGCCATTGCAACTATGTTGGTATGGGCTAACTTCGCTGTGCTGGACGAAGTGACCCGGGGTGAAGGTAAGGTGATTCCATCGCGGCAGGTGCAAGTTCTGCAGAGCCTGGATGGCGGCATCGTGTCGGAAATCCTGGTCAAAGAAGGCCAAACCGTCAAGATTGGGGACTTGTTGCTGAAGGTGGACCCAACTCGTATGGTGTCTTCGCTGCGGGAGAATCGGTCGCAGTACTTGGCCCTGCTGGCCAAGTCCGCACGGCTGCGGGCGCTGGCCGAAGGCAGTCGGTTTATTCCACCCGAAGAAGTGGTTACCCAAGCGCCCGAGATAGTAGAGCAGGAGCGCGCCTTGTACGAGTCGCGCAGAGCCGAGCTGGATGCGACCCTGGGCGTTGCGCGTCAGCAATCCTCGCAGCGCAGCCAAGAGCTTATTTCTATCCGCGCCCGCCGGGAGCAGGCGTCCCAGAGCTTCAATTTGACGGCCAGAGAACTAGAAATGACGCGCCCACTCACTAAAAGCGGTGCCGTCTCGGATGTGGAGCTTTTGCGCTTGGAGCGTGATGTGGCCCGCTACCGGGGCGAGCGGGACAGTGCGAGTTCTGATATTCCCCGCCTGGAGTCGGCCGTTGCAGAATCCAACCGCAAGATTCAAGAGATTGAACTCACCTTTCGGAACTTGGCCCGGTCGGAGTTGAGTGAGATCAATGCCAAGCTGAGTGCACTGACAGAGGGCAGTACGGCGCTTCAAGACCGGGTGGACCAAACGGAGATTCGCTCCCCCGTGAACGGTACGGTGAAGCAGCTCAAGGTGAATACGGTGGGTGGTGTCGTGCAGCCGGGCAAAGATTTGATTGAAGTGGTGCCGTCCGATGATGCCTTGCTGTTGGAAGCACGCGTTTTGCCGCGCGACATCGCTTTCTTGAGCCCAGGGCAAAAGGTGCTGGTCAAATTTACAGCCTATGACTTTGCGATTTACGGTGGTCTGGATGCCACACTGGAGCACATCAGCGCCGATACCGTCTTGGATGAGAAAGGCAATGCCTTTTTCTTGGTGCGTGTGCGAACGCTGTCCAACAATATTGGACCAAAAAACTTGCCCATCATTCCAGGGATGGTGGCTGAAGTGGACATTCTCACGGGTAAGAAGTCAGTGCTCGCTTATCTGATGAAACCTATATTGCGGGCCAAAGCTACGGCGATGACGGAACGGTAATGGGCTTGCAACACTCGATTTTTATCACCCATGACAAGGGATTGAAACGGCACTGGGTTCAAGCACTGGGTGCGCCCCGTGTTTGTGAGATGCCAGAGCAGAACCCAATTTCGCTTCTGACAGCCCAAGCCGGTGTCGTTTGGGTGGATTTATCAACACCCAAGCTACCCTCGTGGGACAGCGACCCGTGGCTTGCAATATTGCAGCGAAAAGATCTCTGGGTCGTTGCCGCAAGCTCGAACCCCTCTGACGACGAGGGCATTGCCGCGCTGGACGCCGGTTGCGTCGCCTATTGCCACGCCTTTTCAGACGCGACCACCCTGCGGCGGGTGCAGCAAGTGGTGCGGGCCGGCAATGTGTGGATCGGTAAAACGCTGATGACTAGGCTGTTAAAAAACACAGCCAAACTCGGCACGGCGGCACCCGATAAGCCACACAGTTGGCAATCCGACCTGACGACACGGGAAATAGAGGTGGCGAAACTCGCTGCCAATGGTGCGTCGAACTTGACGATCGCGGCGAATTGCCAGATCACAGAAAGAACCGTGAAAGCGCACCTCAGCGCGGTGTTCGAGAAACTGCAGGTCAAGGATCGCCTGCAGCTGGCTTTGCGTGTGCACGGTATTCAATAGTCATAACCATTGCACCTACCCTCTTGGGTGTACCCAAGGACAATAGCCAAATTGTAAAAATCTGCTTACATTCAACGAACCTATCGTTGTTGTATCGGAGATTTTTTCATGGCTACCACCCAAAACACAGTTCAAGCCCGCGGTTTCGTTGCAGTGCTGCAGGGAAAAGCCTGGAAAATCGACGCCAACGGTAACCGCCTTGAGCTCAAAGTGGGTGATGAGGTAGAGGCGGGGCAGAAAATAATGACTGCCGATGGTGCCCGTCTGGAGCTAGCGCTCCCCAATGGACAGGCCGTTGCCATCGAAGCGGGCCGCGAACTGCTGATAGATACCGTTTTATTAGGCGTCAGCCCCGTTGAGAAGTCTGAGGCTACTTTAGACAGCCGGGATAGTGGTGCAGCAGCTATTGCGCGCGTCATCGCACAGGGCGGTGACCTTTCTACCGCATTGGAGGCTACAGCCGCAGGCTCAGGTGCCGGCGGTGGTGGCGAAGGAGAAGGCAACGGCTTTGTGCGAATCCTGCGGATCGAAGAGGGAACTTCTCCCGAAGGTATCAACCGCGACGCAAACGCAAACGCCCCCGCCCAGTTTGGCAGTAACACAGGGCAAGTCGATACAACACCCCCTGTTGCGACCATTACGCTGGATGGCAATATCAGCGGAGACAACGTGCTCAACTCCGCAGAAATAGCCCGACCCGTCCCGATCACAGGGGTGGTGGGTGGAGATGCCAAGGCGGGTGATACCGTCACGTTGACGGTCAACAGCAACACGTATACCGGCGTAGTGAGCGCCGACAAAACCTTCTCGATCAACGTGCCGGGCACAGACTTGGCAGCAGACCCAGACCGGATCATTGAAGCAACGGTCATCACCCGCGACACGGCGGGCAACACGGCCTCTAGCATTGACTCCGCATCCTACACCGTCGCAGGAACGCCCAGCGTCGTCGTCAATATCGTCGATGCCCGCCTAAATGTAGCTGATACCGTTTCCGAAGTGACGTTCACTTTCAGCGAGGCTCCCGTTGGTTTTACGGCTGCAGACATTACGGCTGTGAACGGCACGGTTACCGGTTTGACGGCGACATCCAATCCACTCGTTTTCACGGCAACTTTCACGGCCAACCTGCCTTTGGAAGGCACAGGGTCGGTCTCCGTAACGCCCAACTCTTACTTGAATTCGGCTGGCAATCCCGGCACTGGCTCCACCGATACAGTCGTAATCGACACTGCAGCGCCAGTACCCACCATCACGCTGGATGCCAACATCACTGCAGACGACAGCATTAGCCCGACCGAAGCTGGCCAATCCATACCGGTTACAGGTGTAGTGGGGGGTGACGCAAAGGTTGGGGACACGGTCACATTGACGGTCAACAACAAAACCTTCACCGGCACGGTCAACGCCGACAAAACGTTCTCTATTAGCGTGCCTGGAGCTGATCTGACAGCTGATTCAGACAAAGTAATCGACGCCTCGGTAACCACGACGGATGCCTCTGGAAACACAGGCACCAGCACCGACACCGAGTCCTATGTGGTCGCCACCCCGCCCACCCCTCCAGTGAGCCAACCTCCAACGATCACTACCGTCGAGCCAGGCGCTCCGGGCGTGAGCGATAACAATGTGGTCGAAGGCAAGAGCCTAGTCTTCAATGTCGCCCTGTCATCGCCTACGACCAAGCCTGAGACTTTCGCTTTCAGCCTGGGTGGCGGCTCCGCCAGCACTGCCGACTACACCACTCCGTCCTTTAGCAACGGCGTGACCTTTAACCCCAGCACCGGTCTGATCACCGTGCCTGCCGGTGTGGGCTCTTTTGCTGTGACGCTGCCCACTGTCGATGACACGCTGGTCGAGGCGTCTCCTGAGTCGGTGCCTTTGACTATCGGCGGCGTGAGCGCTACCGGCGGTATCTTGGATAACGATAGCCCCACGATCACTACCGTCGAGCCGGGCGCTCCAGGCGTGAGTGACAACAATGTAGTCGAGGGCAATAGCCTGGTCTTCAACGTTGCCCTGTCCGCTCCTACAACCAAGCCTGAGACTTTTGCTTTCAGCTTGGGTGGCGGCTCCGCCAGTACCTCCGACTACACCACCCCGTCCTTTAGCAACGGCGTGACTTTCAACCCCAGCACGGGCCTGATCACCGTGCCTGCCGGTGTGGGCTCTTTTGCTGTGACGCTGCCCACGGTCGATGACACGCTGGTCGAGGCGTCTCCTGAGTCGGTGCCTTTGACTATCGGCGGCGTGAGCGCTACCGGCGGTATCTTGGATAACGATAGCCCCACGATCACCACCGTCGAGCCAGGCGCTCCGGGCGTGAGCGATAACAATGTCAATGAAGGCCTAAATCTGGTGTTTAACGTGGGCATATCAGGCCCATCAGCGAGCGCAGTCAGCTACTCTTTAGCTTTGGCCGGTGTCACTGCAACTCCAGGATCAGACTTCAACAACGTGCTGTCCAATGCGAGCTTCAGCAACGGAGTAACGTACAGCTCCGCAACCGGCCTTGTCACAGTACCAGCAGGGGTCACGGGGTTTGCAGTCACCGTACCCACGCTGACAGACTCTGTGAGCGCTGAGCCCATCGAGACCTTGTCTTTAACGATTGGTGGCGTCACAGGTACGGGCGGCATCATTGACACCACAACGGCACCTGGTCCTACCCCCACCCTGGTCATCTCCGGCCCAGCCTCGGTCAACGAAGCCGCTGGCACCCTGACCTACACCGTCACGCTGTCCAATGCCGCCTCCGGCCCCATCACCGTGGCCTACAACGCCGCCAGTGGCACCGCCACCGCCGGCACCGACTTCAGCGCCGCAGGCACCCTGACCTTTGCCCCCGGCGTGACCAGCCAGACCTTTACGGTGGCCATCACCAACGATGGCACCTTCGAAGGCAGTGAGCAGTTCTTCGTCAATCTGTCCGCCCCCACCGGCGGCGCCACCATTGCCACCGGCACCGTGACCACCACCATCCTGGACGATGGCACCGGCCCTGGCGGCTCCGACAACGACACCCCCGTCTTGTCCATTGCCAACATCACCGTCGCAGAGGGCGCCAGCGCCGTCTTCACCGTGAGCATCTCCAACCCCAGCACCAGCGCCGTGGTTTTCACCCCCGCGCTTAACAGTGGCTCCGCCACCCTGGGCACCGATACCGCCGCCGCAGGCACCTTGGAGTTCTTCAACGGCTCCGCCTGGGTCGCCGTCTCCGGCAATGTGACCATCCCCGCAGGCTCCACCTCCGTGCAGCTGCGCCTGGCCACCACCGATGATGCGATTGCTGAGGCCAATGAAACCTTCACCCTGACCGCCACCCCGGTCTCCGGCTCCACAACCGCGGCCGCCTCCGGCACCGCCACCATCACCGATAACGACGCCCTGCCAGCCTTCTCCATCAATGACGTCAGCGTCAATGAGGCCGCAGGCACCGCCACCTTTACCGTGACCCGCACCGGCGCGACTTCCTCCGCCTCCAGCGTGGACTACGCCACCGCCAGCGATACCGCCACCTCCGGCGCCGACTTCGTGGCCGCCTCCGGCACGCTGAACTTCGCCGCCGGCGTCACCACCGTCACCATCACGGTGCCTGTGACCATCACCAACGATGGCACCTTCGAAGGCAGTGAGCAGTTCTTCGTCAATCTGTCCGCACCCGTCAACGCCACCATCTCCGATAACCAAGGCGTGGGCACCATCCTGGACGATGGCACCGGCCCTGGCGGCTCCGACAACGACACCCCCGTCTTGTCCATTGCCAACATCACCGTCGCAGAGGGCGCCAGCGCCGTCTTCACCGTGAGCATCTCCAACCCCAGC
>NKIK01000017.1 GCA_002256115.1 Burkholderiales bacterium PBB3
GGTTGAACCAATGCTGGATGAAGTGAATGCGAAGCATGCGCTCAAGACCAATGGGTGGACGACCATTGCCTGCCTTGGGGTAGTGGGGCTCTATCACTGAGCACAAAGCACCCCAAGGAACGATGGCATCCATGGTCTTCAAGAACTCATCGCGCCTTGTGGGTTTGCGGTAGTTCTCGAACGTCTGGTCGGCGGCCATGGCAAGGGTTTGTTGCTTCATTTGTACGTCCTCAACAAGTTACCCTTTCGCATGCAAATCATGGGCCAGATTGGGACTTAATCGTCATTGCCTTAAGTTTGCGCCGGATATGGACTGGCCGATCAGCGTGGTGTGTTTGTTGGGCCTGCTGCTGTACCAGGTGGCGCTTACCCAGGTGGCTTTTGGGCGCAACACCAAACTGCACGCCGCGCGCGCCCAAATGCGCCGGGGCGAGCAAGCCCTGCAGCAAGCCAATGATGCGCTGCGCCAGCAGCTCGATGAAATCCATGTGCTGCAAGCCAAGCTCAACGAGCAGGCCAACCGTGACCCGCTAACCGGCCTGTACAACCGCCGCTACCTGGACGACACCCTGGCCCGTGAGCTGGCGCGCTGCAAACGCGAGGGCCAGCCCCTGAGCCTGATGCTGATTGACATCGACCACTTCAAACACGTGAACGACACCTACGGCCACCCGGCGGGGGATGAGGTCATCAAAACCATGGCACGCATGCTGGACGCACGCGCCCGCAGCGCCGATGTGGCCTGCCGCTATGGCGGTGAAGAGTTTCTGATGCTGCTGCCGCAAATGCCACTGGATGCTGCATTGCAGCGTGCCGAGCAATGGCGAAACGACTTTTGCACCGCCACCGTGGAGTTTGGCGACTTTCGCATTCAATCCACGCTGTCGGTGGGCATTGCCACCTATCCGGGGGATGGCACCTCCCCCGAGCTGCTGATTGGCAATGCCGACCGCGCCCTTTACCGCGCCAAGCAAGAGGGGCGCAACCGGGTGGTGGCCTTTAGCGGGCCGTAGGGGTATCCTGCCTGCTATGGAAGACAGCGCCAACGCCAACCCCACGCTGCAAACGCTGCAGCGCTCCGCCGATGAGTTAACGGCCATCTTTGAGTCGGATGCGATTGGCATGGCCATCGTGGTGGATGGCAAGTTTGCGCGCTGCAACCGCAAGTACGAGCGTATCTATGGCTATGCGCCCAATGCGTTGATAGGCAAGAGCGCGCGGGTGGTGTTTCCCAGCCATGAGGATTTTGCAGAGCGCCAGGCCCAAGCCCTGGCGGTGCTGTCCACCGGGGCCACCTACCGCCAAGACCATCTGATTACGCGAGCCGACGGCAGCCCACTGTGGCTGCGCGTGACCGGAACCGCGCTAGACAGTGCAAACGTCGCCGCCGGGACTGTTTGGCTGGTCGATGACATCACCCAAGCCCGCGAACACGACGAGCGCATGCGCCGCACCTTTGAGGCGCAGCAAATGATTTTTGACAACGCGGCGGTGGGCATCCTGTTTGCCACTCGGCGCAAGGTGGTGCGCTGCAACCAGGCCATGGGCGCCATTTTTGGCTACACCCCCGAGGAGCTGGTCGGTCAATCCACGCGTGTTTTTTACGATAACGATGAAGAGTACCGGTCTGCCGGCATAGAGGGCTATGCCCCCATTTTGGCGGGCAATGCCTATGTGCATGAGCGGCAAATCACCCACAAAAATGGTGCTCGCTTTTGGGTGCGCGCCACCGGTCGGCAGGTGCCGCTGGGCACACCGGGTGAAGACATCATCTGGATTTTTGAAGACGTGACCGCGCGGCGCGCTGCCGAGCAGGCCTTGCACACTGCCCACGCAGAGCTGCAAGACCGGTTGGCTGATTTGCAGCGCACCCAAACCGATTTGGTTCAGGCCGAAAAGCTGGCCGCGCTGGGGGCCTTGGTGGCGGGCATTGCCCATGAGCTGAATACGCCCCTGGGCAATACGCTGGTATCGGCATCCACATTGCGCGACCGGTTTGTGGGCATGCAAAAGGACGTGACGGAGGGCCAACTGCGCCGCTCTAGCTTGGAGAAATTTTTGACTGATGGCGCGGACATTGCAGATCTGGTGTTTCGCTCTGCCCACCGTGCGGCCGATCTGATCAGCAGCTTCAAGCAGGTGGCGGTGGACCAGACCTCTGAGCAGCGCCGCAGCTTTGAGGTGCGCGCGGTGGTGGACGATATTGTGTCCACGCTCAGGCCCTCTTTCCGGCGCGAGCCCTGGGTGATTGAGACCGATATAGCCGACGGCATGGTGTGCGACAGCTACCCCGGCCCGCTGGGCCAGATCGTGGCCAACCTGGTCAACAACGCCGTGGCCCACGCTTTTGCCGGACGCGCCCACGGCACACTGCAAATCGTGGGGCGCATGGAGCAAGAACGCGTGGTGCTGACCTTCACCGACGACGGCAAGGGCATAGACGCCGCCAACCTGGTGCGCATCTTTGACCCGTTTTTTACCACCCGCCTGGGCCAGGGCGGCTCGGGCCTGGGGCTGTCTATCTCCCGCAATATTGCCAGTGGCGTGCTGGGCGGTTCGCTCACCGTCACATCCACACCGGGCCAGGGCGCACGCTTTCGGCTCTGCTTTCCGCGCACCGCGCCCGATACCCAACTGCCCCAACTGCCACCGCTGCCTACAATGCAGGCCAAGTAAAACACCCCACCATGACCAGTACGCCCCCCAACGAATCCGCCGCCGAACCCCTCGCTGCCTCCGCTTCTGATACTGCCGACGCAATCAACGCAGCGCCCACGCAGCCCGTGCCGCGCAAATTGCGCGCTGATGGCACGGTGCCCTTTATGCGCACCATCAAAAGCTTTGTGAAGCGCGCGGGCCGCACCACCTTTGGCCAGGCCAAAGCCTTTGAAGATTTGGGGCCCCAATACCTGCTGCCCTACCAGGCCTCTGCTATTGATTTGGAAGCTGCTCTCGCACTATCCACGGGCTCTGCGGGCCAAAATGCTGTTAATCCAATAGTTTTAGAAATCGGTTTTGGCATGGGCGAAGCCACGGCCAAGATTGCCCAGACCCTGCCCGAGACCCGCTTTTTGTGCTGCGAAGTGCATGAGCCCGGCGTGGGCGCGCTCTTGAAGCGCATTGGCGAAAACAACATCACCAACATCCGCATCTGCAACCACGACGCTGTGGAGGTGATTGACAACATGCTGTTGCCCGAGAGCCTGGACGGCGTGCACATCTTCTTTCCCGACCCTTGGCACAAGACCAAGCACAACAAACGCCGCCTGATCCAGAGCCCGCTGATTGCCAAGCTGACCCAACGCCTGAAGGTGGGCGGCTACCTGCACTGCGCTACCGACTGGGAACCCTATGCCCAGCAGATTCTGGAAGTGCTGACCGCTGAGCCACGCCTGAAAAACCGCGCGCTGGCAACGAACCCCGAGCTGCTGGGCTACGCGCCCAAGCCGCACTACCGCCCGCTCACCAAGTTTGAGAACCGTGGCATCAAGCTGGGTCACGGCGTGTGGGATTTGGTGTTTGAAAGAGTCTAGGCCCCGCCCGCCTGCGCGACCACCCTCCCGCGCAGGCGTGGGTGCCAGCGTGGTATTCACGCCGCCGGGCTCTTGGGCTACGGCCTTTGATTTCTTCAGCACCCGCTTCCCCCGCATACCCGCCACCGAGTGGCAACAGCGCCTGGCCCAGGGCGATGTGCTGGATGCCCATGGCACGCCGCTGCGCAATGATTCGCCCTACCAGGCGGGGCAACACTGGTACTACTTTCGGGCGGTGGCCCACGAAGAACCGATTCCTTTTGAGGCCACGGTGCTGTGGCAAGACGAACATTTGCTGGTGGCGGACAAACCGCACTTCTTGCCGGTGGTGCCCTCGGGGCACTACCTGCAAGAGACCCTGCTGGTGCGGCTGAAAAATTTGCTGGACATCCCCGATCTGGCCCCGCTGCACCGGCTGGACCGTGATACCGCAGGCCTGGTGCTGTTCTCCAAAACGCCGGCCAGCCGGGGCGCTTACCACTCGCTGTTTCGTGACCATGCCATGCGTAAGACCTATGAGGCGGTCGCCCCTTGGGACGCCGCCCTGCCCTGGCCCATCCACCGCGCCACGCGCATTCAGCCCTCAGCGCACTTCATGCAACAGGTGGAAGTGGACGGCATTGTCAACGCCATCACCGACATTGCCCCTCTGGAAGTGGGCACGCGTTTGGCACGCTACGCCTTAAGTCCCATCACCGGCCAACGCCACCAGTTGCGCGTGCATATGGCGGCGCTGGGTTTGCCGCTGGTGGGCGATGGCATTTACCCTCACCTCACGCCCGAAGGCACGGCAGACTATGCGCGGCCCTTGCAATTGCTGGCCAAGTCCATTGCATTTACCGACCCATTGAGCGGGGAGACACGTCAATTCCATAGTCAGCGCACTTTGCGCAGCCTGGCCGCGCTGGAGGCAGAGCTGTGAACCTTAGGCATGGGCTGTGTTCGTCGCCCTCGGTCCGGGTTCATCCGGCATTGGCACGCATTCGTCGCAGCGCTGCACAGGTCACTGGCTACGCTAGACACTTCAGGCACTTTCAACCCTGAGGCATCGGTATGCAACTCCCTGACAAAGTCCAAACCGCCATCCACACCTTGGGGCAATACGACGTTCCCCCCAGCAGCGTGGCACCTTTCTGGTACCGCCAGTTCCTGCGTATTCGACCCCAAACACCGCCGCCGCTGTGGGGCGCGTCCAAAGGCTATTGGGACTTTCTGGCCCTGGCCACCGCACTGATGTGGGGTAGTCTGGTCACGGCGGTGGTGGGTTACATGACCTGGGTGGGCGACCCAAATGATGACCCCGGCCGCTGGGGCCTGTGGTTCCTGTGGCAAGGTCTGATTTGGGGTGGAGCAGGCTTTGTCGCCTGGGCCGATTCGGCCGAGAAGCGCACCGCAGCGTCCCGAGATGGTGCCATCCTGAGTCTGCCCGCCTGGGAGTTTTTCTCTCCGGCCTGGCGTCCCTCTCTGGACAATCTGCGTAAGCGTGCCCTACCCTCCTACTTTTGGCTGCGCGCCTTGTGGACCAGCAATATCGCCAAGCAGGCTGCGGTGGTCGGGGCCGTTGCCTTTGCAGTCGTGGCCTGGGTCTTCCCGCAGAAGGCCGGCAGCTATGGTGAAGTCACCGCCTTGGTCTATAACGTGACCTGCATGATCGGCGTGCTGCGAACAGCCAAGCGTAAGCCGGTGCCCGAGCAGAGCCTGTCCTGGCATTGCTCGCAGGGTTTCTGGATGGGTTCCGTGCTTGCCTCTGTCGGTTGGGAGGCTGGTATCGGTCAGCTCCTGGGACAGGTTCCAGACCATCAAACCCTGTACTACGCAGCAGGTGCTTTCGCGTTTCACGCCTCAGAATGGTGGAGCTTCAACCAACAAAAAGACTTGGCGTTGCGCGCCGAACGTGCCGAGCAAAGTCGCCAGCTGGCTGAAGTGCGTTTGCAAATGCTCAAGAATCAGATCGAGCCGCACTTCATTTTCAACACGCTGGCCCACCTGAAGGCATTAATCCGAATCGACCCGGTGGTGGCCGAGAGCATGGCGGATGAGTTGTCTGACTTCTTACGCGCCAGCCTGCAGTCCTTGCGCGAAGACCGCATGACCGTGGCCCAGGACATTGAACTGGTGCGCGCCTACCTGGCCTTGGCCAGCCTGCGCATGGGTGCGCGGCTCACGGTAGACCTGCAAATGGAGCCTGCCACCGCGCACCTCCAAGTGCCCCCCTTGATGCTGCAAACCCTGGTCGAAAACGCGATCCAGCACGGCATTGAGCCCAAGCTGGGACCGGGGCACATTCGCGTGTCAGCCCGGCTGGACTCTGGCGGCCCCACACCCCGCCTGGTGCTGGAAGTGGCCGACGACGGTGTGGGCTTTGGCCAGGCCAAAACCGGTGGTTCGGGCTTGGGCCTGGTCAATATCCGCGAGCGGCTGGCCACCGCCTTTGGCACCCAAGCCCAACTCACGCTCAGTGCCAACACGCCCCAAGGCGTGATCGCCACCTTGTCTTTACCTGCTTCCACTTCACTATGACCACATACAACAGCACTGCTATCACCACGGCCATCATTTGCGACGACGAGCCCCGCTTGGCCGAGGCACTGCAAGCCCAGCTCCAAAGCGCCTGGCCCGAGCTGCAAATCGTGGCCCTGGGCCACAGCGGTGGCGAGGCTCTGAGCCTGGTGGCCGAGCACGCGCCCGACATTGCATTTCTGGACATTCGCATGCCCGGCCTATCTGGCATGGAAGTGGCGCGGCAACTGGCGGGCAGCCCAGACGCGCCCCACATCGTGTTTGTGACCGCCTATGACGCGCATGCCATGGAGGCCTTTGACGCCCGCGCCGTGGACTATTTGCTCAAGCCCGTGAAGGCCGCGCGACTGCAGGAGGCCGTGGACCGCCTGCGTGCGACGGTGCAGGCCCGCACACCCGCTGCCAAACCCGCGGCCTCAGTCGCGACGGCAGTACCGCAGTTCAATGCCGACATGCTGCTGGCTCTGCAGCAATTGGTACCCGCCCAGCGCAAAACCCTGAAGTGGCTCAACTGCGGCCAGGGCACCGAGATTGATGTAATTGCCACCAGCGAAGTGCTGTTTTTTCAGTCGCGCGACAAATACACCGCGGTGGTGACTGCCGACAAGGAGCGCTACATCCGCACGCCGCTCAAAGAACTGATGAATGAACTAGACCCCGATGAGTTTTGGCAGGTGCACCGCTCATCGGTGATCCGCGTGGCGGCGATTGAGCGGGTACTGCGCGATGAAATGGGCCGCATGCAGGTGAAAATGCGCGGCAGCCCCGAGAAGATCGCAGTGTCTGGTGCCTTCACCGGGCTGTTCAAGCAGATGTAAAACCAGTAGTGTCCCAACGTTGCCTTATCGAAACGCCGTAAGTCAATGATTTGCTTGGTGAGTTTGGTGTTTGCGTCTGGTCGCGATTTGAACGTCAAAGGTCAGACTTGGTAGGCCACCGCCTATTGGATGTTTTAGTCCGAAATAAAGCTACATTTTTCGGACATAATTGCCCATGTCCGATCTCAAATCCACCATGGCTAAGCAAATCGATGCTGCCGGACCAGGCCAAGTCTGGGTACCGACTGACTTTGCGCAACTCGGCAACCGCGACGCCATCGACAAAACCCTGCAACGCATGGTGCAGGCCGGTGACCTGCGCCGAATTGACCGCGGGCTCTATGACAAGCCGACGCTGAACAGGCTGACAAAGCGCTCCACCGGGCCGGACTACCGTGCCGTGATCGAGGCTATCGCCCGCCGCGACCAGTTGCGTCTGCTGGTAGACGGCATGACCGCCGCCAATGATCTCGGTCTGACCGATGCCGTGCCAGCCCGTGTCACCATCCATACCGATGCTCGCCGCCGCGCCATCCAGCTCGACAAGCTGACCATTGACTTCAAGCAAACCGCACCCAGCCGCCTCTACTGGGCCGGGCGCCCCGCCATGCGGGTGGTACAGGCCCTGTATTGGTTGAAAGACACCCTGGCCTCTGACCGTGACCGTATCCTGGGCCGATTGATCCAAGTGTTGGCAGACCCGGTGCATGGCGCCGCGATTCGCCAGGACTTGATCTATGGCTTCAGCGCACTGCCAGTGTGGATGCAAGTCTTAGTTCGCGAATTGCCCAACTGCGATCCGCAGAATGCAGCCGCCAATACACTGCAAACGCGCAGCGGAGTGCAGCCGCCAGTGCCTCGTCGCCGCGCGGCCAAACGCCTGGAGATCACCGATTGAACACGTCCTTTCACGAAGTCATTACCGCCAGCGATGCCGACCGGCGTGATCTGTTTTTGGGGGCCGCGGCCCGGCTGGGCACCGCAGTCCAGAACGTAGAGAAGGATTTCTGGGTCTGTTGGACTCTTGATGCGCTGTTCAATGGCTCGGCGATGGACGGCCCCCGGCTGCTGTTCAAAGGAGGTACTTCCCTGTCCAAGGCCTTCGGCCTGATTTCCCGATTCTCCGAGGACATCGACATCACAGTCTTCCGAGATGATCTGGGACAAGCGACGGACGTAGCAGCGCTGACCACCTTGAGCGGCAAGCAGCGCCGCGGGCGTCTCGATGGCATCCGTGAAGCTTGCCAAACCTACATCGCCGGGCCATTGACAGAACAGTTCAGACAAATCGCCGCATCGGCGATTCCAAAAAATCGATTCCGGCTGGAGCCAGACCCCGATGACAAGGATGGGCAGACGCTGCTGTTCTGGTATCCCGCCGTCACCGCCACCACGGGGGACTACATCCGCTCCGCCGTCAAGATCGAGTTGGGCGCGAAATCAGCCCTGGACCCGAATGTTACGGCCACGGTCACGCCTTACGTCGCGCAGGATTTGCCCGACCTCGACTTGACCATTGCCAACGTCACTACCGTAAAGCCCGAACGCACCTTCTGGGACAAGGTCATCATCCTGCATGGCCTGCGCCAATGGCATGACCGCCGCAGCGAACTGCGGCACGGTGGACAGCGCGTCTCACGCCACTACTACGATGTGCACCAACTGATGCAGGCCGCATCGGCACATGAATGGCAGGCTGATCACGCGCTAGCGATCAACTGCGCACAGCACGCGCGGCTGTTCTTCGGCAGCGCGGACCTGGGGCTCGATACCGCCGGACCCGGCACCTTCACGCTGACACCCAACCCGGCGATGCGGGACGCCCTGGCCAGGGACTACGCGGCCATGTCGGGAATGATCTTCGGCGAGATTCCGGCACTCGATGCCGTGCTTGCCAGTGCGGAGCGGTTTGAGCAGATCGTCAACGCTACCGTGACTGCCGCAACCTCCGTGTCGCAAACGCATGAGAGAACGGCCCTGTAGAGCATAAAAAATGCCCCTGTGAAGGGGCATTTTTTGCGAAACGTCTCAGCGAGCCATTAAGCCCACAGCACCGGCCCTTTGCTCGAATACCAGCTCTCCACTTTGGGGCCCACATTGGCCTCAATGCGGCTACGCTTAATCTTCATGGTCGGCGTCAGGCTGCCGTTTTCAATGGTCCAAGGCTCCTTGGCCACAACAATCATTTGCAGCTTCTCGTAAGGCGGCAAGCTGGCATTGACCTCTTTCAGCAAGGTGTTCAACTGTTGCTCCACATCCTTGCGGAATGCCGGGTCGCCTTGCTGCGGACGCACGGCCTCTGCCAATACCACCATGCCATAGGCTTGGGCTTGACCCGCACCCGACACCATGCAAGCCTCGATCAAAGGATGCGCATTGATCTTGTTTTCAATCGGTGCGGGCGACACATATTCGCCCTTGGATGTCTTGAAGATTTCCTTGACCCGGCCTGTGATCTTCAGCAGGCCATCGGCGCGGCGCTCGCCGCGGTCGCCGGTGCGGAAGTAGCCGTCTTCGGTGAAGACTTCCTTGTCCAAATCGGGGCGCTTGTAGTAGCCCACCAATTGGCCCGGCGACTTGATCAAAATTTCGCCCTCTTCACTCAACCGTACCTGCACGCCTGGCAGCGGCACGCCGACGCAACCCGGCTCATTGATCTCTGGTGTGGAGTTGTGCGAGTAGGCAAAGTCTTCCGACATCGCATAGCCTTCAATCAAATTGAGGCCCATATCGCGATACCAAGCAATCAGCGCAGCAGGAATAGGTGCAGAGCCGCTACCGGCCAACTTGGCCTGGTCCAAGCCCAGGCTCTTGAGGACCTTGCGCTTGACAATGCCCTTGAGGATGGGAATCTTGAGCAAACGCGCCAGTTTGGCCGGTGGCATTTTGGCAAACACACCCTGCTGGAATTTCAGCCACAAACGCGGCACCGAGATAAAGATGGTGGGACGCGCGCGGTTCAAATCCTGCACAAACGAGTCTAGCGAATCCGCAAAGAACACATGCGTCTTGCCATCGACAAACGAGGCGCACTCGACCCAAGCGCGTTCGAACACGTGGGCCAGCGGCAGGTAAGACAGCACGCGGTTGTCACCATCGCCAATGCGGGATTTGATGTCTTTGTTGATGTTCTCGCTGACACGGGTAATGCGCTCAAAGTTGTGCATCACGCCCTTGGGTGTGCCGGTCGAACCCGAGGTGTAGAGCAAGATAGCAATGTCACTTCCAGCGCGCGCGGGCTTGCCGGTCAGCGGCTTGGTGCGGGCTGTGATGGCATCCCAGGCTTCATAGTCATTCTTGGGTGACAGTGGCAGCGCAATGCACGGCAGGCTAGCGGGTACACCGCCCTTTTGCTGTGGCCAAATATCCAGCTTGCCCACAAATAACAGGCTGGCACCACTGTGGTCCAGCACATAGGCAATGGTCTCTGCTGTTTCGGTGGGGAAGATGGCCACGGTGGTGAAACCAGCCATCCAAATGGCCAGCTCGGCCATCATGAAGTGGGCACTGTTCTTGGACAACACGGCAATGCGTGCACCGGGCTCAAAGTTCTGCGCCTTCAGGTGCGCTGCCATGCGACGCGATTGGTCCAGGGCCTCAGCCCAGGTGTAGTCAATCGTCTGACCTCCACCAATGGGTTGGGTCAGAAAAACGGCACTGGCGTGGTTTTTCTCATGTTCGAAAACGTAATCAAGGATGAGCTTGCTTGCAGCCATATGTCAGTCTCCAGAGTAATAGTTCTGGTCGCAGAATACCGCAATATGTCAGCACATTTACGCTTTTTGACCAAAAAAGCCCACCCTTGTTGCGGACTTAGCGCAAGCCACTATTGACACTGAGCCCAACAGAAAGCGCGTACATCAGCAGGCAGGCGAAAATAAGGGCGTGCCACCCTCGCCCACCACCGCTCCGCTTGAAAGAATCCGTTTGATTTCAGACCACCTGGCCCAAATTTCGCTCGCTGCTTTTGAAAAAGTGGTGGCTGGCACCGCAGGCTTTCGCCCCCGCCCTGGCCAGCACGCCATGGCCGAATGCATTGCCACCACGCTGGCGCAGGCCGACCTGGGGGAGCACCCCAATCCCCAAAAGTCGATTGCTGTGATTCAAGCCGGCACCGGTGTGGGCAAAAGCGCCGCCTATGCCTCCACCGCCATTGCCATGGCCATGGAGCGCAAGACGCGGGTGTTGATATCCACCGCCACCGTGGCGCTGCAAGAGCAATTGATGACCAAGGACTTGCCCGCGCTGGCGGCCAGCATGGACAAGCCCTTTGCGTTTGCACTGGCCAAGGGGCGCGGGCGCTATGTGTGCAAACTGAAACTGGAGCGGTTGGTGGGCAGTGGCTCGGTAGAAGACGCGCTATTTGACAGCGACGATGTGGTGGACGCGGCCCGCTTTGGATCGGAACTGACACAAGAAGCTGCTGAGGAACGCCGCTATGCGTTTTATGAGTCCATGGCCATGATGCTGGCCAAGGGCCAATGGGATGGTGACCGCGACACATTGGCCGACACGCCCGACCCCGGCGACTGGCAGGCCGTGGCGGCCGAGCGCCACACCTGTACCGTGCGGCACTGCCCACGCTTCAGAGACTGCAGCTACTACCAGGCGCGCAACCGGCTGGCTGAGTCGAATGTGATTGTGGCGAACCACGACTTGGTGCTGGCATCGCTAGGCACCAAGACCCTGCCGGACCTGGACAACTGCCTGGTGATTTTTGACGAAGGCCACCACCTGCCCGCCGTTGCCCTGGACCAGTTCGCGAGCAGCATGGACCTCAGCAGCCTGCGCTGGCTGGACCGCCTGCCCAAAATCTTGCAAGACGTTAGCACCACGCTGCACTTGCAATTGACCGAAGACGTGACCACCGTGGCCAGTCAGCTCAAAGCCGCGCTGACCCAGCTGGCCCGGATGGCCCTGGAGATGGTGCACGCCACCACCGATGGCAAAGACGGCACGCTGCGCTTTGCCCATGGCAAGCTGCCCGATGCGCTGACCGACCCGGTGACCCTGATCCACGGCCACGCGCAGGGCCTGTCCAAAGCGCTGGAAGCCTTGGGAGCCGAGGTGAAATTGCTGGCCAAGGAAGACCCGCCACAAGCCATGCGCTGCTCGCAGTTGTTTGCCAAGATGGGGGCACTGGCGCCCAAGCTGGGCAGTGTGGTGTCCACCAGCGCATTGTTGCTGGAGCACGGCCCCCAGCCGCTGGCCAAGTGGCTGCAGGCGCGCACGGAGTCCAATTATTTGGTGCTGACAGCGCACGCCTGCCCTATCGTGCCGGGTGATTTGTTGCGCCAGTTTTTGTGGAGCCAGGTGCGCGGGGCGGTGGTCACCTCAGCCACGCTGGCCAGTTGCGGCAACTTTGACTACTTTTTGCAAGAGGCGGGCTTGGCCAACAACCCGAATGCCCAGGCGCTGGAAGTCAGTAGCCCGTTTAACTACGCCACCCAGGGCACGCTCACCGTGGTGCAAACCAAGGCCGACCCCAAAGACGCAGTGGCCTACACCGCCGAGATGGTGGCCGCGCTGATGGCGGACATTGCCGAAGTGAAACGTGGTGCGCTGGTGCTGTTTACCTCCAAAGCGCAAATGCGCACCGCCACCGAAGCCCTACCCGGCTACTTGCAAGACATGGTGCTGGTGCAAGGCACAGCTTCGCGCGCCAAACTGCTGGCCACGCACAGCGCGCGGGTCGAGACCGGCTACCCCTCGGTCATCTTCGGGCTGCAGTCGTTTGGTGAGGGGCTGGATTTGCCGGGTGCCCTGTGCGAAACCGTGTTCATCACCAAGCTGCCCTTCGCACCGCCATCGGACCCCGTTGACGAGGCCCGTGCCGAATGGCTACGCAGTGTGGGGCGTGATCCGTTCAACGAGCTGGTGATTCCGGCCACGGGCATCAAACTGCTGCAATGGACCGGCCGGGCCATCCGCACCGAAGAAGACCAGGCCGCTGTCATTTGCTACGACAAGCGCCTGGTGCTGCAAGCCTATGGCCGACGCATGCTGGCCGGACTGCCGCCTTACAAGTTGGAAAAGCGAGTTTTGTAGCGGCAGTTTTACGCGGCCAGGTGCTGCGCAAACCGTGCGCGGATACCGGCCATGGCTTCATTGCTCAGGCGGTTGCCATACTGGCTGACCACTTGCCCGGCAGCCTCATTGGCCAGCCACGCAGCTTGGGTCAGGTTGTGGCCCTGGGTCACGGCATACAAAAAGGCACCGGCAAACATGTCGCCCGCACCATTCGTGTCTACCGCAGTGACTTTGGCGGCGGGTACATCGGTGCGCTGGCCGCCTTCTAACACCACACAGCCCTTAGCGCTGCGGGTCAGGCAGACCACGCGCGCCAGTTGGCTGATTTGCTGGCACACGGCATCCAGGTCTTGGCTGCCGCACCACACGGTGGCTTCTTCTTCATTGCAAAACAGGAAGTCCAGGCCACCGTCGTCTGCGCCCACCATAGCCTCCAGACCCGCGCGGCAGTAGTTGATCATGCTCATGTCGCTGAGCGTGGCCGCCAGCTTCACACCCGCCGCCTTGGCCATAGCACGCCCTTGCAGCGCGGCGTCCAACCCGGTAGGGCTAGCAGACAAATAGCCTTCCATGTAGTAAACCTTGGATTTGGCAATGTCTTTGGGGTGCAAGGCGGTGTGGTCGATATCAGCCGTGGCACCCAAGAATGTACTCATACTGCGCTCGGCATCCGGAGTCACCATAACCATGCAGCAGCCCGTTTGTCCCACTGGCGGCTTGGTGTGGTTCAGGTTGCTGTCCACACCATTGGCTTGCAAATTGTCCCGGTAAAAAGCACCCAGCTCATCGTCGGCCACGCGGCAAGAGTAAAAGGCTTTGCCCCCCAACTGCGCCAACGCCACCACCGTATTACCTGCCGAACCTCCGCCGGTGCGGCGGGCGTGCATGCCCTGCACTGCGGCCAGCAAGGCCGTGCGCCGCGGCATGTCAATTAGCGTCATGTGGCGTTTTTCTACGGCCATGGCCTGCAGTTGTGCGTCGGAGACTTCGTATTCAGAGTCCACCAAGGCATTGCCAATGGCGTAGAGATCGTAATGGGACATAAGAGAGGTGCCAGTCAGGGTTTATTGCTCAACGAATGCCCGCTCGACAACGTAGTCGCCCGGTGTGGTGGTGCTGCCTTCTTTGAAGCCTTTGGCATCAAGAATAGCGCGCATGTCTTTGTTCAGGCCGGGGCTGCCGCAGATCATGATCCGATCGCGCGCCGGGTCAATCGGGGGCAGACCCAAGTCGCTGGAAATTTTGTCTGACTCCATCAGGGTCGTAATGCGGCCTTGGTGCGCAAAGGCTTCACGGGTAACGGTAGGGTAGTAAAGCATTTGCTGGCTCACCAGCTCGCCCAGAATCTCGTGCTGCGGCAGGTCCCTACTCAGATACTCGTGGTAGGCCAGCTCGGATACCTCGCGCACGCCGTGCACCAGGATCACCTTCTCGTAGTTCTCATAGGTTTCAGGGTCGCGGATGACACTCAAAAACGGCGCAATGCCCGTACCACTACCCAGCAAATAGAGGTTTTTGCCTGGCAGCAGGTAGTCAATCAACAGCGTGCCCGTGGGCTTCTTGCCCACCACAATCTTGTCGCCCACTTGGATGTGCTGCAGGCGCGAGGTCAGCGGGCCGTCTTGCACCTTGATGCTCAAAAACTCCAGGTGCTCCTCGTAGTTGGCGCTGACGATGCTGTAAGCACGCAGCAAGGGCTTGCCGTTGTCTTGCATCAGGCCGATCATCGTGAAGTGACCGTTGGAAAACCGCAAACTGGTGTCGCGCGTGGTGGTGAAGCTGAACAATTTGTCTGTCCAATGGTGGACGCTTAAAACGGTTTCTTCCAGAAATGCACTCATGGGGGCCTTGAAATAGTTCGGACGGGTCCTACGGACCACTGCGGATTGTAAAACCTCGTACCCCCTCCAATTGGCATATGGATATGCAAAACAGCCTTCGCAGTGCGATAGCGCGCACCTGGGCGACAGCCCTTTTCTGCGATCATTGCCGCATGCCAACCGAATCTGCTTCCGTAACGACCCCTTTGCTGATAGCCTGCCTGTGCGCCCAGTGGTGCGGCACCTGCCGTGATTACGAGCCCTTGTTTGCGGCCTTGCAAGCCGAGTTTGCGCAAGCACGCTTTCAGTGGATCGATGTTGAAGACCAGGCGGATTTGGTAGACCCGGTAGACGTGGAGAACTTTCCCACACTGCTGATTGCCAGAGGTGGGCAGCCCCTGTTCTTTGGCACCATCACCCCACATTTGGAAACGCTGCGGCGGCTGATTCAAAACCACTTAGAGAGCCTAGCGAAGCCCGCAACACAAGCGCCCGACGTGGTGCAACTCGCCCAGAGGCTGCAAAGCGCCTAAAACCCATTAAAAAAGGCTGATTGCGCCTTGTTTTCAGTGCCAAATCAGCCTTACAGCCCGTGGATAGTGCGGTAGCAGCTCCTAAATCAATAGCAGCCGCTCTTTCGAGATTTACAGCTTGGCGGTCACCCAAGCTTGCACGCTGGCCAGTGCATCCGCCAGCTTGGCGGGCTCAGTGCCACCGGCCATGGCCATGTCGGCCTTGCCGCCGCCCTTGCCACCCACTTGGCCGGCCACAAAGTTCACCAGCTCACCGGCCTTGACCTTAGGCGTCGTATCCAGCGTCACGCCCACAGCGATTTGCACTTTGTCGCCTTCTACGGCGGCCAGCACAATCACAGCGGTCTTGAGCTTGTCTTTGAGCTTGTCCATGCTGTCGCGCAGGGTCTTGGTATCGGCACCGTCCAGCTTGGCCACCAGCAGCTTCACGCCGTTGATGTCCAGCGCTTGGCCGACCAACTCATCACCTTGGGCGGAGGCCAGCTTGCCTTTGAGGGCAGCCACTTCTTTTTCTAGTGCGCGGGCATGATCGACCACGCTGCTCAGGCGCGCGGTGAGCTCGGCCACAGGGGCCTTGAGCGTGGCGGCTGCCACGCCCACGGTGTCTTCCAGGTCTTGCAGGTAACGCAATGCGTTGCTGCCGGTACCGGCCTCCAGGCGGCGCACGCCCGCGGCCACGCCACTCTCGGCCACCACCTTGAACAGGCCAATGTCGCCCGTGCGCTGCACGTGGGTACCGCCGCAGAGTTCACGGCTGCTACCAATGTCCAAAACGCGCACGGTTTCGCCATATTTCTCACCGAAAAGCATCATCGCGCCGGTTTTTTGGGCGGATTCGATGTCCATCACACGCGCTTCGGCAGCGGCGTTGCTCAGCACTTCGGCGTTCACACGGTTTTCAATCTCGCGGATTTGTGCGTCAGTCACCGGTGCGTTGTGCGCAAAGTCAAAACGAGTGCGATCGGCATTCACCAAGCTGCCCTTTTGCTGCACGTGATCGCCTAGCACTTCGCGCAAGGCTTTGTGCATCAAATGGGTGGCCGAGTGGTTACGCACGGTGGCGGCGCGCACCGCGGCATCCACATGGGCCGTGACGGCGTCGCCTACTTTCAGGCTGCCGGTCTTCAACGTGCCATGGTGGCCAAACACATCGGCCTTGATCTTTTGCGTGTCGCCGACTTCAAACAAACCGGCGTCCGAGAAAATGGCGCCTTCGTCACCCACCTGGCCGCCACTCTCCGAGTAAAACGGAGTAGCTTCCAGCACCACTACGCCGTTTTGACCAGCATTCAGGCTGGTGACGGGCGTACCCTCTGCGTAGAGCGCCAGGATTTTGGTGGATTGTGTGAGTTGGTCGTAGCCCACAAAGCTGTTACCTGCGCCGGTGTACTCCAACGCGCGGTCCATTTTGAACTTGCCAGCGGCGCGCCCTGCGGCCTTCTGCTTGTCCATGGCCGCCTGGAAACCGGCTTCGTCCACTTCGACACCGTTTTCGCGGCACACGTCGTTGGTCAGGTCAAGCGGGAAGCCATAGGTGTCGTGCAGCTTGAAGGCAATGTCGCCAGGCAGCATAAAGGACAAGTCCTCGCCTCCACTACCGTCGCCGCGACCAGCGCCGCTTCCGGCACCCATGCCCAAACCGCTTCCATCACCCAATCCTGCTCCACCTTTCGAATCAGGGATCAACGCGGCATCAAGAATTTGCATTCCAATTTCAAGCGTTTCAAAGAAGCGCTCTTCTTCCACGCGCAGCACTTCGGTAATACGCTTTTCCTGCGACGCCAGGCTTGGATACGCTGCGCCCATCACCTTGACCAAATCGCCCACCAGTTTGTGGAAGAACGGTGTCTTCTGGCCCAGCTTGTAGCCGTGGCGAATGGCGCGGCGGATGATGCGGCGCTGCACGTAGCCGCGGCCTTCGTTCGATGGAATTACGCCGTCGCTGACCAGGAAAGCCGTGGCGCGGATGTGGTCGGCGATGACGCGCAAGGATTTGTTGTCCAGATCGGCACAGCCCGTCTCGCGCGCAGCGGCCTTGATCAGGGTTTCAAAGATGTCGATTTCGTAGTTGCTGTGCACGTGCTGCAAGATGGCGGCCAGGCGCTCCAGGCCCATGCCGGTGTCTACGCAGGGCGCAGGCAGTTTGTTCAGGCTGCCGTCTGGCTGCATATCAAACTGCATGAACACGTGGTTCCAGATTTCGATGAAGCGGTCGCCGTCTTCGCCGGGGCTACCGGGGGGGCCACCGGGGATGTGGTCGCCGTGGTCATAGAAGATTTCGGAGCAAGGACCGCACGGGCCAGTGTCTGCCATCATCCAGAAGTTGTCGCTCTTGTATTTGCCGCCCTTGTTGTCGCCAATGCGCACGATACGGTCTGCTGGCAAGCCGATTTCCTTGTGCCAGATATCAAAAGCCTCGTCGTCATCCTGATAGACCGTGACCAGCAGGCGCTCGGGGGGCAGTTTGTACACCGTGGTCAGCAGCTCCCAGCCCCACTTCAGCGAGTCGCGCTTGAAGTAGTCGCCAAAACTCCAATTGCCCAGCATCTCAAAGAAGGTGTGGTGGCGCGCGGTGTAGCCCACGTTTTCCAGATCGTTGTGCTTGCCACCGGCACGCAGGCAGGCCTGCACCGACGCCGCGCGCACATAAGAGCGCTTGTCCGTGCCCAAAAACACGTCCTTGAACTGCACCATGCCCGAGTTGGTAAACATCAGCGTCGGGTCATTGCCTGGCACCAGCGGGCTGCTCGCCACCACGGTGTGGCCCTTGGAGGCAAAGAAATCGAGGAAGGTTTTGCGAATGTCAGAAACACTCATTACGGCTTGGGTCATGGCGTGGACTCGTAAAACTAAGGGATAAGTGAAGCCTTCCATTATCGCCGCGAGTTGCAAGGGCAAATTAGGGCGCAACCAGTGGCAGGTTAGGAAAATAACTGCGGTAGCGCGCTGCGTCCCGGGTCAGCAACTGCATGCCGCCAACCAGTGCATGCGCGCCGATATAAAAATCCGGCATGGGCGAAGAGTTAGCCCCCACGGTCGCGCACTTCGTGTAGCTCCCCGCCCCCCAAGGGGTCCGCATTTCACCTTGGGGCGGCCCTGCGGTGAAATTTGCTCCCTGTGACTGTCGATAGACCTTGAAAGCCTGACCCGCCAGGAATGCGGCGTCCCACGGCAGTGCTTCGCGCACCAGGGGCAAGTCGGCCAACGCGGTCTCCAGATCAGCGGCCCGCTCGAACCGGGGACTCACTTCGGCCAGGATGATGGGATTGATCACCAGCACAGCCTGACTGCCCAGGCGGGCCAATTGGTCCAGCGACCAATCCGCCCACTTCGCGTCGTTGGCCAGTAAGTCGATGAGGATGCAACTGTCTACGAGTGTGGGTAGTGGCTGCGCCGTGCGGAGGTAGCGCACATCTGGTTCCCGCGCGGTGACAAGGCTTGGTGATGGCTTAGTCATTCGCGCTCAGCCGCGCAAAAAAGCCATGAACTCATCCGTCCCCATTCCTTTGAACTGGCTGGCGTTGGCCGTGCCGCGCACCCGCTCAAACCGCTGCCGAATGCTGGTTAGCGGGGTAGCGACCGGGCGAATCACGACGTCGCCATTGGCTTGCACTTCGAATTCGACTTCGCTATGGGGCAACAAGCCCGCCTGCTCACGCACAGCCTGTGGAATGGTGACTTGGCCTTTGCTGGTGATTTTCATATTGCAATTTTCTTACTATATGCAGTAAGAATCTTACCAAATGGATGTGGCACCAACAAGCCTGACGCCAGCGGTACTGCACCACCAACTTATTCGCGGTATCTTCGGAGACTGTTGTTTCCCCACCCGCCCCACTCTGACGCACGCTAGACACTATGACCACTTCTCCCCTCGCCCAGCTCAAAGACCCCAGCCTGTTGAAGACCCACGCCCTGATCAACGGCCAGTGGCAGCCAGGCGGCTCTCGCTTTGACGTGCTGGACCCTGCCACCCACCAAAAGCTGGCCGATGTAGCCAATATGGGCCCTGCCGATGCCGAGGCCGCCATTGCCGCCGCCAATGCGGCTTGGCCCGCCTGGCGCAGCAAGACTGGCAAAGAGCGCAGCATCATTTTGCGCAAATGGTTTGATTTGTTGATGGCCAATCAGGACGATCTGGGCCGCCTGATGACGGCAGAGCAAGGCAAGCCCCTGCCGGAAGCCAAAGGCGAAGTGGCCTACGGCGCCAGCTTTGTGGAGTGGTACGCCGAGGAAGCCAAGCGCGTTAACGGCGAGACCCTGCCCCAGTTCGACAACAACCGCCGCCTGATGATCATCAAGCAGCCCATTGGCGTGTGCGCGGCCATTACGCCCTGGAACTTCCCGCTGGCCATGATCACCCGCAAGGTGGCCCCCGCCCTGGCCGCAGGCTGCACTGTCATCATCAAACCGGCCGAACTGACGCCACTGACCGCCCTGGCCGTGGCCGAGCTGGCCGTGCGCGCGGGCATTCCGGCCGGTGTGCTCAATATCCTGAGTGCCGATGCCAGCAACTCCATCGCCATTGGCAAAGTGCTGTGTGCCAGCGATGTAGTGCGCCACATCAGCTTCACAGGCAGCACCGAGGTGGGCCGCATCCTGATGGCGCAGAGTGCACCGACCATTAAAAAGCTCTCGTTGGAACTGGGCGGCAACGCCCCCTTCATCGTGTTTGACGATGCCGATATCGACAGCGCCGTAGAAGGCGCATTCGCCAGCAAATACCGCAATGCAGGTCAAACTTGTGTCTGCACCAACCGTTTTTATGTACAGGCGGGCGTCTACGAGCAGTTTGCCGAGAAGTTTGCCGCCAAGGTGCGCAGCGCCAAAGTGGGCAATGGCTTTGACGAGGGTGTGAACCAGGGTCCACTGATTGAAGAAGCGGCCTTAGAAAAGGTGCAGCGCCACGTGGACGACGCTGTGGCCAAGGGTGGCCGCGTATTGGTGGGTGGCAAGCGCCTGAGCGCACTAGGGTCCGGTCAGTTTTTTGAACCCACGCTGGTAGCCGACGCTACCGCCGACATGCTGTGCGCCAAAGAGGAGACCTTTGGCCCCTTTGCCCCGATGTTCAAGTTCAACACGGAGCAAGAAGCCATAGAGGCCGCTAACGCCACCGAGTTTGGCCTGGCCAGCTACTTCTATAGCCGTGACATCGGCCGCATCTACCGCGTGGGTGAGGCTTTGGAATACGGCATGGTCGGCGTCAATGTCGGCATTTTGGCGACCGAGCACGTGCCCTTTGGCGGTGTGAAACAGTCTGGCCTGGGCCGCGAAGGCTCGCATTTCGGCATGGACGATTACGTCGAAATTAAGTACCTCTGCATTGGCGATATCTTGAAGTAATTTGGCCACCGCCATTTGCTGATAAAGTAACTGTCAGTTTTTCCCCGACAATAGCGGGTTACTTTACAGGGACGGAATGAATGACTATCCTCATCACCGGCGGCGCCGGATTCATTGGCAGTAACTTTGTGCTGGACTGGTTGGCCCAGTCCGAAGAGACGGTTATCAATCTCGACAAGCTCACCTATGCAGGCAATCTGCAGAATTTGACGTCCCTGTCTGAAAACCCAGAGCACATCTTTGTGGAGGGTGACTTTGGCGATGTGGCCTTGGTCAATCAGTTGCTGAGGGCGCACCAGCCCCGCGCCGTTCTGAACTTTGCGGCCGAGAGCCACGTAGACCGCTCGATCCACGGCCCGGGTGAGTTCATTCACACCAACATCGTCGGCACCTTCAATTTCCTCGAATGCGTGCGGGCCTACTGGAGTGGCCTTGCAGCGGATGCCAAAACGGCCTTCCGTTTCTTACATGTGTCCACCGATGAGGTGTACGGATCACTGAGCAAAACGGACCCCGCCTTTACCGAGAACAACAAGTACGAGCCCAACAGCCCCTACAGCGCCAGCAAGGCTGCCAGCGACCACTTGGTGCGCGCCTACCACCACACCTATGGCCTGCCGGTAATCACCACCAATTGCAGCAACAATTACGGCCCCTTCCATTTTCCCGAGAAGCTGATCCCGCTGATGATCGTGAACGCCCAGGCGGGCAAGCCGCTGCCGGTGTATGGCGATGGTCAACAAATCCGCGACTGGCTCTATGTGAAAGACCATTGCAGCGCTATTCGCCGCGTGCTGGAAGCCGGTGCAGTGGGCGAGGTCTACAACGTGGGCGGCTGGAATGAGAAACCCAATCTGGACATCGTACACACTGTGTGCGCGCTCTTGGACGAGCTGAAGCCCCGCGCCGATGGGAAGCCCTACAACGAGCAGATCACCTACGTGACCGACCGCCCTGGCCATGACCGCCGCTATGCGATTGATGCCCGCAAGATTGAAAGCCAGCTGGGCTGGAAGCCTGCCGAGACCTTTGAGACCGGCATCCGCAAAACCGTGCAGTGGTATTTGGACAACCCCGAGTGGGTTGCCAATGTGCAAAGCGGCAGTTACAAAGACTGGGTGAACCGCCAATACGGCGACCAGGCACCTGCGGCGGCTGGAGTGGCGGCATGAAGATACTGCTACTGGGGCGTGGTGGGCAAGTCGGTTGGGAACTGCAGCGTAGTTTGTCACTGTTGGGGGAAGTGGTCGCGGTGGACTTTGACGCAGCCGACAACCCGGATGGCATGTGTGGCGACTTCACCGACCTGGCCGGTCTAGCAGAGACCGTACGCCGCGTGCAACCGCAAATTATTGTGAATGCCGCCGCCCACACGGCGGTCGACAAAGCCGAGGGCGAACCCGAAGTAGCAAAGCTGATTAATGCGCTAGCACCCGCCACACTTGCGGGAGCAGCTACTGAATTAGGAGCGTGGCTGGTGCACTTCAGCACCGACTATGTATTTGATGGCAGCGGCAGCCAGCCCCGGCAGGAAACCGATGCCACCAGCCCCTTGAGCGTGTATGGTCGCACCAAACTGGAAGGCGAGCAGGCCGTGGCTAGCACGCCGAAACATTTGATTTTTCGTACCAGTTGGGTGTACGCCGCCCGCGGCGGCAACTTTGCCAAGACCATGCTGCGCCTAGCCGGTGAACGGGAGGCCCTGACTGTCATTGACGACCAGGTGGGTGCGCCCACCTCGGCCGAGCTGCTGGCCGACGTGACTGCCCATGCGCTGCGCGCGGCAATTGCCAACCCACAACTCGCGGGCCTGTACCATTGCGTGGCGGGTGGCGAGACCACCTGGTACGGCTACTGCCAATACGTGCTGGCCCAGGCCCAGGCTTTGGGTTGGACCCTAAAAGTAGGCCCCGCGCGGGTCTCACCCACCACCACCGCCAGCTACCCCACACCAGCGCAGCGCCCACTCAACTCCCGCCTCAACACCGCCAAGTTGCAGAGCGCTTTTGGTCTGCAGTTGCCCGATTGGCAGCAGGGTGTAGCCCGCATGCTGACTGAGATTTCAGGAAAACTATAACCATGCCACCAAGCAATAAACCCAACCTCAACCCCACCGGCCGCAAAGGCATTATTCTGGCCGGTGGCAGCGGTACGCGGCTATATCCGTCGACGCAAGCCGTTAGCAAGCAATTGCTGCCGATCTACGACAAGCCCATGATTTATTACCCCTTGAGTGCGCTGCTTCTGGCAGGTATCAAGGAGGTGCTGGTGATATCAACCCCGCAAGACACTCCCCGCTTTGAGCAACTACTGGGCGACGGCAGCCAATGGGGTGTTCAGATTAGCTACGCCGTGCAGCCCTCACCCGATGGGCTAGCCCAGGCTTTTTTGATTGGCGAGGAGTTCTTGAACGGCGCGCCCAGCGCGCTAGTCTTGGGCGATAACATTTTTTATGGCCACGACTTCGCAAGTTTGGTGCACAGCGCCAACAACCAAACCGAAGGCGCCACCGTATTTGCCTATGCTGTGCATGACCCCGAGCGCTATGGCGTGGTCGAATTCAACGCCGATGGCCGTGCCATCAGCCTGGAAGAAAAACCCAAATCCCCCAAGTCACGCTATGCCGTGACCGGTCTGTATTTTTACGACAAACAAGTCGTGGAGCTCGCCAAGCAAGTCAAGCCGTCTGCGCGTGGCGAGCTGGAGATTACCGACCTCAACCGCATGTACCTGGAGCAAGGCACATTGGACGTGCAAACCATGGGCCGCGGCTACGCCTGGCTAGACACCGGCACACACGAGTCCATGCTCGAAGCCAGCCAGTTCATCTACACCATTGAGCATCGCCAGGGCCTCAAGGTCGCGTGCCCCGAAGAAATCGCCTGGCGCAGTGGCTGGATCAATGATGAACAGCTCGGCGCGCTTGCAGCGCCCCTGGCCAAGTCGGGCTATGGCCAATATCTGGTGCGTTTGTTGACAGAAAAGGTGTTTTGATGAAAGCGAGTCGCTGCAAGATTGCTGATGTTTTTTTGATCGAACCGAAGGTGTTCGGCGATGAGCGTGGTTTTTTCTACGAAAGTTTTAACCAAAAGGTTTTTAACGAAGCCACGGGTGCGCAGTGGTCTTTCGTGCAAGACAACCACTCCAAGTCCAGCCAAGGTGTTTTACGAGGCTTGCACTACCAAATCGTACAACCCCAGGGCAAGCTGGTACGCGTGGTATCCGGAGAGGTTTTTGATGTGGCCGTAGACATTCGCAAAGACTCCCCCACCTATGGTCAATGGGTCGGCGAAATCTTGAGCGGAACCAACCACCGCCAGCTTTGGGTCCCCCCCGGGCTGGCTCACGGATTTTTGGTTTTGTCAGAGAGCGCAGAGTTTTTGTACAAAACCACCGATTACTACGCGCCGGCCCATGAACGCTGCATTGTCTGGAACGACCCGACTTTAGGCATCGCATGGCCGTCCATCCAGGCAGAGCCCAAGCTGTCAGCGAAAGATGCGGCGGGTATTGCTTTTGTAGATGCGTAGGAAAATTTCAAGCAATGTCCCTGAGAAAGCTGGACCACTGTGAATATATTCATTACGGGCGGTGCAGGTTACATCGGGTCTCACACTTGCGTTGAACTGCTCAACGCTGGGCACCAAGTCGCAGTATTCGACAATTTTTGCGATAGTGATCCAGAAGCACTTGCGCGTGTGGAACGTATTTCGGGTGTCCGACCACGCTTGTACCAGGGCGATGTGCGTGACCTGGACGTTCTGACACATGCGTTACGTGATAGCGCGGCAACCGCAGTAATTCACTTTGCTGGACTCAAAGCGGTCGGTGATTCGGTCCTGCATCCACTGAACTACTACGACAACAACGTCTTGGGAACACTGTGCTTACTACGGGCCATGGGGCATTGCGATGTTAAGCAGCTCGTGTTTAGCTCCTCAGCAACGGTCTACGGTGACCCTATTGAGCTACCGATCCCAGAGAAGCACGCACTATCAGCGAATAACCCCTATGGTCAAACCAAACTGGTTATTGAGAAAATGTTGCGCGATCTTTACAGCAGCGATACCAGTTGGCGGATATCGATCCTGCGCTATTTCAATCCGGTGGGGGCACACAGCAGCGGCTTGATCGGTGAAGACCCCAAAGGAACACCGAATAACTTGATGCCCTTTGTGGCACAAGTCGCGGTAGGTCGACGCGAATACTTGAATGTCTGGGGCAATGACTACGCCACACCTGATGGAACTGGTGTGCGCGACTACATCCACGTCGTTGATCTGGCGTTAGGGCACGTCAAAGCCTTAGAACGCCTACAAAGCAGGACAGAATGCGAGGCATTCAATTTAGGCACAGGCATTGGCTACAGTGTGTTAGACATCGTACGGGCTTTTGAAGCTGCCTGCGGCAAGGAGCTGCCCTACCGTATCGCGCCCCGTCGTTCGGGTGACATTGCTGTGTACTACGCTGACCCGAGCAAGGCAAAAAAATGGCTCAATTGGGAAGCCCAACGTGACTTGAAAACCATGTGTGAGGATAGTTGGCGTTGGCAAAGCACCAACCCTTTGGGCTATGGTTGAGCCTAAACTCAAACGACCACAGGAGCTGCACACATGGCAAAAGGAATGATCCTGGCGGCCGGCCAGGGTACACGGGTCCGCCCGCTGACCAAATACCTGCCTAAGCCCATGGTGCCCATTCTGGGCAAGCCAGTGATGGAGTATTTGATTGAACATTTGGCCAGTTTCGGGATTACCGAAATTATGGTGAATGTGGCATTTCAACACCAAAAAATTGAACAGTATTTTGGCGACGGCCACCGCTGGGGTGTGCAGTTGGGGTACTCGTATGAGGGCATGCGGGAGCATGGTGAAGTAGTTCCCAAACCCATGGGGTCGGCGGGCGGCATGCGGCGTATACAAGACTTCAGCCGGTTCTTTGATGAAACCACGTTGGTGCTATGCGGAGATGCACTCATTGATCTTGATATTGGCGCTGCCTTGCATGAGCACAAAACAAAAGCTGCAATAGCCAGTGTCGTAACCCTGGATGTCCCGTTAGCGGATGTTAGCAATTACGGCATCGTGGAGGCCAATGAAGATGGTCAAATTCAATCGTTTCAGGAAAAACCAAACTCCGAAGACGCCAAGTCAACCCTGGCCAGCACCGGCATCTATATTTTTAACCCTGAGGTTCTAGACCTGGTCCCCGCAGGGCAGATATACGACATAGGCTCGCAGTTATTTCCACAATTGGTCGAACAAAAACTACCGTTCTATGCCCAAAAGCGCTTCTTCAATTGGATAGACATTGGCCGTGTCAGCGACTATTGGTCTGTACTGCAGCGGGTGCTGCGCGGTGACATTGCCCAAATGAAAATACCTGGGCGTGAAGTGAGACCGGGCGTTTGGGTCGGACTCAACACCTCTGTTGCTTGGGATCAGGTCAAAATTCAGGGCCCGGTATACGTCGGATCCAGCGTGAGGATCGAACCTGGTGCAGTGATTGTCGGTCCTTGTTGGATAGGACACGGTAGCGTGATCCGTTCAGGTGCCAAGGTCACACGCAGCATTTTGTTTGAATACACCCGAATAGCGGCCGATATGCACTTCAGCGAAATGATTGTCTCGCCAGAGTATTGTGTGAACCGCGATGGTGAAACGCTTTACCGCGGCGATGACACCGCCCAATTGCGTTGGGGCGATGCCCGCGCATGACCGAGGCCATGAAATTACTATGAAGATACAACCCGTCGTTTTGTCCGGCGGATCAGGTACGCGGCTGTGGCCGCTGTCGCGCGAAAAGTACCCTAAGCAATTGCTTTCGTTGGTGGGCGATGACTCGCTGCTGCAGGCCACGGTGCGCCGTGTTGAGGGCCTGGAAGGCGCGAATGGGGTAAGTGGGGTAACACTGGCGGCACCCCTGGTGGTGTGCAATGAAGAGTACCGCTTTGTGATTGCCGAGCAGCTGCGCCTGATGGGCCAGAGCGGCAGCATTGTGCTGGAGCCCATGGGGCGCAATACGGCCCCGGCCCTGACGCTGGCTGCACTGGCCGCTATCAAAAACGAAGCCGATGCCGTGCTGCTGGTGATGCCGGCGGACCATGTGATTTTGGACACGGCAGCGTTCCAGGCCGCGGTGCGCCAGGGCGCTGCGCTGGCCGATGCGGGCGCGGTGGTGACCTTTGGCATTACGCCCGATGCGCCGGAGACCGGCTACGGCTATATCCAATCGGGTGAAGCATTCCAAGGCGCCAAGCGCATTGCACGCTTTGTGGAAAAACCTGACTTGGCCACCGCCGAGAGCTACTTGGCCGCAGGCACTTACCTGTGGAACAGCGGCATCTTCATGATGAAGGCATCGGTATGGATGCAGGCCATGGCTGCGTGCCGCGCCGATATTTTGGCGGCTTGCCAAAAGGCGTGGGACGAGGGTAAGGTGGATGGCGAATTCATGCGCGTGGGCAAAGAGACCTTTGCGCAGTGCCCCAGCGATTCGATTGACTACGCGGTGATGGAGCGGCTGGCGGCAGGTAATGGTGGGGCAACCAATACCGCCCTGCCCCCCGGTGTGGTGATTCCCTTGAGCGCGGGCTGGTCAGACGTAGGCGCGTGGGACGCGCTGTGGCAAGTGCTGCCCAAAGACGCGGCGGGCAATGTGGCCCAGGGTGATGTGATGCTGCAAGACTGCAACAATACGTTGGCCCTGTCGAGCAGCCGCCTGATTGCCTGCGTGGGCGTGAGCGACCTGATCGTGGTGGAGACTGCCGATGCAATTTTGGTGGCCCACAAGGACAAGACACAGGACGTGAAAAAGATTGTGGACGGCCTGAAGAAGAGCGGCCGCGCCGAGGGATCGATGCACCGCAAGGTGTTCCGACCTTGGGGTTGGTACGACGGCGTGGATGCAGGCGAGCGCTTCCAGGTTAAGCGCATTGTGGTTAAGCCGCAAGGCATTTTGTCGCTGCAAATGCACCACCACCGCGCTGAGCACTGGATCGTGGTCAGTGGCACCGCCAAAGTGACGCGCGGTGAGGAGACCTACCTGGTGTCTGAAAACGAATCCACCTTCATCCCGCTGGGCACCACCCACCGCCTGGAAAACCCAGGCCGCGTGCCGCTGGAGATGATTGAAGTGCAGTCGGGCTCGTACCTGGGTGAGGACGATATCGTGCGGTTTGAGGATGTGTACGGGCGCTGAGTGCTTTTACGGTGTGGTGGGTGCAAACAGCCACTGCACCACGGCGTCAAACTCGGCGCGCCATGCGGCCTCGTTGTGCTCAGCCTTGGGGGTGAGTTTGGACCAGGTGTTGGCAGCCGGGTGGCCTTGGGCTTTGAGCTGCGCCAGCATGCGTTCATAGTCGCCCACCGCGCCACCTTCCATTCCGCCCATATAAAGCGCCAGCCGTGCATCAGGCGCTGGGCGCTGCTTGGCCGTCATGTCAAACACCGCCATGCCAGGCCAATAGGCGGGCGAAAAAATACCGGCTTTGCTGAAGACCTGCGGGTACTGCAATATGGCGTACTGCGAGATCAGCCCGCCCATAGAGCTGCCCATGATGCCCGTGGCTTCGCGGCCCGGCAGCGTGCGGTACTTAGCATCGATCTGCGGCTTCACCACCTTGACGATGAAGTCCATGTACTGCGCGCCCTCGCCTTTGCCAAAACGTTCATGGTCCCAGGGGTTGAGTTCGGTCATGCGCTTTTCGCCACCGTTGTCGATACCCACCACGATCAGCTCCAGGCCTTGGGCTTTGGCGAGGGCATCCAGCGTCTCGTCCACACCCCACTCACCCGCATAGGCCGTGGCTGCATCAAACAGGTTTTGGCCATCGTGCATATAGAGCACGGGGTAGCGTTTGGTGGAGGTGGCGTAGCCGGGCGGCAGGTAGAGGCGCACGGTGCGTTCGCGGTTCAAACCGGGTATGACCAGCGGCGGGGTGAGAACCGACACACCCGCCGTGGCGGTGCGCTTGGGCGGTGCGGGGGTTGCCGTTGTAGGTGTTGCGGCTGTAGGTGGTTCGGCCGCATGGCAGGCCAGCGCAGCACAGGTGCCCAGGGCAATCGCGCATGCGCGCAGACTTTGGGTGAGAATTTTCATGGCGAGGCCTTCATTAGATCGTTATAGGTTCACTGCGGCTGGCTTGCAGTAGCCCCCCACTCATGCGCCACGCGTGGGGCTGCAGCGTGTGCAGTGCCACTTGGCCCGCGATAGCCACATTGGCCACCGTCGCACCGTCATAGGCCACCACTTGCAGGCGCAGGGGCTTCCAGCCACTTTGCAGCACTTTTACCGCCACCTCGATAGTGTCGCCATTGCGCCAGGCCTCGATCCGGTAGTGGCTGCGCTCACCGCGCTGGTAGCCGTATGACAAGCCGTCATCGGCCACATAGTCCAACACGGCCACGTGTTTACTGCCCTGCCCCAGGATCACGTGCAGCTCAATGTCGGATAAATCACTGGCTGCGTTGGTGCGCTCACCGGTTTGCATGGGCACCAAGCTGCCTTCCAGTAGATACAGCGGTGTGGATTCCACGTTGCTGCTGACCTGAATACTGCGCACGGCGCGGATGAACTCTCCCGTGTTGGCATCCATCCAGCGGCCCGTGCCTGGCAGCGTGACTACGCGGTGCTGCTGGCCCTGCTGCACCACTGGCGCTTGCATCAGCGCGGGGCCTATCAAGAACTGGTCATCAATACGGTCCAGCTCCATGCCGTCGGCATTGTCAAAGTCATAAAACAGCGGACGCATCACGGCCGCGCCGTGCTGCTCCTGCGCATTCCACAACTGGTACATATACGGCAGCAGCTTATAGCGCAGGCGTACATGGTGGCGGATGATTTGCAGCGCCTCGGGGCCAAACACCCAGGGCTCTTGCTGGGCCGTGCCCGCACTGGCGTGGTTGCGCAAAAACGGGAACAGGCAACCGGCCTTGTACCAGGCAATCGCCAGGTCTTTGTCGGCATGGCCCCCAAAGCCGGGCACATCGGGACCATTGAAGGGAATGCCAGACAGTGCCAAGTTGAGGCTGCAATGAATCGTGGTGCGCAGGTGGTGCCAGTTGCTGACGTTGTCGCCCGTCCACAGCGCCGTAAAGCGGCTGGAGCCCGCTGACGCACTGCGCGCAAGCAGGAATGGGCGTTCATCCGGCTTGGCCGCCAAAAAGCCGGCGCGCGTGCTTTGCGCCATGCCGGTGCCGTATTGGTTGTGGTAGGTCCAATGCGGCCACTGGCCGTGGTTGAAGCGCATATCGTCCAGCTCGGCCGCGCCCGTGCTGGGGTCGTTCATGTCGAGCCAGGCGCCGTCAAAACCCGATTCGCGAAAGGCCTTGGCGTAGGTCGCCCACCAGTCACGTCCTTCAGCGATTGAATAGTCCGGAAACCAGGTACGGCCCGGCCATACAAAGCCCACGTAGGGATCGCCCTCGGGGTTCTGGCAAAAGATATTGGCGGCTTGGCCGCTGATGGCGACCTCGTAGCCCGCCTCCACTTTCACACCGGGGTCCAAGATCGGAATGATGCGGCGGCCATTCGCTTGCAAGCCTGCCAAGTCGGCTTTCAAATCGCCAAAGTGCGCGGGGTTGGTGGTGAAGACCTTGTAGTTGTCCATGTAATCAATGTCCAGCCACAGGCCGTCATTGGGGAATGCGTGCTCTGTGAATCCGGCATCCAAATGCGCAAGCTCTTTGGTGCCCGCATAGCCCCAACGGCTTTGGTGGTGACCCAGGGACCACAGCGGCGGCAAAGGCGTGGTGCCCACCAGGCGCTGCAGGCGTTCGGTCACCGCGGCGGCACTGTCTCCCGCAATCACATAAAACGCGGGTACGCCATCGTCGGCCCCCATCCAGAAGGCGGGTGGCGCGTTTTGGTCGTCTTTGCCAAAGAAGAACCAGTTGGAGCCCGTGTCCATAAACACCGCGCCGGGGTTGTCTGCCAGGATGCCCACCCAGCGTGCGCCCTGGCGCACCAGCAGGTAAGGAATGGCGGCGTACTGCGGGTCGGCCGCGCCATTCTCAATCGTGTGCATGGCGTGGTCGGCCCATACGTCGGCGTTCCAGAACTTGGTGCGCTTTCCGGTCTTTTCCATGCCGGTCACCTTCTCGCCCTGGCCAAAGAAACGCATGTCTGCGTTGCGGGACCATTGCACCAGCCAGGCGCTGCCACAGACGCCGATGGAGGCACCTTCAATCCCGCTCAACACGGTTTCACCCTGCGCGTTGCGCAGCGTCAAATTGCCGGAATCAGATATCTGCAAACGACTGCTGGAGCTGCCTGCGGTGAACGCGTCATCGAGCATCGGCAGCACGCGCGCATCGATAGGCCAACGGGTGGTATCGGTTAACTCGACATGGAAAACGTCCTCGCCCAAATCACGCACTTGGACCTGTACAGGCTTGCTGCCAATCTGCAGCGTGGTATCTGCATGGCTGTGGGCGAATTTGAAGTTGGACGGGTGGCGGATCTTTTGAAAATACATAGCGAAGAGGCTTAAGGTTTTGAAGGCAAGGACACAGTAAACACCTGCACCGACTGCGCGGGCAGTGTGATGCGTGCTTGGCCTTGGGTGTTGGCCCGCACTGGCGCGATACGGCGACCATCGGTGTTGTTGAGCAGGGCATGCGCTGGTAAGGACGGCACACGCACACGTGCGGACTGCTTGGCATAGTTGATCAACACGAGGCTGGTCTCCGCGCCCAAACTGCGCTGGTAGCCTAAGACTTGACGCTGCACAAAGGGCGCTACATAACTGCCGCTGGCCAGGGATGGATACGCATTACGCAGCTTCAGCATGCGCTTGTAAAACGCATGGATCGATGCAGGACTTGCCACCTCTGCCGCAGCGTTTTGCTGCTTCACATTGGGGGCAATCGCACGAAAAGGTGTGCCAGTGGTGAAGCCCGCGCCTTGTGTGTCCGCCGTCCAGCTCATCGGCGCGCGAATCGGCAGATCGCCGTCCACATCCTTGGTTTCCTTCAGCCCGGCCATGCCGATTTCTTCACCGTAGTAAATGAAAGGCGTGCCCGGCAGTAACAAATAGGCGGCCGCAGCCAGCTTGTATTGGGCTGCATTGCCGTGCACCTGATCCCAGAGGCGACGCCCGGCAAAGATGTCATGGTTGGACGCAAACGTAGCCATGCTCTGCGGCGCAGTTTTAAAGTAGTCGGCCACCGCTTGAATGGATTTTTTATCGCCTTGCGCGGCTTGGGCCAGATGCTTTTCCAGGCCAAAAGCAAAAGCGCCCCCACACAAATCAGGCGCTGCGTAAATCTGCGGATTGGCGGTGGCCTCACACACCACGTAGCGCTGTGGGTAGCCAGTGATGAGCGCGCGCAAATCGCTGGTGATCTTGCGGCTCTCGGGCTGGTCGTTCCAGTCTTTGGCATTGGTTTCTACCAAGTGGGGTACGGCGTCCAGACGGTAGCCGTCTAGCCCGCGGTTGAGCCAAAAGCGCAGGCTGCTCTGGTGGTAGGCCAGCACGGCCGGGTTCTTGAAATTGAAATCCGGCATGTGCGGGCCAAAGGTGCCAAAGTAGGCGCCCTGCTCGGTCTGCGTCCAGGGGTTTTTGCCCCAAATGTCCCAGCCGGTGGGTGCCGTCTTCTCCCACACAAACCAGTCGTAAAACGGGCTGGCCGGGCCGGTCTTGGCGCTTACAAACATGGGGTGCCCGGCGGCGCTGTGGTTGATGACGTAATCCATGATGACGCCGATGCCGCGCTGGTGCGCCTGGGCTATCAGCTCATCAAAATCGGCCAGAGTGCCGTAGGCGGGGTCAATGTTGCGGAAGTCGGTGGTGGCATAGCCATGGTCGCCATCGGCATTGGTGGTGATGGGCATCAGCCAAATGCCTTTGATGCCCAGGTCTTTGAGATAGTCCAGCGATTGCGTGACGCCTTTGAGGTCACCCACTCCATCGCCATTGCTGTCTTTGTACGCACGGACAAAAATCTCCATGAAGGCACCGTACTGCCAGCCAGCGGGCAGCGCACTGGGCACCGCGCGCGCCTCCACGGGACTAATGTCTATAGTGGGTGTGGGCTGCGGGGTGGGCTGGGCGGTGGCGGCAAGCGCCCCCAAGGCCAGGCTTGCGCCCACTGCCGAGCGCAAAAAGGACCGGAAAACTGCGCCAGTAGAAGCGCTGTGTAGCAGAAATGCTTGCATGCTCGAAACCTAGAATGTAGTAAAACTACCAATATTCAACACACCGCATTAGTTCCAAAATTGGGTTGAATCGTATTAAATTCAAATACAACTGGGGCATACTTCCCGGCATTCATGTAATCATACTACTGAGATTTTTATGCAGCGATCCGCTTTTACCCTAATCGCAAGCCTGTGGGCCACGCAGTGTTTGGCGGCAGGCGCAGACCCTGCTGCGCTAGCCGCCTGCCATGGACCCGCCTTTCAAACCGTGCTGCAGGCCGCGCCGCAAATGCCCCCGGTCAGCACCAAAACGCCCCAGGGTGTGTGGCTGAACCGCGCACTACTGCAGTGGCCCGAGGCGGCTATGGCGGGCAAGTTCAAGCTTTACCACTCGGCCACAGGCCAGTTGCGCCTGCAAGTGGGCCAAATGCCCGCCGGGTTTGATGGCATGGTGGCGCTTCAGCCAGCCAGCGGGCCTATTCCCGCTGCGCTGGCCACCCGCTTTAAATATGTAAAGCCGGGTGCGGTGTTGCAAGTGCCTGCCGCTGATGTGCCCCGCATGGGCGCACTGCTGCAACAGCAAGTGCTACTGGTGCAAGAAGATGCCAATGGCGTAGTCACGCGGGTCGCACCGCCGCAAATTGCCGGTGCGCTGGACGACTTGTACGCCCCTGCCGCAAACGCACCGGACTTGGGCGCTACGGTAGCGCCAAAGCAAACCCGATTCAAACTCTGGGCACCCACGGCGCAGGCGGTGACGCTGTGCCACTTCCCCAATGCGACCGGCAGCGCAACCGCAGCCACCGCTTTGCAACGCGATGCCAGCACCGGTATCTGGTCGGGTCAAGCCGCGCAGAACTTGCAAGGCCAGTACTACAGCTACCTGGTCGATGGCGTGGTGCCTGGCGTGGGCCTGGTGCGCAACCGTGTCACCGACCCGTATTCGGTAAGCCTGAATGCCGACTCCAAACGCAGCTATATCGCCGACTTGAACAGCCCCGCACTGAAGCCCGCAGGCTGGGACAGGCAGTCCACACCACCGCCTTTGAAGGCACCCGTAGACATGACCGTGTATGAGCTGCATGTGCGTGATTTCTCTTTGCAAGACGCCACCGTGCCCGCCGCCCATCGCGGCAAATATCTGGCCTTCACGCACGCCGCCTCCAACGGCATGCGCCACCTGAAAGACCTGGCCCAAGCGGGTATGACGGATGTGCACTTGCTGCCCATCTTCGACCTGGCCACCGTGCCTGAGCAAGGCTGCGTAAGCCCTAGCATTGCCACACCAGAGCGCGGTGATAGCGAAGCACCGCAAGCCGCCACACAGGCCGTAGCCGCCAGCGACTGTTTCAACTGGGGCTATGACCCTTTCCACTACAGCGCGCCCGAAGGAAGCTACGCCACCGATGCGCAAGACGGTGCCAAGCGCGTGATCGAGCTGCGCCAGATGGTGATGGCGCTGCACAAGGCGGGCTTACGCATGGGCATGGACATGGTCTACAACCACACTACCGTCTCGGGCCAGGTCGAGCGCTCGGTGCTAGACCGCATCGTGCCCGGCTACTACCAGCGGCTAGATGCGTTGGGCACGGTGGAGCGATCCACCTGCTGTGACAACACCGCCACCGAGAATCTGATGATGGGCAAGCTGATGCTGGACTCGGTGGCGCTGTGGACGCGCCAGTACCGCATGGACTCGTTCCGCTTTGACCTGATGGCCCACCAGCCGCGCGATGCGATGCTGGCGCTGCAAAAGCGCGTGAACCAAGCTGCTGGCCGCCATGTGAACTTGATCGGCGAAGGCTGGAATTTTGGCGAGGTGGCCAATGGCGCACGCTTTGTGCAGGCCTCGCAGTTGTCCCTCAATGGCACGGGCATTGGCACCTTCAGCGACCGCGGGCGCGATGCCGTGCGCGGAGGCAGCGCGGGCGACAACGGCACGGCACAAATCAGCAACCAGGGCTATATCAACGGCATGGTGTACGACCGCAATGCGCTGTCAGGAGCCATCAAGGAAGACCTGCTGCGCACCGCCGATATGGTGCGGGTGGGACTGGCGGGCTCGGTGCGCAATTACGAGATGCAAACCTACAAAGGCCAGGTCCGCAAGCTCTCCGAAATCGACTACGGCGGCGGCCAGCCCGCAGGCTATGTGAGCGAACCCACCGAGGTAGTGAACTACATAGAGAACCACGACAACCAAACGCTGTACGACCTCAACGTATTCCGCCTGCCCCCAGGCACCAGCATGGAAGACCGCGTGCGTGTGCAGATGCTGGGCGTAGCCATCAATGCCTTTAGCCAAGGAATTGCGTATTTTCATGCGGGCACCGAGGTGCTGCGCTCCAAATCTATGGACCGCAACAGCTACGACTCAGGCGATTGGTTTAACCGCCTGGACTGGACCTACCAGACCAACTACTTTGGCACCGGCCTGCCACCCAAGCAAGACAACGGCGATAGCTGGGCACTGATGGCACCGCTGCTGGCTGACCCGGCCAACCGCCCTGCTCCCGCAGACATCGCCATGACACGCGACATGTTCAACGACCTGCTGAAAATCCGCGCTAGCACCACACTACTACGCCTGCGCACGGCGGCTGATATTCAAAGCCGATTGAGCTTTCACAATGTGGGCCCCGGCCAAAACCCGGTCGTGCAAGTTGCGCACATTGACGGCAAAGGCTACCCCGGCGCGAACTTCAAAGAGCTGCTGTATTTCATCAACGTGGACAAGGTGGCGCAAACGCTGACACTGCCCCAAGAAGCAGGCAAAGCCTACCGCCTGCACCCCGTACACACCGCCCAGACAGCGGCGGACAAGCGCCCCTTGTCCGCAACATTGGAGGCCGCCACAGGCCGCTTTACCCTGCCCGCGCGCACGGCGCTGGTCTACGTCATTCAATGAGAGCTTGAGCCCATGCAAACACCCCGCCGCTACGGCCATACAGACATTCTCATCAACCCGCTGGGCCTGGGCGCAGCCCAAATTGGCGACGCAGCACTGGATGACGCCGAGGTAGGCCGCATACTCAACGCGGCAATCGATACCGGCGTCAACTTCTTCGACACGGCGCCCAGCTACGGCATATCCGAGGAGCGCCTGGGCCGCCATATCAGCCGCCACCTGGCGCACCGGCGTGCGGAGGTGGTGTTGTCTACCAAGCTGGGCTACGGTGTGCCTGGTGTGCCGGATTGGACGGGCCCTTGCATCACCGCCGGGGTGGACCAGGCGCTGCGCCTGCTGCAAACCGACCATATCGACATTGCGCACTTTCATTCCTGCCCGCGCAGCGTGCTGGAGCAAGGCGATGTGATCGAAGCGCTGGAGGCCGCCAAGCGTGCGGGCAAAGTGCGCGCAATGGCCTATTCGGGGGAGAATGACGACCTGGCCTACGCGATTGCCTGCGGCCGTTTTGACGGCTTCATGGCCTCGCTCAACATCTGCGACCAGCGCATCATCGGCACGCTGCTGCCCGCCATGCAAGGCAAAGGCTTTATCGCCAAACGCGCGGTGGCCAACCACCCCTGGCGTTTTGCAGAGCGCCCGGTGGGCGACTACTGCGAGGAGTACTGGCTGCGCTGGCAAGCCATGGGCCTGCACCACCCCGACCTGAGCCGCGGCTTGGAATGGGGCGAAATCTCACTGCGCTTTGCACTGGCTACTGCGGGCGTCACCGGTGCTGTGGTGGGCACCGCCAAAGCCGCGCACTTGCTGCACAGCCTGGAGTGGGCTGCCAAGGGGCCGCTGGACGCTGCGTGGGTGGCGGAGCTGCGCAGCGCCTTTGTGGCCCATGACCAAGGCTGGACCGGGCAAATTTAAGCCAGGACTTGGATTTCTGCCAAATGTGCCATTGAGGCCGTGGATAGTGCGGGAGCAGCTATTAATACAATAGCAAGGGTTCAACTTAAGCTTGCAGCTACTTGCCTCCTACTGCCCTGCAGGTGGCTCCCAAAGTTCGACCTTGTTGCCTTCCGGGTCGATGACCCAGCCGAACTTGCCGTACTCAGAGTCATCGGTCTTGTCCAAGACGTTGCAGCCCTCACTGCGCAGCGCCGCAAGCAGGCCCGATAAATCCGCGACGCGGTAATTGACCATGAAGGAAGACGTACTGGGTGCGAAGGAATCGCCGGACGCACTGCCAATCGACCAGGCTGTGGTCCCCCCAACAGGCGTGCCGGACTCATCTGCCCAGCGGAAGGCTGCGCCTCCCCAGCTTTGTACATCGATACCCAAGTGCTCTTTGTACCAAGCCCCCAGCGATGCCGGATCATTGGCTTTGAAGAAGATTCCGCCGATACCTGTGACGCGTTTCATGCTGGGCTCCTGTGTGTTGCAGATGCCAAAGATTATGAGCTTGCTTCACCACTCGGTGGCAGATAGGGCACCCAGCGGCTTCCATGGCTTACCCAAGGTGGCTTTTAAGCCGTGGATAGTGCGGAAGCAGCTATGCTTTTGACACATCAGCGCAATTTTGCTACATTTAAGTTTCATTTAAACACTAATGCATATTATTATGAGCATAGTTACCCAACTCATCGCCCTGCGCAAAGCCCAACGCCTGACCCAGGCCGAGCTGGCCGAGCGGGCTGCCATGACCCGCATGACCGTACAGCGCATTGAATCCAACGGCACCGATCCGCGCCTGTCCACTGTCGAGGAATTGGCCAAGGCCCTGGGCCTGGAGCTGATGCTGGTGCCCAGCAGTTTGCGCCAGGAGCTGGATGGCTTTGTGGCCTCGGGCGGCAAGACCTTGGGCCAGGCAGCGGGTAGCGGCGCTCCGGCTTCTATTGTTGATCTGGTGCTGCCCACACCCGACGCCAAAGACTAGGCCTTTATCGGCCCAAGCCGTGCCATGAACACCGCCATCAAAACCCTGCGCATGGTGCTGCACCAGCCAGCGGGTGCGCCGCGCGAGATTGGCTACCTCTCGCAGTACGGCGACACCCTGCGTGTGTCGTTTGTGGACAGCTATATCAATGACCCGCAGCGCCCCACGCTGTCGCTGGCCTACCGCGGCCAGTCGGAGGCTGAAACCCGCCAGATTTTGAGCGCGATGCGCGATGCGCGCCTGGTAACCCAAACCGGGCGCTGGCCTGCCTACTTTTCCAACCTCTTGCCGGAAGGCCACAACCGCGAGCGCCTGGCGCGCCAGCGCGGCTGCAGTGTGGACGATGAGTTTGAGCTGCTGGCCGCCGCCGGCCACGACCTGATGGGCGCGCTGGAAGTGGCGCGCGTAGATGCCCAAGAGGGTATCCCCGAGCAAGTGCGCCACTGGCACACCGCCATGGGCCTGGACGTGCTGGAGCCCGGCTCTGTCGAAATGCCCGTAGACGATGGCAGCGCCCTGCCCGGCACCACAGTGAAGTTCTCGGCCATTCAAGACGGGCGACAAGGCGGGCCGCGTTATACCGTGCGCCGCCAGGGCGAGGCCAGTAGCTTCATCTTGAAACTGCCCACCGCCAGCCACCCCGATTTGGTGGCGAATGAATACACCTGCTACCAGCTCTGCGAGGCCGTGGGCCTGCAGTGCGCGCAGGCTCGCATCATTGCGCGTGCCGATGCCGACCTGCCCGAGCAAGTTACGTTTGCCGAGCCCTTCGACCAGATATTGGCCGTGCAGCGCTTTGACCGCGGCCCCCATGGCCAGCGCATCCACATGGAAGAGTTTGCCCAGGCCCTGCAGTACGCGCCCAAGCACAAGTACGGCAAAGACCTGCTGGAGGACTACGCCCGCATGCTGGGCATCCTGAACCGCTACTCGGCGCGGCCGGCGCAAGACGTGCAAGAGTTTGTGCACCGCTTCGTGGCCTTTGCGGTGCTGGGCAATACCGATGCGCACCTGAAGAACTGGGCCCTGCTCTACCCGGATGGCATCACGCCGCAGTTGGCACCGCTGTACGACGTGGTGTCGGTCTCCTCGTACTTTGCCGAATCACCCCTATCCGATTACGCGCTGAGCCTCAGCATGGATGCGCGCCTGCAGACCTTTGGCTGGCCCGAGCTGGCCCAGCTGCTGCAACGCGCCGGTGTGGCGCGCGTGGGCGCGCATGTGCGAAAGGCCCAGGCGCTGGTAGGCAAAATGCGGGAACGCTGGCCTGCGCTACTGGAAACGGCCCCCACTTCCCTAAAAACCACCGTGCTAGCCCGCCTGAATGGTGGCCTGGCGTTGACAAAATTGCTATCAAACCAATAGCTACCAAGGCAATATTTACCTGGGCCTCAGCCCAAAAACACTCAAAATCATGCAAGAAGACAGCAAAATCACCGAAGCCCGCCTGTGGCGCAACGACGGCTGGACCGCCCAGGTCATCAAAAACGAAGACGACGATGGCTGGGCCGTGGCCATGACCAAAGACGGCGAAGCCGAGCCCGCACTGGTCGGCCCCTGGACCATGGGGCGCGACAAAAAGAACCCCAAACCCTTGGACGTGAACGCTTTCAACACGCTGGTCAAAACCGCGTCCGAATTTGTACGCCGCAGTGAGCAGCAACGCCATGCCGAGTTGCACCAAAGTCTGGAAGTGACAGCGCGTATTGGCGGGCACGACACGCGCGTCACGGTGTCGCTGGACATTACGCCGGATGAAGAAAACCCATCGGCCCAGCTATCGGCTACTGACGATGGTGGCGATCTTCTGGCTCAGGTGAAAGTAGCGCCGTCCTTCAAGCTCAACCGCGCCAGCGCAGTAGCTTGGGCTGAGGGCGGATTCGCGAAGCCGCGCTAGGTGCCTAGTGCCCAGAAGCCTGGGCGGCAAAGCGTTCTACTCCGTGTCCTCCGCCCGCTTCGCGAGCTCCCCCTTTTACCTGCGCAGAACGCTTTGCCGCCCAAGCTTCTGGACACCCCAACGCTTTTTCTACAGCCCTAGTTCTTTCAAAATCGCCTCGCGCAAATCCTGCGCCTGCGGGCTAGACAGCTTGCGTGGGTGCGGCATATCGACCTTGAAGCTGGCCTGAATGGTGGTTGGTCGGGGAGACAACACCAGCACGCGATCAGCCATGTAGATGGCCTCCTCCACATCGTGCGTGATCAGCAACACGGTGTGGCGCTCTTCTTCCAGAATGCGCAGCAGCTCGGTGCGCATCTTCATGTTCATCAGCGCGTCCAGCGCGGAGAACGGCTCGTCCATGTACAGGATTTCAGGCTTGACGACAAAGGCGCGTGCCAGCTCGGCGCGCTTGAGCATGCCGCCGGATAGCTCATGCGGGTAGCTGCTCTCAAAGCCTTTGAGGCCCACCATCTCGGCATAGTGGTCGGCCAGCGCGGCCCGCTCGCTGTGCTCTGCACCATGGTCATCGTCGTTCAGGCCAAACATCAGGTTTTGCTGCACGGTGAGCCACGGAAACACCGAGCCATGCTGCGAAATCACGATCCCCTTGGGGCTCGGCCCTTTCAGTTCTGCGCCGTCCACCTTCACAGTGCCCGCATCCGCGCGGTCAAAGCCCGCAATGATGTTCATCAGTGTCGATTTGCCGCAGCCCGAGGGGCCTACGATGGCTACAAATTCACCATCGACCACCGTAAAACTGAGGCCCCCAATCACCGGCAGCGTGCCCTTGGCGGACACAAAACTTTTACGGATTGCGTCTACTTCAATTTTGTTTTTAGTGGTGGATGCGGTGGTGGTTGTGCTTTTATCGGACATAGCGCCATTTCACAGTCTTCAGTCGTTCCAGCAGGCGGGTGATGCCATCCAGCAGCAGGCCAATCACGCCAATGATGATCATGCTGGCAATGACGAGGTCGTAGCGGTTGCCTGCATTGCGCGAATCCATGATCAGATAACCCAGGCCCGAGCGCAGCGCGATCATCTCTGCGGCCACTACCACCAGCCAAGCCACACCAATGCCGATGCGCATGCCCACAATGATTTCGGGCAACACGGCCGGAATCACCACCCGACGAAACAGCACAAAGCGTGAAACCCCAAAGTTGGCTGCAGCGCGCAGGTAGCGGCGTTCAATGGTGTGCACACCCGATGTAGTTTGCACAATCATCGGGAAAACAGACGAAATGAAAATCAGGAAGATGGGCGACACATCGCCCACCCCAAACCACAGAATGGCCAAGGGAATCCAGGCGATGGGCGATATCGGCCGCAGCATCTGGAAGATAGGGTTGAAGGTGCGGTAGGCCCCACCCACCCAGCCCATCCACAAGCCCAGCGGAATGGCCACCAGCATGGCCAGCCCAAAGCCCACCCCCACGCGAAACAGCGATGCGCCTATGTGCTCCCACAGCGTGCCGTCTTCGGCCAGCTCCAGCGTGCCAGTTACCACCTGCCAGGGCGTGGGGAAGATGGGGCTTTCGCTCTGCACCACCATCCACCACCACACCGCGATGATGACCGCTATGACAGCCAGCGGTGGCAGTACTTTTTTCAGCTTGTCGCTGATCGCGTTGACGCTCACGGGCAATATCACGGTGTGCTCTTGTTCAAGTTTTTTGGCCAATGGCGCAGACGCCATTGCAGGGTGTCCCAGCCCACTGCGGGGCTGGGGTCTACGATCACGCTCATCTGTCCGCTAGCGTGTGCGGTGCAGGCAAAACTGTAGGTCGATGCTTTTTCAAATGGCAGCCGAAAGCTCTGGCCCGGCATGATCAGCACAGGGCCAAACACTTGCGGCACGTCATCCAGGTTCTTTAGCAACAGGGTGTCGTTCAGCCCCATCGTGAGGCGGATGGTGTCAGGCAGTATCTCCACCTTGTCACCCGCCATGCGGCGCGCATAGGTGCCGTTCGGTATCTCAAACAATTCATCGCGGGAATCCGGATCCAGCGGCGCAAAGGCCGCCCAAGCCACAGCCCCCAGCAAGCCCATCAGCAGCGTGGTGCCACTGACAAGCCATCGCACCCGACGCTGGCCCGTCATAAAGCCCAAGGTGCCCGCAGGAACGCGAAACTCTGTCACTGCGCAGCCAGCAATCGCAGGTCGTGCACGAAGTCTTTGGCGCCATGACCATAGGGCATCATCGCGCGCAACCGCCCTACCCTGTCAATGAAAAAAACTGAGGTGGAATGGTTCATGCCATAGCCGCCCGTGGGCGACTCCAGCTTGGCGGCTACTACGCCATAGCGCTTGCGCATGGCCTCAAGCACTTGTGGCTTGGCCGTGCCCCCCACAAAGCTGGTGTCAAACGCCGCCAGGTATTTCTTGATGCGACCCACGTCGTCGCGCTCGGGGTCTACGGTCACGTACACCACCTGCACGGCATCGGCTTCTTTGCCCAATGCTTTGCGCGCCTCGGCCAGCGTGGCCAGCGTGGTGGGGCACACCTCGGGGCAGTGGGTAAACCCGAACAGCAACAGCACCAGTTTGCCGCGGTAGTCGGCCAGTTTCAGATCCGTGCCATTCGAGCCGTGCAATGCAAATTCAGGCGCAGCAGCGGGCGGTTCAAAAACACCAGCCTTGAGCTTCAGTGGTGTGGGTGCAGCCCAAGCGGGCGCACCCAGGTGCAACAAAATGCAAACCATCAGTGCACCCAGACGCAAGAAGGACGCAGACATTCTCTTGGTCAAGTAATCCATCACAGCCATCACAGCGTAATGGCGGCCGCGCGACTCGCCTTGGTAAAGCTCTCGTCCATGTATTTTTCATACGGCACCGGGGCCTTCAATGTGCCCGCTTCTACGGAGAGTTGCATCAACTCCTCAAACTCGGTGCGGATCATGCGCAGGTCGCCATAGGTCACGCGGTCGGTGGGGTTCTCCATCACAAACTTGATGATGTTGGGGTCCTGATTAAAGAACTTGCGACCCGCCGCGATGGTGACGGCCTTGTTGCGATTGTCCTGCTTTTGGTCCAGCCACTGGCCCGCACCCATCACATGGTTCACCAGGTCTTGCACCAGCGGGCGGTTGTCCCGGATCAGCTCTTCGCGCACCGTCAGCACGCAGCAAATGTAGTTGCGCCATTCGTCGCGCGTCATGCGCAGGGCCCGCGCGTAACCTGCGCGTTGGGCCGCTGCGCCAAAGGGCTCGCCGGTGCAGTAGGCGTCCACTGCTTTGGCATACAGCGCCGCAGGCATATCGGGCGGCGGCATTTCCACAATCTGAATGTCTTTGGGTGTCATGCCCTCTTTGGCCAGCATCTTGCGCAGGAACAAAAAGTCCACCGCAAACCGGCTAGGGATGGCGATGCGCTTGCCGGTCAAATCCTTGAAGCGCTGAAAGCTGGAATCGGTGCGCACCATGATGACGGCACCCGACCGATGGCCCAGCGACACGATCTTGACCGGGATCTTTTTATCCGCCAAATCCATCACCAGCGGCGCCAGCATATAGGCCGCCTGGATGCGCCCGGTCATCAGTGATTCTTTGATCTCGGGCCAGCCGTTGTACTTGCTGTACTCGTATTCAAACTTGGGGCCGCCGCTTTTGTCGGCACTGTTTGCGGTGGCCCTGGCCACACAGGCCACAGGCAATGTCAGGTTGCAGGTGACCGGCAGGCCGCCCACCAGCAAGGGGTCGGGCTTGGCCCACGCCGATGGAGCCACGGACTGCAACGCCACCCCCGCCGCCACGCCCAATAGCTGCCTGCGGTCCAGGCCGGGAGTATTCGCAATGGCGTTGGGGTTCATAGTGGGGGCTCCGGTGATCACAGCCCCGCATTTTCCCCCAGAACGTTAGCTATAGGGTTACCACGGAGGAACTGGGTACGCCCGTAGACGGATCGCTAAATATGTTTTTATAGGCCCGCGCAAACGCCACTACTTCATTCGCCGGCATAGGCCGCGCAATTGCAAAACCCTGGGCGCATTCGCAGCCCAACGCAACCAGCCGTTGGCCCTGCGCTACGGTCTCTACACCCTCCGCCACCAGGGCGCGATCAAAGGCTTTGGCCAGCGCCACAATAGCGCCGACCAGGGTCATGTCTTCCCGGTCGTCCATGATGCCTTGCACAAAGCTTTGGTCGATCTTGATGGTCTCCGCAGGCAATGCCTTCAGGTACGACAAGGACGAGAAGCCGGTACCAAAATCATCCAGCGCAAAGCGCACGCCCAAAGCCTGCGACTCCTGCATCACCTGGCGCATGTGCTGCATATCGGCCAGCGCTGCGGATTCCAGAATCTCCAGCTCCAGTTGGCTGGGCAAAATCATCGGGAATTCCAGCAAGATGCTGCGCAGGCGCGACACAAAATCGCTGCGATGGAAATGCCGCGCCGCAATGTTGACGCTCACCGTCCAACGGTGGCCGTGCGCTGCCCAGCGCTTCATCTGGCCCAGGGCCTCGCGCAGCACCCATTCGCCCACTTCAGCACTCAGCTCACTGTGTTCGATCACCGGCAAGAAGTGGCTGGGGTCCAGCAGGCCTTGCTCAGGGTGTTGCCAACGCAGCAGCGCTTCCATGCCAAACACGGCGCCCGTAACCAAGTGCACTTTGGGTTGGTAGTACAGCACCAGTTCCGAATGCTTCAGGGCCAGGGCGATGCGCGCATGGCGGCTGAAATTGGTTTGTACTTCCTGGTCGTGCCGCGCATCAAACAGGTGCAGGCAATTGCGCCCGGTGTGCTTGGCCTGGCACATGGCCTGGTCGGCATGACGCAACAGGGTGTCCGGGTTGGCATCGTCTTGCGGGAAGATAGCCACGCCCACACTGGCGGTGGTCAACAGCACGCGGTCGTCCAGCCGATAGGGCTCGGCCAACCGGGCCAGCACCTGGCCGACGCGTTCGCGAATGGCCGCGACATCGGCCAAGCCACTGAGCAACAAGGCAAACTCATCACCCCCCAAACGCGCAACGGCATCTGCTGGCCCGGCCAGCGTGAGCAGGCGTGCCGCCACTTCCTTCAGCAACCGATCCCCGGTCCACAAACCATAGCGCTCGTTGATGGCCTGAAAGTGATCCAGATCCAGCAAACACACGGCCAGGGGTCGCATCTCCTGGCGCGCCAGCATGAGCGCATGGCTCAGTCGCTCGGCCAGCGCAGCCCGGTTGCCCAAGCCAGTCAGGGGGTCATGGCGGGTTTGCCAGGAAATTTGCTGCTGCAGCTCGCGGGTTTCTGTCACATCCCGAAAAACTAGCACCGTGCCCATCGCCACGCCACTGGGTTTGCGAATGGGCGATGCGGTGTACTCAATGGCATAGCGCTCACCCGAGCGGTGTAATAGCACCTGCTGGCGGGCAAACACGGGGCCATCCGTGGCAATGGCCTGCACCAACTCGTTTTGCGCCACCCCGGTAGGGTCTAAGCGGAACACCTGCGCCAGCGGCTTGCCCTTGGCCTGCAGCAGCGTGAAGCCGGTTAAAAAATGCGCCGCTTCATTGATGGTTTGAATATTGCCGCGTGTATCGGTGGTGATCACCCCATCGCCAATGGAGGAGAGCGTCACCTCGGCCCGCTCTTTTTCCTCGCGCAAAGCCTTTTGCGCCAGCTTTCGGTCGGTGATGTCGACCAGCGTGCCAATCGTGCCTGCGGGGGTGCCATCGGTATGCGTAAAGGGCGCTGCAAAGTACACCATTTCCCGCAGTTGGTTGTTGGCATTTTTGACCAGCACTTCATTGTCCAAGCGCACGACGGCGCGGCGTTCCTGGCCCTGGTAGGCACGGTCCAGCTCGGCAAATTCGCCCGTCATGCGAGCCCCAATCACCCGCGATGCGGGCTTGCCAAACAACTGCTCCCAGGCCGCATTCACACTCAAACACGCACCCTGGCTGCTGCGCACAAAGACGGGCAATGGCAGGGCGTTGTTCAGCTGGCGCGTAAAGTGCAATTGCGCTTCTTGCTGCTGCTGGTTGGTTTGCAAAGTGGTCACCAGGCTCTGAATCTGGGCGGCCATGGTGTTGAAGGTTTTTGCCACGGCGCGCGCCTCTAGCGTGCCAGTCTCGGCCATGCGCGTGCTCAGCTCGCCGCTGCTGAAATGCCCCGTGGCTTGGGACAAACGGCTCAACATTCGGGCGTTGGCCCGCAGCAGCAAAGTCAATAGCGCAAAAATGGTAAAAATATTCAAAAACGAAATGCGCAATTGGGTGGCGATGGTGCCCCACACGCGGCTGGCTTCCACATTCGGGTTCAGGGCAATATCCAGCGTGGCCGTTGCGCCGCCGGGGTAAGTAATCACCACCGTCTTTTGCAAACGCACCATAGAGACCATGGCCTCGAACCAGGCTGGAACAGGGGCCACCGGCACGCTGCTGGCAACTTGCACCGTGTCTTGCGCGCCCTGCCAGCGCAGGGACTCAATAGAAGGGTTGAAGGACAGCTCATGCTCTAGCAGGCGGCGCACATCCGCGCTGCGTGGGCCTGCGGCAGCCAGTTGGGGCACCACGTAGTGCTCCAGGTGCTTCAGCCCCACCGACATGCGCCCCTGGGCTTCACTCACTTCTGCTTTCACCAAGAAGTGGTAGCGCACCAGCGTCACCGCGACCACGATCAAGATGATCGGAAAAAACAGCCGTGGGTAGGTGCCCCGGAACAACCAGGTTTTGAAAGCAGCGATTCGCATAATGAGGGTGAGGCCAACAGACCGCCGAGTGTAGCGGTCAGTGCACACGCTCAATGCCGTGCGCGGATCACACTAGGCCGAGCGACCGTAGACCCGCGTTAGATGCGCCAGGCGGCTGCCGTGCTCGGGTTTGACCTGATCCCAGTCAAAGCGCCACTCCCAATAGCCTTCTCCCTTGCCGGGCAGGTTCATACGGGCCTCAGTGCCCAGGCCCAAAATGTCTTGCATGGGATGCACCGCCGTGTCGGCCACACTGGCACAGCTGGCACGAATCAAATCCCAATGCACATCGTGGCCGTCTACGCCCAGGTAGTCGCACAGGTGGCGGCGCTCGTGCTCAGTGGCGCTGGCCCACCAGCCACGGGTGGTGTCGTTGTCGTGCGTGCCGGTGTAGACCACGGTGTCATTTTGGTGGCGATGCGGCAGGAAGTTGTTGCAGCTATCGTCGCCAAATGCGAACTGCAAAATGCGCATGCCGGGGAAGGCAAATTCGCGGCGCAGGGCTTCCACATCGGGTGTCACTTCGCCCAGGTCTTCGGCAATGATGGCCAAAGGCCCTAGTGCTTTGTGGATGGCCTGAAACAGCGGCGCGCCGGGGCCGGGCAACCATTGGCCTTTGACCGCGGTGGGTTCACTGGCGGGCACTTCCCAGTAGCTGGCAAAACCGCGGAAGTGGTCGATGCGAACAATGTCCACCAGCTCAAAAGTGCGGCGCACGCGCTCCACCCACCAGGCGTAGTTTTCTTTGGCGTGCGCGGCCCACAAATACATGGGGTTACCCCAACGCTGGCCGGTGGCACTGAAATAGTCGGGCGGCACACCGGCCACTACGCGCGGGCGACCATCGGTAGTCAAGTCAAACAGGTCCTGGCGGGCCCAGACCTCCGCACTTTGGTAGGCGATGAAGATGGGCGCATCGCCCACGATCTTGACGTCTTTGGAATTTGCGTAGGCACGCAGCTTGTTCCACTGCGCAAAGAAGCGCCATTGGCAAAACTTCCAGAAGGCAATACGGTCAGCGTGCTGCTTTCGCGCATCGGCCATCGCAGTGGGCGTACGCTGGGCCAAGCCACCAGGCCACTCGCACCAGTCTTGCCAGTTGTAATGTTCGGCCAACGCCATGAAGAGCGCGTAGTTGTCCAGCCAATCGGCTTGGGCTTTGCAAAAAGCGTCGAACTCGGCTAGGTCGGCGGTGCGGGATGCACCCGCTGGCGCTTGCGCAAAGCGCTGGCCTGCACGCGCCAGGCGGTCCATACGCCAGGGCCACACGGCGGCAAAGTTCAGGCGATGGTTCTCGAAAGCCGGGTCAGTCGCCAAGTCATCTTCCACCAACCAGCCTCGCTCTTGCAGGTCCACCATGTCGATCAACAACAGATTGCCCGCAAACGCCGAGCTGCTCATGTAGGGCGAGTTGCCGGGGCCAATGCCGCCCAGTGGCAATATCTGCCATAGCTTCTGCCCAGCCCCTTGCAGCCAATCGACAAAATGGTAGGCGCTGGCACCCATGTCACCACTGCCAAAGGGGCCTGGGAGCGAGGTGGGGTGCAGCAAAACGCCGCTGTTGCGTGGGAATTTCATGGAGTCACCAGTTCAAAAAAAACGCTACTCAAAGGAGGAATATTGACCTGCACCGAATGCGGGTGGCCGTGGGCACCTTGGGGCTGCGATTGCACATCGCCCGTGCCCACATCACTGCCGCCGTAAAAGCGGGAATCGGAATTCAGTCGCTCGCAATAGCGCCCCGCCACCGGTACACCCAAGCGTGCTTCGTAGTGCACCGTGGGGGTGAAATTGCAGACCACCAGCATGGTGGATTTGCCAGAAGCGCTGCGCCGCACAAAGCTGATCAACGAGCGCCCTGCGTCTTCATGGTCCACCCACGCAAAGCCTTCGCGCTGGTAGTCAGCCTCATACAGCGCCGGGCTGCTTTTCAGCAATGCATTCAGGTCACGCACCCAGGCTTGCAGGCCAGCGTGCTGGGCTTGGTCCAGCAAATGCCAGTCCAAGCTTTGGTCGTGGTTCCACTCGGCCACCTGGCCAAACTCGCAGCCCATGAACAAAAGCTTCTTGCCAGGGTGGCCCCACATGAAGCCATAGTAGGCACGCAGATTGGCAAACTTTTGCCATGCATCGCCCGGCATCTTGCCCAGCATCGAGCCTTTGCCATGCACCACTTCGTCGTGCGAGATGGGCAGCACAAAGTTTTCGTCGTACGCGTAGACCATGCCGAAGGTCATTTCGCTGTGGTGGTACTGGCGGTGGATGGGGTCGCGCTGGATGTAGCTCAATGTGTCGTGCATCCAGCCCATATTCCATTTGTAATGAAAGCCCAGGCCACCCGAATAGGTGGGGCGCGACACACCGGGGAATGCGGTGGATTCTTCGGCCAGCGTAATGGCCGAAGGCCGCTCCGTGCCGACCACTTCGTTCATGCGTTTGAGCAGCGCAATGCTCTCTAAGTTCTCGCGCCCGCCATGCACATTGGGAATCCACTCGCCCGCCTTGCGGCTGTAGTCGCGGTAGAGCATGGAGGCCACCGCATCCACGCGCAAGCCATCCACGCCATAGCACTCCAGCCAATACAGCGCGTTGCCCACCAGGTAGTTACGTACCTCGTTGCGGCCCAGGTTGAAGATCAGCGTATTCCAGTCGTTGTGAAAGCCTTCGCGTGGGTCGGCGTGCTCGTACAAGTGCGTGCCGTCGAAACAAGCGAGCCCATGCGGGTCGGTCGGAAAGTGCGCGGGCACCCAGTCCAGCAACACGCCCAAGCCCGCGGCATGGCAGGCCACCACAAAACGGCGTAAGCCTTCTGCATCACCAAAGCGGGCCGTGGGCGCGTACATGCCCACCGGCTGGTAACCCCAGGAGCCATCAAATGGGTGCTCGCTGATGGGCAGTAGCTCCAGGTGCGTGAAGCCCATGTCTGCGGCGTAGGGCACCAGCGTGGCTATTAACTCATCCCAGTTCAACCAGCGGTTGCCGTCCTCGGCCACGCGCCGCCACGATGCTAAATGCACTTCGTAAATGCTGACCGGGGCGTTGAGCGCATTGGCGGCCTTGCGCGCGGGTTGCTCGGGCACGCGTGCGGGCAAAGCGGCCACCACGCTGGCCGTGGCTGGGCGCAGTTCGGCGGCCAGGCCGTAGGGGTCGGCCTTCAGGGGCAGTAGCACGCCGTCGCGGCTGTGCAATTCAAATTTGTATTTGGCACCGGCCAACAGCCCGGGCACAAAGGTGCACCACACACCACTGCTGCCCTGCGGTTGCAGCGGGTGGGCATGGCCATCCCAGGCATTGAAGTCGCCCACCACACTTACGCGCGAAGCGTTGGGTGCCCACACGGCAAAGCGCGTGCCCTGCACACCGTCCACCGCGTGCAAGCGCGCGCCCAGCAGCGCGTAGGGCCGCAGGTGCGTGCCCTCCCCCAGCAGCCAGGCATCGGCCTCGGGCAAAAGAGCTGGCATCGTGGTGGCGGGCTTAGACATGGGAGGTATTACAAGGCCTTGGGTGCGACTTGCCAAATACCCGATGCGTATTGCGAAATGGTGTGGTCCGACGAGAACACGCCCATGCCCGACACATTGGCAATCGCGCAGCGCGTCCAATCGTCGGGGCGGCGGTACAGGTCATCCACGCGCAACTGCGCTGCCACGTAGCTCGCATGGTCGGCCAACAAGAAGTAGCGGTCGCGGTTGCCCTTGAGGCTATCGACCAGCTCGTGGTAGCGGCCGGGCTCTTCGGGTGAAAAGTGGCCCTGGTCTATCGCATCCAACACGGCTTGCAGCGCCGGGTTTTGCACCAGCACGGTGTCGCTGTGATGGCCGGCTTTTTCCAGCGCAGCCACTTCGGGCGTCTTCAGGCCAAAGATGAAGATGTTGTCATCGCCCACGTTTTCGCGGATCTCGATATTCGCGCCATCGTCGGTGCCAATAGTCAGCGCGCCGTTCATTGATAGCTTCATATTGCCGGTGCCAGACGCTTCGGTGCCCGCCGTCGAAATTTGCTCGGACAAATCAGCGCCGGGCATGATGATCTCGGCCACCGACACGCCGTAGTTGGGGATGAACACCAGCTTCAGCTTGCCGCCAATGCGTGCGTCGTTGTTGATGACCTGGCCCACGTCGTGAATCAAGCGGATGATGCTCTTGGCCATCTTGTAAGACGAGGCCGCCTTGCCCGCAAAGATGACGGTGCGCGGCTGCCAGTCGGCACCGGGGTTGGCCAAAATGGCCTGGTAGCGGGTGATGACATGCAGCACATTGAGCAACTGGCGCTTGTACTCGTGGATGCGTTTGACCTGCACATCAAACAAGCTGGTCGGGTCCACGGCAATGCCGGTGGTCTTGGCAATGTAAGCGGCCAGGCGTGCCTTGTTGGCGGCCTTGACTGCTGCAAACTCACTGCGGAAAGCAGCATCTTTGGCCAAGGGTGCGATGCGTTGCAGCTCGGTCAAATCGAGGCGCCAGTTGGTGCCAATGCGCTGGTCTAACAATGCTGCCAAGCCAGGATTGCACTGCGCCAGCCAGCGACGTGGTGTCACGCCATTGGTCACGTTCACAAAACGCTGCGGCCACAGCGCCGCAAAGTCGGCAAACAAAGTCTCGACCAACAAATTGGAATGCAAGGCCGACACGCCATTGACCATGTGGCTGCCCACGATGGACAAGTTGGCCATGCGCACGCGGCGCTCACCGGCTTCGTCGATCAAAGACAGGCGGGCCAAAAATCCGTTGTCGCCGGGGCGCTGGGTAGCCGCCCATTGCAAGAATTCGTGGTTGATGCGGTAAATGATTTCGAGGTGGCGCGGCAGCAGGCGATGCATCAGCGGCACGGGCCAAGTCTCCAGCGCCTCAGGCATCAGCGTGTGGTTGGTGTAGCTAAAGGTCTTCTGGCAAATGGCCCAGGCGGTGCCCCATTCCAACTGGTGTTCATCCACCAGCAGGCGCATCAGCTCGGCCACGCTCATGGCGGGGTGGGTGTCGTTCAGGTGGATGGAGACCTTGTCTGCCAGGTTCAGCAGGCTGGGGTTTTCGCGCAGGTGGCGGGCCACCAGGTCTTGCATGGCGGCGCTGACCAAAAAGTACTCTTGCTTCAGGCGCAACTCTTTGCCAGCGTCGGTGCTGTCATTGGGGTACAGCACCCAGGAGATGCTTTCACATTGATTCTTATACGCAGCAGCCGCGGCAATGTCGCCGTTGTTAAAGGCGGCCAGATCGAGCGGCTGGGGTGCCAGCGCCTTCCACAAACGCAGCGTGCTGACGCGCTGCGTGCCGTGGCCGGGCACCACCAGGTCATGCGCGCGGGCCAGTACGGTGCTGCCATCGGCCCAAATGGATTTGCCGTCTTCGTGGCGGACATGCCCGCCCAGGCGCACCGTGTAGGTGGCCTCTGGCCGGGGGAATTCCCAGGGCGTGCCGCCCACCAGCCAGGCATCGGGTCCTTCGGTCTGCGCGCCGTTGGTCAGTGCCTGCTTGAACATGCCGAACTCATAGCGCAGGCCGTAGCCAAAAGATGGCAAGCCCAGCGTAGCCATCGAATCCAAAAAGCAAGCCGCCAGGCGGCCCAGGCCGCCATTGCCCAGCGCCGCGTCGGGCTCTTGGGCCAGGGTGTCTTCCAGGGTGCGGGCGTGGGCCTGTAGTGCGGCGGCGGCGGGACCGGTCAGATTGAGTGCGTCCAAAGCGTTGGACAAAGAACGCCCCATCAAAAATTCCATCGACAGGTAATAGACGCGCTTGGACTTGGACTGCGTGTCTGCGGCCTGGGTGGCCACCCAGCGGCGGGCGAGCTGCTCGCGGGCGACCAGGGACAGGGCCTGCATTTCATCGTGGGCATGGGCCTGACCGGGCAGCACGGCCAAGTGCTGGTGTAGCGCGGCATCCAGCGCAGGCGCAACGGCCAAGTGAACGGACAGGGGGGCATCCATAGTGAACTCCTCAGCGGTTTGGGGTGCCAGTGACCGGGGCAGCAGCGTTTTCAACTGATCCAGCATGCTGGGGCGTGGTGGCGCGATCGTGGACATCAGGGCACTCCGATGAATGAAATGTAGTAAAAAAACAATGACAAAACCATCAATAAACCGAAGTTTATCATTCAAAACTCGATGTCAATGTAGTAAAACTACTAATATACATGCAGGGTGTTCAACAAAATAGCGGACAAGGCAAAACCTGTGCTCAAGGCACATTTGCTATTTATTTAGGAGCTCCTCCCGCACTATCCACGGGCTGAATGGCCAAAAGGATGCTGAAAATAAGGGGTTTTGCGCTGCCATGGCAACAAAAAGACAACAAAAGGGCCGCTTAGAGCGGCCCGAGGGGCTCAAATGGCCGTCGGATGCCTACCAGCGCAGCAGCCGAGGCCCCAGCAGCGCCCCAGCAGCCGTGGGTATCAACATGCCCAGCACGTACCACACTGCCAAAAACGGGGCCTGCATCTCGGGGCAATGCAAGGCATAGGCCACGGTGCCCAAAGCAGCAGCCAGCAGACCCGCGCAAGCACCGGCCCAGGCCGGGCGGGTAGGTGCCATGCCACGCAGCGCCCAAAAAGTGGCTGCAAAACTGGGCACAGACACCAGCGTGATATTCATCGCACACGTCAGCCAGGTCTTGCCCAAGACCAGCTCCAAACGCCCCTCAGGCGGTGCGCTCAGCAGCGCGCCCAGCGCAAACAAACTCAACGCCAACCACGGCACGAGCACGGCCCAGCCGACCCGGCCTATCCGCACACCGGGGCGGCCCAGCCGCAGCACCAGCAGCAGCACCGGTACCGCCACACCCAGCGGAAACAGCAGCTTGAACCAAAACATGGGCAACACCGCCGCCTGCGCTATGTCATGGCGCACGCCAAACACCAGCAGCATGGTGGCCAAGGCACCGGCCATGCCTAACGCCAGCGCAATTTGAAAACGCTGGCGCACAGCAGCGGGCTGCACCGGCTCCACGCCGGTGGCCAGCAGGGCAATGAGTTGATCAGTTTTCATGGTGCTATTCCTAACAAGGCGGCCAGCGCCTTCAAGCCGCGGTGCACACCCACTTTGACGGCAGATTCCGACATGCCGGTGACCTGCGCTGTCTCAATGACCGAAAGGCCTTCGAGCTTCATGTGCAAGATGGGCAGGCGCTGGTGGTCGGGCAATTGCTCCAGCAGGCGGCCCAGGTCACGGCGGGCGTCGCTGGCATCCGTATCGCTGGCGGCAAACACCAGCAAGTCGTCTTCCAAAGGCTCATGCAAGGCCTCACGCGAGCCCCGTGCGCGAAACAAGTCAATCAGCTTGTAGCGCGCAATGGCGTGCACCCAGGCCGTGAGTGGCTGGGCGCTTTGGTAGGTGTGGCGCTGGTTGTGCAGCGCCAACAGGGTTTCTTGCACGAGGTCCTCTATGTCATCGGGTAGAGATGCCAACCGGCGTTTGAAGAAAGCGCGCAAGTGCGCACTCATGTCTTTCAAAAATGCCTGATAAGCCGCTGCATCGCCCGCCAAACCCTGCAGGAAGAGGCTGCGCAGCCGGTCTTCTCCGGCCTTCATGCGCGCTATGCCTTCTGGGTTGGGTGTGCTCTGCATGGGTTATTCGTGCGGGGCGGGTGTTTGGTTACACCGCGCCAGAAAATAAAGTGTGCGCATTGTGCCCCAGGCTGTAACTATATCGGTGCGGCGCACGAACTACCCACCACACTGCCTCGCACCGTTAGGCAACACTCCTTTCACTTATTCAGGAACCCAGTCCCATGCAAGCCAACCCACCACCCGCGTCGCCCCTGGTCAAAACCGCCGTAGCCACCATTGCGCTGGGCGTGCGCGCCCTCAATACGTTGCAGCCTGTGGCGGCGTTGGGTGCACGGCTGTATGTGGCCAACGTGTTTTTCTCATCTGGCCTGACCAAGCTGCGCGACTGGGACACCACACTGGCCTTGTTTATGGATGAGTACAAAGTACCGTTTTTGCCGCACGATGTGGCCGCCGTGATGGGCACCGGGGGCGAGCTGGTGCTGCCCGTGCTTCTGGCACTGGGCCTGGGTGGGCGCTTTGCAGCGCTGGGCTTATCCGTAGTCAATGTGGTGGCTGTGCTGGCCCTGGCCGACATTGCACCTGCAGCGCTGCAGCAGCATCAGTTTTGGGGTGCGCTGCTGGCGGGCTTGGCGGTGTATGGCCCAGGCCGTTTTGCGGTAGACCACTTTATTCAAAAATATTTTGATGGTGCTGTAACCAAACCCACTGCCCGTGCGAATTAAGCATCAGACCGCAATGAAAGAAGTTAGCCCTTCCAACACGCGGCCTCTGTGATTTCAAGCAGTTTCTTTTTCGTTCGACCTATTCACTTTTCTTTGGAGATTTTCATGACATCTACTCAAATCAAATCTGGTACTTCCTTCGCTTTGACCGCCGCTTTGCTGGCCCTTTCTGCCAGCGCTTTCGCGGCCGATGCCCCCAAGGGCTCTGAAGGCAAGGCCATCGCTGCTGGCGACAAAGTGCATTGCTACAACGTGCATGACTGCAAGGGCAATAGCGATTGCAAGACTGCAGAGCACGCTTGCAAAGGCCAAAACGCTTGCAAGGGCCATGGCTTCAAGGCCAAGACCGCTGGCGAATGCCTCTCTGGCAAGGGCGTAATCGGCGACATCAAGGCCTAATGCAGCCTGCAGCGCAATCCACCAGGCCCGTGCGGCCTGGTTCCCGCACAGCGGGATTTGGCTTGGGGCTCAGGACGCCGCATTACGCGGACTTCCTGGCCGCCAAGCAGCCTGTTGATTGGCTGGAAATCATCACGGATAATTTTTTGGTAGAGGGCGGCAAGCCCTTGCAAATGCTAGACCGTATTCGCCAGGATTACCCGATGGCCATGCACGGTGTGGCCATGTCGATTGGTGCGGCGGGCGGTGTGGATGTCGCCTACCTGCAGCGGGTCAAAGCGCTGGCAGATCGCATCGAGCCGATGTGGGTGTCTGACCACCTGTGTTGGATTGGCCCTGGCCCCGAGCAATTGCATGACCTCTACCCCCTGCCCTACACCGATGAAGCCGCCCGCCATGTGATTACACAAATCCGGCGCGCACAAGACATCTTGCAGCGCCGCCTGGTGATTGAGAATGTGTCGAGCTATATCAACTTTGCGGGCAACGCCGCCAGCGAGTGGCAATTTTTAAGCTACATCGCCAACAGCGCCGATTGCCAGCTGCTGGTGGATGTGAACAATATCTATGTCAGCAGCGTGAACCACGGCTTTGACCCGCTGGACTACCTGAACGCCCTGCCCCCTGCGCGTGTGCAACAAATCCACCTGGCCGGCCATGCCGACCACGGCAGCTATATCGTTGACACCCATGACCACCCGGTGGCCCAGCCGGTGTGGGATTTGTATGCCCAGGCCTGCCAGCGCTTTGGTGCGGTGGCCACGATGATTGAGCGGGACGACGACATACCGCTACTGGCCACACTGCTGCAGGAGCTGGGCATGGCACGCGAGATTGCGGCCCGAGAACTGACACCGCACGATGCACCCGCCCCACTGCAAAATCAAACGGACGAAGCCGTGGGCATGCAACCCTGGCCTAAGGCCGCAGCCGCAGCGCAGTCCACCGACTTGCAGCAACTACAACGCCAGCTAAGCCACTATGTGCTGGACCAAGTCGATGCAGCATCGGCCAGCGCAGTGGTCGATCTGCTGCACACCAAGCCCCCGGCCACCAGCGAACAGCGCCTGGGTATTTACCACCATGCCTACCGCGCGCGGCTGGCCGAAGTCTTGGCCGACAGCTTTGCCAAAACCAATCTCTACATGGGCTCTGACAGCTTCACTGAAGTGGCCACCGCCTTTGCAGTGCAGCACCCACCACTCACCCGCAGCTTGGGCCGCTACGGTGCCAACCTGCCCGCCTACCTGGGCACGCTTTACCCCGACAACCCCGAGCTGCGCGAGCTGGCCCAGTTGGACTGGGACCTGCGCAGCCGCTTTGACGGTGCCGATGCGCCCGCACTAGAAGCCGGTACCGCCGCCACATCTGATTGGCTGAATTGGCCTGCGCCGCTACACCCCAGCCTGCTGCTGCGCAGCGTTAGCAGTAATGTGGCCCAGCTCTGGCGCGCCATCGATGCGGATGAAGATGTGCCCGAAGTGCACATCAGCAACGAGACCAAAACCTTGGCCGTGTGGCGCAAAGAATTGCAGCCGCATTTTCAAACGCTGGACAATGACGAGGCTGCGTTTTTGCAGTGCTTGGCACAGGGGCAATCGATAGAAGACGCTGCTGCCGCACTCGCAGAAACCACTACGCTCAATGATCCGAAAACCCTGGGCCGCTGGCTGCAAGCATGGTTAGAGAACGGGCTTCTGCTATCAAAATAGAAGCTGCTCCCGCACTGTCTATGGCCTGCAAAGTGCAGTGGTATGTGCATTGATATGTGTGCTTACACAACAGTGTTGAACGTACTGCTATCAATTTTGCGACAATAGGGCACTGGCGAAAATCTTCGTCAGACATACAACAAGGAAATTTCAAAATGGCAACTGCAAAAAAATCGGCCCCTAAAGCCGCCACTACCACCAAGAAAATCGCTGCTCCTGCAAAGGCTGCAAAGCCTGTTGCCAAGGTGGCCGCACCGAAGAAGGCTGCCGTCTCTAAGACTGCTAACGCGATCGCCAAGATCACAGCCAACATCGCCAAGCTGACTGAGCGCAAGAACAAGCTGGCTGCAGAAATCAACACACTGCGTGACCAACGCACTGCGTTGAAGGCAGCACCAGCACCTGCTGCTGCGCCTGCAAAAGCGGCAGCCAAGCCAGCCGCTAAGCCAGCAGCCAAAGCTGCTGCACCAGCCAAGGCCAAGCCAGTTGCCAAGAAAGCAGCCGCCAAGAAGTAAGCTTCTTAGCAGCGCTAAAAAAAGGCCCCTCGGGGCCTTTTTCTATGCCTGCTTCAAATCGGCCAGCATGGAGCCTGTGCTGCTGGCTGGCACACTACCCAGCTTGGCAATGTTTACCCCCTTCAGGAGAACCCCATGGCAAGCAAAAACACAATTTGTATTTGGTACGACGGCGGCGCGCTGGAGGCTGCAACGTTCTACGCGGAGACATTCTCAGACAGCAAGGTGACTGCGGTACACCACGCTCCCGGCGACTACCCCTCGGGCAAGCAAGGCGATGTTTTGACGGTGGAGTTCACCGTGCTGGGCATCCCTTGCCTTGGCTTAAACGGCGGGCCTATGTTTAAACACACCGAGGCGTTCTCGTTCCAAGTGGCCACCGACGACCAAGCCGAGACTGACCGCCTGTGGAATGCGATTGTGGACAACGGTGGTCAAACGAGCGCCTGCGGCTGGTGCAAAGACAAATGGGGTCTGTCGTGGCAGATCACACCGCGCGTCCTGATGGAGGCGATTGCAGACCCCGATCCGGCAGCGGCCAAGCGCGCGTTTGCGGCCATGATGGAGATGACAAAGATCGACATAGCCACCATCGAAGCCGCGCGGCGCGGCTAAACCACCACTTACGCACCATGCGAATCTGCAAAAACTCGGCGCTCAAAGCCCTCATCCTCTCCTTTCTAGCAAGCACCGCGTTCGCTGCTGACACTGCCCCGCCGTTGATCGATGGCAGCACCTACACACAAGCCCAAAAGCTGGTGGAAATCGAACCCGGTCGACGGCTCAATCTGTACTGCGCCGGAAACGGATCGCCCACCGTAATTTTTGAGTCCGGTTTGGGTGTGCCGATGAGCAATTGGGGATTCGTTCAACCCGTGGTGGCGCATAAGACGCGCACTTGCACCTATGACCGTGCGGGTTTGGGTTTTAGCGATGCTGCCAACCGCGCATCTACCAGCCAACACATCGTTGACGACTTGCATCGCTTGCTCGTTGCCGCAGCCATCAAGCCGCCATATGTGTTGGTCGGCCACTCTAGTGGCGGACTAACGCAGCGGCTCTTTGCCAGCACCTACCCATCGGAAGTGGTTGGCATGGTGTTGGTAGACCCCTCGGTTGAGAATCAAATGGCAGCCTACCGTTCGCTAGACCCCCAAAAGCGCACGGCTGAACAGTGGTTTGCGGACACCGTGGAGCCCAATCTAAAGAGTGCAAGGGAATGCGTCGTTGCGGCCAAGGCTGGGCTTGTCGCGGGCACCGAGCTATTCAAAAAATGCGTCCCCGAACCCTTTGAGCAGTACAGCAGCGCGGTGAATGCCAGCAATGAGAAAGTCAACATGCAGCCCGCTACCTGGCAAGCGGTACTCTCTGAAAATGAGCACGTATTCACGACCAGTGCCGACCAAGTGCGCGCAGCGCGGCGCTCCTACGGCAACCTGCCTTTGATCGTGCTCACCAGCGGCCCACGGCCTCTGCCCAAAGACCCGCTCACCCCAGAAGCACTGGCACTCAGGACAGCGAGAAGAGAAATGTGGGTCAGCCTTCACGCGGCGGTAGCCAAACTATCCGACCGGGGCGAGCAAGTGATCGTTGAAGGCGCGAAGCACTACATTCAGCTCGACAAGCCGCAGGCGGTTGTCGACGCGATCAGCAAAGTTTTGGCTATGGTGAAGTAGATGGGGTTGACGCTGACGAGGAGTGGTAATTCTGCTGATAACCCTTACTGCCTCGCTGCAAATTCGAATCTGGGCCAGAAACGGCCACTAAGCGTGTGACTGATAGCAGGAGACCAATCCTCCATTAGACCTGCAACCAGATATGAGTCTCTTTGGTGGTGATTGCTATCCAATAGGGTAATGAGACCTGCGTATGGAGCTGCCCAGTTCATCATGGCTGTGCCGTCTCAACGATGAACTTGGTCCGCTCATGCAGCTCATCAAAGGTCAGGATGTCGATTCCTATCATGCTCGCCCGATAAAGCTCAAAGGAACGAAGCTTGTCTTGGTGGACTCCATGCTCACCGACGAACTCGCTCAAGGAGCCTATTACGATGAAAGCACGGGGCTTGAAGTTGAAGACGTCTTCACCAGTGAGGTTGCCATCGTCGTCCACCATTCTTTGCATACCATGGAGTTTGTGCATGGCAATTGCCACTGTGGCTTGAACCTGAGCAACGGCACCGGCCATCTCCTTGGATGGGGCCCAGCATCCTGCTCTGTAGTAGTCTGTGTCCAGCAGTTTAGTTTTGTGATGCTTGATTTCGGCAAAGCACAAAGAGTTGATGATTCCCTTGGTCTTCATGACCGCATCGGCTCTTTTACCCCTGTTCAAGAGATCGTAGCCCTGCACGAGCTGCTCAAGTTTTTTTTCCTCAAAACCGGTCACATAGAAGTAGCTCAGTCCATAGCCAAAAACCCACGGATTTTTCTCAAAGAAAGCCTGCCAAAGTGGCTCGTCGCCTTTGATTGACTTCTGCTGCTTGCACCGTTCAAAGAACTCAGGGTCCGAAAGAAGCTGCGAGAACACGCCGAGTTGCTTCTTTCTATAGCCGAGGGCCACGATGTCGTCTTTGGTGACTTCGGCCCGAATGGCCTCAAGGAAGACTTCCTGATTGTCATGGACCAAAGTTGCCGCTTGGGCCTTGGACAGCACCAATTTGTGTAACTCGGTATCCGTGATGTTCACTGGACCAGAATGCTTGAACTCCACCTCCGCGATGTCGTTGAGGAAGCCCAACAGCTTAGGAATCTCACTGCCTATAAAGGAGAAGTTGGTCCTGTGTGGCTGGCCGTTATTTCCATTGAACTGCTGAAGGGTGAGGACGGTCAGCTTGCGATCATCCTCCAGAAATTTCGCAACGATTTCAATCCTGGCAGTTGCCGTGCGGCGAAGGACAACCTCCTTTTTCACCTTTGCATAGTAAGCACCTTCAGAATCGACTACCTTGGATGCGATGCGAAGAGGGCCATTGATTGTTGGAACCTGCGGACTGATGTAAGTCTTGCCCGTGAGCTTGTTCCGAAAAATCTCCTCTTCGTCAGCCATCTTCACAATCCTTTGAGTTCATGCCTAGTGTCGTGCCTACGCCGATGATTGTGCCCCCTCTTAGCATGCTGCCAAAACCATCTATGTTTCTAGAACTGGCTTTTGACCTAGGTAAGGCGCTGACTCTCCGGCTAGCTGCAGCGTAGCTGAAGTCGTCAGTTTGGATGCCGCTGTGGTTGACCGCTTCGCTGCATTTCCGCCATGGATCGTCCCGCCGGGCACCTCAATCCTGAATGTCAGCTATCCGGCCGTTAGTCTGGTTGATCGGCGACGGCTTCAGGCCGCAAACCGCCCTTCACCCTGGATGTTGTAGCTCGCGCATCGCCTTAAGACTCCGGCGACTGGCTCCTTCAAATTGTGGATCACTCACAGCAATTTGCTATCAAAACAGAAGCTGCTCCCGCACTATCCACGGCCTGAACGGTTGATTTGGCTTCGAATCCTCTTCGGCTGCGCAATACAAACAACTCCGCACCCCATCACCAGCACACCATCAAGCGCTTGCCCTCAACCCCCACACCTATACAACACCCCCACTTCGGCATAGACTGACCCAAACCACGGCCCGCCCGGAGCAAGCACCATGAACATCAACGATTTTGTACAGAACAATGCTGCAGGCAAGTACCTGGGCACGGGTGCCAATGCCCCTAAGGCGTCGCGTTTGGATTCCTCCACGCAAGCCGCCCTGGGCAAAGCAGACAAGCGGATTCAGTCGTCGGTGGACGCCACAACGGCACAGTTGTCGTCGGTGGGCAAGCTCAAGTCTTCAGTGTCAGACGTGCAAGCAGCGTCATTGAATTTGCAAAGGCTAGACAAAGACAGCACGGCCCTATCCGAGAAAGCGGCTGTCAGCAATTTTGTGAGCGCCTTCAATGCCGCCATCAAAACTGCCAAGACAACGGCTGAAACCCCAGGCGAAGGGCTGGCCGCCAAAAGCTCCCTGCGCGCGGGCAGGGAGCTGCAAAAGGCCGTGGGTTCTGATGCCACTACCCTTGAATCTCTGAAGGCGCTGGGCGTCAGCCAAAAAGCAGATGGCAGCTTGGCGCTAGACACCCAGAAGCTGGACGCCAAGCAGAAGACCGATGCCAACGGCGTGCGCGCCACCTTGAACCAATTGGGGAAAAGTGTGAACGCCACCGCCACCAACACCTTGGCCGCCAGCGGCAATGTGGGGCTGTCGATCTCGTACCTGAATCTGCGGGCCGATGCGCTTAAAACGCAGCAGACTCTTGTGGCCTCTGCGGGGTTTAACTTGGGTGGCTACCGGTAGGCTGTGCCTGCAGAGCTAGGCTGCTGGACAAGCGAACGCTATCAATTGAGTAGCTGCTCCCGCACTATCCACGGCCTCAAACGCTGATTTGACCCCAAACTTGCGCGCGCAGGCCTTGTGCCACGGCTAGGGGCATGTAGGGGATCTCTAACGTGCGGTAGGACTTGGAGCCGCCCTGGGCCGTCGCCTGAAAACTGACCACGCCCAGGCGCCGGTCTAGCGGCGAACTGTGCAGGCGCAGCACATGCAGGCGCGAGGTCTCCACCATCACCCAGCGGCGGTGCCACACCCCACTGCGAAACACCACCACCGGGCCAGCAATGGCGTAGGCGGCAAACTGTGCCCAGGCGCGCGTGTAGGCCAGCCAGGCCATCAGCGCAGGCACGGCCAGCGCCCAGGCCACTGCGGCGGGCACCCCCAATTGGCCCGCCGTGGCCAGTGCCAGCAGCGCGCCCACACCCGGCACCAGCCAGCGACCCTGGCTCCACAGGCGGCTGACCCAGGCGGTGTGCAGGGGCTGCCATTGCAACGCGGCCCAGTCCAACGCAGGCAGGGTGACGGACAACAGCGCCAGGGCCTGGGGCCAGGTGGCTATGGGGGCCAGCTCGGTGAACTGCAAGCTGGGCTCTGCACCCTGACCGCCACGGCGTCCGCTGGTGCCCCCCGCCACCGTCACGCCCAGGCTGCAACGCTGCATGCGGCGGTGCAGCCAGTTTTCATCAATCTGCCAGCGCTGCAGGCGGCCCAGCCGCGCGGCAGAGCGCACTTGGGTGGATAGGCCGTGGGCGGCCATCAGTCTCTCGCCCTGGCGCTCTAGCCGAAAGCGGTGGTACCTAAAAAACGCCAGCGCAATCGACAGCACGCGGGTTAGCAGCCAAGCCAGCAGCACCAGGCTGGCAATGGCCACGCCCAGCCGCACGGTGTGCGCGGCCTGTACTTCTTGATTGACTAGGTTGCTGGCCCAACGGCCCATATCCGTCATAGCTCTCACCGCGTGCTTGCGCAGGAATTCACCCTGAAAGGCGGCCCCAAAAGCCACCGCCACCATCACCATGCCGCGGTTAGACGCAATACCCAGGCGCAGCACTTCAGTCCAGGGCAGCGCGTGCAGCAGCTCGGTGTCGGGAGTGGCGGTAGCTGCCTGGGGCGTTTCGGTTCCGCCAGGATCGGCGGCGGCCAGCCCCCCTTGTCCCACCTGTCCCGCCCCCAGGTGGTGGGCGCGCAGCAGGGCCTCCAGCGCTGCAGCGTCTTGCACGCCCAGCACGCGCATCACGGCCTCGGGCTTGCCGCCGCTGGCAGACTCCAGGTGTAGTTCAGTCACATTCAAAAGCCGGTGCAACAGCTTGCGCCGTTGGCTGATGTTGTGAATGCGCACAAAAGGGATGTGCCGCTGCGTGCGGCCCAGCAGGCCTTCGCGGATGTGCAGGGTATCGGCATCCAGCTGGTAGCGGTAGGCCCGGGCTGTTAGCACCAACCACAGCGTGACACCACAGGCCACGGCTGCGGCCACCATGCTGGCGCGGCTCCAGCTACCGCCCAAAAACAGCAAAGCCACCAGCGGCGCGGCCACCTGGCGGCTCATACCACCCAGCATAAAAAGAAAGGACCAAGGGTGTAGACCCTTGGACTGCGCGGCCTGGGCCTGCACCGTGTCGGTCTCAGACATGGTGGGCGTGCAGTTGCGGCAGCAGCGCTGCGCGCAGGGCGTGGGCCTGGTCCACGGGCAAGCCCTTGATGTGGAGTACGTGGTCGTGCGTACCAGCAGTGTGCAGGCTCAGCGTGGCCATGCCCCAGCGGCGGTCGAGGGGGCCCTGTCGCACATCCAGATGCTGCAGCCGGGCGATGGGTACCCAGGTTTCGGTCTGCCACCAAATGCCGTCTTGTAGGCGCACACCGGCGTGCGGCTGGTGCTCAGCCCGGTAGCGCGCAAACCGCAGTTGCGCCAACAGCAGGCCCCAAGCGGCAAACACCAAAGCAGCCGCCACACCCGACAACAAATAGCCGGTGCTGAAAGTGGCCTTGTCTGCATCCGCCGCCAATATAGCCGTTACAGCATTCGCCAGCACACAGCCCACTGCCCCGCCCACGATGCCGCCCACCAGGCCATAGACCACGCGCCAGGCTGTGCACTGTGCGGGCAAAGTCTGCAAAGCCTGCAGTGGCTGGGGTGCATGGGATGGTGCAAGACCACCAGTGTCTAAAGTGTCAGAGGTCACCCAAATTCCTTTACCGTGAAGGCGATGAACAGCGCGGATTCTAGATTGCAGGCCACCCGTACGCTACTTTTACGCTACTTGCGCGACACGGTTTCGCTCGGCGCGGTGACCCAGAAGTGCCTAGTCGGTGCACAATGGTTTCAAATGAGATAAAGGGGATGCGTGCTAGATAGCGCCATGGTCACACCACCGGTACGCAACAGTCGGCGTTTGTTGCTGATCGTTTGGATTTTTGTCGGCATCGTGGTGGGCCTGCTGGTCTTTGCTTATTACAGCATTGGTCTGATGTCTGCGGCCCGCGCCTATGTGGGCGGTGAGGGCCTGTGGTCCAAGGCGCAAAAGGATGCGGTACTGTCTCTCTCGCGTTATGTGGCCGACCAAAAACCGCTGGATTACCAGGCCTTTCAAGAGGCTTTGAAAGTCAATCTGGGCGATAGACAAGCGCGGCTAGAGCTGGAGAAAACCGACCCCGACTTCAACCTGGCCTACAACGGATTTCTGCAAGGCCGCAATCACCCCAACGATATTGACGGGATGATGCGGCTGTACCGCAGCTTTCGCACCGTGCCAGATTTGAGCAAAGTGATTGCCGTATGGAAAGCCGCCGATGCGCAAATTGACGCAATGATCGCGCTGGGTGAAAAAATACACGATACGGTGCAAGGCCCGGGCCTGAATGACAGCGACAGGCGCAATTTTCAGGCGCAGCTAGCGCAAATCAACGCACAAGTGACGCCGCTGGAAGACGAGTTTTCTTTCACGCTGGGAGACATTTCTCGCAGGTCCAAATCCATACTTCGCTTCATCATGATCCTGATGGCGACGGTGCTAGTGGTGGTGGCTTACGGGGTGTCGCGCCGCATCTTGCAGCAAAACGAACACGACCACCAAGTCTTGCTAGAGAGCGAAAACCAGTTGCGCAGCACACTGCAACTGGCCCCCTTGCCCATCATCCTGGTCAGCTTGCCTGGCAACCAGATTAGCTATGCCAATGAACGTGCGCTGGCGCAGTTCAACACCAAGGCAGAAGACCTGGGCGCGCTGAACGCGCAAGACTTTTATGTCAAACCCGAAGACCGCGACCGGGTGATGGAAGCCCTGCAACAGCACGGTAGCGTGCGCGATTGGGAGGTACAGCTCAAGGACCAGCAGGGCCTGGTTTTTTGGGCATTGCTGTCTTGCCAGCGCCTGGCTCTGGGTGGGCGCGAATGCATTTTGACGGCCATCAACAATATTGACGAACGCAAGCGGGTGCAAGAAGAGCTGCGCCACCGCGCGTTTCACGATGAGCTGACCGGCCTGCCCAACCGGGCCATGTTCATGGACTCTTTGAGCCGCACGCTGCACCGTGCGGAGCGCAAGCAGGGCAGCTTCTCCATTCTGTTCATTGACCTGGACCGCTTTAAAAGCGTGAACGACAACTACGGCCACACCGTGGGCGATTTGCTGCTGCAGGCCGTAGCTATGCGCGTGCGCATGTGCGTGCGCGAAGGCGATTTGGTAGCCCGGCTGGGTGGTGATGAATTTGTGGTGCTGGTAGAAGCCGACCACCAACAAGACGAGGTAGCCCATATCGCCAAGAAGCTGCAAACCGTGTTGGAGCCCATACACACGCTGGGTGAACATCGCTTGCAAGTCACCGCCAGCATCGGCATTAGCAGCTACCCCCAAGACGGCACGGAGTTGGATGTGCTGCTGCGCAATGCGGATTCGGCCATGTACCGCGTCAAAGAAGATGGGCGCAATAATTTTCAGTTTCACTCTGGCTGATTGGCCAGCATGCCCCTTACTCCCCCCACTTCCCCTACTTCCACCACCCCGACGAACACACCCCTGCCGCCCGTTTTGTGGCCCCTGCTGTTTGGCAACTTTGTGATTGGCACGGGCGTGATGATTGTGCCGGGCACACTCAATGACATCCGCAGCTCGCTGGCCAGCGTGGTGGCCGAGTGGGACCGGCGGCGCTTGCTGGCGCTGATGTTCAGCGTGGCGGTCACGCTGTTGTCCTCCTCGGGGCAGTTTATTTTGGTCTCGTACCTGGCACCCTACAGCAGCCAGGTGGCGCGGCACTAAAGCAGCCCCAAGCTCGCGGCCTTGAGCGTAGCCGCCGCCCGGCTTTTGCAATCCAGCTTGCGAAAGACATTTTCACAGTGGGCCCGCACGGTGGAAGGGCTGATACCCAAGACGCGAGCCGCTTCCTTGTTGCTTTGACCTTGGCTGATGCAGTGCAAAACCTCGCACTCTCGCGCAGTCAGAATGCTCTGGGTGGGCCGGGCTTCTAGCGCATTGCTTGCGGCCCAGTTGCTGCTGCGGGCGGAGCCCAATAGCGCATCGGTGATCTTGGGATCAAACCGGCCCAGTGATGCCTGCTTTTGCAGATGGTCCACTGCAGCGTCCTGGTCCATGGCAGCCCGCCAGGGCCTGGGCGATAGCAAGGCCAGCCAAGTGGTAACCACTGGCAACACACGGTGCGCGGGCGATGTCGCGGCATTGCGGGCCGCACGGTAGTAGCCGCTGCCGTCCAGCCGCTCGTAGGCATGGGAGGCAATGTCGGCCTCCACCTCCAGCGATTTGATTTGCCCGGCCACCCGCGCCGTCCAATACGGGCTCAGGCGCACGCGCTCCCAGTCTGCGTGGGTGAGTGGCCCAGTGCGATTCCAGACCGCATTGGGAATGGCAACGCGGCCCATGCCGTGCAGCAAGGCCGCGCGCACCACACTGTTTTGCACAGCCAGAGGCAAGCCCGTCTGAGCCGCCACCGTGGCGGCCAGTTGAGCCACGCGGCGCGAATGCCCGGTAAGCCAAGGCAGCTTCAGGTCAATGGCATCCGCTAGCAGCGACAAATCCACCACGGAGTCTGCTGCGCCTTCACTAGTGGGGTGTGTGAAATCTCCCGGCACGTTGAGCTCATTCAGCCAGGATTGCATGCGGCTGGATACCAAGTTAACCAGCCTGCGGGGGTAGACCGCATCTGCGCGCAACTGCAAGAACTGCTGGGCCTGCGCAACGCCGTATTCGCGGCTCAGAATTTCAACATCGCCACACAGCACCACCAGCATCACGGCGATCGGAATGTCATCGCCCTGGATACCACGGGGGTAGCCATTGCCGTCCCAGGTCTCAAAGAGGCAAGCTAAGGCCGCGGTGACCGGTTCGCCCAGCCCCAGGGCGCTGGCAATGATCACTGAAATCTCACAATGGATGGCGCTGATTTCCTGGGTGTGGCGCACCACTTTGCTGGGTGAAATCAGCAAGCCCATGTCTTGCGGCCGCAATGCCATCACGGCGGCGCGCCCCAGTACATCGTCGGTAATGGCGGCGGACACTTCAGTGGCATTGGCCGTGCAGCCCACCCAACGCAAGACGGCAGTTTGGTAGATGCATTCGCAGGCCTGTGCGTCCAACCCCAGCTCAAAGCCTGCACGCTGCGCCAGCCACGCTACTCGCCTGGAGTGGTCGGCGGGTTGCCCCATGCTCAGGTCACCCATGAAGGCAAGCGCTGTCAGCGCATCAGAAACTGGGATGGGAATGGTTGGCTTTTCTCTCACGGTACGGGCTGGTTGGCAAACGGAGCGGGCACAGGCATGGCACCAGTATCAGCCCAAACCCCAGCTGCCGCCATCGGACATTTGACCCATATCGCCGGGCGGCTTGCAAACCTAGCATTGCGGCTTCAAACAACCACAGGAACAGTTGCGATGAAAGCCCCTTTGACAGCCCCACTCTCCGCCCTTCTCAAAACCTCCTTGGCAGTGCTCGCGCTTGGCATGGCCAGCACCAGCCATGCGTCCAATGACTGCGCCGAAGTCAAACCCGGTTTGCGCACGACGGCGTTCACCTCTAAAACCCTGCTGGCGAGTGACGCGCTGTGCCTGCGCTCTTTTGCGTGGCAACCCACGCAAACGCCGGTGCGCGGTGTCGTGGTGATCACGCATGGCATTCGCGACTACGCCCTGCGCTACCAGCGCTTTGCGGAGCAACTGACAAAACAGGGCTTTGCGGTATTTGCCCAAGACCTGCGCGGACATGCCCATTCGGGTGGTGACCGCCAACGCTTTGATTCCATGGCGCGCATGGTGGAAGACACCGACATGATCGTCAATGAGGCCAAACAGCGCTATCCCAATGCACCGCTCTATGTGTATGGGCACAGCCTGGGCGGGCTGATCACCACCGAATACGCGCTGGACCATGCAGACAAACTGGCCGGCGTGATTCTGAGCGGTGCAGCACTCAAGCGGCCCCACAGCGTGTCGGGCTTCAGCGCCGCAGTAGCGCGCCTACTGGCGTCTGTGGCGCCGGGCTTGAAGGTGGTGCAGGTGGACGACAGCGAGTTTTCCAGAGACAAGGGCGTGATGGCCGCGCTGGCCACCGACCCGCTAATCAGCCACGACAAATTGCCCGCAGCCAGCGCCGCCGCGTCACTCAATGGCATTGCCGATGTGCAGGAACGCATGGGGCAGATCAAGCTGCCACTGTGGGTGATGTACGGCACCGCGGACAGCGTCAACCCGATTGAAGGAAGCCAGGCGCTCATCCAGGCCGTGGCCAGCACCGACAAGACTTTGAAGATCTACCCCGGCGTGTACCACGACATGCTGAATGAACCTGAGCGCGACCAGATTGCAGCCGATGTCATTGCATGGCTGCTGGCGCGTACCCAGTAAGCGCAGAGGGGCGATTGAGGCTCAGTGCCGCGCAGCCACCGCAGGCGCTGCCGGTTCCACCAACCCCAGCACGCAGCCAATCATCGACTTGGCCAGCTCGGTCTCACCCACAAACACGGTGCCTGAGCCATCGCTCTCCAGGCGCGCGGCCTCTTCGGCGTTGTGGCTGCGCACCACCACGCTAATCTCGGGATTCAGCGTGCGCGCGGTCTCCACCATCTTGCGTACCTGAATGGTCTCTGGCGTGGCAATAACCAGCGTGCGTGCCTCGCGGATATGGGCCTGAATCAGCACCATCGGTTCGGTGGCATCACCCCACACGGCGGGGATGCCTTTGGCACGCAGGGCCTCTACCGATTCGCGGTTGGACTCGGCCACCACAAAGGGAATGCCCTTCTCTGTCAGCGCCTTGGCGATGAGCTTGCCCACGCGGCCCCAGCCGACCAGCACCACTTGGCGCGCCAGGTATTTGGCGTCGGTGCTCATGGGCAGCTCGGCCAGCGGGTTGGCGGCGTGCTCTAGCCGGTTGGCAAACTTGGGGTGGCGCTGCAGCCAGCGCAGCGTAGGCTGCACCGCGCTGAAGACCAGCGGATTCAGCGCAATAGAAATCAGCGCGCCCGCCAGAATCAAGCTGTTGCCTTCTTTGGGCAGCAGGCCCAGTGCCATGCCCAGCCCCGCCAGAATGAAAGAGAACTCCCCCACCTGCGCCAAGCTAGCCGCCACCACCAGCGCAGTGCGTGCGGGGTAGCCCAGCATCAGCACCAAGCCCACGGCGGCCAGGGTCTTGCCCACAATGATGACGGCCACGGTAGCCAGCACATGCAGGGGCTGCTCCACGATCACCATCGGGTCAAACAACATGCCCACCGACACGAAAAACAGCACGGCAAATGCATCCTGCAACGGCAGAGTTTGCTCGGCCGCGCGGGCGCTGAATTCGGATTCACGCAGCACCATGCCAGCAAAGAAAGCGCCCAGCGCAAACGACACGCCAAACAAAGCCGCCGAGCCATAGGCGATGCTAACGGCGGCCGCCACCACGCTCAGCGTGAAGAGTTCGCGCGACCCAGTTTTGGTGACCTGCCACAAGATCCACGGAAACAGGCGCCGCCCCACCACCAGCATGAAGGCGACAAAGCCGCCCACTTGAGCCAGCGTGATGATGATGGTCATCGTGGTGCTGCGGCTGCTGGTGGATGCACTGCCGCCTAACGAGGGCGCCAGCGCTGGCAATAGCACCAAGACCAAGACCATGGCCAAGTCTTCCACCACCAGCCAGCCGATGGCGATGCGCCCATCGGTGGCATCGGTCAGGCCCTCGCTCTCCAGAGCTTTGAGCAGCACGACGGTACTGGCTACCGACAAGGAAATACCAAACACCAGCGACGCCCCCAGCGACCAGCCCCAAAACGACGCTACCCCAGCGCCCATGGCCGTGGCCACTGCAATCTGCACCACGGCACCCGGCAGCGCAATCTTGCGCACGGCCAGCAGGTCATCAATTGAGAAGTGCAGGCCCACGCCAAACATCAGCAGCATCACGCCAACCTCGGCCAACTGGGATGCAATCTGCGCATCCGCCACAAAGCCGGGTGTGGCTGGGCCGATGCAAATGCCCGCCACCAGGTAGCCCACCAGCGCGGGGAACTTGAGCTTGACGGCCACGAAGCCTAGGATGAGCGCCAGGCCAAAGCCTGCAGCCAAGGTGGTGATGAGACTGATGGAGTGTTCCATGGGGTACTTCCGGGGTTCAGGGGGGGAGATTGGACCGTGAGGAGCTGCCGTGCGTGCGCACGTAGTCGTCCACCGCGGCGGCGGTGATGCGGCGGTGGCCGCCTTCGGATCGGGTGACCACGCCCAGCTTGCCCTGGTCACACAGCATGGACACATAGGGCCGGCTCATGCCCAACTGGGTGGCCACTTCGGCCGTGGTGAGCAGGTCGCTGGCGGACTCGGTGCGGCGTGCGTTGCTTTGGGTGGTGCCAGCCGATACCTCTATCAGCGCCAAGGCACTGACCAGCTCCATGCGGCGCGCGGTCCCTTGGGCCGAGGCATCGGTCAGCGCGGTGGCCACGCCAAAAGCGGCTACCTCGGCCAGCCGCGCGCACACGGTACCTACCAACTCGGCGGCGCTGCCCGCAGCCAAGGGCACCAGCAGCTCTAGCCCGGCCATGCGCAGTACGCGGGCGTTCTGGCCGTCTTCTACCTCCACGTGCTGCGCAAAGGTGGTCTTGAGCTGTTCAAACAAGCTGTCCAATGCGGGCAGCTTGTAGCTGTGGCTGGCAGTGTGGCTGGCGGCGTGGCCTGGGCTGGGATGGGCGCTGGACATAGAGGGGCAAAAGCGCAAGGCTTGCGGCGTAATGATTCAGGCCCCTATTTTCGCAAAGAAATAAGTCAAATTCGAAACAATCGAAAATTATTTACATTAATTCGAAAATACTGAAAACGCCATTCACCCCAGGTTTGCTCCTGAATTAGGAGCTTCTCCCGCACTATCCATGGGCTGAAACGCGTATTTGACATCGAATTTGGCCGCATGGCCGCGTAGAAACCCTAGAGTGGCGCACGCTAAACTATTTTTTCCTTATCTCAACCCAACGGGCAAACCCCACCTCCATGAAAAGTCTCAAACTCACTCTGACCTTGATCGCCACGGCCTGCGCACTCACCACCGCACAGGCCCAGCAGCATGGGGCCCACGAAGCCCACGACACGCTGATGGGCGATAACGACACGATCGAACAGCTCTTTACCGTGGCGGCGGCCAGCCCCGCGGTGGGGTCGGACCCGGCCGCCAGGGGCGAACGCATGGGCCCCTGGGGCTTTGACATGACCGGGCGCGACTTGGCCACCAAACCTGGCGATGACTTCTTTCAATGGGCTAACGGCACCTGGAATGCCCGCACCGAAATCCCCGCAGACCGCACCCGCTACGGCAACTTTGACGCGCTGCGCGCTTTGTCAGAAGAGCGTGTGCGCGCGATTCTGACGCCCGAGTTTTTAAGCCAAAGCAAAGACCGCGATGCCGCCAAGATTGGCGCTGCCTCGCGCAGCTTCATGGACGAAGACCGCATTGAGACACTAGACGCCAAACCGCTGGCACCCGCGCTGGCTTCCATTCGCGCCACCAAAACCCACGACGACATGACCCGCCTGATGGGCCAAGCCAATGGAGGCCCGTTCCGCTCTCTGTTTGCTACGTACATCGGCGACGACGCCAAGAAGCCCGACAGTTACACGATCTACCTGGGTACGGCTGGCATGGGCCTGCCCGACCGCGACTACTACCTGGACGCCAAATTTGACAGCAAAAAATCCGCATACGAGGCCTACATCAGCAGCCTGCTGAGCATGGTGAACTGGCCCGATGCCGCCAGCGCTGCCAAGGAAGTGCTGGCCCTGGAAACGCGCGTGGCCGAAGCCAGTTGGACCCGTACTGAGCGCCGCAACCGCGACCGCACCTACAACCCCATGAGCGTGGCCGAGCTGCAAGCCTACGCCCCCGCCCTGCCTTGGCAAACCCTACTCAACGAAGCGCAACTCCAAGACGCCAAGCGCCTGGTGCTGACCACCAACACCGCCGTGCCCAAAGTGGCCGCCATTTACCAAGCCACCGCCTTGCCCACATTGCAGGCCTGGCAGGCTTTCTCGGTGATTGACAGCAAAGCCAACCTGCTCTCCAAACGCTTTGCCAAAGCCCGTTTTGAATTTCGCTCCGCCACGCTGGCGGGTCAGCCGGAAGAAGGCCCACGCTGGAAACGTGCGGTGGAGTTTGTGAATAGTGTCATGGGCGAATCCGTAGGCCGCCTGTATGTGGAGCGGCACTTCCCGGCCGAATCCAAAGCCCAGATGGCCGACCTGGTGGGCAACATCCGCAAGGCCATGAAGCTGCGCATTGAACAACTCGACTGGATGAGCCCTGCAACCAAACTGCAGGCCATGGACAAACTCGCCAAATTCGGCGTCAAGATTGGCTACACCGATGCCTGGCGCGACTACAGCGCCCTGACCATCAAGGAAGATGACTTGGTAGGCAACAGCCAGCGCGCCAGTGCCTACGAGTGGAAGCGCCAGGTGGCCCGCCTGAACCAGCCGGTGGACAAGGCCGAATGGGGCATGACACCTCAAACAGTGAACGCCTACTACAGCCCGGTTAAGAACGAGATCGTTTTCCCAGCCGCCATTCTGATGCCGCCGTTCTTTGATCCCAAGGCCGACCCCGCCATCAACTACGGCGGCATTGGCGGCGTGATCGGGCATGAGTTCAGCCACGGCTTTGACGACCAGGGCCGCAAGTCCGACGGCGATGGCCTGCTGCGCGACTGGTGGACCGCGCAAGATGCGGCCGAGTTCCAGACACAAGCGGACCGCTTGGGTACGCAATACGATGCCTACGAGCCCCTGCCCGGTGCCAAGGTCAACGGCAAGCTCACCATGGGTGAAAACATTGGCGATCTGGGTGGCCTGTCGGTAGCACTGGAAGCCTATGGCCTGTCATTGCAAGGCAAGCCTGCGGCAGTCATCGAAGGCACCACCGGCACCCAGCGCGTATTTCTGGGTTGGGCCCAGGTGTGGCGTGCCAAATACCGCGATGAAGCCACCCGCCAGCAATTGGTCAGCGACCCGCACTCGCCGCCCTACTACCGCGTGAATGGCATCGTGCGCAATATGGATGCGTGGTACCAAGCCTTTGACGTGAAGCCAGGCGACAAGCTGTTTGTGCCGTCTACGGAGCGTGTGCGGATTTGGTAAATGAGGGACGCGCGTGGCTGGGCTCAGGCCATGCCCGCCATCCCGGCTAGGCCTGCTATAGCCAGCGCGTAGCCATTCACACCGAAGCCCGCCATCACCGCCTTGGCCACCGGGGAGATATACGAGTGGTGGCGGAATTCTTCACGCGCGTGCACATTGCTGATGTGCACTTCGATCAGGGTCACGCCAGTACCCTTGATCGCGTCATACAAAGCCACGCTGGTGTGGGTGTAGGCCCCAGCGTTCAGGATCACACCCGCCAGCTTGCCTTTGGCCTGCAATTGCCCGGCCTCGTGCAGCCAGTCCACCAAGGCACCTTCGTGGTTGCTTTGCCGGAACTCCAGCGCAAAGCCATTGGCCGCACACGCACGCTCGCACAGGGCTTCTACATCGGCCAAGGTTTGCGCGCCGTACACGGCGGGTTCCCGTGTGCCCAGCAGATTGAGGTTGGGGCCGTTCAGGATGAAGACAGTTTTCATGGCGGGCTTTCAGGGCAAGGCATTCAAAATGCTATTGTTTCAGGAGCTGCTCCCGCACTATCCACGGGCTCAAACGGCTATTTGGCTTAAAAATACCTCTACGTACTGCCCGCAATGGGCGTGAGCGCGGGCACCACATCCCCACACTGCGCGCGGTGGCGCAGGGCATGGTCCATCACCACCAGGGCCAGCATGGCCTCGGCAATCGGCGTAGCGCGAATGCCCACACAAGGGTCGTGTCGGCCTTTGGTGATCACTTGGGTCGGGTTGCCCTGCGAGTCAATCGAGTCGCGCGGCGTGATGATGGAACTGGTGGGCTTGATGGCGATGGCGACCTCCAGGTCTTGCCCGGTGGTGATGCCGCCCAGCACGCCACCGGCGTTGTTGCTGGCAAAGCCGTTGGGTGTGAGGCTGTCGCCATGCGTGGTGCCGCGCTGCGCCACGCTGGCAAAACCGGCGCCAATCTCCACACCTTTGACGGCGTTGATGCCCATCATCGCGTAGCCAATGTCGGCATCCATCTTGTCAAACAGCGGCTCGCCCAGGCCCACGGGCACGTTGGTCGCGGTCACGCGGACCTTGGCACCGCAGGAGTCCCCAGCTTTGCGCAGTGCATCCATATAGTCTTCCAGCGATTGCACATCGGCCACCGGCGCAAAGAAAGGGTTGTGGGGCACATGCTCCCAACTCTCAAACGGAATGACAGCGTCGCCAATCTGCGACATGCAACCGCGAAAGGTGGTGCCGTACTTCTCAAACAACCACTTCTTGGCCACAGCGCCCGCTGCCACCATGGGGGCGGTCAGGCGTGCGCTGGAGCGGCCACCACCACGCGGGTCACGAATGCCGTATTTCTGGAAGTAGCTGTAGTCGGCGTGGCCAGGGCGAAAGGTCTCCAGAATATTGCCGTAGTCTTTGCTGCGCTGGTCGGTGTTCTGGATCAAAAGCGCAATGGGCGTGCCGGTGGTTTTGCCCTCATAGACGCCGCTCAAGATTTGCACCGCGTCAGGTTCATTGCGCTGGGTCACGTGGCGGCTGGTGCCAGGGCGGCGGCGGTCCAGGTCGATCTGGATGTCCGCCTCGCTCAGTTCCATGCCCGGCGGGCAGCCGTCAATGATGCAGCCAATGGCTGGGCCGTGGGATTCACCAAAGTTGGTGACGGTGAAGGTGTGTCCGAAGGTGTTTCCGCTCATAGGGCGACATTATCGGCCACCTCACTGCCTTCAAGTGCCGCCCGCAAAAGAAGTAAGAGGCTGGGCGGCAAAGCGTTCTGCGCAGGTAAAAGGGGGAGCCCGCAGAGCGGGCGGAGGACACGGAGCAGAACGCTTTGCCGTCCAGGCTCGCTGCCACAAAGCCCAGTGAATCCGTGGCCTCTAGGCTGCCACACTCGCCACTGCGCGTTTTTTAGCAGCAACTGGCAGCGGCTTGGCAGTCCTGGTTTTCGCGGCAGGCTTAACAACAGGCTTGCTCGTAGTTTTCAGCTTCAAAGTCGGTGCCAGCGCCTCCACCACCACCGGCGGTGGCAATCGCTTCAGCGCAATCTCCAATAGCGTTTTGTGCTCCGCCAACAAAGCATCGGCCAAGTCATTCACATCCGGCAAAGCGCGTCGGCAGGCGATCAGGCCGTAATCCAGGCGGCCGTTGTAGCTCTGCACCGTCACATTCAGGGCCATGCTGTGCGCGGGAATCGACACCGGGTAATAACTCACCACCTTGGCCCCGGCAAAGTACAACTGCACCGGAATGCCTGCCACGTTCGAGATCACCAAATTGGCCAGCGGTGGCATCACATTGGCCAGGCGCGAACGGCTGAACAACGAGGCCACCGCCGACATCAGCCAGGGCGCGGCCGGCAGCGGAAAGTCGGTAGGAATCGCGGCCTTGAAGCGGCCCATCATTTGCTTGGTATTGGCCGAATCGGCGTGAATCTTCATCAGCCGCTCCAGCGGGTCTTTGATGTCGGTCGCCAGGTTCATGGTCACCATGCTGACCTGGTTGTTGGAAGTAGTGTCGCCCTCTTGGCGCAGGCTCACGGGCACTGCGGCACACAGCGGCTTGTCGGGCAGCTCGTGGTTGTCTTTCAAGTAGGTGCGCAGGCCACCGGCGGTGGTCGCCATCACCACGTCATTCAGCGACACGCCCAGCAGCTTGGCGATTTGCTTGACCTCTGCCAACGGCACGGTGCGCCCGGCAAAGGTGCGTTGGTTGGTAATGGCCACATTCAAAGACGTACGCGGCGCAAAGAGTTTGAAGTCTTTGGGCAAAGACCAATCGCGCTTGCCGTTGCTGTCTTTTTCGGGAATCAGCGCCGTTTTTGCCGAGCGCGCAATCAGCGGCAGGGATTTGACCAAACCTACCGACTGATTCAGCGTGTTGCGCACGGCAGCGCCCAAGAGTTCTGCCACGCCCATTTGGTATTGGTTATGCCGGGCGCGGGGGCGCGGGGCCTTGATCACGCGGCCAGCCGCCTCCAGGTCAAAAATAGCCTTTGCCACGGCCACCCCGGCCTGGCCGTCAATGCCCGCGTGGTGCACTTTGCTGTACAACGCGACCTGGCCGCTCTTCAGACCATCAATCACAAAAAACTCCCACAGCGGGCGGCTGCGGTCCAGCAGGCTGGAGTGCAAGCGCGCTACATACTGCTGCAGTTGCCGGTTGGTACCGGGTTTGGGCAGCGACACATGGCGCACGTGGTAGTCCAGATCAATGTCTTCATCCTCCACCCACACCGGGTTAGAAAGATCCAGCGGCATCAGCGCCAATTTGCGGGTAAAAATCTCGGCCAAGTGCATGCGCGCGGCAATGTGGGCCTTGGTGTCTTCAAAGAACTCACCGCTGTAGCCCTCGGGCAAATCCAACACGTTTAAGGAGCCGATATGCATGGGCATTTCGGGCGACTCCAAATGCAAAAATGCCGAGTCAACGCCGCTGAGGTGCTTCATAGTGTGTCTCCTAAACTTGTTCTGATCTGATGGCACCTTAGCACGGCACCGCAGGGGATGGACACCCGTATAAGCCCCTAGTAGCCAGGGCGGCAGAGCGCTTTGCTCCGTGTCCGCCGGCCTGCGGCCTCCTCCTTTTACCTGCGCAAAACACTCTGCCGCCCTGGCTACTAACCCAAACCGTTCACAATCAGCACTTCTGAACGAAAATGCATTTTCAATTCAAAAGCATTGAACAGTTGCAACAACAATTTTGAAACGCCCGCCTCGCCCAGCTCCCTAGAATTCACACCATGACACTACAAACCACCCAGCGCTATTCCACGGTCGCCATCTTGCTGCACTGGCTTTTAGCCTTGGGCCTGATTGGTATGTTTACCCTGGGTAGCTATATGGCAGATCTGCCGTTTTCGCCCTGGCGGCTGAAGCTGTACAACTGGCACAAATGGGCGGGTGTGACGATTTTGATTTTGTCTGCGCTGCGTCTGGTGTGGCGTTTGACGCACCGCCCGCCTGAGCTGCCGGTGTCCATTGAGGCCGCTATGCCAAGCTGGCAGTTGCGTGCCTACCACGCCACCCATTGGGTCCTGTACGCCCTGTTTTTTATCGTGCCCCTGGTCGGCTGGGCCTATAGCTCGGCGGCGGGTTTTCCTATCGTGCTGTTTGGCGTGCTGCCCTTGCCTGACTTTGTACCCGTTAGCAAAGAACTGGCTGCTTTGATCAAGCCCTGGCATGAGATCACGGCTTTGGCTTTGGCAGGCCTGGTACTGCTGCACGTAGGTGCCGCCCTTAAGCACCAGTTCATTGACAAAGACGGCCTGATCAAACGCATGATGCCGGGCCGCGGCTAAGCGCCTTTTGGCTGCCCTGACACCTTTCACATTTCCACCGAACAAGGATTCGCTATGACTAAATTCTCCATGACCCTGCGCACCCTGCCCCTGGCTTTGCTGCTAGCCACCGGCCTGGCCCAAGCGGACCAAAAGCTGGTGCCAGCCCAAAGCGAAATTGCTTTTGTGAGCAAGCAAATGGGCGTTCCTGTGGAAGGCAAGTTCAAGCGTTTTGATGCCCAAATCGCATTCGACCCCGCCAAGCCCGACGCCGCCAAAGTGGCCTTTACGGTGGACATTGCCAGTATCACGCTGGGCTCCCCCGAGTCTGAAGCCGAACTGCCCAAGGCCACCTGGTTTAACACCGCCAAGTTCCCGCAAGCTACCTTTCAAAGCAGCAGCGTCAAAGCCCTCGGCGGCGGCAAGTTTGAAGTGACTGGCAAGCTCGGCATCAAGGGCAACCAGCGCGATGTAGTAGTGCCCATGGCGCTGACGCAAGCCGGTGCCACCACCACGGCCTCAGGTACTTTTGCCATCAAGCGCCTGGCCTTCAAAATTGGTGAAAACGAATGGGCTGACACCTCGATGGTGGCCGACGATGTGCAAGTCAAATTCAAGATTGCGCTGACCGGCGTAGCCAAGCTCTAGCCTGCAAGCCAATCTGCAAACCATCCTACAAAGCATCCGATAAGGCCTTGGCGCGCAAGCCGCACCAAGGCCCTTTACCCGAGGTATTCACCTCCGGTAAAGGCTATCCAACCTTTAGTCCCGCCAATTTGTTCTCGCCAACCCACACTCGGAGTTATTCACCATGAAGAAAATCGCTAAATTCTCGGCAGCTCTTGCCATCCTCGCAGCCGCTGCCACATCGGCTCTGGCCGCACCAGAGACTTATAACGTCGAAGGCACCCACACCTTCCCTACGTTCTCGTACAACCACATGGGCATGTCCACCCAAATCAGCAAGTTCACCAAGACATCGGGCACCGTGGTGTATGACGCTGCCGCCAAGACCGGTTCGGTGGATATCACCATTGACATGACTTCGGTAGAGACCGGCGTGGCAGTGTTTAACGGCCACATTCAGGGCGACGGCTTCCTGGACACTGCCAAGTTCCCTACTGCCACATTCAAATCCACCAAAGTGGTGTTTGAAGGTGACAAACCCAGCGCTATTGAAGGCAACCTGACGATCAAAGGCGTGACCAAGCCTGTGACACTGAAGGTGACCAACTTTGTCGCCAAAGACCACCCCATGATGAAGAAGCCTGCTCTGGGTGCCGATGCCACCGTGGTCATCAAGCGCACTGAGTTCAACGCTGGTAAGTACGCACCTGCTGTTGGCGATGACGTAACCATCAGCATCGGCCTGGAAGCCATCAAGCAGTAATTCCGGCACGCCAGGTACCTTTAAGTACCTCGCCAAAAAAAAAGGCCGCGAAGCGCATGCGCTTCGCGGCCTTTTTTGTGTGATGAGCTGTCAGTGGTCGTTAGGGGCTGTTGGGCTCTGCATTGGCATCCTGCGGCCAATCGCGGATATAGGCCTTGAGCATTTTGTTCTCAAAATTTTGGCTATCCACCACCGCGCGGGCCACGTCGTAAAAGCTGATCACGCCCATCAGCATGCGGTTTTCAATCACTGGCATATAACGGGCATGGCGGTCCAGCATCATGCGGCGCACCTCGTCCATTTCGGTTTCCATGGTGCAAGTCAGCGGGCCGGGGTCCATGGCGCGGTAGACGCTGGTGGTGCCAAAACTACCGCCGTTCTTCACCGCGGCCTGAATCACTTCCCGAAAAGTCAGCATGCCCACCACCAAGCCATGCGCCATCACCACCAGCGAGCCTATGTCTTTTTCAGACATCAACTGGGCTGCTTCGGCCAAGCTGTCTTCGGGCTTGGCGGTGTAGAGCGTGCCGCCCTTGACGCGCAGAATGTCGCTAACTTTCATGGTGCTTCCTCGTGACTTGGGTTGTCCCTCATAGGGGCTTATCCATGCAAATATAGCCCACAATCCACACACACCGGCCCCACGGGGCCCAATAAACGCCCCCAAGGAGACACTTGATGCCCGGCTACGCTGACCCCGGTTTTGACACCCTGGCCCTGCACGCAGGCGCCACCCCAGACGCCACTGGCGCACGGGCCGTGCCCATCCACCTGACCACCTCGTTTGTATTTGAGTCCAGCGAGCACGCGCAGTCGCTGTTCAACCTGGAGCGCGCAGGCCATGTTTACAGCCGCATCAGCAACCCCACCAACGCGGTGTTTGAACAGCGCATGGCCGCGTTGGAAGGCGGCATTGGTGCCATTGCGGTGGCCAGCGGCCAGGCGGCCTTGCACCTGAGCATTGCCACGCTGATGGGTGCGGGCTCGCACATCGTGGCCAGCACCGCGCTGTATGGCGGCTCGCAGAATTTGCTCCACTACACAATGCGGCGTTTTGGCATTGACACCACCTTTGTGAAGCCTGGCGATATGGACGGCTGGCGTGCCGCCATTCGCCCCAACACCAAGCTCTTGTTTGGCGAGACCGTTGGCAACCCCGGCCTGGATGTGCTGGACATTCCCACCGTGAGCGCTATCGCCCATGAAGCTGGTTTGCCTTTGCTGGTGGACTCCACACTCACCTCGCCCTGGCTGATGCAGCCCTTGGGTTTGGGGGCCGATTTGGTCTACCACTCGGCCACCAAATTTTTGAGCGGCCACGGCACGGTGATTGGCGGTGTGGTGATTGACGGTGGCAGCTTTGACTGGGCCAAGGCCCATGCCAGCAGTGGCAAATTTGCCGAGCTGGCCGCGCCCTACGACGGCTTTCATGGCATGAACTTTAGTGAGGAAAGCACCGTGGGTGCCTTCCTACTGCGCGCGCGGCGCGAAGGCCTGCGCGACTTTGGCGCCTGCATGAGCCCGCACACCGCCTGGCTGATTTTGCAGGGCATTGAAACTCTGGGCCTGCGCATGGCGCGGCATACGAGCAATACCGAAAAGGTGGTGCAGTTCTTGGCCAGCCAGCCCTTTGTGGGCCGCGTGGGCCACCCACTGCTAGAGAGCCACCCCAGCCACGCGCTGGCGCAAAAGCTTTTGCCCAAAGGCGCGGGCTCGGTGTTCAGTTTTGATCTGAAAGGCAACCGCGAGCAGGGCAAAAAGTTCATTGAAACGCTCAAGGTCTTCAGCCATTTGGCCAATGTGGGCGACTGCCGCAGTCTGGTGATTCACCCCGCCAGCACCACCCACTTCCGCATGACAGACGAGGCGCTGGCGGCGGGTGGCATCACCCAGGGCACGATCCGCCTGTCGATTGGGCTGGAAGACCCGGATGATCTGATTGACGACCTGAAGCGGGCACTAAAGGCGGCGGAGAGGCTGGGCTAACCGGTCTGACCGATGGGAATCTTGCAGCGATTTGCTATTTATTTAGGAGCTGCTCCCGCACTATCCACGGCCTGAATGACCTAACACACTATGAATCCTTGTTACCTAAAAGCACGGTGGTGCTGAAGTACCGTGCCAATCTAACGACCAACGCCACTTTCACTATGGGTTGCGCTGTGGGGCTGTTGCGGCACTGTGGAGGGCGTACTCAGCGGCACAGGTACACGCAGGAAATCTGAGCCCACACTACCCTCAACCAGTTCTCTTTCGCCTAGCGACTGGCTGTAGACTCTTTTACAGCAAATCTATTGGTCCAATACAAGCCAAGTGCATCCATTCTTATGAAGAGACGCACTTGGCTGGTGGGCGATGGCAAGGGCGTACAAAAAGGGATTCACTTGAAATCGGGCATCAGAGACAACAGGACCAGAGGCAACATACTTCGGCAAGAAGTAATTGACGCCGCGAATGCAGTAGAAAAATTCTTGCAGCTGGTAGGGAAAAAGTAGATGACAGCCAGCTTCACCGCCTACATAGACGAGTCCGGCGACGAGGGCTTTGTTTTCCTGCCGGGTGAAAAAGGCAGCAGTCGCTGGCTGGTGCTGTCCGCCGTGGTGTTTCGCAAAGCCAAAGACCTGGAGGCCGTGCGCGTGATGCGCGAAGTGCGCACGCTATTGGGCAAAGACCCGAAGAAGGCGCTGCACTTTCGGGAAATGAAGCATGAACACCGGGTGCCGTATGTGCGGGCGCTGGCCACGGCCCCGATGCGCACGGTGAGCGTTCTGATTCACAAACCGTCCATCACTGAACCGGAGAAGTTTCAGAACGAGGCGTTTCGTCTGTACCGCTATGCCACCCGCTTGCTCGTGGAGCGGGTGTCATGGTTGTGCCGGGACACACGCAAAGACAATGAGGGCGACGGTAGTTGTGAACTCATTTTCTCCAACCGCAGCGCCATGTCGTATGAAGACCTGCGCAACTACCTATTGCACCTGAAAGACAAGCCTGAAACCGATGCGCGTATTGATTGGAACGCCATCCGGCCCCAGCAGGTGCGCGCTGTCAATCACGACCAGTTGGCGGGTCTGCAAATGGCGGATGCAGTCGCATCAAGCCTGTTCTTCGCGGTCAATCTGACGCAATACAGTGAGGTGGAAGACCGTTATTTCAGGATGCTGCGGCCTACGATTTACCGCCACTCTAAAACGGGTGAAATGGGCTACGGTTTGAAGTTTTGGCCGGGCAGCCTGGAGGCGCTGACTGAGAGCATGGCGCACTTGGTTAGCTTTTCACTGCCAAAGTGATGCGAGTTTCGGCAACCAAACGGGCAAAAAAAATGCAGGCCCCAAGTTCGAGTGTCCCACCCATTCGGGCTGCCAGTGTTGCCACTGGCCTCTACAAACCTTGCGCTTGCCTGCGCAGATGATTTTAGCCAATAAAGTCCACGAGGGGAAACAAAATGGTCAAAAGAGCACAAGTCGCCGAGCCGGAAAACCACATCGCCGTCTTTCAAGAAGTCAGCATCCGCCGCGTTTGGCACAACGAGGAGTGGTGGTTTTCCGTGGTGAATGTTTGTGCCATTCTCACTGCGAGCCCGGATGCCGGTGCGTACTGGCGCAAACTTAAACAGCGGCTCAATGCCGAGGGCGGCCAACCCGTGACGTTTTGTCACGGGTTGAAATTGCAGGCCCCAGACGGCAAGCTGAGCAGTCGTACCAGAGCGTGATTCAACCAATCTCATCAGATTATTGCTACATGTTTGATAGCTGCTCCCGCACTATCCACGGCCTAAACGGCCGATTTGCCACTAAATCCCTGTTTTGAGCGAGTTCGACCATGATCCTCACTGTCCACAACGCCAGCACCTACTGCTACACCGGCGGCAAGCCCTTTGATGCGGCCAAGCCCACCGTCGTATTCATCCACGGCGTGCTCAATGACCACAGCGTCTGGATTCTGCAAAGCCGCTACCTGGCACACCACGGCTACAACGTGCTGGCGGTGGACCTGCCCGGCCACTGCCGCAGCGCGGGCGATGCGCCATCCACAGTAGAAGAAGCCGCCGATTTCATAGCCGGTTTGCTGGACGCCGCGGGTGTGCAAAAGGCCGCACTGGTGGGCCACAGTTGGGGATCACTCATTGCGCTGGAGGCTGCTGGCCGCTTGGGCGAACGCATCAGCCGCCTGGTGCTGGTGGGCACGGCCTACCCGATGAAGGTATCGCCGGTGCTGCTAGAAACCTCGTTGAACGCACCCGAAAAAGCCCTGCACATGATCAATGTGTTTTCACGCAGCACGCTGGCCGCGCCGCCATCCGCCTTAGGGCCTGGCACCTGGGTGTTTGGCAGCAACCTGGCCCTCGGCCGCCGCGTGCTGGCCAGCAACACGGCGGTGAACGTATTCCACCGCGGCTTTGCCGCCTGCGATAGCTATGCCCATGGCGCGGAGGCCATGGCTTTAGTGAAGTGCCCCGTGCTCTTCTTGCTGGGTCAACAAGACCAGATGACGGTGCCAAAGAGCGCCCAAAGTCTGGTGGCTGCGGCCCACGCGGCCGGTGTGGTGCACCAAGTTACCTATGTGCCGGTGGGCCACCACCAAATGACCGAGGCCCCCGAGGAAACGCTGGCGGCTATCAAGGGGTTTCTACAGGAAGCGTGATCGTCGCATCGAACATTACAATATACATTAACAAATACGTTAAGGATTACAGTATGGCTTTGCGTGCCAGTGACATCATTCCCATCAGCGAGGCCCGCGCCCGCCTCACCGAATTGGCGGAAGACGTGGTGGGAACGGGGTCCGAAAAAGTACTCACCAAGAACGGCTCCAGCTATGTGGCATTGGTGGATGCCAAAAAGCTCGACTACTACCACGCGCTGGAGCGTGAACACGCGGGCCTGGTGCTGTTGACCGAAGCAGAAACCGCCCTCGGCCAAGTGATCGCGGGACAGCGTATTTCGTCAACTGAGCTTGATCAATTGCTTGCCGACTGATGCAGCGGCCGGTGAATGCGCAAGTTAGCGCGGCCCCCAACTTTGCGACCAGTCTGCAGGCCGTGCATGCTTTTATGGTGGCGCAAGATGCTGTCAGCGCCCCGGCGCGGCTAAGCCAGCTCAAACGCGATTTGCGCGATATGAAAACACTGTTGGCCTGGTCCCCCGCCAGCGGCCGCCCCGCGCGTTTCTTGCGCCCGATCTCGGCGCAGGCCAGCTTGCGTCTGGCCGCAGTGCAGCAAATGGCGCAATCTGCGGGCTTGCCGCAGTTGCGCGAATACGTGATCGGATCGCACCTTGTTCTCTACGCCCATTCAGACACCGAGGTTGTGCTGCTATCGCTCAAGCACTACCGGCAGCTCACCTACAACGCGTACCAATGAGCACGCTTAGGCCTAAACTTCAAACATCCCAACCCACGAGCCCCCATGACGACAACTCCATCCGCCCCCGTTGACCCGCGCAGCTTTCAAAGCTTTGCCGAGTTCTACCCTTTTTACCTGACCGAACATTCGAACGTGACCTGCAGGCGCTTGCACTTTCTGGGCTCCAGCCTGGCGCTGTCTTGCGTGGCGTTGACGGTAGTAACAGGGCAATGGGGCTTCATTCCGCTAGGCCTGCTGTTCGGCTACGGCTGCGCATGGATCGGTCACTTTGTGTTTGAGAAGAACAAACCCGCATCCTTCAAGCGCCCGCTGTACAGCTTTATGGGGGACTGGGTGATGTACAAGGACATCTTGATTGGGAAGGTGAAGTTGTAGGTTTCAGGATTCTGGACGGGATTGCGGTGGACGATCGCATTGCAAAACAAATTGTTTGCGTTCAGAGCAGCGAACTGCTTTCCATTGATCCCGTGAAATGCGAATCGTGGTGGCTAAATGCGGATACTACGATGTCTGCGATGCGGGCGTAACCAGTCGTAGGATTTTTGGCTGTGGACGACTCGTAAAGACGCAAAGCGGATGCAGAGATTCACGAACTGGTCGCTCCATTGCTGACGTTGCCACTCGCTCGTATCAGCACGTGGACCGCCCCAGTGGGATGACTGTGACGCGCAGGTGGGCGAGGGTGTCGGGATCGAGCCGGACTGGGATCTGGCAGCGCAAGCGGCACCCGACTTTGAGGTCGATCAGCGCATCAACTGGTGACCGGGGAAAACGGTGACTCAGACTCGCTGGCGGGTAGCGGTGCGCCCGACATACCCGGCGCACCCCTAATCCGAATGGCACTTACTTTGGCCCCCAATCGTGGCCATGCTGCTTGATTTTCCTTCGAGCATGGGCACGCGAGACCTTTAACCATGGGTAGGGTTTGGGCCGTCGCTTTCGCATTCGCGGCTCCATACGTCCTGATCGATTGCCCACCCTGCACTGTGCGATCAATAT
>NKIK01000072.1 GCA_002256115.1 Burkholderiales bacterium PBB3
AAATAGGTGTCGTTGCCTGTGCCGCCTGCCATAGTGTCATTGCCTGCTTTGCCGTCCAGCGTGTCGTCGCCGTCGCCACCGGTTAAGACATTCGCAGCACTGTTGCCGGTGAGCACGTTGCTCAGCGCATTGCCGGTGCCGTTGATGGCGGAGCTGCCGGTGAGTGTCAGGTTCTCTACGTTGGCGCTCAGGGTGTAGGTGGTAGCTGACTGAACGGTGTCTTGTCCTTCGCCCGTCAGCTCTATCACCGTATCACCCGCGCCAACAACATAGGTGTCGTCTCCGAGTCCGCCAGTCAATATGTTGGCAGCACTATTGCCGGTCAGCACATTGTTGAGCGCATTGCCCGTTGCATCAGTAGAGGCGGTTCCTGTCAACGTGATGTTCTCTACGTTGGAACTCAAGGCATAGGTGATGCTTGTTTGCACCAGATCGGTTCCCTCGTTCAAGTTCTCTGTAACAAGATCGCCGCTATCGTCAACTACATAGGTATCGTTACCGGCACCACCGGCCATTGCATCTACGCCAATGCCTCCATTCAAAGTGTTATTCCCAGAGTTGCCAATCAGTATGTTGTCGAGTTCGTTGCCAGTTCCATTGATATTTGCTGACCCACTCAAAGTCAAATTCTCTAAACTAGCTCCCAGGGTCCATGACACGCTGGCTATCACTTTGTCAACGCCAGTCGCGCCCCCCTCGGATACTCGGTCACCGCTGTTATCAACAATGTAAGTATCGTCACCATATCCCCCAAACAAATAGTCGGCTCCGGCTCCACCGTCCAAAAGATTTGCACCGCTTCCACCATAGATTTCGTTGGCCAATGCATTGCCGTATCCATTGATGTCGTAACCTGTTACATCGCCGGTAAGGCTAAGGTTTTCCACATTCGCCGGCAAGGTGTAGGTAACGGAGGATTCGATCCTGTCTGTCCCTTCCCCGGCGTTTTCAATGACGGTGTCGCCAACGTTCTCAACATAGTAGACATCGTTGCCTTGGCCACCGATCATCAAGTCGGTACCCGCACCACCAAACAACTGGTCGTTGCCCCCCAGTCCTGTAAGCGAGTCGTTACCGCCACCACCGAATAGTGCATTGTCCTCAACCGTCCCAGTCAGCGTGAGACCAGGCGGCATGCGCGCCAGTATGTCTTGATGGCTCCAAACTACACCATTCGCAAACTTGATGAAATCAATTGCATTGTGGAGTTCACCCAGGGCATTCTGTTGAAAGTACCGCCGCACCGTAATGGAATCGGATGTGTTGTCAACCCGGATCACAAGATCGTAGTTGGTTGGACTGCCTGTTTCCCACGCTTCGGTTCCAACAGACAGTGTCGTTACCCATTCCAGAGTCACTTCGCCTGGAAGTATGTTTTTCAGCAACAACGTGTCAATCTCCTCCAACGAAGATTGCCCCTGGTTGTCGATGGTGTCTTGTCCGGTCCCCTTGCTAAATACGTAGGTGTCAGAGCCCGCGCCACCGATCAGGTAATCGTTACCAAGTCCTCCAAAGAGCTGATCGTCGCCATCCCCTGCACGGAACAAATCAGGGGAGTAGATGGGCGTTGATCCCTGGTAATAAGCCAGCGTTGCGCCACCATAAAAAATGTCGCCGTAGGCAGTACCCTGCTGGTTGTAAGAACCATCTCCGCGCACCACAGCGCCTACGCTTTCAAGCATCGGAACCCACATTGCCCCATCGCTGAACTTAAATTGCTGTACCGGATTGGTCGCTTTCGCACCAGCTTCAGTCCAAACATCGCCAGTTGGCGTGTAGTTTCGATAGAAGTACCCAGGGACCGTTATTTGATCGCCCGTGCCTTGAATCTGAACAATCAAAGTGCTTCCATAGTCACGAACCGCGGTTAGGTCGGTGCGACTGATTCCGTCCTTAAACTGCACTACATTGGCCACGCTTCTGTTGACTATTCCATCCTCGTCACCCAAGGCTTGCACGATGTCTTGGCCATCGCCACGCCCAAAACTGATGGTTGCAGAACCATGTGTAGAGACAAAAATCTGGTCATCGCCCGCACCACCTTCAATGGTGTCGAAGCCCGTATCCGCATCGTTTGAAGATGTGGTGCTGCCGTAGATATCGTCATCGCCAGTGCCGCCAAAAAGTGCGTCATCTCCTGCGCCGCCGATAAGGACATCGTTTCCTTCCAGGCCCGAGATTGAGTCCTTGCCGATTGAGCCCTGTAAAACATCGCGAACCGCAGTTCCAATCATCTGGTTCACAGGTGCCCCCACACCCACATTCAAATCAAACACATCCGAGACCGCTAGGGTTCCATCCCCAGCGGTCACGCGCACACCGTAGGTGCCAGGGGCACCCGGCGTACCGCTGAACGAGCGCGTCTGCGCGTTGAATGTCAACCAAGATGGCAACGCGCTCCCGTCTGCAAGCGCAGCGCTGTAGGTGAGCACATCTTCTGCATCCGCGTCCGTGAACGCGTTAACGGGCACGGCATAGCTGTATGCAAAACCCACCCCCGCGTTTTGGTCTTGCAAGGGCACAGCCAATACCGGTGCCTGATCAGGCCCGCCAACGCCGATGTTGACCGATATGCCGACTGATTTTCCGTAATCATCCGTCCCGCGCAAAACCAACTGCGCGTTGCCCATGTCGGAGGCACTGGGTGTGCCACTAAAGGTTCGTGTGCCAGAGTCGAAGGTGAGCCAAGATGGAAGTGCCGCGCCGTCTGGCATCGCTGCGCTGTAACGTACCGTGTCCCCAGCATCGGGATCTATCACTGTATTCGCGGCAATGGTGTAGCTCCAGGCGCCGTCTGCGTGCGCATGTAGTTGCGGAACCGCAGCATTTACCACCGGATATTGATTGGAGATTGCACGGTCCGCCACTGTCTGAATCATGGCCTGATCCCATACCACGCCGTTACCAAACTCGACGCGATCAATTTTGTGATCCGACTCCACGGTACCTTCAACTGTATTGGCACCGTAGTAGTTCATCACCCACATCTGGTCCGTCGTACCTCGGACTTTGAACAGCAAGTTGTCGCCCGAGCGCATGGCTACTACATCCGTGTCAGCGATGCTGGCATCAAATTTGAGGACGTCCATGGCCTGCGGCAAGGCGGCTTGCGCGGTATCACGCAGAAAATCGGTGTTATCAATCGCATCATTGCCATCGCCGCGGTTGAAAATGTAGGTGTCATTGCCAGCGCCGCCGGTGAGGTAGTCACTACCCGCACCCCCGGCCAGAATATTGGCACCTGAATTCCCGGTGATTGTGTTGTTTAGGGCATTCCCGGTGCCATTGATGGCCGCGACACCTGTCAACCGCAGGTGGTCCAAGTTGGTACCCAGGGTGTAGGAAATGCTAGCCTCCACACTGGAGATACTGGTGGATGCAGATGCTTGCGTGGCCAAGGTTTTCATGCGCGAACTGCCTTGCGCTGCCAGCGGGGCAGAAACACCGTCGGCCGTATCGGATTCCACAATCACATCATTCTCGTCATCCACGACATAGACGTTGTTGCCCGACCCTCCATCCATATAGTCGGCACCGGTTCCGCCATCCAAGACATCGTCACCTGCCCCACCCATCAACACATCATTGCCACCTTGGCCGAAAAGGCGATCATTGCCCTTTCCGCCATCCAGAGAATCATTGCCGTGAAATTGCACTTCCAGCATTCCTGGCGAATCGTCACCCATCATGGTGTCATCGCCAGTACCGCCAATCAGCGTGTCGTCTTTACCGCCACCGAGCAGGATGTCGTTGCCATCCCCGCCATCCAGGTAATCGCTGCCATTCGATGCACCAGCCAGCGCTGGATTGCTTTCATCGCCCCACAGCTTGTCGTTGCCCGCGCCGCCATACAAGGTGTCATCCTTGCCACCACCGATCAGCTCGTCATCCCCGGCTTCGCCATCAAGGTAGTCATTGCCCCATAGCAGCACTGCGTCTTCGGGGTTGAATATCTTGCTGGCAGAAGTGTCGCCCCATAGCTTGTCTGCGCCCAAGCCTCCGTACAGCGTGTCGTCCTTGCCTCCACCTTCCAAGTAGTCAACACCTTCTTCACCGTCCAGATAGTCATTGCCTTGGTAGTCGGAGTTTGTCTCACTGCTGTCTCCGAGCAGGTTGTCATTGCCCGCACCGCCATACAGGATGTCGTCCTTGCCGCCCCCCACCAGGGTGTCGTTGCCATCCTCGCCATCCAGGTAGTCATTGCCTTGGTAGGCGGCGCTCAGCTCACTAAGGTCTCCGGACAGGGTGTCATTGCCCGCACCGCCATATAAGGCGTCGTCTTTGCCGCCACCAATCAAGATGTCGTCCCCCGCGCCGCCGTCTAGAAAGTCGTTGCCATGGTCAGCCTGCGCAACCACTACGGCCGGGTCCCAGTTTCCCCCCACAACACCATCACCATAGATGATGTCTTTGCCTTCCCCACCCTCCACCACATCGTTGCCGCCACCGCCCCAGAGGTTGTCATCACCCAGCCCACCTTGCACCCGGTCGCCGCCGCGGCCCCCGACAACAATGTCATCGCCCGCACCGGCGTCAATCACATCGGGCGCATCGTCTTCTGTCAGAGAGCCCAGGTAGCTGGGGAAGTTGGTGCTGTGCGTAGCCGGGTCAACTGCATAGCCCCAGTTGCTGCCCCGGGTAACCAGAATTTGGCCCACAGGAATGTCCCAGGTTTCATCCGGTTCGGTACGCTGCGGCACATTCAAAGTCAGGGCGCTGAAGATGATGTCGCGGCCATCACCGCCCAGAATGTTGTCGGAGCCCGCGCCGCCGCCGATGAGGTCTCCCCCTGCGCCGCCCTCTATCTGGTCATTGCCCGCGCCACCGTCCAGAGCGTCATTGCCATTCAGGCCAAATATCTTGTCGAACAGCGCGCTGCCTTCGATGACATCGTTGAGGTCGGGTTGGCCGTTGTCGCCGATGTAGGTGCTGGCTGCAGCGCCTGCATCCACCACATTCACCCCCCAGCTATTGCTGGCCACCGTCTGCGCCTCGCCGGTCGCGGACACACCGCTGTAGGTGGCGCTGAGTGCGGTGGAGACGTTGGCATCCACATCGCCGTCTTGCACCAGCGCAAATGAGACTTGGGTTTGGCCTTCGGCCAGTGTGATGGTGGCGCCATTGGCGGGCACTGTCACATCGCCCAGGATGGCTTTGAATTTGTCGGCGAAGGCGGAGAGGGCGATCTTGATGGTCTCGCCTGCTTTGGCGGCTTGGTTCAGAAAGACGGTGTAGAAGGAAGCTGCGCCTTCGTTCACCGTGCTGGTTTTACCGGCCAGGCTGGTAACTGCGAAATTGGGATCGCTCCATACCGTGTTGCTAGTTCCTTCACTAAGGGCAACTCTGCGTGTTGCATCGATCTTTATACCCAGATACCCATTGTTGGTGGCCACCACACCATTGATGACGATGAAAGGGTCAGAGTTTCTGGCGACATCGACATCGAAGTTTTTGACCGTGATGACGTTGTCAACGTTATCCGAAAAACGCAATACAGCCGTCTTCTTTGTGGCTGATGCGGGGTCGTAAATGATGGCCAAGCGGATGACTGATCCATTGGACAGCTTGAGCGCATAGGCTTCTCGTTCGCCAGTGCCGACGAACGTGCCGGCAAAAGCCTGTCCATTGATCTGAAGGTTACCTTGCCCGTCTACGTCAAAGACTGTGTCCTTACCGAAACTCCCACTAAAAAAGTACTCGTCCTTTCCAGAACCACCTTCGAGGTAGTCATCTCCACCCGCGCCAGTAAGGATGTCTGTACCTGCACCTCCGTATAGGCGGTCATCGTTCGCTGAACCATTGAGTACATCGCTACCACTCGTTCCAAAGCGCACCTGTGCAGCCGAATTCACGGTCCCATTGCCACTAATTGAAAGCAGTTGTTGACCTGTTGCAGTATCAAAAAAATGGGTGCTGGTTGGCGTGATGCCATCGGCACGCATATAGCCATCCCAGTCTAGTTCCCGGTCTATTGCATTGGTCCTGCTCAGGGTGGCCAAGAATATGGCGCGATCGTCCAGCCATTTTTCGGTTAGCTGTCCTTGGCCTGTTGCAGCGTCAAACAGGCTTGTTTGGGTTGCATCGATGCCCGCGACCGAGCCTTGTGAGACCATAAAGGGCAAGCCAGCAAGCATTGAGGCGCGAACGCTGGCGTTTTGCCCGGCCCACGACTTGATTGCTCCGGGTGTCTCTGACCAAGCTTGGAATTTGTAGGTGCCAAGTTGGCCACTGGTGGCCGTGAATGTCTGCTCCAGAGCTGGCAGGTAGCTGTCACTGTTAGTGATGCTTACCGAAGCCAAGCCCACCATGCGACGAATGCCGTTGAGCGTTGCGCTGAGTTCAGCCAACTTTCCGCCGGAAAAGGTTGCCCCTGACTGGCTGCGGTTGATGATGTCAAGCGCATCCAGGAGGGTGAGGGAGGGGCTGAGGGCGTGGAGGAGTTGGACGGCAGGGTATTGAAAGGCGGATGCGGATTGAAGCGCAGATACCGATCTAAGGTCACTATTCGACCACTGCAATTCTGGAAATTTTCCAAGTGCACTCAAAATCCCATTCGCAGAACTGACAATATCTGCTTCCTTTTGCTTGTCGCTGACCCCCAATTTGGACGAATAGATGGTGGAAGCAACACTAAACGTAGCCAACACGACGCCTACGGAGACTGCGACGGGTCCGGTAGAGGCCGCCGCAAGGAATATTGCGCCCAGCGTCGCAACGTCAGAGGCCAGTCCAAATTTTGTGGACCAAGTTAGCTGGCCAGCGTCCATTTCACTTTTGACTTTGACAATGTTGTTGGTCAACGAGGTCAAGACCCCCAGATTTGACAAAACTGGGATCTTTTTTGCCAAGTCCAACAAAGTGACTGCAGAGTTGTACACATTGATGGCTGCATCACGGTAGTCGGCTTCCCCGATATTTGCGTTGGAGACACCAGGTACATATGCACTGTTAACAGCAGCGAATAGCCCGGCAGTGGTCCCTTGGCTTCTCAGAATTTCGTTCGCAATAGTTTCGTATTTATTTGCCATGGTGATTTGCTTTGATTGGTAAATTTGACGTTCACAGGGGGGCTCAGTTGGCCTCTGATGACCTATTCGCCTTGGCGACGACAGGAGGGTGGTTTAAGGGAAACCTGACACACACAATTAGAAGGTAGCAAGCTAGCAACCCACAAAACCAAAGTACATAAGGTTTGTGACTCCCTATGGAAAGTACTCGACCGAAGGTGACGGAATCCGGCAAGCCATAGCCATCCATCCTTGATAGTGATGCAGGAAATTTGATGTAGTCCAACCCCCAATAGGGTCTGAATCCAATGACATAAACATCCTTTGGGTCGGGTGCTAGCCCCAAAGCGTTAGAAAACACGCACTGCAAAGTGCGCGGCAAGTAACCACAATGAAACTCGACTTCACCTTTATCTGTATTGATGAAATACTTTGGCGGCGTCCAGCCCCCACTCGTGCGACGCAGCTCACCCTCGACACGGATGGTCCCGGTGTAGCGAGGCGCTGTCCCCGGCTCGGGTGCCCCAACCACGTGGTACATGAAATACGGGCTACCCATCCAACCCTGGTAAATCAAAAAAATCCAGAACATCACCACATGGATGGGTTTGAATTTCCACAAGCCTCTGAGCAGCAATGCATTTGCAAGTTTTTTCAGCATGATCCACCTTTAATCGTCAAAAATTCGGTTGTGACGTCATAGCCGTCAAATGCCCCAATGTGGGGGTCTAGGTCACATGAGGCCAATGCGCTGTCCACAACTACATCTAAAGCTTCGGCGGAGTCGCTCATTGATTCAATAGCGCATTGATCTGTTTTCATGATGTTGATCCTATTCATATTCAGTCCTACCTCTCCCGCAAACTCTCATTCCCCGCCCTCTGCACCGGACTCAGCAGATACTCAATGATCCGCCGCTTCCCCGTCTTAATCTCCGCCGTCACATTCATCCCCGGGCTGATCGCAATACGCTTGCCATCAATCAACATATCCTTGCGGTTCAGCGTCAGGGTAGCCGGGTAAAAGCTTCCCCCATTGCCACCGCGTTTGTCATCCTGAGCACTCGGAGTCACCGCATCCGCAGACACATTAGTCACTGTCGCCGGCACCGCACCGTACTTGGTATAGCTAAAGGTCTCCAGCTTCACCTCGGCCACTTGCCCCGCATTCACAAAGCCAATGTCCAGGTTGGCAATGCTCACCTCCGCAGTGACCGTTTCGCCTTCATTCGCATCCGGCACGATCACCATCAGCGGCTGGGCGCTGGTCACCACACCGCCTACCGAATGAATCGCCAACTGCTGCACCGTGCCC
>NKIK01000018.1 GCA_002256115.1 Burkholderiales bacterium PBB3
GGAAGCGGGCCAGGGCGCACAGGGCGGCTAGGGCTGATAGACCAAAGGGCGCGGCGTGAGGCGCGGCCGATGTTGAAGAATCTGCGCGCGCGTTGGCGGGCTGCGCGTCTTGCAGGAGCGCTGTTGTACTGGCTGACAAGACCGTCCCTGACTGCGGGTGATAGCCCTTGTGACAAAGGGCTGGGTTGAAAAGATGGGGTGCGCGATGCCGCGCGAGTATCGGGGAAGTTGGGTGGAAATCAGGCTGCAAGGCGCATTGACTTGGGGCGCATCAGAGATAGATCTGAACTTCGTGACTTAAATCACAGAAGAAGGCTTACCAAACCCTTGCATTTACACATCTATACAACACAGGGCGAACAACCCTAGTCGCTGAACTACGCCAATTTCTTGCCGGTTTTATCAATTCTCTGGCTTCGAACTGGAAATCCAGAGAAAAAAGCTTAAATTGGCTAAGCATTTAGATGCCGAACAGGCCATTCAGGCCGTGGATAGTGCGGAAGTAGCTCCTAAACTTATAGCAAATCGTTCCAGTGCACTGCATCAAACCATCGGACTCTGCGCTCGTTCTAAAAATTGGCAGCCTCAAAACATTGATTTGAAACAATGTTTCAAAATAGAATGCTGCCCATGACTATAGAGAACAGCAGCACCGTACCGCCGGTGAAAAAAGTGGCCCTGATTGGTGAATGCATGTTGGAGCTGTCGGGCACCGCCTTTGGTGCGATGCAGCAAAGCTACGGGGGCGATACCTTCAACACGGCGGTGTATTTGCAGCGCTGCGGCGGCGCTGCCTTGCAAACCTGGTACGCCACGGCCCTGGGGGATGACGCGCTGAGTGCCGCTTTGCAGCAGCGCTGGGCCGCTGATGGCTTGCAGCTAGACCTGGTGCGCACCATTGCGGGCCGCATGCCTGGTCTCTACCAGATCGAGGTGGATGCCCATGGGGAGCGGCGTTTTAGTTTTTGGCGTGACCAGAGCGCGGCGCGCGCCTACTTTGATGTGGCCAGCACGCCGCTGGAAGCCCGCGCTGACAGCTGGGATGCGTTTTACTTTTCCGGAATCAGCTTGGCCATATTGCCGCCTGCGGGCCGAGAACGGCTGATTGCGCTGGCGCTGCGCCTGCGCCAGCGCGGTGCCACGGTGGTGTTTGACAACAACTACCGCCCGCGGCTGTGGGCCGACAAAGCCACCGCGCGCACCAGCTTTTGCCAGGCGTTTGCAGCGGCCAGCACGCTGCTGATCACCGCAGATGATCACCAGGCCTTGTTTGAATTTGACAGCTTAGACGCGGCGGTAGCGGATGCGCAAGCCCTGCAAATGCCTGAGCTGGTGATCAAGCGGGGCGCCGCCGATACGCTGGTTCGCGTCAACAGCAGCGAGGGCTGGGCTATTTGGCACAGTGTGCCCACAGAGCTGGTGCTGCGTGTGGTGGACACCACCGCCGCTGGTGACTCGTTTGCCGCCGCTTACCTGAGCCAGCGCCTGCAGGGCCGCCCCGCAGCCGAGGCCGCCCAGTTTGGCAACCGCCTGGCCGCACGGGTCATTCAGCACCCCGGAGCCATCATTCCGCTGGCGGCTATGCAAGATTTGTTGCCCGTATGAAAGCGCGACTGAAAGCCTGTTGGGGCGTGGGGCTGGCGCTTTGGGTTGCCTTGGGGGGTGCTGCGCATGCTCAGACCTCCGCACCTGCATCTTCCCCAACGCCCGCACCTATCGCGCGCATCATCTTGGTGGGAGATTCCACGATGGCCCCCCGCAGCGGCTACGGTGACGCGCTGTGCCAGCGCCTGCCGCCGCAGGTGGAATGCCTGAACTTGGCCAAAGGCGGGCGCAGCTCGGGCAGCTACCGGGCGGAGGGCTCTTGGGCCCAGTTGCTGGACCGCTTGCAAGCGGCACACGCGCTCTCCAGCGGGCACGCGGGCGTTCCTACCTGGGTGTTCTTGCAGTTTGGCCACAACGACCAACCCGGCAAGCCCGGCCGCTCTACCGACCTGGCCACCGAATACCCGGTGAACTTGCAAGCCTATGTGCGTGACGTGCGCAAACTGGGCGCTACCCCAGTGCTGGTCACGCCGCTAACGCGTCGCACTTTCAAAGGCGGCGTATTAGAAAACAACCTGCTTCCCTGGGTGCAATCCATGCGCACCGTGGCCGCAGACCAGGCCGTGGCGCTGATTGACCTGAACGCCATCAGCGTTCAGGCAGTGCAGGCCATGGGCCAGGACGAAGCCGACACGCTGGCCATGGAGCCACCACCACCCAAGCCCGCACCGAGCACCGTGGCCGCACCAGCAGCCCCCAAGGATTCAGCTGCGCCAAGCACCGAGATTCAGGGCGCGGCCAAAACCACGTTTGACCGCACCCACTTGGGCGCGAAAGGGGCAGCGCTGTTTGCCGACATGGTGGCGGCCGAGGCCCGCAAAGTGGCGGGCCTAAAGGCCTACTTCAGCCACTGAGTCAGCGCTTGCAGTGCCGGGGTCTCGCGCAGGCCCTGCGCCACCAGTGCGGCCATGGCCCTTGCGCCGCGCTCCTGAAAATGCGTGGTGGCTGCGGCCTCTAGCCAGTAGTCGGTCCAGTCCGTGGGATGGGTGTTGGCAAACGCTATGGTTTTGGCTTCCAGCTCCACCAGGGGCACTTGGTAGGCCACAGCGGTGTCGCGGATGGTTTGCACATAGTTGCCCACATAGGCAAAGCCCCCGCTGGCGTCTTGGCGGGTGAAGTGGGTCGACACAACGGGGCGCTTGTCTTCACCCACATAGGCGGCCTTGCGGTCTGCATTCAAAAAGCGCACGGTCGGCGTGAGCAGCACGGGGATGGCACCCTTGGCCCGCACATCCTGCACATACACCGCCAGCGCATTCTGAAACGCCATGTGCGCCTGCCACGTGGGGAACTGCGGCTGGCCTTGTACGTCATTCGGGTAGGTGCACAGGTTGGCCACATCGGCTGGGCCGCGCAGGGGTTTGTGGGCGTTGCAGTTTTGGTCGTTGTGGCCGTGGGCGATCAGCACGTAATCGCCTGGGCGCATGAAGCGGGTCATTTGCCGGTACCAGCCGCCGTTGTAAAAATCACGCGAGCTGCGGCCCGCGCGCGCGCCGTTGATCACCTTCACGCCGCTGTCCGCTTTGAACTCGGCCTCAAACACCTGGCCCCAGCCCATGCGCGGCATGCGCTGGCGCTCGTAGGTGGCGGCAGTGGAGTCACCCACGATGAAGATGCGCCGCGGCGCAGTTGTTATGGCGGCCAGCACGCTGCGGCTGCGCTCCCATTGCAAGGCTTCATTGGCCTGGGGGCCAAAGGGTTTAGCAATCGGGTTCCACAGCACATCGGTGATCACTGTCGCGGATGACTTGCCACTGTTGTTGTCATAGCCCCGGTTGTGGTTGATGAGCCCCAACACGGCGTCCACACCGGTGCCATCTGCCTGCATCGGCGTTGTGACCGGATGAAACGCACCGGGCTCAGCCACCCCGGCTTGGCCCAACGCATCGCCAAAGCCTGCGCGCAGCTGCGCCAAAGCGGCGGCGGGTAGAGCGGGGGAAATTGTGGGTGGCAGCGCCATGGCCAGCTGCTGCGGGCCGAGCAGCCCCAGCTGCAGCGCCACATCGGAGGCCATCCAATCGGTCAGTGGGTTGATGTTGGCCGTGTTGGAGCCTACGTGTAGTTCTTCTAGCAACGCCACCATGCACACGGGCCGCGGCACTTGGCTTTGTGCGCAGTGCCGGGGGTCTGCCCCCGCTTCGGTGGCGGCCAGCGCAAGGGGCGGCACCAGCGTTGATGCATCCAGCGTGTAGCGGCCTTGCGCATCGGCCTGTGCGGTGACTGTTGTGCCACGGCTATCGCGCGCCGCAATGTGTGCGCCGCGCAGCGGGCCGCCGGTGGCGGCAACGCCACGCAGCGTGCTCGTAGGCGGGGGGCTGGCCCAGGCAGTGGCAAACAGACTGACACCGAATGTGGTCAGTACAGCGGTCAGTGCGACGCTCAATACTTGGACGGGTGGGGTGGCTGTGGCAAAACGCATACACAAAGACTTTCAATCAATAGGGCTTTGAACAAAAAAAGGGCAGCCCGAGCTGCCCTTTTTTGCGTAAATAACCTGCGTTGGGTTATCAGAACTTGTAGCGTGCGCCCACTACCAACTCGCGCCCGGTGACATTGTTGACAACGACGCTATCGCGAGCGCGGCTGATGAACTGGTCATTCGGTTGGTTGGTCAGGTTGGTGGCTTCCAAGGTGAGGTCCAAGTTTTTAGTAGCCTTGTACGTCATCGACAAGTCGAAGTTAATTGTTTCGTTTTTGCCTTCTACGTCATTGTTATTGCGCCCTGGTACCAGTTGCGTGAACGACGAACGTTGCGATCCAGAGAGACGCGCGCTGAAAGTTCCATCATCGTAGTAGAGGGTGGCGTTGAATGCCCGTGGCGACATGTTGATCAAGTCATCAGTGATTTTGGTACCGACGGTCGATGGCGCTACAGCAGCTACAGCGTACTCAATCTGCGAGTTCACGTAGGTGTAGTTCAGCATAATTCCAAAGTTCTTTCCTATGCCAGGCAAGAAGGTGAAAGGCTGTTGGATGTTGACCTCAAATCCGCTGAGCTTGCCGCCATCGGTATTGATAGGAGTGGTAACCGAGAACACTTCTTCGCCGTTAAATCCCGGTGGCAGCAAGGCCAATGGCAGGCCCGTCTGGCTGTAAGGCATGTCAACCCGCAAAGTCTGGATGTAAGTCTTGATGTTCTTTTGGAACAGACCTAAACCAATAAAGGCGTTCTTGGCGTGGTACCACTCGATGCTGGTGTCGAAAGTGTCAGCGCGGAATGGTTGCAAGGTTGGGTTGCCGCCGGTATAGGACAAAGTGCCGCTGGTGCTAAGCGTTCCGCCGGGGCTGACATTACCCAACTGGGGCCGGGCCATTACCTTGGCTATGGCAACGCGACCAATCAAATCCTTGGATAAGTTGGCAGCTACGTTGAGCGACGGCAGCCAATCGGTATAGCTATTCTCAGCGGTGACTGGCAGGCCACCGCCCGTAGCCAGGTAGCCAGTTGCAACCATCTTGGTTTGAACATAGCGCGTACCAAAATTGCCGCGCAGCGGTATGCCAGACAACGCAGTTGAGAAGTCCGCCATCAGGAATCCACCGGTATCGGTCTCAACAATCGTACGATTGGAACCACGTGCAGAACCGTTGGTGATGGAGGTGAGTGTGTAGTCGCCTGGGCCACCCGCAGTACCGGTTTTCAGGCAGTTGCAATAGATGTCGTACGCGGACGCAATAGCATTCAGGTTCGGTATGACCCATGAGGTCACAGAACCGGCAGGCAGATCTTGCCCCTTGCCAAACCCGGTCAAGTTGGTCACCAGGCTGATCGGGCTGATACCGAGGGGCAATGCGTTCATGGTCTCCACGGTGCGGCGCGCCTCAAACACGTCGGACGTGAACTTCTTGTAGTCCAGACCCGCTTTGACAGTCAATTTTTCGGGGATCAAGTCCCAGGCCAGATCGACGTGCGCTAGGTCATTGGTATTGGTTGCGCTGTTAGGGCGAATACGCACTTCACTGGGGGTGAAGTTGGTGATGTTGGCAGCGCCGACGGGCACGCCCATGATCTTGAACGCGCCGTTGGGATCGTTCGGGTTCAAAGTGCCGTAGTTGATGCTGGGTGCGCGGTCATTGCCCGTGAAATCAATGGAGTAACCGTTGACGTTGGGGGCATCCAGCGTGGTGGTGGTCTGAATCGGGTTGTCAAACTTCGAGGTTGCGCGGCCAATGCGGGCGGTCAACTTCATGGAGTCGCCGATGTTCTGTTCCCACGTCACGGTGGGCTGCGTGAAGGTGGTGGAGAGTTCGTCAAACCGAGATTCGGCGCGGATGTCCACACCGTTGTAAGTGCCACGCAGCAGCGAGCCATTGGCATCGTAGGCGGCGCTGACCACGCTGGTTTGGGGCTTGCCACCGGCGGTCAGGGTGCGGCTAAACGAGATAGCCTCCAAGAAATCCTCTTGGCGCGTCGCACTGAGTTTGGAGTACAGCATGTCCACGGTGACCAAAGAACCTTCTGCGGGCTTGATCTGGAACGAACCGGTCATGCCGACACGGTCTTGGTCGTGGGTCAAGCGGCCGTAGCGTGGCAGTCGTGGGTGGAAGTTGCCCGCTTTGCTGGCCTCAGTAAAGGCGGCAAGATTCTCGGGTGTGTTGGGTAAACGGTTTACGCCTTGGGCCGCTGGGCCGCAAGTCGTTGCGGTGGAACCCGCAGGCAGTCCGGTGGTAATGCCCTGGGGAGGGCACCAGCCGCCCGATGACGGACCGTTGTCCCAACGCACGGTGCTGAAGCCTTCTTCTAGTACCTTGCGTTTTGAAAATGCGCCGGAGATGAGGACGCCAATTTTCTTGTCCGCGAAGGTGTCGGACAGCAAAAAGGACGCTTTAGGAGTCGTTGTGCCCGACAAATCGTTGTAAGAGCCCTTTAAAGACACGCTGGCTGCACGTCCCTTCAGATCAAAGGGGCGTGTAGTTTGCAAATCAACGGTGGCACCCAAAGAGCCCTCATCCACGTCGGCAGAACTGCTCTTGCGCACGGTTAGCGAGCTAAACAGGTCGGCGGCAAAAACATTGAAGTCGAATCCGCGTGAGCGGTTGGCACCGCCTGAGCTGTCGGTACCGCCAGTAGTGGCCAGGCCTTCAATACCATTGATGCGCACGCGCGTGAAATCTTGTCCCAGTCCGCGCACGGTGATGGAGCGGCCTTCGCCCGCGTCACGGTCAATCACCACACCAGGCACCCGCTGCAGCGACTCTGCCAAGTTGGTATCCGGAAACTTGCCCATGTCCTCGGCCTTGATGACGTCGACGATGCCGTTGTCATTGCGCTTGGATGCCAGTGAGCTTTCCAAAGATGCGCGCATGCCAGTCACGACGACGGCGTCTAGGTCTTTTTTAGTCTCTTGGGCAGCAACGCCGCCTGCGGCTGTCAAAACCAGAGACGCGACCAGGGTGTGAACGGCTTGGCTGATCGGTTTGAGCGCAGGGCGCGCCGGTGAACTCTTGTTTGTCATGAATTGTCTCCTCGGGTAGTTGTGGTGTGTTGTCGGTGAAGGGGTCAGGTGCCGGAGGACAGGTAGTCGTCCCGGCGCGGTGAGAACTGGTCCAGCAAGTGGCTGTGGTGCTCTAAAGCAACCACGCCGTGCGTGTGGTCGTGGGGGGCGATGAAGGCATCACCGGCTTTCAAGACGCGGCGCTCGCCATTGATGATGGCTTCAAACGATCCAGAGATCACAAAGCCAATCTGGTCGTGCACCTCATGCGAATGCGGTGTGCCAATCGCGCCTTTATCAAATTGCATGAACACCGACATGAGCTGGGGGGTGTGCCCCACGATCTTGCGGCGGATGCCGTCGCCCAGCTCGGTCCAGGGGGTGGCGTCGTTGTCAAAAAAATTCATAAGGGCCTCGGTGTGCGTAAGAAATCGGTCAACAAAATCAAATTACTGATCAATGTGGAACCTTGTTTTGGTGATACTATAGCACCACCAATTTGTTTTGAAACAGTGGTTCACTAGGTAGAAACCAGTATTTCAAAACATTGTTTCATTCGTTAGCCTTAGGCAAATAAGCGCTTTAAACAAGCCAAAACGGCTATTTACCCACCGACCACTGGAGCTTCCATGCAAATCCGCCAACCCGTTCACAGCGACCACGCCCGCACCCTAGACACTGAAGGTCTACGCCGCCATTTCTTGGTCGAAGACCTGTTTGTGGCCGACAACGTCACGCTGACCTACAGCCAAATCGACCGCATCATCGTCGGCGGCATCATGCCGGTGGCGGCGGGCGTGACCTTCTCGGCTGAGCTGGGCAAGCACACCGGAACTGACTACTTTTTGCAACGCCGCGAGCTGGGCTTGATCAATATTGGCGGCGCAGCGCGCGTGGTGGTAGATGGCGTGACGTTTGAAGTGGGTGCCCGCGAGGCCCTGTATGTCGGCCAAGGCGCTAAGGCACTGGAATTTTTCAGCATCGACGCGGCCCAGCCCGCCAAGCTGTATTTCAACTGCGCACCGGCCCACACCGCCTATCCGCACCGCAAGGTGACCCTGGCCGAGGCTTCGCCCGAGACCCTGGGCGCGCCGGAGACCAGCAACCGCCGCACGATTTACAAATTCCTGGTGCCCAATGTGTTGCCAACTTGCCAATTGCTGATGGGCATGACCCAACTGGAGCCTGGCAGCCTGTGGAACACCATGCCCTGCCACACCCATGACCGCCGCATGGAGGTGTATTTCTACTTTGATATGAAGGCCGATGCGGCCGTCTTCCACATGATGGGCGAGCCCACCCAAACCCGCCACCTGGTGGTGCGCAATGAACAAGCGGTGATCAGCCCGAGCTGGTCTTTGCACTCAGGCGTAGGCACCCAGGCTTACACCTTTATCTGGGGCATGGTCGGCGAGAACCAAGTGTTCTCTGACATGGACCACATCCCCATGACCACCCTGCGTTAATCCGGAGTTGATAAAAATGACAATCGAAAACTTCCAACTCCAGGGTCAAGTGGCTTTGGTGACCGGCTGCAACACCGGTTTGGGTCAGGGTATGGCGCTGGCGCTGGCGCAAGCTGGGGCCGATATCGTCGGTGTGAACCTGAGCGACCCGGCAGAAACCAAACAAGTGATTGAAGCTGCGGGTCGCCGCTTTTGGGATCTGCGGGCCAATCTGTCGGATACCGCTTGCCTCGAAGGCGTGGTCCAGCAAGCCATAGAGTTCGCGGGCAAGATCGACATTCTGGTTAACAACGCGGGCATCATTCGCCGCACCGATGCCATCGATTTCAGTGAAAAAGACTGGGACGATGTGATGAACCTGAACCTGAAGAACGTGTTCTTCTTGGCGCAGGGCGTGGCCAAGCAGTTCATCAAGCAAGGCACGGGCGGCAAGATCATCAATATTGCGTCCATGTTGTCCTTTCAGGGTGGCGTGCGGGTGCCGTCTTACACCGCTTCCAAAAGCGGCGTGATGGGCGTGACGCGTGCCATGGCCAACGAATGGGCGGCGCATGGCATTAATGTGAACGCGATTGCACCGGGCTATATGGCCACCGACAACACCACGGCGGTGCGTGCCGATGAAGCGCGCAACGCTGCCATCCTGGAGCGTATTCCCGCAGCGCGTTGGGGGCTGCCCAGCGATTTGGCCGGGCCGGTCGTGTGCTTGGCTTCCAAGGCATCGGACTACGTCAACGGTTACACCATCGCCGTCGACGGCGGTTGGTTGGCGCGTTAAGCCCAGCGCTGCGCACATCGGAGAACGCCAGCATGTATGAGAACAAGCGCCTGGGATTTCTGTTTGTACTGCCTTTCGTACTGGGCGTCTTGCTGTTCAAGCTGTTTCCGTTTGTGATGAGCTTTGCGCTCAGCTTCACGCAGTACGACCTGATCGACCCGCCCCAGTATGTGGGGCTGGACAACTACAAAGAGCTGATTGCGGATGACCCCCTGTTTCGCAAATCGCTCGGTGTGACTTTGCTATTTGCCACGCTGGCGGTGCCCCTGCGGGTGGGTTTTGCTTTGCTCATCGCCCATGTGCTCAACTTCCGCTTGCGCGGCATCAACTTCTTCCGTGCTGCCTTCTATCTACCGTCCATTTTGGGCGGCTCCATTGCGGTGGCCGTGTTGTGGCGTTTCATTTTTGCCAAGAATGGCTTGGTGAATCTGCTACTGGTGCAGGTGGGCATAGAGCCTATTGCCTGGCTGGCGGATGAGCACTATTCCATGTGGACCATCGTGCTGCTGTTTACTTGGCAGTTTGGTTCGGCCATGGTGATCTTCTTGGCGGCTTTACAAAACGTGCCCACCTCCCTATATGAGGCAGCCGAATGCGATGGTGCAGGCAAGCTGCAGCAGTTCTGGAGCATTACCGTGCCGCTGATCACCCCTGTGATCTTCTTCAACATGATCATGCAGATGGTGCATGCGTTTCAGGAGTTCAACGGCCCCTACATGATCACCGAGGGCGGTCCTTTGAGCTCCACCTATGTGCTGGCCTTGTATATCTATGACCAGAGCTTCCGCTTCTTCAATCTGGGCTATGGCGCGGCATTGTCGTGGGTCTTGTTTGCGCTGGTGGGTGGTTTGAGTGCCATCAGCTTCTGGAGCTCCAAATACTGGGTGTTTTATGCCGGTGAAAAGGAGCAACGCAAATGAGCGCCACACAGAGCGCCCCAACAAGCGCCGCAGATGCGGGCAACACCGGCACGCCTTGGTTGCGTTACGTAGCGCTGGGTCTCGTGGCCTTGGTCATGCTTTATCCGCTGCTATGGCTGGTAGGCGCATCTTTCAAGAGCAATAGCGAGATATTCACCGAGGTGGGCTTCTGGCCGCAGCGCTTTGACTTTGGTGCCTATGCCAAGGGCTGGAAGACCAGTACCGAGTACACCTTTGCCACCTATTTCTTGAACAGTTTCCTGATCACGATACCGCGCATCATCGTCACGGTGATCTCTTGTGTGCTGGTGGCCTATGCCTTTGCACGCTTCGAGTTTTGGGGTAAGAAGTTTCTGTTCTCCATCATGGTCGGCACCATGATGTTGCCCCTCATTGTTTTGCGCCTTCCACAGTACCTGGTGTTTCGCGAGTTGGGCTGGCTGGACTCCTACCTGCCGTTGATCGTGCCGTCGGCTTTTGCCACGGACACCTTCTTTATCTTCATGCTGGTGCAGTTCCTGAAGGGCATTCCGCGGGACATGGAAGAGGCTGCGCAGATTGACGGTTGCAATGCGCTGCAACTGCTGTGGCACATCATCGTGCCGCTGCTCAAGCCTGCCATTGTCTCGGTGATTGTGTTCCAGTTCATCTGGACCATGAACGATTTCATGGGACCCTTGATCTATTTGGCGTCTGTAGAAAAGTACCCGGTATCGCTCGCACTCAAGATGAGCATCGGGGCAACTGAAGAGGTGGAGTGGGCCAATGTGATCGCTATCTCGGTGGTGGCACTGATTCCCTCGGTGGCAGTGTTCTTTGCTGCACAAAAACACTTCATCGAAGGTGCCACGTCCAGTGGCGTCAAAGGATAAAAATTGGAGACAAGTCAGTGGCACGTTTGAATTTAAAAAAGATAGAGAAGATCTATCCCAACGGCTTCAAGGCTGTGCATGGGGTCGACCTGGAAGTGCGTGATGGTGAATTCATGGTGTTTGTAGGCCCCTCGGGCTGCGCCAAGAGCACCCTGCTGCGCATGATTGCCGGGCTGGAATCCATCTCGGGCGGTGAACTCTATATTGGTGACAAGCTGGTGAACAAGCTGGCACCCAAAGAGCGTGGCATTGCCATGGTGTTTCAAAACTACGCCCTGTACCCGCACAAAACAGTCTACGAAAACCTGGCTTTCGGACTGCGCCTGGCCGGTACGCCCAAGGCCGAGCTGGAGCAGCGCGTGCGCCATGCCGCAGGCCTGCTGGAGATGGAGCATCTGCTGGAGCGCTACCCCAAGCAGCTCAGCGGTGGCCAGGCCCAGCGCGTTGCGGTCGGCCGGGCTATTGTTAAAAAGCCCGAAGTGTTTTTGTTTGATGAGCCGCTGTCCAACCTGGACGCCAAGCTGCGCGCCGCTATGCGCGTGCGCTTGACCGAGCTGCACCGCACGCTGCGTGAATCGGGTCAACCCGCCACGGTGGTCTATGTGACGCACGACCAGACCGAAGCCATGACCATGGGTGAGCGTATTTGTGTGCTCAAAGACGGCGTGATTCAACAAGTGGACACGCCCACGGCGCTCTACGACCACCCCGCCAACGCGTTTGTCGCCAGCTTCATTGGCTCGCCCGAAATGAATATCGTGCCTGCCCAGTTAGTGGCGGATCGTGGTGCATTGACGGTCGAGCTGGGCGGACAAACATTGACCTTGCCAGCCGCCAAAGCGGCTGCGCTGAATGGTCGTGTTGGGGCAGTGCAGTTTGGTCTGCGCCCGGAGCACATTTCGGCTGGTGCCCGCTTGCAAGGCGACAGTGTGCCGGTGCAGGGCGTGCTGCGCTTTACTGAGCACATGGGCAGCGAAGTCTTTGTTCACTTCAATGTGGGTGAATTGGCGCTGAGCGCGCGCGTACCTTCGGATCAGCTTCAGGGCCTGGAAGGTAAAAACCGTGGCGATGCCCACGAGTTCCATGTGCAATTGCCACGTTGCCATTTGTTTGATGCCGAGAGCGGCATCAGTCTGCTGAAGTAGCGCGTATGTTGAATCGTCGACATTTTTCGGCGCTTGCGCTCAGCCCTTTGCTGGCGCAGGCCCAAGCGCCCACGCCGGTGACCACGCCCACCGTGCTGCGGTTTGCGTGGTGGGGCGGTGCTACTCGCCATGAGACTACGCTTAAAGCCATTGCGCTGTTTGAAAAGCAAAACCCCGGCCTGAAGATCAAGGCCGAGTACATGGGTTTTAACGGTTATTTGGAGCGCTTGACCACCCAAATCGCGGGTGGCTCTGAGCCCGACATCATGCAGATCAACTGGGCCTGGCTGGCCATGTTCTCCAAAAAGGGCAATGGCTTCACCGACCTGGATAAATACCGCTCGCTGCTGGCCCTGGATCAATTTAGCGAAGAAGACGTCAATGCCGGGCGGGTGCAGGGCAAGCTCAATGCGCTGCCCTCGGCCTACACCGCGCGTGTGATGCTGTGGAACAAAGCCAGCTTTGACCGTGCAGGCCTTGCGTTGCCCAAAACCTGGGACGATCTATTTGCCGCAGGGCGAGTCTTCAAAGCCAAACTGGGCGACAACGCCTATCCGCTGGACGGTGAGCTTTACGACATGCTGTTGCTGTCGCAAGCCTACGTGCAGCAAAAGTATGGCACGCCGTATGTCGACCCGGCCGAGCCCCGCGTGGCCATGAGCCCTGCCGCTGCGCTGGAGTGGGTGCAAACCTACCGCAAGCTGATCACCGAGCATGTGGCCACGCCTTTGCCCCTGCGGGCCAGTTTGGGTGGTGCTGAAAAGCCCACCGAGCAGCAGCAGGACTGGGTGGTGGGCAACTGGGCGGGCAACTTCACCTGGGACTCCGCCATTCCCCTGCGCGCCGCTACGCTGAACAAACAGCAAAACCTGGTGTTGGGAGATTTCCCTACGCTGCCTGACGCCAAAGTCAGTGGCATGTTTGGCAGGCCTACCGTCATGCTGGCCATGGGCCGCAACTGCAAGCAGCCTGAGTTGGCCGCGCGCCTGATCAACTTCTTGTTGACCGACCCTGAGGCCGCCAAGATTTTGGGCAAGACCCGCGGTGTGCCTGCGGCCCGCAGCCAGCTCGATGTGCTGGTTAAAGGGAACCGACTGCCTGCGATGGAGCTGGCCGCCCACGAGCAGATCAAGAAGCAGCGTGATGCAGGCCGAGTGCCTGTGCCTGCGCCCTTGTTTGAACACGCCCGTCTGCACAAATTCATGCGCGAAGTCTTTGAGACCGTCGCTTATGGAAAGACCACCGACCAGGAGGCCGCCCGCCGCCTGGTGGAAGAGGGCAATGCCCTGTTGAAACGCATCAAATAAAAACCCTGAATCACCATGACAGTTTCTACCCAACGCCAACTGAAATTCGAAACCCGGCAAGACCCGGATACCGGTGCCAATGTCACGCGCCTGACGCCGACCGACATCACCTGCCACCGCAACTATTTCTACCAAAAGTGCTTCACCAACGATGGCAGCAAGCTGATTTTTGGCGCCGAGTTTGGGCCTGGTAATTTTTGGAATTACCACCTGTTGGATTTGCAATCGCAAGTGGCAACACAGCTCACCGATCAGGCGCGTGAAAACACCTTTGGCGGTTTCTTAAGCCCCGATGACCAGTACCTGTACTTTGTTCGCGCGGAGCGCAGGCTCATTCGCTTGGCTTTGTCCGATCTGAAAGAAGAGGTCATCTACACCGTGCCAGAAGGCTGGGTCGGCTATGGCACTTGGGTGTCTAACAGCGCCTGTACCAAGATGGTGGGCATCGAGATCCATGCCGACGACTGGTTCCCCTTGAGCGACTGGAAGAAATTCCATGACATGTACCACGCCAAGCCGCGCTGCCGCATGATTCGTATCGACCTGCAGACCGGTGAACGCGAAGTCATCCTGGAGAAGCACGGCTGGCTGGGCCACCCGCAGTACCGACCCTTCCACGATGACACTGTTGCCTTCTGCCACGAAGGCCCGCACGATCTGGTGGACGCGCGCATGTGGTTCGTCAACGAAGACGGCACCAACCTACGCTGTGGCAAGGTGCACGAAGTGGGCGAGAGCTGCACCCACGAGTTCTGGGTGCCTGATGGCTCCGCGATGATTTATGTGTCCTACCTCAAGGGTCAGCGGGACCGCTGGATTTGGTCGCTGGACCCGGTGACGCTGGAAAACAAGCGCCTGACGGCCATGCCGCCTTGCTCGCACTTGATGAGCAATTTTGACGGCACTATGCTGGTCGGTGACGGCTCCGGTTCCCCGGCAGATGTGTCGGACTCGGGCAGCCACGACATCGTGACCGACCCGTATTTGCATGTGTTTGATTTGAAGGCCGGTACCAACAGGGCCATTGCGCGCCACGACTCTTCGTGGAAAGTGCATAAAGGCAGCCGCCAGGTCACGCACCCGCATCCGTCCTTCACGCCTGACGAGAGCCAAGTGCTGTTCAGCTCCGACGCCGAAGGCGAGCCAGCCCTGTATTTGGCAGACGTCATCGCACCGTGAAAACCTGGCTCTGGCTGGCGTGCGGGTTGATGGCAACTGCGGTGGCCCAAGAAACACCACGCCCCCAGCTGACCGATGCCTTGGCGGCCCAGTACAGCGTAGCGGCCTACCTGGCACAAGGCCCTGGCGCATGGCAGCCGGCAGCCTTGTCTGGCTCCAAGCTCCCCAAGCCCGACTTTTTGGTCGCGGCGGATGGTTCTGGTACCCACACCAGCCTGCAAGCTGCCATAGACGCAGTGGCCCAGCCTGACGGCAGTGGGCGTCGTTATGCCATTGGCTTGGCTCCGGGTGTTTACCGCGGGCAAGTGTGTATTCAGGGCAAGGCACCACTGCTGCTCGTGGGTTTGGGGGCAAGCCCTGCGGACGTGCGTATCGTGGCAGGCCGCTATGCAGGTGAAGTCAAAGCTGCGGGCGTGGGTTCTGGCAATCCGTGCCAGCCAAACCTTGCAGCCACCACCATTGGAACTGCCTCCAGTGCCACCTTGGCCCTCTTTAGCAATGACGTGCAACTGCAGCAGATGACGGTTGAAAACGACGCCATGAACGCGGTGCGCCATGGATTTGACTATCGAACGGGCGCGAATGAGGCGGGTGGGGCACAGGCCGTGGCCCTGATGACCCAAGGCGACAAAATCCAATTGAATGCGGTTCATCTGCTAGGCCACCAGGACACGCTGTATGTGCGGGCCAGCCCGCAGAAGACTGGAGACCGTGTCTATGTGCAGCAAAGCCTGATTGCAGGCGATGTGGATTTCATCTTCGGCGCTGGCACTCTGGTGATCGATGACTCCACCATCGTCAGCCGTGCGGGGCGCCGTGCTGGCAACGAATCTGGCTATGTGCTTGCGCCCAGTACGGCCAGCACCACCGCGTTGGGTATTTTGGTTATCAACAGCCGTTTGATAGGCGAAGCTGGGCTGCCTGCAGGCTCGATTGCAATGGGCCGGGCCTGGGACCAGGGGGTACCCAAAGGCGCGTGGAAAAAAGAGACGTCCCCTAACGGGCAAGCGCTGGTGCGCAATAGCGTACTGGGTGCGCACCTTGGCCCCTGGGCGACTTCTACTGCGCGCAGGCCTTTTCAATCGTCGGGCGAAGCGGCCAACCGCATGGCGGAGTGGCGCAATACGTCGCCAGAACGCACCGCCACCGCGTGGGCAACAGAGCGCGATCAGCTGAACAGTATGGATGGTTGGGCCGCTGCAAGCGGAGGTACGCGCGGTGGTGCGGATGCGCAAGCCCAGCACGTGTACACGGTGCGCAACCGCGCCGAGCTGGTGTCTGCTTTGGCCCCTGGCCCGCAGGCGCGCATCGTGCGGGTGCAGGGCCGTATCGATCTCAGCACCGATGATGCGGGTAAGCCGCTGGGTATGGAAGATTACCGCGACCCGGCGTTCGACCCGGCAGCATTTCTGGCGGCGTTTGATCCCGCGGTGTGGGGAAAAAAGCCGCCTTCGGGTCCTCAAGAAGATGCCCGCCAGCGCTCGTCGCGCAAACAGGCGGCGCACATCATCGTACGCATTCCTTCCAACACCACGGTAGTGGGTGTGGGTAGTGACGCCAGTATCGTCAACGGCATGCTGTTCCTCGAAAAAGTGGACAACGTCATCCTCCGCAATCTGCGCTTCGAAGACGCTTACGATTTCTTTCCCGCCTGGGACCCCAAGGACAACGCCAACGGCGAATGGAACTCGGAGTACGACAATGTTTCGCTGCGCGGTGCCACCCACGTCTGGATCGACCATTGCACTTTTGATGATGGCCCCAGGCCCGATCACTTGGAGAAAATGGCATTTGGTCGGCAAGTGCAGCGCCACGATGGCATGCTCGATATCACCCAGCAGTCCAACTGGGTTACGGTGTCTTGGAATCACTTTCGCCAACACGACAAAACCACGCTGGTAGGCAGCAGCGATGGCCAGGTGCTGGATGTGGACAAACTCAAGGTCAGTTTTCACCATAACTGGTACGAGGCGGTGAAGGAGCGCACCCCGCGCGTGCGCTACGGCCAAGTCCATGTTTACAACAACCTGTTTGACGGCCAACAGACCAGCAGCTACCCCTATGCTTACTCTTTGGGTGTCGGCATCCATTCCTCCATCGTCAGTGAGCGCAATGTTTGGTTGACGACTCCGGATGTGGGTGCGGGCAAGCTGGTGCGCGCGCTCAAGGGCGACCGGTTTGTGGACCGTGGCTCTTTGCACAACGGCAAGCCCGTAGACCTGCTGGCCGCGCTGCGTGACACCTATCCGCAGATTGCATGGTCGACCGACTCTGGCTGGGTGCCGACCTTATTTCTGCCCCAAGATGCTGCACCGGATGTTGAAGTCCGCGTACGCCAGGGAGCCGGTGCAGGCCGCTTACTTTTCACGGGACCCTGATCGGGCTCCATTCAGGCCCATTCACCAAGCCCATTTAACGAGCTTTGCCATGACATCTTTTTTGGATGCAGATTTCCTGCTCGACACGCCCACGGCGCGTGACCTGTACCGCAGCGTAGCGGTGGGTTTGCCCATCATTGATTACCACTCGCACCTGCAGCAGGGTGAGATCGCTACGCAAAAGAAATTCAAAAACATCACCGAGCTGTGGCTGGCTGGCGACCACTACAAATGGCGTTTGATGCGTAGCGCGGGTGTCTCTGAAGACTTCATCACCGGCAGCCAACCAGACCAAGCCAAGTTCGAGGCCTTTTGTCGCGTACTACCGTTGGCCGCAGGTAACCCCATCCTGCATTGGTGCCATCTGGAGTTGCAGCAGATTTTTGGCATTCACTTGCCTATCAATGCGCGCAATGCGCCGCGCATTTGGGCCGATGCCAATGCGTCGCTGAGCACGATGACGAGCTGGACGTTTCTGGAAAAAGCCAAAGTGGAAGTGGCCTGCACCACCGACGATCCGATTGATGACTTGGCCCAGCACGACGAGATCGCTGCGTCAGCCTTGACTACGCGGGTCTTGCCCGCCTTTCGGCCCGACGCCGCCATGCGCATCAATCGCGAAGGCTTTGCCGACTATGTGGTCCGCCTGGGTGAAGTGACGGGGCAACCTGTCGCCACCTATGCCGCACTGGTTTCGGCCTTGGCGAATCGTGTGGACTATTTCCACGCGCGCGGTGCCCGCATCTCGGACCACGCCATTGACCTGCCCATCAGCTTTGAGCCAGTGACTGCGGCGGACGCCGAGCGCCTGATGGCCCAGCGTCTGACCGGTGCGCTGTTGACAGAGGCCGAGCAGGCCACCTTTCAACGCCGACTATTGCAAGACCTGGGCGTGGTCTATGCCGAGCACCAGTGGGCCATGTGCCTGCACATCGGCGCGCAGCGCAATAACAGCCAGCGTGGTATGCGCTTGCTGGGGCCTGATACGGGCTATGACGCTATCTCGGATGCAGGCCACAGCCGGGGCATTGCAGCGCTGCTGGATGCGCTGGATGCGCAAGGTCAATTACCCAAGACCATGTTGTTTTGCCTGAACCCGGCGATGAATGAAATGCTGGCTGCCTTGATCGGTTGCTTTCAAGATGGCAGCACGGCGGGCAAAGTGCAAATGGGTCCGGCCTGGTGGTTTAACGACCACAAGGATGGCAACCTGCGCCAGATCAGAGCGTTGGCCAACCACGGCGTGCTCGGGTCGTTTGTCGGCATGGTGACGGACTCGCGCAGTTTTGCCTCTTACCCGCGCCACGACTACTTCCGCCGCCTGCTGTGCCGCCAACTGGGCCGCTGGGTGACCGATGGCGAGTACCCGCACGATGAAGAGGCACTGGCCACCATCGTGCGTGGCGTTTGCTACGACAACGCTAAACGCTACTTCGCGCTATGAGCACTACAACAGCCCTCACCCAGCGTGCACGGGTGCTTTGCATTCATCCTGACGATGACATGCTGGTGGCGCTGGATGATTTGTCAGCGGGCGATACCGTGGTGTGGGGGAGCGAGACCCTGCAGGTCGTTACTCCAGTGCAGCGCAAACACAAACTGGCTCGCCGCGCGTATGCCGAAGGTGAGATTCTGCGCATGTATGGCACGCCTGTGGGGCGCACCACGCACGCCATTGCCGCGGGCGCCGCAGTCACCACAGAGAACCTGGCCCACTACGCCGCCGCGCCAGAGCTGGATGCGGTGGCCCCGCCCTGGACACCGCCCAACGTGCAACCTTGGCAGGGAGTGACTTTCCAGGGCATCGTGCGTGCGGATGGCCGTGTCGGCACCGCCAACCATTGGCTGATTTTTCCTTTGGTATTTTGTGAGAACCGCAATGTGGAGCAACTGCGCGATGCGCTGGTGCGGCCCTTGGGTTACGCCCAGGACGATCTGGCAGATTTCACGCGGTCTTTGCTCGGTAGCGCGGGCCTGGCGCCGTCGCCTGCAAAACGGCCTTTTCCCAATGTGGATGGCGTTCGCATCATCACCCACCAGGGCGGCTGCGGTGGTACCCGGGCCGATGCGCGCGCGCTGTGCCGAATCCTGGCCGCGTATGCCGACCACCCCAATGTGGCAGGCGTCACCGTGTTCAGCCTGGGCTGCCAAAACGCCCAAGTGGATATGTTCAAGGCGGCCCTGGCGGAGAAGAACCCGGCCTTTGACAAGCCTTGCCTGATCTACGAACAGCAGAAATGGGAGGGCGGTGAAGCCGCAATGATGAAGGCCGTGGTGCAAGACACGCTGCAGCAATTGGCGCTGGCCAACCAGGTGCAGCGCCAGCCCGTACCCTTGTCGCATTTGCGCATTGGTGTGAAGTGCGGCGGCTCGGATGGGTTTTCAGGCATCACCGCCAACCCGGTGTTGGGCCTGGTGTCAGACAAGTTGGTGGCTTTGGGTGGTTCATCCGTATTGACCGAGTTCCCCGAGCTGTGCGGCGTCGAGTCCAGCCTGATTGCGCGCTGCGTGCAAGAGTCGGATAAGCATCGATTCCTGCAACTGATGCGCGATTTTGAAGCACGCGCAGAGGCCGTAGGCACCCATTTTGCAGACAACCCCAGCCCCGGCAATATCCGCGATGGTTTGATTACCGATGCCATGAAATCCGCAGGCGCTGCCAAAAAGGGCGGTAGCTCACCCATCGTGTCGGTGCTGGATTACGGCGAGGTGGCTACCGCACAAGGTCTGTCATTGCTATGCGCCCCAGGTAACGATGTGGAGTCGGTTACCGCTTTGGTGGCGGCAGGTGCGAACTTGGTGTTGTTCACCACGGGCCTGGGCACACCCACCGGCAACCCTATCGCGCCGGTCATGAAAATTGCCAGCAACACCGAGCTGGCCGAGCGCCTGTCCGAATTGATTGACTTTGACTGCGGCAGTATTTTGGAAGGGGCCGCGCCAGACGCGCTGGCCGACGCCTTGCTGGCCCAGTTGATTGCCACCGCGTCGGGCGAACGCATGACCCAGGCCGACCGCCTGGGGCAGCACGATTTCATCTTTTGGCGCAGGGACATTTCGCTGTGACCACTGCCTTGGCGCTGTCGGCGAACCTGCCCCTGCTGGCGCGCTCGCGGCCCCAGGCCTTACCCATTCGGGTCTTGCAGTTTGGTCAGGGAAATTTTTTGCGCGGGTTTGTGGATTGGCAGATCGACTTGCTCAATGAACGCTGCGCGATGGACCTGGGTGTGGTCATCGTCCGGCCCACATCGCGCTCTACTGCACCGCTGCTAGATACCCAAGGCGGCTGCTACACCACAGTGTTGCGGGGGCTGGACGCAGCAGGTGCATTGCAAACGGACGTGCGGGTAATCCAGTGTGTGCAACGCGAACTCGATCTGGCGGTGCATTGGCCCGACTACCTGGCGCTGGCCGCCAACCCCAATGTGCGCTTTGTGGTCTCCAACACCACGGAGGCTGGCATCACGGTTAACACCACGGACCAGTATCAGGACCAGCCGCCTAGCAGCTTTCCAGCCAAGCTGACGCGCTGGCTGCACGCCCGCTTCGTACACTTTTGCGCCGACTCCAGCAAGGGGCTAATTCTGCTGCCCACCGAGCTGATTGAGGCCAATGGTCCTGCGCTGCGCAATGCTGTGCTGCATTGCGCAGCGCTTTGGAAATTAGAGGCTGAATTTGTAAGCTGGCTGAACGAAGCCTGCCAGTTTTGCTCCACGCTGGTCGATCGCATCGTGACCGGCTACCCCAGTGCAGAGGCCGAGTCCTTGCAGGCGCAGTGGGGCTACCGTGATCCGATGATGGTGGCAGGTGAGCGCTACCACTATTGGGCCATTCAGGCGCCCGCCTGGGTCGCACAAGAGCTTCCGCTGCACCGCGCGGGCCTGAGTGTGCAATGGGTGGCCGACCTGGCCCCCATCCGTCTGCGCAAGGTGGCGATCCTCAATGGGGCGCACACGCTGTTGTCAGCGCTGGGCTTGTTGGCTGGCCTGCAGACGGTAGGCGCTGCCATGGCAGATACCCAGCTGCACAGCTTTCTACAAGACACGCTGGAGCAGGAAATTTTGCCCACTCTGCCATTTGCGCAAAACGATTTGCAGGCATTCGCCGCCGAGGTGTTGCTGCGGTTTTCCAATCCCACCATCTCGCATGCGCTCAGTGCTATTGCGCTGAACCAGGAGAGCAAGTTTGCGGCTCGCTTACTGCCACAGCTACTCAGCTTTCGGCGCATCACGGGGACGCTCCCCTCTCGTATCGTGCTCGTCTTGGCGGCACTGGCGCAGGCATCACCTGGCACACCCAGCGCAGCCCACTATCTGGCCCGCGCAGATGTATGGGGACAAGACCTTAACGCAATAGACGGTTTGACAGAACAACTAGAAGCCGCCATGCAAACCCTGGCCCAGCACGGCGTCCGCCAAGCCATGCAAGTGGCATCTCAGCACGCATTGAAAGACACCGCATGAAACACCCCTTCCCCACTATCGCACTACCAGGAGTCTGGGCGGCAAAGCGTTTTGCGCAGGTAAAAGGAGGAGCCCGCAGGGCGGGGGACACGGAGCAAAGCGCTTTGCCGTCCAGACTCCTAGCGCTAGCAATGATGCTTGGAGCAGGGCTGTCCTTCGCGCAGAGCCCCACCGCCACACCGCTGCCCACCAGCGAACAACTCAACCGCTTCACCTACGACATCGCCGGATGGGCCCAAGGCACGCGTGGCGGCGCAGGGGGCCAGATCATTCGCGTCACCAACCTGAATGAGTCCGGCCCCGGCTCCTACCGCGCAGCGCTGGAAGCTACAGGCCCGCGCATCGTTGTGTTTGAAGTGGGTGGTGTGATTGATATGCAGGGCAAGAACATCAATGTGAAGAACCCCTTCCTCACCGTCGCCGGTCAAACCGCGCCGCACCCCGGTATCACCGTCATCAAGTCGGAAACCAATATTGCGACCCATGATGTGATCGTCCAGCACATGATGTTTCGCCCCGGCGAGTTTGGTCGCGCCAAGCGCAGCGGTGCGGACCAGGATGCCATTTCCACTCAGGGTGCTGCCCACCGCGTCATCGTGGACCACTGCTCTTTCTCCTGGGCTACAGATGAAAACCTGTCGGTGGGTGGCCCGCGCTTTGTCGGTGCACAAGCGTCTGACTGGCGCCAGAACACCTCGCACAACATCACCTACAGCTACAACCTGATTTACGAGGGCTTGGCCAACTCGGTACACGTCAAGGGCGAGCACTCCAAAGGCACGCTGGTGCACGACAACGCCAACGGTGTCTTGCTGTACGGCAATATCTACGCATCCAACCGCGAGCGCAATGCCTTGTTCAAGGGCGGCGTGCAGGCCGCCATGGTGAATAACCTGATCTTCAACCCCGGTGCCAAGGCCGTGCACTACAACCTGGTGGCCCACGAATGGGAAGGCCATGCGTTCCAAGTCGGCAAAGTCACGCTGGTGGCCAATGTGTACCGCCAGGGCCCGGACACCAAAGCCAACACGCCTTTGTTTGCATTGGGCGGTCATGGTGATGTGGAGTTGTTCCTGAAGGACAACATTGCCGTTGATGATGTAGGCCAACCCGTCGCACTCACTGGGGTCTATACGGCGAGTCAAGCCCGCATTCTGTCGGCCCCGCAGGCTTACTTGCCAGCGGATATTCGGGTCTATCCGGCGCGCCAGCTAGAGCGCGACTTACCGTTGGCCGCAGGCGCGCGCCCCTGGGCGCGTGACCCGATTGACTTCAAGCTCTTATCGGATGTGGCCGAGGGCCGCGGCCTGATCATTGACTCTGAAGTGCAAAACGCCCAGGGCTACCCCACCTATGCGGCTACCCGCAGCGCGTTCAATCCGCAAGACTGGAACTTGGACGATATGAGTCCCAAAGCCGGTTGGGCGACCCGCTTCCCTACACGGGTGCACTAGCCATGTTGCATGTGTTTCGCTCTTGGTGGCGCTATCGAATGGGTTCACTGCTGAGCCTGCTGCTGGTGCTGGCGAGCCCGTGGGCGGCTGCCCAGACCCCATGTGCATTGCAACCCGGCAACGCGTACTTGCGCCCCTGCCAAACCTGGGCCCAAGGCGTTGAAGGGCAGCGCAAAGCAGACTTGGGCGATGGCCGCTACCTCAACCCCATTCTGGCGGGTGACCACCCGGACCCCAGCATCCTGAAAGATGGCAACGACTATTACATGACGTTCTCGTCGTTCGAAGCCTACCCCGGCGTCACCATCTGGCATTCACGCGATCTTGTGAACTGGGAGCCCATCGGTCCTGCCCTCACGCAATACATCGGCAGCGTGTGGGCCCCTGAGCTCACCAAGCATGGGGACACGTATTACGTTTACATCCCGGTCAAACAGCCCGGCAATAACAATATCTACGTGGTGCAAGCCAAGAACATCCGTGGCCCGTGGTCAGCCCCGGTGGCGCTGAACAACGAGCGCATTGATCCGGGTCATATCGTGGGCGAAGACGGCAAGCGCTATTTGTTTTTGTCGCATGGGGACCGCGTGCAATTGTCCGATGACGGCTTGCGCACGGTAGGCCCCATGACCCATGTGTACGACGGCTGGAAGTACCCCGAAGAGTGGGAGGTAGAAAGTTACTCCCAAGAAGGCCCCAAGATGCTGCGCCGGGGCGACTACTTTTATATGACGCTGGCATTGGGTGGCACCGCAGGCCCGCCCACCGGCCACATGGTGGTGTCGGCGCGCTCCAAGTCCATCCACGGGCCGTGGGAAAACTCACCCTACAACCCCATCTTGCGCACCCAGTCGGCCGCAGAAAAGTGGTGGTCCAAAGGGCATGCCACGCTGGTGGAAGGCCCCAATGACAAAGACTGGTTCATGCTCTACCACGGCTACGAAAACGGCTTCCACACGCTGGGCCGTCAAACGCTGATGAGTGCGGTGGAGTGGACACCCGACGGCTGGTTCAAGGCCAAGGACGCCGACGAGGGTGTGCCGTTACCCAAACCCCAGGGCGGCAGCGCGGTACCCCATGGCTTGCCTTTGTCGGATGACTTTTCCAGTAATAAATTTGGCTTGCAATGGAGCTTCTTCAAGGGCGGCGCGGATGAGATGGCTCGGGTGCGCTATCTGGATACAGCACAGGGCAAAACACTGGAGCTGAAAGCCAAAGGCAACTCACCCGCCAACAGCTCGCCCATGACTTTTTTGGCAGGCGATCAGGCCTACCAGTTGGAGGTCGATGTGGACCTGGATGCCGAAGCCCAAGCGGGGGTATTGCTGTTCTACAACGACAAGCTGTATGCAGGCCTGGGCATCAATGCCAAGAGCCTGGTGCTGCACCGCTATGGCATGGACCAGCGCAGCAGTGCCAAGCCTGCGGGCATGGGCAATCAGTTGCGTGTGCGCCTCACTAACAACCGCCACATCGTCACCCTTCACACGTCCATAGACCAGGGCACCACCTGGCAAAAGTACGGCGTGCAAATGGATGTGACGGGCTACCACCACAACGTGGCCTACGGATTTATGAGCCTGCGCCCGGCGCTGTACGCGGCCGGCCAGGGTGCGGTGCGGTTTGGTAATTTGACTTACCGCGCCCTGCCTTGATTTCATTTGATTTTTTACAACCACAAGAGGAGACAGACATGATGACTTTCCGCAAGACTTGGTTTCGTTCATTGATAGCCACCGCCTGCACACTGGCCGTGGCCAGCGCCTGGGCTACGGAGTTCCGATCCGCCGACATTCACCCGGACGATTACCCCACCGTGCTGGCCGTGCGCCACATGGGCGAAGAGCTCAGTAAAGCCACCGGTGGCAAGCACAGCATCAAGGTGTATTCCAAAACAGCTCTGGGCAGCGAGAAAGACACCATTGAGCAGACCAAGCTGGGTGCGATTGCGATGGCCCGCGTCAACGTGGCGCCTATGAACAACATCTGCCCGGCCACGATGGTGCCCACCATGCCGTTCTTGTTCCGCTCTACCGAGCATTTGCGCAAGGTGTTGGATGGTGCGATTGGCGATGAGATTTTGAAAGATTGCGAAGCCCAGGGCTTTATTGGCCTGGCGTTTTATGACTCCGGCGCGCGCTCCATCTACACCGTCAAAAAGCCTATCAAGACGCTGGCCGATGCCAAAGGCTTGAAGGTGCGCGTGCAGCAAAGCGACCTGTGGGTGGCATTGCTCGAAGCCATGGGTGCCAACGCCACGCCGATGCCGTTTGGCGAGGTCTACACTGCGCTGAAAACCGGCCTGGTAGACGCTGCAGAAAACAACTACCCCAGCTACGAAAGCTCACGTCACTTCGAGGTAGCCCGCTTCTATAACAAGACCGAGCATTCCATGGCACCCGAGATCTTGCTGTTCTCCAAGAAGGTGTGGGACACCTTGTCGGCTGACGAGCAAAAGCAAATCCGCGCGGCTGCCAAAGAGTCGGTGCTGTTTATGCGCAAGCTCTGGGATGAGCGCGAAGAGAAGTCTTTGGCTGTGGTGAAAGCGGCCGGTGTGCAACTGGTGGAAGTGGACAAAGCCAGCTTCCAGACTGCGATGAAGCCGGTGTATGACAAGTTCCTGAAAGATCCCAAGCTGCAGGACATGGTCAAGCGCATCAATGCCGTCAAGTAAGGCGGCCGTATGTACACACGCCTTTGCGCAGCCATAGCGCGCCTGTGCCTGCAAATCGGGGTGGTCGGGCTGGTGCTGCTCATCGCAGCCGTGCTCTACCAGGTTATAGGTCGCTACATCTTCAATGACACACCGACCTGGGCAGAGAGCGGCTCGGTCTTGCTGGTGCTCTACGTCACGATGATGGGCATGGCGGTAGGCGTGCGCGATGCAGGCCATATCGGCCTGGAGTCTTTGCTGGTGCTGGCCCCCGAGGCGGTGCGTCTGAAGATGGAGCTGCTGATCCACGCACTGGTGCTGGTGTTTGGCGCGGTGATGGCCTATTACTGCGCGGTGCTGGCCCAAAGCGTGTGGGATTACAAGATTCCCACGCTGGGCGTATCAGAGGCCTTGAAGTACCTGCCCCCGGCGGGTGCAGGTCTGCTGATCGCCATGTTTTCGATTGAACATATTTTGGCCCTGCTGCAGGGCAAAGAGGTGGAGCCCGCATGGCACTGACTATTCTGTGCGTGAGCTTCACGCTGCTCTTGCTGCTGGGCGTGCCCGTGGCGTTCTCTATCGGCATCTCGTCTCTGTTGACGCTGCTGTACGAAGGCCTGCCGCTGGCGGTGGGCTTCCAGCAAATGATTTCCGGCATGAGCCCGTTCTCATTTCTGGCGATTCCTTTCTTTATCTTTGCGGGGGAAATCATGATGTACGGCGGCATTGCCGACCGCATCGTGGACTTTGCCAAATCCATGGCCGGGCATGTGCGCGGCGGCCTGGGCATGAGCAATGTGCTGGCCTGCACCTTGTTTGGCGGCGTGTCGGGTTCGCCAGTGGCCGATGTATCAGCCATGGGCTCGGTGTTGATTCCACAGATGGTGAAAGAAGGCTACGACGCGGACTACGCCGTGAATGTGACGACCCATGCCTCACTGGTGGGGGCGCTGATGCCCACCAGCCACAACCTGATCATCTTCACGCTGGCCGCCAGTGGCAAGGCCAGCATTGCCACGCTGATCCTGGCGGGCATCATCCCTGCCGTGCTGCTGACCATTTGCAATCTGGTGGCGGCGTATGCGGTGGCGGTGCACCGGGGCTATCCGGCGGGCACCTTCCCTGGCTGGGCGGTGGTGGCGCGCTCGTTTGCGCAGTCGCTGCCGGGCCTGCTGGTGGTGGTCATCATCGTGGCGGGCATTTTGTCCGGCGCGTTTACGGCCACCGAGTCGGCGTCTGTGGCCGTGGTGTGGGCGCTATTTTTGGCGGCCGTGGTTTATCGCCGCTTGACCAAGGAGCAGTTTTTAAAGGCCGCGGCCAAGGCCGTCAAAAGCACTGGCACCGTGCTGCTGCTGATCGGCATCAGCTCGATGTTTGGTTACTTGATTGGCCTGTATGGCGTGGCTGAGCTCACCGGTACGGCGCTGTCTGGCTTCAGCACCAAACCCTGGGTGATCTTCTTGTGCGTCAACGTCATCCTGTTTGTGCTGGGCACGTTTCTGGACATGGCCGCCACCATCCTGATCTGCACGCCCATCTTTTTGCCTATCTGCCAGCAAATGGGCATGAGCACCGAGCAGTTTGGCATCGTCATGCTGATCAACTGCGCGCTGGGCCTGAACACCCCGCCCGTGGGCACCACCCAGTTTGTGGGCTGCACGATTGGCGGCGTCTCCGTAGGTACGGTCATGAAAACCATCTGGCCGTTTTACGGTGGCCTGATAGTTGCTCTGATGCTGGTCACCTACGTGCCCGCATTCACCATGTGGCTGCCCGAACTCTTATTGAAGTGAACCAGCGCATGGGCCAAGATTGGTCCATAATTCAATTTGAAACAGGTTTTCAGAGAAAACAAAACAAAATGGACGACGATTTACTAGATTCCAAGCAGCCCGAGTCGGTGGCTGCCGTACTCAAAGTGTTTGGCTTGCTGCAAACCCTGGCCGACCGCAACGAGACCGGCATCTCCGACCTGTCCGTGCGCCTGGCCATGCCCAAAGCCACGGTCTACCGCTTCCTGCAAACCATGATGACGCTGGGCTATGTGCGCCAGGAGGCCGATAGCGAACGCTACGGCCTGACGATGAAAGTGTTTGAGCTGGGCACCAAGGCGCTGCAATACCCCGAGCTGGTCGATTTGGCCAAGCACCACATGCAGATGCTGGCCGACAAAACTGGCGAGACGGTGCACTTGGGTACGCTGATCGACAGCGAAATCATCTACGTGCACAAGGTGGACTCGCGCCACATGCTGGGCATGTACTCCAAGGTGGGCCGCCGCGCGCCGCTGCATTGCACCGCCATTGGCAAAGTGCTGATGGCTTGGGAGCACCCCGAGCGCCGCGCGCTGATCTTGCAAGGTGCCGAGTTCAAACGCTTCCGTGACAAAACCATTGTGGAGCCCGCCGCCTTTGCGCAAGAGCTGGACCGGGTCAAGGCCCAGGGCTTTGGCGAAGACCGCGAAGAGTTTGACGACCACATCCGCTGCGTGGGCGTGCCGATTTTTGACCGGCTGAACCGCCCCATCGCGGGCATGAGTATCTCGTTCCCCACCTTCCGCTACGACCAGGCCAAAGAGGGCGAAGTGGTGGCCATGCTCACGGAAGCCAGCCGCGATATCTCCAGCCGCCTGGGTTGCACTAAGTTTCCGCTGGACGCTTAGGTCGGCGCAGTTTGCAGCGGGGGGCGCGGTGCCATTACCTCGCGGGTAATTGCCCGCAACCACCGCGCGCCCGACACTGAAGGCCTTCACCACTTGAAAGGCCCTGGCTATGCAACGCGCTCTTCTCATCATCACACTCTTGGCGTTTGGCGCACTCAGTTCGGTGGCCATGTGGCAGCACGGCTACTGGGGCCTTTGGGCCCCCACTTTTGAAAGCTTTGGGGCCGCACAGGTGATGACTGACCTTGTGATTGCGCTGACGTTGTTCATGGTCTGGATGTGGCATGACGCCAAAGCCAGCGGCCGCAATGTCTGGCCTTGGGTGATCTTCACCCTGGTGACGGGCTCCTTTGGGCCGCTGCTGTACCTGCTGACCCGGCCCGCTGCACCTTCTACGGGGCGCAGCGGTTTATAAGCCAAATAGGCCATTCAGGCCGTGGATAGTGCGGGAGCAGCTTCTTTTTTGATAGCAAATTCCGCAAGCCCAACGATTTGGGCCTAGCCGTCCTGGAGCAACTGGATTCAGTGGCGGGCCAAGCGCGTTTACGGTTAGCTATCGTCTGGAGTCAAAGCGAACCGAGCGCTTTACTTTGAACTGTGGCCGGTGTGTGTTGCACCTCGCCACTTCATTGCCCAGCCATCACAACAAAATCAGCGAGTGGCCCAAGGTCTAACACCATGTTATTGCTGACCGAGCCGAGATAGTAGAGATGGGGTGTGCCGCTGTCATTGACCGCTAGAAAGTGCCCATTGGCATAGGTGCGAAACCAGTAACCGGAAATGTAGAGTGACCCCAGCGAATTTGTGGCGAAATACTGAGGCAATGCCTTCTCTGCCCAATTGAAGACGAGCTCAACATCCTTTACAAGGGCAGTCCCTGTGGTGGATTGCAAATTGAGTTGGGCCAGGGCGTTGACGCCCAAAACTGGGGTGGGAGCGTGATTGCTGGCACGACCTGTGCCGAGCTGGCCCAAGCTGTCGTCACCTGCACACCGCACCGCTCCACCGTTGAGCAGAATGCAGGTGTGGATTGCACCTGTAGCTACCGCCAAGCCCAGCGCCCCGCCGATGCCAGTGGCCGTCACTGGAGCGCTTGGGAGTTCGCGTGAAGCGTTTGCATTGAAGAGCTGCCCACCAAAATTCTGCCCCCAGCATCGCACTTCTCCTGAGGTGAGCAGGGCACATGTGTGGGCACCACCCGCAGAGATTGCAACCGCATTATTGATTCCGATAGCCGTAACCGGGCTTTGGCTGTCGTAGTAGCCATTACCGCCGAGCTGCCCAGACGAATTGGCCCCCCAGCACCGCACAGCACCGTCGCTGAGCAGAGCACATGTGTGGCCATCACCCGCCGATATCGCAACCGCATTACTGATGCCCGTTACCGTTCCTGGACGGCTATTGTCTCCGCCTTCCCTACCTATACTGCCGCCATAGCCCCAGCATTGCACCGTACGGCCACTAAGCAGTGCACAGGTGTGGGAGCCACCCGCAGACACCGCGATGGCGTTATCTATACCAACCACGTTTTCCGGGTTAAGGTTTCCGGTTGTGCCAACTTTGCCAAGCTGGTAAGCAGAGTTGTTGCCCCAGCATTGCACCAAACCGCTGCTCAGCAGGGCGCAGGTGTGCAAACCACCGGCCGAAACTGACACCGCGGTTCCAATTCCATTCACAGCCACCGGGCTGCTGGTGTTGGCTATGCTGCCATTGCCCAGTTGTCCCGAAGTATTTCGCCCCCAGCATTTCACAGCACCGCTATTGAGGGTCGCGCAGGTGTAGTGGAAACCCGCCGTCACTGCGATTGCATTGTCCACGCCAGCTACCACCACCGGTTGGGTTGTATTCGTGCGACTGCCATCCCCCAGCTGCCCGAATGCGTTGTAGCCCCAACACTGCACGACGCCGTTGCTGAGCACGGCGCAACTGTGCGCCCCCCCTGCCGTTATCCCCATGGCATTGTTGACACGGGTCACTGCCAAAGGGTTGGTGTTACCTAGTTCGCCAGAACTATCCGCTCCCCAGCACTGCACAGCGCCGCTTCTAAGAAGTGCACACGTGTGTCCGCCACCGGCAGTTACCGCCAAAGCGCTGCTTACACCCTTAACAGTCACTGGGATGGAGCTGTTAGCTCTGGTGCCATTGCCCAACTCGCCGCTGTAGTTAAGACCCCAGCACTGCACGGAGCCAGTGCTTAACAACGCGCAAGCGTGGTTGTTGGCCACCGTGACCTCCACTGCATTGACGATGCCGGTCGCTACGACCGGAAAGTAGCTTTTGGAACTGCTGCCATCGCCTAACTGCCCGTAGTAGTTGTCACCCCAGCATTTGACCCCGCCACTTCGCAGAACTACACAGGTGCTGCTACCTCCCGCCGCCATCGCCACCGCATCGTTGATACCAGTGACCGTCATGTAGTCCGCACCGGCGGTCATGTCGTGTGGCCCACTATAAAAAACGTCCCCCCAACATTGCACCGAGCCATTGCTCACCAACGCACAAGTTTGGTACCAACTTGCTGATACAGCCAATACATCTTTCACACCCACAACCGTTTTAGGAAAGGAGCCGACTGGTGGGGAGGAGTTGCCCCAGCACTGGACCGTAGCATCGCTGAGCCTGGCGCAAGCGCCAGCTCCGCCCACAGATACTGATACGGCGCTGCTTATGCCCGTCGCTGCCACAGGCGTGAGGCTAGATGTGAATCCGCCATTACCCAACTGGCCAGAATTGTTTGCACCCCAGCAAACTACCGTACCACCCGAGATCACAGCGCAGGTGCTGTCAATACCTGCCGCTACCGCTATAGCATCAGTAATGCCCGCCACAGCAACTGGGTTGCCGCTAGTAACACTACCGCCACCACCGTTACCAAGCTGGCCGGACGAATTGCTGCCCCAGCAAGCAATTCTTCCACTGGCAGCTAGGGCGCAGGTGTGGGCGTATCCCGCAGACACCATTGGCACGGCAGCCCAGGCGGTAGAGCCCATCAACAGGATGGCGCACGTCGGCAAACACAGAAGAACGAATTTGCGAGCGAGGTCAGTCAAGAAAGTTTTCATAGGTCTCCAAAACAAGGATGACAGTAGTCAGAAGCCTTGCCGCGGACTGTACGCCAAGCCACCGACCCGGATTTTTGACAATGCAAAGGGCCTTGCAGCCCGTGGATAGTGCGGGAGCAGCTTCTCTTTTGATAGCGGATGCCGCAAACATCAGCAACGTGGACGTGGCCTTGGTGAAAGCCTGGGCCTTACTTCGGCACCAAGCTGAATGTCACCGGCATGGCCTTCTCCTGGGTTTGCGACATGTCGATCTTCTTGGCCACCAGTTGGGCTACGGATCTCAAGTTCTTCAAGTCCCGCTCTTGCACGCTTTCTAGCGGGCTAAAGCTTAGGCAGCACAGGGTGCCGTACACCTGGCCGCCGCCTAGCAACACCGGTGTGCTCAGGTAGGTGCCGATGTCAAACGGGGCGGGTGGCAGTTGGTCTTTGCCGGCAAACTGGGCCACATTGGGTATCACTTCAGGCAGGCGGCCATCCACCACGCGCTGGCACCAGGTGCGTTCCAGCAAATCAGAGTCACCCTCCTGCATCACAGGCGGCTCTTGGGGCGCATCCACATAGCGGAAGACCTGCTTGCCATCCACAAACTCGGACACAAACACCACGTCCATCTTCATCCGATCCTTCAGCAGCACCAGCATGTCGGCTACTGCGCGGTCAATGAGCGTGTCGCTGGCATCGGCCGTGGCCACCAGCAACTCCGACACCCGGATGTTCAGATCATCCGGGTCAAAACCTTCTTCGTAAAACTTCACCATGGCGTTTCCTTTGCGCGTACCGCTGTATTTTCTGAGGCGGCCCCGCCGCCTTTTTGACGCGTCTACTATAAATAAGACTGCAAACCACAGCGCGCAAGTTCGGTTCTATGGGGCGTACGCCGGGGCTTTACTTCAAGCCAAACAGCGGCCGTAGCCACTTCACCCGCTGCACGATTCCCGATGTGATCACCCAGCAGCCCAGCACCGTGCCCAGGCCCACCAGCAGGGGCTCAGCCACCGCGCCCACTTTGAGCGGCACCAGCCAGTAGGCAATCAACACGATCAGGCTTTGGTGCAGCACATACCAGGGGTACACCGCCTGCGTGGCCCAGGGCAGCCAGCGCCAGGGCCGGTTCAGGGAGGCGTGGGCCCAGCCCAAAATTGTGCACAGCATCAGCCACACATAGGCATTGCGCAGCGCCCAGATCAGCCACTGCTCGGCGGTGCTCACGTCTTCCACACCCCAAAAAATGCGCACCATCCCCAGGTAGGCCGCACCGGTGATGAAGGTCAAGCCCAGCGCCCGCTTGCGCAGCGCGGCCAGCTCGGCCCACAGCGCATCGTTGTTCGCCAGGCACCAGCCGTACAAGAAGATAGTGAAGTACACGGCATGCGCATACCAGTCGTGGGTCAGGTTGTTGGTATTGGGAAAGCGCCCTTGCAGCGTCACGGTGTAAACGAACAGCGGCAGCGCAGGCAGCAATAGCAAAGGCAGACCGCGCAGGCCGGTAAATGCCTGGCGCAGGCGCAGGCCCGGTGGTGAATTCAGCACCGGCTGCAGCAGCGCCAGCAGCAAGGTGTAAGTCCAAAGGTAGGCCAGATACCACAGGTGGTTCCAGGTGTAGCCGTGCTCCCAGCCGTCGAAGGCCTTTTTGGGCCAGGGGGCGCCGGTGTAGTAGCGCGCCAAAAAATGCAGAAAGCCCGGCTCCACCAAGCCATTAGTCACGCCCTGGGCGTAGGGCTGGATAGGCACCACCACCAGCATGCCAAAGATCAGCGGCAGCATCAGCCGCCAACTGCGCTCGCGCACAAAGGCCGCCACACGGCTGCGTTGCAACAAAAATGCGGTGGAAATGCCCGAGATCAAAAAGATCAGGTCCATGCGCCAGCGGTTCATCAACAGCATGGGCATCTGAATGGACTCGGTCAGGTAGCTGCTTTTTAGGTGCCAACCCCAATCGGTGACATACAGCATGGCCAGGTGGTAGAGGATCAGCAGGCCAAAGGCCAGTGCGCGGAGGGCATCAATATCGTGTCGGCGTTGCATGCAATTTCCCGGTGGGGGTTGAAAAGAACGCGAGATTAGGGATTTAAGGGGCTCTCAGAGGGGAAATGTGACGACTGGGGGGCCAAAAGGGGCCAGCGGTGGAGGCCAGGGACGAGTTTTCAGGCCGCTGTGCGGTGGTTTGGCACCTCGCTACCATCGGGGCATGCACGAAGACTCCGAACTGCCCCCGCCAACCCCGGCCACTGCCGCCACCGAAGCCCAAGCCTGGCTCGCCCGCTACCGGCCCTGGCAATCGGTGGTGGAGTCTGCGCTGTGGGCCATCTTCTTTTGCGGCCAGGCCGCGCTCAATAGCGTCACTGTGTGGCTGGACATTGGCCGCGTGGGCCTGCACTTTGCCGCCTGGGAGCCGGTGGTTTGGGAGTGGAGTAGCAATCTGGTGCTGCTGGCGCTGGTGCCTGCGGTGATTGCGTTTGAGCGCCGCTACCCGCTGAGCTGGGCCACTTGGCGCGCGCACTGGCCCTGGCATCTGCTGGCCAGCGTAGTGTTTAGCGTGGTACATGTGCTGGCCATGGTGGGCCTGCGCAAACTGGCCTACGCCGCGCAAGGCAGCTTTTACGATTTTGGCGATTGGCCGCTGGAGCTGTTGTATGAATACCTGAAGGACGCGCGCAGCTACGTGGGCATCCTCGTCATCGTGGCGCTGTACCGCCTGCTGCTGCTGCGCCTGCAGGGCGAAGCCAGCCTGTTGGCCGCGCCCGACGACGGCCCACCGGTGGAGCCGATTGAGCGGCCCGAGCGCTTTTTGGTGCGCACGCTGGGCAAAGAGTTTTTGCTGCCCGCAGCAGAAGTGGAGTGGCTGCAAGCCTGGGGCAATTACGTCAACCTGCGCGTGCGCGGGCACGACTACCCGCTGCGCTCCACGATGGCTGCGGTCGAGGCCCGGCTGGACCCCGCCCGCTTTGTGCGCGTGCACCGCAGCTACATCATGAACCTGGATTACCTGCAGCAGATCGAACCCCTGGACTCCGGCGACGCCCGCGCCTGCATGCGCGATGGCGGCATCGTACCGGTGAGCCGCCGCTACCGGGACAACCTGCGCAAGACCGTAGGGCGGGGCAGGGCGAATAGTTCGTTTTTCTAAGACAAATCGGCTATTCAGGCCGTGGATAGTGCGGGAGCAGCTCCTGAATTTGTAGCGTAGATGTTGGCTGTTGAGGAAATCGTAGAGCCCGCTTCTGTGGGAAATTCACCCGAATGGGGGATGTTCAGGCAGATGCATTCAGGCGAGAACCAATTTGGCCAAATCCTTCATCGATAGTTGCGGCCCGCACGCTTTATGGCTGTAGAGCAACTTCGAAGGTTCGCACCCAGCAAGACTAGAAGTCATTCGAAAGAGATTGATATGTTCAGAGCATTGAGTAGTGAGCGGTTTGTGGAGCAGATGCTGCTCCACGAATTTCGTTAGATTCGCGATGTCCGATCAGCCAGTTCGCCAGCACTGGGTACCAAGGGTCTACCTTCGCGGGTTTTGTTCAGATCCCAAGGACCGAAAGCAAATCTATGTTCGCGACTTAGCATCCGGCACGAACTTTCTCAGCTCAATTGACAGGGTTGCCGTTAAGAAGCATTTCTATACGCTTAATCGCATGTCCGACAGCCCTTCCTACGCGGTTGAGAACTATTTGGCATCTATCGAATCGGAAGTAGCACCCGTGCTCACTGCAGTGTGTGAATCGCAAGAACTACCTATCGATCACAGTGCGCTAGTTGTTCTTTCTCGATTCTTGGCCACACTTTTTATACGCAGTCGCCAGGGGCTGCAGGTAGTTCACGGGCACCGAGAGGAGGTGCGTGAGGCCTTTGTCAAAGGTGGTGCGGGCCAACCACCTGACTACGCCGCGGCCTTGCTTGCGCTGGATGACGAAGCAATGAGAGAGCTATTCGCAAGGTCTGTAGTTGTTGTGGGTGCTCGAATAAGTGAGCGACTCCTCGGCATGAATTGGCGCCTTTTGCGTGCCACTGACGCCTACTTCTTGACATCGGAGAACCCGATGTTCGCGTATCACCCGACCGGAGAGCGCTGGGGGTTGGAAACTCCTGGAGCGCACATCCTTTGTCCTATCTCACCTATCTTGCTTCTACATTTGAGTACTGAGCCAGTCATACCCGGTGAAGGCACTTTTGACATGTCACACATGGGTGTAAAGGGACTGAATGGGCTGATTCTTCTCAACGCCGAGCAGTTTCTGTTTTCTGACCGACCCTTTGACGACGTCGCGGATCTTTTGGATGACAGAGATGTTGGCGTAGGACGAGCGTTTGGTCCGACTGGACGGCGAGAGTGAGCCGAGCCTTAGGGGGCGATGTGAGGCCCACCTCCAGGACGGCAGTACCCGCCTCTGAACGTGCGTATCATTCGCCAGATTCCTGATTCCGAAGAGAAAGACGGTGAGGTCGTTCGGCAGCTTCGCAAATACATTTCGCGGCTGATCCTGCAGGCAAATACAAGATTCGCGTATTTGTAGATAGGCGCTTGGCAGCTACGTTTGAGTTTGAAGTCCGGTGAGTACGCGCGTTGTAAGCTAAATCGGCCGTTCAGGCCGTGGATAGTGCGGGAGCAGCTCCTGAATTTGTAGCACATATTTAACCCCACCATGACCATCGAAATCCCCAAAGAAGCCCGCCAACAAGCCATCGCCTCGATAGAGCGCTACTTCCAAGAGAACATGGACGACAGGATCGGCAACATTGCCGCAGGGGCGCTCCTAGGTTTCTTCATTGAAGAAATTGGCCCGCTGATTTACAACATGGCCGTGGCCGAGGTGCAAGAGCGGCTGCAGGTGCGGGTGATGGAGATTGATCTGGAAGTGAACAAGGATGCCTTCCAGTATTGGCGTAAGGTCGATCAGGCCAAGCGCAAAAAGTAGACTACTCAAGATGTTGACTCTGACCACGCCCGTTCGCCAACTTGCCTTCCCCGCCGCGCTTGTTTGCGCGCTCTGCGTCTTGCTGATGACGCTGCTGGCTGGCATGGCCACGCCGGGCTACAGCCACGCCGCGCAGTTCATCAGTGAGCTGGGGGCCGCGCAGTCGGCGTATGAATACCCTGTGCGGTTCTTCGGCTTCTTGCCCGCAGGCATCGCGCTGCTCGCATTCTGTGGGTTTGCCTATGCCAGCCTACCCAAGTCCGGCCTCACCACTGCGGCACTGGGGGCGCTGGCCCTCTATGCACTGGGCTATGTGGCGGCAGCCTTTTTCCCTTGTGATTTGGGATGCCGCCCCACTAACCCAAGTGCCTCGCAAATCATCCACAACTTGGTCGGCGGTATTGGCTATTTGCTGGCACCGGGCTTGCTATTTGCGCTGGCGCTTGGTGCGCGGTCCTGGCCTGCATCGGCACCGCTTTCTGTGCTTGGCCTCATCGCGGCGGGCGTTGCCTTGTTGGGTTTGCTGACGCTGTCGCCTATGTCACCCTACGTGGGTTGGAGCCAACGCGCGATTGAGGCATCGGTACTCGGTTGGACAATCGCCTGCGGCTGGTACCTCCGCACGCCCAGGTCGGGCTGATGGGGTGCAAAATCGGCCGTTCAGGCCATGGATAGTGCGGGGGCAGCTACGAAATACGTAGCAAAGATGTTACGGCAGAAGGCAAGCGACTATGAACGAATACATACTTTTCATGTGCAATGACGCAAGCGATCCAATCGCTGCGAACGATGGTGTGCAGTGGGGTGAATACATCACGACTCTGCGTCAAAGTGGGTGCTTTGATGGAGGAAGCTCCATCGGCGCGGGAGAGCGCGTCCGCAAGGGGCAGGCCTCTGAACCCGCCAGCGCCGACTGGACCGGCTTCATCCGCGTCCGGGCCGAGAGCCTGGAGGATGCCAAGCGGCTCCTGGTGGGAAATCCGACCTATGAAGCAGGCGGCACGGTGGAAGTGCGCGAGCTTTTGCGCGATTGACTCAGCGCAAAATTGGGCGCTCATGGCGTGGATAGTGCGCAGGGCAATCGCATCTAAATTGCCCGCCCATCCATGTTAGGCACCTTCTCCATGTAAGTCTCATCCCAGCCCGCACGGCTGCGCTTGGTCTTGATACCCACCTTCAAGCTCGTCTCTGCCTTGAGCTGGCTCAGCGCCACACGGCATAGACACGCCAGATTTGCAGGGCCTTCATCCTTGCGAACCCGACAGTCATCCTCCCTGAAGCTCACATCCAGTGACCAATGGAGCTCGTTCTCCACCGCCCAGTGGCTGCGTATCGCATGCGCCCTCCAAGACATTGACACCTGGCGCGCCAGCAGCATGAAGCTCAAAGTCTATGCCCAGTCACGCAATGAAGAACTCAGCCACTGGCGAGCCCAACTGAGCAGGGCGCGACGCTGGCGCAAGACACTTGACCCAGCGTCCAACACAGACCCTCCCAACACAGCCTTTGTGCGAGCCCTACCCATCAAGCACGCCAACGCTATGCCAACCAAAGACGCCTGCCTGCACATCGTGCTTGCGCTACACGCCCGCATCGATTGACCGCTAGATGCCGTACAGGCCTATGGCACCTGGCTGCGCGAGGTACTCGCATGATGCGCATCGACTCCTGGATGCTTGCTTCATGAATACGCGGCAACGTATCACCCCAAAACTCAAATCGTAAACGTGCGCCGTTTTTTGATGGTGACTACCGGCACTTTGGCAGGGGTTTGTGGGCTGGCCTGGCGGGCTGCGGGCGCATAGGCGGCCACGGTGGCGGGCGATGGCACGCCCAAGACATTGCGGATTTGGGGCTGGTTCAGCTCTGTCTCAAAATCGCCCACCAGCATGACGTAGACACCATCTGCGCGCTGCGCCAAAGCGCCACGCTGCTGCCCTTTTTGCAAGCTGCCCAGCAGCTTGAAAGTGGCCTCTCCATCGTCTCGGGCATAGGTGTATTTGGACCATTCCAGTTCACCCAGTCTGACTTGCCATCGCGCTTTCTTAACCAATCCAAACTCCAAAATTGCCACCTAGTTTGCCGCGTATAGGTGCTTAGCATCCATCCAACGTTGGACGATAGCTCTATTTTCGCATGCCGCCCTGATTCCTGTCTTAAACTGAGTGCAAAAGGGAGAGAAAACCATGCCAGCAGCCATCTTCGGCGCGCAAGCCGCAGTCATCATGTTGAACCGTGCGTTCAACGATATTTCGCCCCAAGCCTTGGTCTATGCCAATCAGGTCAACGTGGCGGGTAGCACGCAGGAGTCCATACACGCGTTTGCAGTCGCCTTTGGCAAGTCATTTGCCAGCCTGAGTGATTCTGCTTTGGCCCATCGGGTGCTGGCCAATATGGGTCTGCTGCCCGACACCGATTTGTTGCTGGGTGTGATCGATTATTTGTCTGTCAATCGTGAAGCGCGCGGGCTGGTGGTGTTGCAGATTGGGCAAATACTGTCCGATCAAGAGTTCGCCACTGGCTTTATGGCCAAGTACGCCCCGGTGGCGGTGGCTTGGAACAATGAGGTGACAAACGCCTACACCTTTTCCGCCACACCTACCAACACCGAGCCCAGCAACGCATGGTCACCCACCGATCTCATGGCGATGGCTGCTGGCAGGGAGGCGGCTGGAGCCCTGACCACCGCAGTTAGCGCAGTGGCAACTGCTACTGCTGTAGCCACTGCGCTCAGCGCCGCCACCAGCGTCTCAGCGGACGCACTCGCCAGTGCTAACAACGCCGTGAATGCCGCAAGGGACGCGGCTGCCGCTGCAATCACTGCGGCTGACCAGTACATGGTGCTTGCCCTGCAAACCCTGACTTCCAATTCAGATGACAACCAAGCCGCCACCTTCAAGACTTCCGCTATTGCCCAACTGAATATTGCCAACGCAGCAACGGCAGTTGTGGAGTCCATCACCGTAACCGCCCCGCCAAGCGCCATGGCCCTAAGCCCTGCATCCCAGCTCGCTGCCTATGAAGACTGGGCTGTAGAACCGGTAGGCGTCGCTGTTCAATTGGTCGGTGTGGAAGTGGATTTTGCTATTAATTAAGTAGCTTCCTCCGCACTATCCATGGGCTGAAATGCACATTTGGCACGTAAGCCAAAGACTCAAAGTGCCGCGTCGCACGGCTTACTTTTGCCGAGGCAAAGCCGCCAGACCCTTCACATCCAGCCCTGCCACCGCGCTGCGTAGCGCGTCCATGGCGACGCCGTTGCCTTGCACTTCCACCATCACGCCGTTGGCCAGCATCATGGCGATCTCGGCGCGGCTGCCGTCTTTGCGGTATTCCTCTTTGACCGACATGCCGTCACGTTGGAACACGCGTTCCACTTCGGTTTGGGTTTCACGGTTCACCGTGCTTTGGGCCCAGGCACCCATGGCCAGGGTGAGGGCGGGCACCGCGCCCAAATCTTGCAGCTTGAAGGAGATGCTGGTTGCGCCCTGGCCGTAGTCAGCCTTGACGCTAGAGAAGCTCATGCCCATGGCGTTGTCTGAGCGGGCCTCCAGGGCGGTGCGCTCCAGGCCACCCAGCTTGGCGGGGGCGTAGCCTTGTAGCAGGTCGGGGGCGAAAGGTTTGCCACCCTGGCCCGCACCCATGGCCGCACCCATCAAGTCACCCATGGCTTTGCCCGCCGCAGCGCTGTCGCCCTTGGCTTGGGCGGCTTCCATTTGCTTGCTGGCCGCTTCCATCTTTTTGCTGGCTTCTTCCAGCTTGGCGGTGTCTATGGTGATGTCGCTGCCCGGCAGCTTGAAGGTGGCATGCTCGCTAGACCCATTGTGGCCGCCCAGCATCATGCCGGGGCCACCGCGGGTGACCAAGCCGCTGATGCCACCCAGCACCAGCCCGGCCACAATGCCGCAAACGATGATGACGGCGGTGTAGCCAATGGCTTTGTCCTCGGGCGCTTTCATCAGCGCCGGTATGCCGGTGTAGATCAGGTAAATAGAGTACAGCGAGGCCAGCAGGCCCAACATCGACAGTGCGGGTATCAGGTTAAACACCCCGCCCACCAGCCCGGCGGTCGCGCCAAAGGCGATGAGCTTGAAGGCGTTGAGTTGGTTTTTTTCGCCGCCAAACGTTGGGGCCAGCGCGTTGGCAATCACGGCCAGCACGTAGATCATGACCAATGACAATACATAGCCCACCACCATATTTACCAAGCCCGCCAGCAAGGGCACCCGAAAGCTGACGCCGAACATGCCCGCACCGATCACGCTCAGGCCAATGAAGGTGGCCACCGCAGGAATCGCCGCCAGAATGATCAGGTAGTTTTTGTAGATGCTGGCGACGTCATCCGTCTCCTGAGCAATCACGGGCCAGGTGTCTTTGGGTTTGAGCAAAATGGCTTGAACGCGTTCGACAAGATTCATGGTGGGCTCCTTAAAAACGTGGGGTTCGACAAAAAAGCAATGATCGCATGGCTGGGTGGCAACTCCACACACGAAAATCAGTGCGAGATAATGCGCCCCGGCAGCGCTGCGGCCCGCCTTCCCTCTATAACGCGACTTTTGTCAGGAACATTGCATGTCAGATTGGACCTCCGGTTACGTGGCCGACATTGGCTACACCTTTGGCTACTACACCGAACTGAACCCGGTGAATGCGCGCCTGGCGTTTCTGAACGCGGGGTTGGTGCCGCCCACCGAGGGTGTGCATTGCGAGCTGGGTTTTGGCCAGGGCGTGAGCGTGAATGTGCACGCCGCTGCCGGTGCCAGCACTTGGTATGGCACCGACTTCAACCCGGCCCAGGCGGGCTTTGCGCAGTCTTTGGCGCAGGCTTCGGGCGCCGCAGCCCATTTGGTGGATGAGGCGTTTGCCGACTTTTGCAACCGCGCTGATTTGCCAGAATTTGACAGCATTGGCCTGCACGGAATCTGGAGCTGGATCTCTGACGAAAACCGCGCCCACATCACCAGCCTGATTGCGCGCAAGCTCAAGGTGGGTGGCGCGGTGTACATCAGCTACAACACCCAGCCGGGCTGGGCGGCCATGGTGCCCATGCGCGATTTGCTGACCGAGCATGCCAATACCTTGGGTGCGCCGGGCCAGGGCATCGTGGGGCGCATTGACGCAGCATTGGAATTCACAGACAAGCTGTTTGCCGCGAACCCGGCTTTTGCCCGCGCCAACCCGCTGGTGGCGGAGCGTGTAGGCAAGCTCAAAGAACAAAACCGCAACTATCTGGCGCATGAGTATTTCAACCGCGATTGGCTGCCCATGCCCTTTAGCCGCATGGCGCAGTGGCTCACGCCTACCAAGCTGGAATACGCCTGCTCGGCGGCCATCCTGGGCCATATTGATCCGCTGAACCTGAGCCCCGAGCAGCAGGCCCTGCTGCAGGGTGTGCCAGACGCGATGTTCCGCGAGACGGTGCGCGATTTCTGCGTGAACCAGCAGTTCCGCAAGGACTATTGGGTCAAGGGCGCGCGCCGCTTGTCGGCACTAGAGCGCACCGAGGCGCTGCGGGCCTACAAGGTGGTATTGATTGCACATCGGCCCGATGTGTCGCTCAAAGTAACCGGGGCCATGGGGGAGTCCAGCATGAGTGAGGCGGTGTACAACCCAATTCTGGACCTGCTGGCAGACCACAAACCCCGCAGCTTGGGGCAACTGGAGTTGGCTCTAAAGGATAAGGGCGTGGCTTTTGCCCAACTGGTGCAGGCCATTTTGATACTGACCGGGGCAGGGCAGCTGGCCGCAGTACAGGACGATGCCACCATCACTAAGGCCAAAAAGGCGACGGACAAACTCAATGCCTGCCTGATGTCCAAGGCACGCAGTGGCGGCGAAATGAGCTATTTGGCCAGCCCGGTAACCGGTGGTGCCATATCGGTGGGCCGCTTTGCTCAGCTTTTTTTGATGACGCGCGCGCAGGGTGCGAAGCAGCCTGGCGACTGGGCCAGTGCGACCTGGGCGCTGCTGCTGGCCCAGGGGCAACGTATCTTGAAGGATGGACAGACCTTGCAGACGCCCGAAGAGAATCTGGCCGAGCTGAATACCCAGGCCCAAGCCTTTGCCGACAAATTGTTGCCAATTTTGAAGGCCCTGCAGATTGCATAACGCTAAATCGCCCCCAGTTCAATTGGGTTGAATTCATTACCGAGAGGAAGTAAGCCATGCCAAGTATCAACATAGACGGTACCAACTATGACCTGGACAACATGTCCCAAGCGGCCAAAGGTCAACTGGCCAGTCTGCAGTTCGTCGAACGCGAGTTGCAACGCCTAGGCAGCGAGGCAGCTGTATACCAAACCGCTAAGGTGGCCTATATCAAGGCGCTAAAGGAAGCGTTGGTCCCTCCCGATATGCTTACCGCACCGGGTGGTGACACGTTGCGCCTAGGCTAATACCGCCCCTCCAGCTTTCATTACAAGGAACCAACCATGTCGCAAAACCCAACGCCAGCAACACCCACCACTCAGCCCGCAGAATCCGTGGATGCGGCGAGCCGTGCATCCGCTGCAAAAGCGCTGCTGGAAGAATTGCAGCGCAAAACTCAACAAGTCATCCTGGACAACCCAGATGTAATCAAAGGGTTGCCTGGGGGCATTACTGGCATTACTCAGAAGTAAATTAAGGCAAGCGGTAGCAGCCGGACTGGGTGTACCAGCCTTCGCGTGCTCCCAAATCTGATAGGCCGCTGGCACTGACGTATAGCACCCGACCCTGATCTGCTGAGATGCCCAAATAACTCCCTTGTGTAGGGTAGAAGCGGAATTGGTAGGGGCCAGTCACAGCGGTTGTAGGCCCTGTCGGTAATAGATCAGGAACACTGCGTTCCGCCCAATTGAACAGGCAATCCGTTGGGTTCACTGCCTTGACTGCTGCAAGCGCGTCGAGCATACCGGCACCACACTGTGTCGTTGTGCAGTTGCACTGGCCCACGTTATCGCCAGAGGCGATGCTGCCGGGGCAGGCTGCGAGTGTCGGGTCCACCGGGAAAGGGCGGGACGATGACTGTATGGCGGCTTTGGTCTGTGCAGGAGTCAGTGTAGGGTTGATACCCAACATCAGCCCAGCCACCGCTGCCACCATAGGCGCTGAAAAGCTGGTGCCCACATTGCTGTTCATTTGGTCGGTGTAGCTGGCACCCGCCGGGGCTTTGGTGCCGCTGTCGGTGGTGGTGTCTATAGAGTAGAGGCAAGCTTGATTCGCGCCCACGTTCACACAGTTGCCGGCCGGTGCGGTGACGGTGACTTCAGGCCCGAGGCTGCTGTAGCCCACTTTGGTGCCCGTGTGGCGCACGCCGCCGACGGTGATCACACCACGGCAGTTGCCCGGTGATTCCACCCCCTGCCCGCTATTGCCGGCCGAAGCCACGATGACCGTGCCCCTGGCAATAATCTCATCCACGGCGACTTGCTCCATCACGCTGCAAGCGCCCGATCCGCCCAGGCTCATATTGATTACTTTGGCTGGATGAAAGTTGTCAGGCACGCCAATGACGTGCAGCCCAGCGGCCCAGCGCATGCCAGAAACAATGTCGGACGTGAAGCCACCGCAGCGGCCCAGCACGCGCACCGGCAAGATCAGTGCATTCCAGTCGATGCCGGAGATGCCGGTGCCATTTTGCGACAGGGCACCAATGATGCCAGCGGTGCGGGTGCCATGCCAAGAGCTGTCTTCCTCAGAGCAATCGCTCAAAGCGCTGGCGTTGGCGGCAATCAGTGCGGCATCAATCCAGTCGCCCGGGTCGGACGGGTCGGAGTCCCAGCCGCTCCCGTCATTGGCGGCGATAAATTGGTTGGGCCCGTCTTCAGACACAAAGTCATAGCCATCCAGCAGGCGACCGCCCGCAGTCAGGCGGCGCAGGTCGGGGTGGTCAAAGCGCACACCCGTGTCCAGCACCGCAATGACGACCGACGCGCTGCCTTGGGTGTATGACCAGGCCGCTTCGGCGTTGATGGCGGACTTGACATCCCCCGCGTTGCCCTTCAGGTGCCACTGGCCCACTGGCTGTGTGCTGGCAAATGTGGTGTTGGCGTAAAGGGGGTCATTGGGAACCACGTTGTGGCGTTTGCGCCGCAAGTCGGGCTCTACGGCCAACACCATGGGGTCTTGGCGTAGCGCCGTGACCGTGTCTTGCAGGCTGCCACTGGGCGCTGAGTCTGCAGCAGTCAATACGAAGTGACGTTCTGAAGTTTGACGCAGTCGCGCAGAGGGGAGTCCGGGACGTTGCGCCGTGCGCGCCAGCCGCTCGGCCACAGCGGATGATGCATCCGCAGCTTGGGCTTTACTGGCTTGTTTGAGCGTGACCACCCAGCGCGTGGGTACGGTGTCATTGGCTGCTGCTTGTGCCATGCCGCCGAGCAACGCAAAAAGTGCAGTGGTGGCAAGACCAAGCCTGCAGGCAAACGGGAGTTTTATCATATAAAAAGCAGGTGGCTTAGGAAGTCAACCCGAGACTGTAGGGGTAATTTTTAGGGCCTGAGAAGGATTGATGTTCCAAATTGTGGTGAATCCACGAAAGTGCCACAAAAGTGGGCGTAGAAATATTCATATAGGAGTGCTATACTCTCCTATATGAATTCTGTGGTCCGCATCGCCCTGAACGCCTCCGTAGAGCAAATGGAGCGGCTATTGGAGTTGCAGGCCATGTTTGCCAAAGTGTGCAATGCCCTGGCCCCCATAGCCCAAAAGACGCGATGCTGGAACCGGGTGGCGTTGCACCACATGGCCTACAAAACATTGCGTGAGCAGTTTCCCGATATGGGTTCGCAGATGGTGTGTAACGCGATTTACTCGGTGTCGCGTGCCAGTCGCTTGGTGTTCCAGCATCCGCAGAGCCCTTTTAACTTGCTGCGTTTGGGAGACAAGCCCTTGCCGCTGTTGCAGTTCGCCTCCAGTTGCCCGGTTTACTTTGACCGCCATACGCTGAGTGTGAAGCCCGGTCAGTTGTCTTTGTACACCCTGGATGGGCGCATGCGGTTTGAGTTGGCCTTGGCTCCTGAGGTTGAGGAGGGCTTCAGGTCCAAGAAGCTGCGCGAGATTGTGTTGGCACGTCGGATCGACGGCGTTTTTGAGCTGGCGTTTAGTTTTTCGGACGCGGGCGATGTCCAGCCGGACCAGTTGGATGCTGGTGCGAATGGTGAAATTCCTGAATATGTGATGGTTGAGGAGACTGTATGAGTGTGAAGAAACCGCCTACGGAGTTGGAGCGCGCATTGGCGGGCTTACGCCCGTATTTTGTGCGGGCTGGCTGGTTCAGCCTGTTTTGTAGCTTGCTGGTATTAATGCCAACTTGGTACATGTTGGAGGTGTATGGCCGAGTGGTAAATAGCGGTAACCATATGACGCTAGCAATGGTCACATTGCTAGTGGTCATTGCCTACGCGGTGATGGAGCTGTTGGAGTGGACGCGCAGTCAAGTACTGCACGAGGGTTCACTCGTGATGGATAGGGCCTTGAGTACGCGAGTGTTTCAGGCTATCTTTGAAGCGAATCTGCGAAAGCTTCCGGGAGGTAGTCTTCAACCCATGAATGACTTGAAAACGATTCGTGACTTCATCCATTCGCCTGTTTTGATGGGGCTGATGGAGTCACCGGTATCCATTGTATTTTTAGTGCTCATGTTCGTGATACATCCGCTATTAGGCTGGGTGACTATGGCGTTTGCTGTCATTCAGGTTTTTGTGGGTTGGCTTAACGAGCGCAGCACCCAACCGCCACTGACGCAGGCCAACCGCAGTGCCATTGAAGCACAGCAATATGCCGACGGCACGCTACGCAATGCGCAAGTGATTGAGTCCATGGGTATGGTGCGCGACATTCACCGCCGTTGGATGCGTAAACAACGTGAGTTTTTAGGCTTGCAGGCGTTGGCATCCGACCGGGCCGGTGGGTTTCAGGCAATTTCCAAATTCATTCAACACGTAGTGGGTTCAGCGATGCTCGGATTGAGCACGTGGTTGCTGCTGCATGAGCAGCTGGGTGGAGGTGCGGGAATGTTAATCGGAGCCGGTATTTTGGCGGGGCGTGTTCTGGCGCCCTTGGTCCAGGTGGTAACTCAATGGCGTGGCGTGATCAATGTGCGTGATGCATGGGGCCGACTGAACCAATTATTGGCCGACGTTCCTGCCCGCCCCTCTCAAATGTCATTGCCTGCGCCCAAAGGTTTTGTGCAAGTGGAAAACATCATTGCCGGGGCGCCCAACAATCCGCAGGCGATCTTGCGTGGCGTCAATTTCAGTCTGACTCCAGGCGAAGTGTTGGCGGTGGTTGGGCCTTCGGCAGCAGGTAAGACTACGCTGGCGCGATTGCTCGTGGGGTCTTGGCCCACTGCCAGCGGCAAGGTGCGTTTGGATGGTGCCGATATTTTTACGTGGAACAAATCCGAACTGGGGCCACATGTCGGGTATTTGCCGCAGGGCGTTGAATTGTTTGATGGGACTTTGGCAGAGAACATTGCTCGCTTTGGCAAAGTAGAAATGGCCAAAGTGCGCGCTGCTGCGGTGTCGGTGGGTTTGCACGAATTTATAAGTCAGCTGCCAAAGGGTTATGACAGCCCGATAGGCAATGAAGGCGCGATGCTGTCAGGCGGTCAGCGCCAGCGTGTTGCGCTGGCCCGGGCCATTTATGGTGACCCGGTTTTCGTAGTGCTGGATGAGCCCAACTCCAGTCTTGATGATGCTGGTGATACCGCGCTGTCCAGTGCCATCGCAGAGTTGAAAGCCCGTGGAACGACCTTTGTGGTCATGACGCACCGAAGCACAGTTTTGGCGGTGTCCGACAAGATGTTGCTGTTGCGAGATGGGCAGATGCAGGCTTTTGGCCCGCGCGATGACGTTATAGCCGCAATAAACAAAGCCAATGCGCAAGCGGCTTCCCCGGTAGCGCCCCGGCAGGGCGCGACTGCGGCCGTTTGAGACGAAAAGCAATCATGAAAAAAACAAGTTTCTTTCAACGTAGCGAGCTAACTTCTGTATTGGCCACGTTCCAACAAGAGTTTTGGGCGGTGGGTGTTTTCAGCATGGTCGCTAATTTGCTGATGCTGGCACCAACTCTTTACATGCTGCAGGTGTTCGACCGCGTGTTAGTCAGCAAGAGTGAGTTGACGTTGCTGGCTTTGTCCATCATCACGTTTTTTCTATTCTGCGTGATGGCATTTGCAGAGTGGATGCGCTCTAGAGTGTTGGTACGGGCAGGCGTACGCTTGGACGCGCGCTTGAGTTCGCGGGTCTTCAATGCCAGTTTTGATGCCTACCTGAATCAAACGGGTGGAGCCCCGCCAAGGGCTTTTGGTGATTTGATACAGGTGCGCCAGTTTTTGACTGGCAACGGTGTGTTTGCGTTCTTTGATACGCCTTGGGTTCCAATCTATATTGGCGTGCTTTTCATTCTGCATCCTTGGTTGGGAATCATGGCTATTGTTTTTGCACTCATCCAAGGTGCGCTGGCTTGGTGGGGGTACAGAACGGCTGCTGCGCCGTCAGAGGCTGCGGTCAAGGCGTCTTCCGACGTCAATGTGTACCTGCAAAGCAAATTACGGAGTTCTGAAGCGCTAGAACCAATGGGTATGGTGGGAAATTTGCAAGGCCCGTGGCACACACGCCATCTGAACTATTTGACCGAAAATGCTAAAGCACAGGGCGTTACGCAGAGAATTGCGGCCGTAAGTAAGTTCATACGGTATGTTCAGCAGTCGTTGGCGCTGGGAATGGGTGCTTTGCTGGTGATTGATGGCCAGCTTTCCCCGGGGGCCATGATTGCCGCCAATGTGCTGACCACCCGTGCGCTGGCGCCTATCGACATGATGGTAGGCGTGTGGCGCGGTTTCATCAGTGCGCGCGAGGCATTTGCCCGTCTGGAAACCTTGCTAGGCAAGTATCCGCAACGCGATGTAGCCCTGAAGCGCGTAGCGCCTAAAGGTGTGCTGAGTTTGCGCAATGTGGTGGCCAGTGCCCCCGGACGTGCCGCACCGATTTTGAAAAACGTGAGCCTGGACGCTAGCCCGGGAACGGTCACAGTAATCCTGGGGCCCTCGGGGTCTGGTAAGTCGACGCTCGCCCGTGTGATCATGGGTATCTGGACTGATGTCCGAGGTGATGTGTTGCTAGATGGTATGCCGCTGCAAGGCTGGGACCGTGGGGAGCTAGGTCCTTACATAGGCTACTTGCCGCAAGACATTGAGTTGTTTGAAGGCACGATTGCTGAAAATATCTCGCGCTTTAGCGAGCTGGATTCCACCAAAGTCATTGACGCTGCCAAAAGCGCTGGGTTGCACGACATGATCTTGCGATTACCCAAGGGCTATGACACGCCCATAGGTGAAGCCGGCAGTTTGTTGTCTGGCGGGCAACGCCAGCGTGTGGGCCTGGCCCGAGCGGTTTACGGAAATCCTATGCTGGTGGTGTTGGACGAACCCAATGCCAACCTGGACGACGTGGGTGAGGCAGCCCTGATGGGCACCATTGGGACTCTCAAAGCGCTGGGTAAAACGGTGGTATTGATTACGCATCGCCCCGGTGCCATTGCCGCGGCCGATCAACTGGTGATATTGCGCGATGGTGCAGTCCAGATGACTGGCCCGCGCGAAGCGGTGTTGGAAGAAATGCGTGTTGCCCAAGCCATAGCGCAGCAAAAAGCGCCTGCGATTGGCCTAGCCCCCGTAGCACAGGCTTAACCCCGACAAAGAACAACTTACAGCAGAAACTGATATGAGTACACCAAAAATGAATCCGTTGAATCCTGTGATTGACGATGAGTCCAGTACCGGGCTTCCAGCCGACTCCAAAAGCGCAGCCCGTGTGGGGCTTTGGGCACTAGGCTTGGGTTTTGGTGCCTTTGTCCTGTGGGCAGCATTTGCGCCTCTGGATGAAGGTGTTCCTGGTCCTGGCATCGTTGCGATTGATACCAAGCGAAAGCCGGTGCAGCATTTGAGCGGCGGCATTATCAAAGAAGTGTTGGTGCGCGAGGGGGAGGAGGTCAAGGCGGGGCAAGTGCTGCTGCGCATGGATGACGCGGTGTCGAGGTCCAATTTCGAATCAGTCCGCCAACGCTATTTGGGGCTGCGCGCCATGCAGGGGCGCCTGGAGGCAGAGAACCGGGGGCAAGCCAACATAAAGTTTCACCCTGATTTGGTGGCCGCCAGTAAAGATGCGCTGATTCAACAGCAAATGATCACGCAGCAGCAACTTTTTGAAACCCGCCGGATGGCTTTACAGGCTGATCTGCAAAGCATTGAAGAGAGCATTCGAGGGCAGCAAAGTACTGCGCAGGCCTATGAAGGCATGCTGGGCAACCGCAAGAATCAACTGGCGTTGCTGAATGAAGAGCTCAACAACACGAGAGGGCTGGTGAAAGAAGGATACGTGCCCCGCAACCGGCAACTGGAGCTAGAGCGCATGGTGGCGGATTCCAATAACGGGTTAGCTGAACTGCAGGGAAACATCGCCCGCGGCCTGCATTCGGTAGCTGAACTACGTCAACGCATGATTGTTCGGCAAAAGGAGTTTCGCAAGGACGTCGATAGTCAGCTGGCTGATGTGACGCGCGAGGTGCAATCCGATGAGGTGAAGTACAGAGCGGTGGAGCAAGACCTCGAGCGCACTGACGTCAAAGCACCAGTGGCAGGTCAGGTGATGTCATTGGCTGTTCAAACCCCCGGTGCGGTTTTGCAACCTGGCCAAAAAATCATGGATGTAGTGCCAGAAAATGAAGCCTTGCTGCTTGAAGTGCATGTCGCACCGCATTTGATTGATCACGTGAAGGATGGCTTGAAAGTAGATGTAAGGTTTTCGTCATTCGCTCACTCGCCCCAACTGGTGGTGTCAGGTAACGTGGTATCAATTTCGAGTGATCTTATAGTGGAACCACAATCCAATAATAGTTACTACCTGGCCCGTGTGCGGGTGTCTTCCGAGGGGTTGAAAACCTTGGGTAGTCGCCAAATGCAGCCCGGTATGCCTGTTGAGGTTGTTTTCAAGACCGGTGAACGTTCACTGCTGACCTATTTGTTGCATCCGCTGACCAAGCGCCTCGCAGCAGCTATGAAGGAGGAGTGAAGCGTGTACCCCATCTCGAAATTTTGTACCGTACTGGCGCTGGCACTGCCGCTATCCCAGGCTTGGGCATTGGACCTGACCCAGGCCTACCAGGCTGCGTTGGAGCAAGATGCCTCCATCAAGGCCTCGCGCGCCTATGCGGACGCTGGGCGCGAAAACCTGCCGTTGGCCCGTGCGCAGCTACTGCCGAACATTAGCGCTAGTTTTTCCCGCAACCGGAATCAACTGGACAGCAGCACGCCCAATATCTTGGGAGAGCAGACTCAGTCCAGTTACAGCTACCCCAGTAGTAACGACACCGTGTCTGTGCGTCAGCCCATTTACCGCATGGGGCAGTGGGCACAGTACCGCCAGGCCCAGGCCCAAGTGGCGGATGTTGAAGCAGTCTTGGAGAATGACTTGCAGAACCTGGCGGTCAAGGTGGGCAGCGCCTACTTTGAAGCCTTGCTTGCACAGGATCAACTCGCGCTGAACAGAAGTCAGTTGTCCACCAACAATGCGCATCTGGAGTCAGCACGCCGACTGTTGGCGGGTGGGTCGGGTACTAGAACCGAAGTGGACGAGGCACAAGCACGACTGGATATGGGTATAGCCCAGGAGCTGGAGTCACTTCAAAACGTAGACTACACACGCCAGCAACTTCAAGTGATGGTGAACCAACCCTTGGATGTTCTGGCTGCCCTGGACCCCGAGAAGTTGAGTTTGCTGCCCCCGCAACCTGCCAGCGTGGATGCTTGGATCACCCGCGCAGAGCAATCCAGCGCGGAGCTGCGCGCGCTGCGTGCGCGCGTGGATGCCTCTGGACACGAGGTGAGCAAAGCGCGTTCCGGCCACTACCCAACTCTGGATGCAGTGGCCCAGTGGTCGCGTAGTAACAGTGAAAACAGTGTGAGCATCAACTCAAGCTACGAAACCCGCAGTGTTGGCATTCAACTGAGTGTTCCGATTTTTGCGGGTGGCGGTGTCAATTCGTCCGTGCGCCAAGCGCTTGCCAACAAAGAGCGAGCAGAACAGACCCTGGAGGCTGCCCGCCGAGAGTTGGGTGTGCGTGTTTACAAGGAGTTTCGCGGCGTGTCGGAAGGTGTCTTGCGAGTGCGTGCGCTTGAGCAAGCCGTGCGCTCTGCGGAGCTTGCGCAGGAGTCAAGCCGGAAGTCTTTTCAGGGTGGCGCGCGCACACGCATTGATGTTCTGAACTCAGAAACTGCGGTAGTTGTTGCAAAGCGCGACTTGGCGCAGGCACGCTATGTGTTTCTCATTTCGCAATTGCGTTTGCAAGCGCTGGTCAGTGACGCAGGCTTAGCATGCATCGAGTCTGTCAATCTGGCTCTCAAGCATTGAGGTACTGCATGCGGGAGAGCAAACTGGAGGACGTTGTCGTTGTGGTCGTCAACCACAACGCGGGTACGCTTTTGGTGGATTGCATTCGGAGCGCCATCGATCAAGCAGTGCGGGTGGTGGTGGTGGACAACGCCTCCCGCGATGGCAGCATGGCGCTATTGGCGTCGAGCTTCCCAGACCATCCCAGGTTAGAGCTGATTTTTTCTGATCAGAACCTTGGGTTTGCAGCCGGGTGCAATATCGGCTTGGCCCAGGCACAGCAGTCTGACCTTTTGTTTTTAAACCCGGATTGCATCATGGGCCCGCATGCGCTGGAGCGCATGGTGTTGGCGCTCAATAGTGACAGCGCTGTGGGAATGGTCGGTGGTCTGCTGACTAACTTGGACGGTAGCGAGCAAGGTGGCGGGCGTAGGGCTGTGCCGACTCCGTGGCGATCTTTTGTGCGTGCCTTTGGCTTAAATAAGTTCAGCCAGCGATGGCCCAAACTGTTCTTCGATTTTCATTTGAACAAGCAGCCCCTGCCGACCAAGCCTTTGGAAGTCGAAGCGATCTCAGGGGCCTTGATGCTGGTCCGGCGCGCGGCTGTGGAAGATGTGGGTTGGTGGGATGAAAACTACTTTCTTCATTGTGAAGATCTCGACTGGTGCATGCGTTTTAGACAAAAAAACTGGCGAATCTTGTTTGTCGCCGACGCGCCAGTGGTCCACCATCTGGGGCACAGTAGCAAGGCCAGGCCCTTTTTTGTAGAGTGGCACAAGCACAAGGGGATGGTGCGTTTCTACCGCAAGTTCTTTAGCCACCAGTATCCAGGCGCATTGATGTGGGTGGTACGCCTTGGTGTTTGGCTGAGGTTTGGGATGGTGGCCGCCAAGCATGTTGGCCAGATGGTGTGGCAAAAGTTGCGAGGCGGAGATGCCTAGTAAGCGCATTGGTGTTTTAGGGGCATCCAGCTTTGCCGGTCAGCGTGCATTGAAGCAGTTGGTGGCTCAGGGTTACGAGGTGATCGCTTTTTCCCGTACGCAACAAACCGGGGGGGGGGAGGTCGGTGTGATTTGGCACCAATTGCCCGGTGCTGATGCCGGTGCCGAGATTATTCCGTTGAGCCCCATTGAAGAATGGCTTTGTTTTGCGCCGATTTGGATACTGGCTGATTTCCTTCCCTGGCTCCAGGCCTGCGGAGTCCGGCGCATCGTTGCGTTTTCATCGACCAGTCGATTTACCAAAGCGGTCGGTGCTGGTTCGCAAGACCCTGCCGAAAACGCTTTGGCTGAGCGCCTGGCATCCAGTGAAGACGCCCTGGCCCAATGGGCCGAGCGCCACAGTGTCAATTGGAAAGTGTTGCGGCCCACTTTGATTTATGGCTTGGACCAAGACCGCAATCTGTCTGAGATAGCCCGGTTTATCCGAAAGTTTGGCTTCTTCCCATTGCTGGGGGCGGCCAGTGGAAAACGCCAACCTATCCATGTTGACGATGTCGCAGCCGCTGCAGTGGCCGCGATTCAATCCAGCTGTCCGGGCACTCGCGCTTACAACATATCGGGTGGCGAAGTACTCACCTACCGAGAAATGGTGTGCCGAATCTTCTTGGCTCTGAAGAAGTCGCCTCGCTTTTTGCACGTGCCACTGCCTGTTTTTGGGGTCGGCGTGCGTTGCCTAAGTGTCTTGCCGCGCTATAGGCACTGGACTGTTTCCATGGCCGAACGCATGAACCGCGATCAGGAATTTGCGCATTCAGAGGCCGCACGGGATTTCGGATTCTCTGCGCGCCTATTCAATTTTGACGGCAATTGAGCAATTTTGTATAATAGAAGGCTTCGCAGCGATTTTGTGGTTCCGCGGCGAGGTACGTTGTTGCGCTTGGCGTAGCAGCACTCCCCACCTAAGAGATTCCCGCTAGAGGAACGCCGACCGTGGAAAAGAGCCCAACAAACCCTCTTAACTAGAGAAAACTCATGACCAAAACTTTCAGCGCAAAATCCGCTGACGTGGTGCACGAGTGGTTTGTGATTGACGCGACCGACAAGGTCCTCGGACGAGTAGCCAGCGAAGTTGCTCTCCGTTTGCGCGGCAAACACAAGGCCATTTATACGCCTCACGTCGATACCGGTGATTTCATCATCGTCACCAACGCATCGCAATTGCGTGTCTCTGGCGCCAAGCCCATTGACAAGGTGTACTATAGCCACTCCGGCTATCCTGGTGGCATTTCCGCCATCAACTTCCGCGACATGCAAGCCAAATTCCCTGGCCGTGCTTTGGAAAAAGCCGTCAAGGGCATGTTGCCAAAGGGCCCTTTGGGCTACGCCATGATCAAGAAGCTCAAGGTGTATGGCGGTGCTGAGCACCCTCACACAGCGCAGCAGCCTAAGGTTCTGGACATCCCTGGCATTTCGACCAATGCACAGAAACGTGAGGCCGCCAAATGATCGGTGAATGGAACAATGGCACCGGCCGTCGCAAATCCAGCGTCGCCCGCGTGTTTCTGAAAAAAGGCTCTGGCCAAATCGTTGTAAACGGTAAAGCCATCGAGAAGTTCTTTGGACGTGCAACTTCCATCATGATCGCCAAGCAACCTCTGTTGCTGACGAACCATGCCGAAACCTTTGACATCATGGTCAATGTGGCGGGTGGTGGTGAGTCGGGTCAAGCCGGTGCTTTGCGCCACGGTATCACCCGCGCACTGATCGACTACGACGCGTCCCTCAAGCCGATGCTGAGCCAGGCTGGCTTCGTGACGCGCGATGCCCGCGAAGTGGAACGTAAGAAGGTCGGCTTCCACGGTGCCCGTCGCCGTAAGCAGTTCTCCAAGCGTTAATCGCTCTGCAACGTTACGTTGCAAATCCAACAGCCGCCCGAATGCAGATTCCGGCGGCTGTTTTGTTTTAGCGCCGGGCCGTCACAAGCTGTGGACTTGGGGTTTTGCCAAACGCGCCCCTTGGGGGCAGGGAACCACAAGCAGTGGGTGACCGTGGGGCTCTAAGGCCGATGGCTGCTAGACTGCGCCCTCCATGAGATTTCGTCTGCTTCGCCGTCGCCTCACCATCAGCGCTCCCCGTATGTCGGTGCGCAGCGCGCTACCGTGGCCGTTCCGCTGGGCAGTGTTTGCCATCGTGTTGGGTTTTTGTGCAGCCATTGGCCTGTGGGCCTTTGAGTTTGGGAAAGACATTGCAGGCCTAGAGAAAGGCTCCAAAGAAGAATTGACGCGTTTGCGCAACGAGGTAGTCTCTTTGCACCAAGAGTTGGACAAAGCCAAAGAATTGCGCGACCAAGCCCAGTCCGTGGCCAATACGGCGGGAACATTGGTCACCGCAGAAAAAGCGGCGCAACAACAACTGGTAGCGCAAGCGCAGCAGCTAGAGGCGGACAATCGGCGCTTGCGCGATGACTTGGGGTTTTTTGAGAAGTTGATCCCGGCCTCGGGCGGCGACGGCGTTTCCATTCGGGGGGTTCAGGCCGAATTGGTGGGTGCATCCACCGTAAAATGGCAGGTTCTGGTGATACAAGCCAGTAAGAATGCACCCGAGTTTGTGGGGCGTCTGGAGCTCAGTTTCTCGGGGACGCTGAATGGGCGGCCCTGGGTTGGGGCTTTGCCAGAAGGCTCTCGGGCGGTGGCCGTGCGCCAGTATGGCCGGTTCGATGGCGAGTTCGAGTTACCCCCGCAAGTGGTGTTGAAGCTCGTATCGGCCAAGGTGTCGGATGCCGCGGGTGTGAAATCTACCCAATCCATCAAGTTGTAGCGACCCAATGAGGTAAACCATGTTCAATAAGAAGAAGCAACCCCCGATCAAGAGCCTGATTGCAGAAGGCACCCACATCGAAGGGCATATTCGTTTTTCGGATGGCCTGCGTGTGGATGGCGACGTTACCGGCAATGTGCATGCGGATGCCACCAAAGGCAGTATTTTGGTGGTGTCGGAGTCGGCCCACATCGTGGGTGAGCTTGAAGCAGACCACATCATCATCAACGGTCATGTCAAGGGTCCGGTGCATGCGCGCGAAATGCTGGAATTGCAGCCCAAGGCCCGTATTGAGGGTGACGTGCACTACGCGGCGCTGGAAATGCACCAGGGCGCGCTGATTACCGGACTGCTCAGCCCAATCTTGGCGGGCGAAGAAAAGCCCACACTGAAGCTGGCGGCAAATAACCAGTAAAAGAATTCCCGAGCAAATTGCTGTAGTATTTGTTGTATTGAACCGTTAGGAGAGACCTATGAGCGCCCTTGCTGAAACTATTGTGACTGAGATGCCGTCGCCGATCCTGTTTACCGACAGCGCGGCGGCCAAAGTAGCTGATCTGATTGCCGAAGAAGGCAACCCCGACCTGAAGTTGCGCGTTTTCGTGCAAGGTGGCGGTTGCTCTGGCTTTCAGTATGGTTTCACTTTTGATGAAATCACCAATGAAGATGACACCACCATGACTAAAAATGGTGTGTCTTTGTTGATTGATGCGATGAGCTACCAGTATCTGTTGGGCGCAGAGATTGACTACAAAGAAGACCTGCAAGGTGCTCAGTTCGTCATCAAGAACCCGAACGCCACCAGCACCTGCGGTTGTGGCTCGTCGTTCTCGACCTGATGCACTAGCCGGTCTGCGCCCTTAAGCGGGGTAGATTGCACCCAAAATACGGGCGCCTCGGGCGCCCGTAACGCTTTTCAGGCTACCTGTTTTGCGCTCAATGGCTTGCTGCGCCAGCCAGGCAAAAGCGGTGGCCTCCACCTGCAGTGGTGGCAGGCCGTGTTGCACAGACGACTCCACTACGCAGCTGGGTAAGCCAAGCTGCAGTCGGCGCATTAGTTCCAGATTCAAGGCCCCGCCGCCGCACACAATCAGGGTCTGACAAGTGGGGGATGACTTGCGCACACTGTCTGCACAAGCCCAGGCCGTCAATGCAGTCAGCGTGGCCTGCACATCAACAGGCAGCACCTGAGGGTGTGCCATCAGCTTGTGCGCCAGCCATGTGGAGTTGAAAAAATCTCGCCCGGTACTTTTGGGCGGCAGTTTGCTGAAGTAGGCGTCGGCCTGCAGGTCGGTCAGCAAGGCCGCATCGACTTGGCCAGTGGCAGCCCAGCGTCCTTCCGCGTCATAGGCTTGGCCGGTGTGCTGTTGGCACCAGGCATCCATCAAGGCGTTGCCGGGGCCGCAGTCAAATCCCAGGATGTTTTCGGGTTCAGCGCCCAAGACCGACACATTGGAGATGCCGCCGATATTGAGCACTGCCGTAGTTTGCCTGGGTTTGGCAAAAAATGCCTGGTGAAAGGGCGGCACCAGTGGCGCACCCTGGCCTCCGGCAGCCACATCGCGGCTGCGAAAGTCGGCGACCACATCGATGCCGCACAACTCTGCCAGCAGTGCTGGCTGGTTGAGTTGTAAGGTATAGCCGGTGCCATCAAACTCCTGGGGGCGGTGCCGCACGGTTTGGCCGTGCGCTCCTATGGCGCGAATGTCAATGGGCCTGAGTTGGCATTGCGTTAACAGGGCCAGGACCTGGCCGGCGTAGACGCGGACCAGCGCATTGGCGGCTAGCGCTGCGCGGTGCAGTTCATTGTCACTCGGCGTGTTGAGGGCCAGCAACTCTGCTTTCAGCGTATCCGGAAAGGGGGCGCTGCAATGGCCCAAGACCTGCAGTGGTGGGCCGCCCAAGTCGACCAGCACCGCATCCACACCGTCTAGCGAAGTGCCGGACATCAGGCCGATATACAGCGCAGCCATGGTCAGGCCACAAAACTGCAGTTACTGCGCACTGCCCGCTTGCATTTGCAAAGCAGCCGTGAGTTGCTCGCGCACATTGGCTGCGGCCCGCAGGAACAGGGGCTTGCTGGCGGCTGCCACCGGCACAGATTCGCTTTGACGGGCCATGGTCAGCGGATCGCGCTGCTGGCCATTCACACGGAATTCAAAGTGCAGGTGCGGGCCCGTAGCCCAGCCGGTTTGACCCACTGCGCCCAGATTTTGGCCTTGGGCAATACTTTGGCCCTTGCGCACACTGATGCGGCTCAAGTGCGCGTAGACGGTCATGCTTTCACCGCGGTGCTTCACCATCACCACGTTGCCGAAGCCATTTTGTACACCGGCAAAATCCACAATGCCATCACCAATGCTGCGCACCGGCGTGCCGGTGGGCGCGCCATAGTCGACACCCAAATGGGCGCGCCAGGTTTGCAAAATCGGGTGGAAGCGCATTTTGAAGCCGCTGGTTACCCGGGAGAATTCCATAGGGGAGGCTAAGAAGGCCTTGCGCAGGCTTTCACCCGCTAGGTTGTAGTAGCCGCCTTTGGTGAGGCTGTGGCTGGCACTGTTGGCGTTGGCCAAGGCCACATTCGGGCCGCCTGTTGGGTCCTGGAACCACATGGCTTGGTAGCTCTTGCCTGCGTTCACAAATTCAGTGCTCAGCACGCGGCCCGCGCGCAACGGTTCGCCGTCGCCTTCCAGGGTTTCGTAGACCACGGAGAAACGGTCGCCTTTGCGCAAAGCGCGGTGAAAGTCGATATCGCCGTTGAAAATTTCAGCCACTTGGGTGGCGATGGAATCGGGGATGCGGGCTTCATCCGTGGCCGCGAACAACGAGCTCTGTATGGTGCCACTGGCCAAGCGCGTGGAGGCTGTCATCGGCAGAGTTTCAATGCGCGACACAAAGCCGGACGCCACCTTCTCTACCGTCAGGCGCTTGAACATGCCGTCGTCTTCGGGGCTCCAGCGGGCGGTCAACTTGAACAATGTATTGGCTTGGGTGGCCTCTACGGTGACCGAGCGCCCTGCGCGGCCCAAAAGGTTGCGCTGCACATCGTTGCTGCTACGCAAGAACGCTGCGGCTGCGGCATCGCTCACGCCCACGCGTTTGAGCAAGGCCTCGGCGGTGTCTGTGGAGCGAGAAATGTCGGAGCGGTACAGCCGCTGAACGTGGGCATCGAGTTCGTCCAACTGGTCGGCCAGCGGCAAAGTCTGCACGTCTTGCACCAGCGTACGCACGGGCAAAGATGAGGCATCCGGAGCCAGATTGGCCACCGCAAAGGTAGCCCCAGCACCGCCGAGCAAAAGCGCGGTCAAGGCCAGCGTGAGCTGTTTGGGATACTGCTGAACGATTCCGGTTCCGAAGGACAAAAGTGTCTCGGCAACTTGGGTAAGTCGTAGTTTCAAAATAGGAGCTCCACGGGCTGGGGGCGACGCTGGGTGGCGTTGGCCCCGAACTGCAGCCTTGTGGCGACTAAAATCACGCCGCCATCCTCAGCCTGCTGCAGGAAAGAAAAACAGTATAACCGTGTGTTAGCGCACGGTGATCAGAAAAATCCTTATGAATCAAGCCTCAAGCCCCCCTAATTTAATGAGCGATCGTGTCCGCGAGGCCTTGGCTGTGACCCTGCGCGGCGTGGAAGAACTGCTGCCGCAAGACGAATGGGTGAAAAAACTCGCCAAATCAGAAGCCACCGGCGTGCCGCTACGGATCAAGCTGGGGCTGGACCCCACCGCACCAGACATCCACATCGGCCACACCGTGGTGCTGAACAAGATGCGCCAGTTGCAGGATCTGGGCCACACGGTGATCTTTTTGATTGGCGATTTCACCAGCATGATTGGCGACCCCAGCGGTCGCAACAGCACACGCCCACCGCTGACGGCTGAGCAGATCAAGATCAACGCTGAGACTTACTACCGCCAGGCCAGTCTGGTGCTGGACCCGGCCAAGACCGAGATTCGCTACAACAGCGAATGGAGCGACCCGCTGGGCGCGCGCGGCATGATCCAACTGGCCAGCCGCTACACCGTGGCGCGCATGATGGAGCGCAACGATTTTCACGATCGCTTCAAGGCAGGTACCCCGATTGCCGTGCACGAATTTTTGTACCCTCTGATGCAGGGCTATGACAGCGTGGCGCTGAAAAGCGACCTGGAGCTGGGCGGCACCGACCAGAAGTTCAACCTGCTGATGGGCCGCACGCTGCAGGCCGAGTATGGCCAGGAGCCGCAGTGCATCCTGACCATGCCGTTGCTCGAAGGCCTGGACGGCGTCGAGAAGATGTCCAAGAGCAAGAACAACTACATCGGCATCGGCGAAGACGCCAACACCATGTTCGCCAAGGTGCTGAGCATTTCCGATGTGTTGATGTGGAAGTGGTACACGCTGCTGAGCTTTAAGAGCGAGGCTGAGATTGCGGCGCTCAAGGCCGAAGTGGAAGGCGGGCGCAACCCCAAAGATGCCAAGGTGGCGCTGGCCAAGGAAATCACCGCGCGCTTTCACAGCGCGGCCGCGGCCGATGCGGCCGAACAGGATTTCATCAACCGCAGCAAGGGCGGTATTCCGGATCAGATCGATGAACTCAGCCTGCCATTGGGCGAAGGCGGCGCGGAGATTGGTATTGGGGCGCTGCTGAAGTCAGCAGGGCTGGCGGCAAGCTCCGGTGAAGGTAACCGCCTGATCGACGGTGGCGGTGTGCGCATCGACAGCACTGTGGTCAGCGACAAGGGCCTCAAGTTGGGCGCTGGCACCTATGTGCTGCAGGTGGGCAAGCGCAAGTTTGCCCGCGTGACATTGGCGTGAAGCGGGCCTGATAGAGCGACATGCTAGCCCTATTGCAACGCGTGAGCCGGGCCAAGGTCACGGTGGATAAAGAAGTCATTGGCGAGATTGGCCGTGGCTTTTTGGTGCTGGTGTGCGCCGAGCACGGTGACACCCGCGCAGAAGCGGACAAGCTGCTGGCCAAGATTTTGAAGCTGCGTGTGTTCAGTGATGCCCACGGCAAGATGAACCTGAGCATTCAAAACTTGGACGGTGCAGGCACCGTGGGCGGGTTGCTGTTGGTCAGCCAGTTCACGCTGGCGGCTGAAACAACCGGCGGCAACCGCCCCAGCTTTACCAATGCGGCTGCGCCTGCGTTGGCCCGCGAATTGTTCGACTACTTTGTGGCCCAGGCCCGCGCCGTGCACCCCATCGTGCAAACCGGACGCTTTGCCGCCGATATGGCGGTGGAGCTGGTCAATGATGGGCCAGTGACGATTCCTATGCGGGTTGTGCCCGTTGCCACGTTCGGCGCTTGATTGCTATTGATTTAGTAGCTGCTCCCGCACTATCCACGGGCTGAATGGCCTATTTGACAATATTTTTGGTATGCGCACGCAACGGGGTGAGCCATGCGTTTTGCTTCGTGTCCTCCGCCCGCTATGCGGGCTCCCCCTTTTACCTACGCAAAACACATGGCTCACCCCGTTGCTGGTCGGTAAACACAAACCGGGGAATGCAAATCTGTGGATTGCCAACACCCCGCAAGAGCAGCCGGGCTGGGCGCTTTGCGTAGGTAAAAGGAGGGAGCCCGCAGGGCGGAGGGACACGAAGCAAAGTGTCCAGCCCGGCTGCTCTGGAGCGTCAAATAAAACCGTGGCTTTTACACGTGAGACCCAAACGACTGTCTGGGAGCTTGCAGCCAACAAACCTCAATACGGATTCTTAAACCCTAGCCGCGCCAAAATATCCGTCTCGCGCAGTTCCATCACCTCACCGTCTTCGTCCAGCTCATGGTCCCAGCCCTGGGCGTGCAAGACGCCGTGCACGATCATGTGGGCGTAGTGTTCTTCGAGCGTCTTCTTCTGCTCTTTGGCTTCTTTGGCAATCACCGGCGCGCACAGCACCAGGTCAGCGGTCACCACCGGCTCCTGCGTGTAATCAAAGGTCAGTACGTTGGTAGCGTAGTCCTTTTGGCGGTACTCGCGGTTCAGCGTCTGGCCCTCTTCGGCGTCGACGATGCGCACGGTGATTTCGCCGTCCACCTCCAATGTATTGCGAATCCAGCGGATCACCTTATGGCGTTTCAGCGCCGCGCGGTGTTTGTCGGCGTCTTTGATTTTTCCGAATTGCAGGGAAAGTGAGAGTTCAGGCAGCATGGCAGTGGATAGAGAAAGGACTCAGTTGCGTTTGGGAACGCGGGTTTTAGGCAGACCCACGCGGGGCAGTTCGGGTTCGGGCTCAGGGATAGCCAGTGCGGGCGATATTTGCGGCAGGTCGCTCAGGCGCGCAGCATCGTAGGCATCCACAATGCGGGCCACCAGCGGGTGGCGCACGATATCGGCACTGGTCAGGCGCGTGATCGCAATGCCGGGCGTGCGGCGCAGCACGCGCTCGGCATCCACCAAGCCGCTGAGCTGGGTCTTGGGCAGGTCGATCTGGCTCACATCGCCGGTGATGACGGTCTTGGTACCAAAGCCCACGCGGGTTAGAAACATCTTCATCTGCTCGGGCGTGGTGTTTTGTGCCTCGTCCAGAATCACAAAGGCGTTGTTCAGCGTGCGCCCGCGCATGAAGGCCAGTGGTGCAATTTCCAGCTGCTGGCGCTCAAATGCCTTGTGCACCTGCTCATAGCCCATCAGGTCGTAGAGCGCGTCGTACAGTGGGCGCAAATACGGGTCGACCTTTTGATTCAAATCGCCCGGCAAAAAGCCCAGGCGCTCACCGGCTTCAACCGCGGGGCGGGTCAAGACGATGCGCTGCACGGCACTGCGCTGCAGCGCATCCACCGCGGCAGCCACGGCCAAATAGGTTTTGCCGGTGCCTGCTGGGCCAATGCCAAAGGTGATGTCGAACTCGGCGATGTTGTCCAGGTAGACCGCCTGGTTCTGGCTGCGCGGCTTCAGATCGGCGCGGCGGGTGGCCAGACCGGGGCCGCTGGTCGTATCCATGCTGCCGTCGCCGCTCAGCATCAGTTGCACGGTGGACGGTTGAATCGGGCGCGCCGCCATCTCGTACAGGGCCTGCAGCATGTCCATGGCGCGCAGGGCTTTGGCCTTGGGGCCTTCGACCTTGAACTGCTCATGGCGGTGGGCGATGCGCACATCCAGCGCGATCTCGATCGTGCGCAGATGCTCGTCCGTGGGGCCGCACAGGTGGGACAGGCGGGTGTTGTTCAGCGGCGAGAAGGTGTGTCTGAGAATCAAGCTGATAATTCCGGGCGGGTTGGGCGCAAGAAAAATGCGCCCAGACCCCAATCCTAGCCCCAATAGGGGGCAATAGCTCCGTTTCACCCCAGCACACCAGGCACCCACCCCATGATCGGCAAACTCACAGGCATTCTTAGCGACAAAAATCCACCGCAGGTTATCGTGGACTGCGGCGGCGTGGGCTACGAGGTGCAGGTGCCTATGAGCACTTTCTACAACCTGCCAGCGGATGGCCACAAGGTCACGCTCTTGACCCACTTTGTGGTGCGTGAGGATGCGCAAATTCTGTACGGTTTTGCCACCGCCACCGAGCGAGCCGCCTTTCGCGAGCTGATCAAAATTTCCGGCGTGGGCCCACGGACGGCGCTGTCGGTCCTGTCGGGCATGGGTGTGGGCGAGCTGGCCCAGGCCGTGACGCTGCAAGAGGCCGGGCGGTTGATCAAGGTGCCCGGCATTGGCAAGAAGACGGCGGAGCGGCTGCTGTTGGAACTCAAAGGCAAACTCGGTGCCGACATCGGCATGCCAATGGGTGCAGTAGACGATGCGCAGGCCGACATTTTGCAAGCCCTGCTGGCATTGGGCTACAGCGACAAGGAGGCTGCCGCCGCGCTCAAAGCGCTGCCCAAAGATGTGGGCGTGAGCGACGGTATCAAACTGGCGCTGAAGGCCTTGGGCAAGTAGGCTGCGCGCGATGTTTTGAGTCAGCTGGTAGGGGGTTGAATTTAAGCCAAATCGGCCGTTCAGTCCGTGGATAGTGCGGGAGCAGCTCTTAAAAAAGGAGCAAAAATTGGCCCACCCAGACTTCAAACCGTGAACTGCGGCATATGCGATTTGATCAAGCTCTCAACCAAGTCGGCCTGCAAAACGTCTTTCAAACGCTTTTTGGGATCGCGACCTGAAGCTGCGGCGATCATGCGTTTTATGGCAACAAAGGTGATGGGGTTCATGGTGTTCATGACAGCCATATGGCCCGTCTCAGCCACCACCACTTGGCTAAACCGGGGGGCGCTGAGCATTTTTTCGGCACCATCCACCTGCACCGCCCACAAATCATTCTCGTCAGCACTCATTCTGAAAGGATGAGGGTCGGCACCCTTTGCCGTCCTGCGGATCACGTCGACTTCAAAGCCAGCATCGTTGATGGCGGTTTGCTTCTGATCAGACATCACCCTGAAGCTGGGGTCGGCCTTTTGCAGTGCGCCTATGAAGGAGCTGTCCATGCGCCGCATTTGCGATACGAAGGACATCCGCTTGCGGCTATCGAACAAAAGGTCAAGGTCTTGCGTAGCCAGTGCATCTGGAATAAAGCGAATTCCACAGGCACTTTCATAGGCATATAACGCATGTGTACCAATGGTCATGAAGTGGTCTTGCAAGCCGGCTGTTTCTAGCGCATTGAGGGTCTTAACCACAATTCCGGGTACACGCCCGACACGCAAGGCTTTGTTTAGTCGTTGCTGGTTGTGGGCTGACGTGGTCAATGCAGCAAGGCGGCTCGATGCTTCGGTTTTACGGAGTTTGAAGCGGTCGTAAATGGCTTGCGTTTCAGTACTTCGCGGCCCCAAAGATTTTTGTGCCCCACCCGCAGACTCGCGGATCAAATAGTCCGCATGGCCCTGCGTGCGCCAAAACATGGAACCACGCACTTCGGCTGCCTCTGATCGCGCGCGGCGCAGTTCCAGAAACACGGTCTCCGCATCAATAAACTGGCGCGTCTGATTGGGGAGAAGCTCAAGAAGGGCATTCATTTCAGGTGATTATATTGAAAACAGTGTTTTCTCCTGAAATTTCATATAAATCATAGACTTAAATCAAAGACCCGGCAATGCTATTGCGCATCCCGTACCGGCCGCGCATTCACGGGCTGCACTGGGCGCGCATTGTTGGGGTAGAGCTGGGTAAAGAGCCGCAGTTGCGCCTTGCTCAAACTCATGGGCGTTTTCAGCACCATCCACAATACGCCTTCGCTGCAGGGCGGCGTGGTGAGTGAGCCCATGAACTGGTAGTAGCGCTGGTCTTTGGGTAGCAGCTCGCCCACATTCAACAGATCGGCGGGCATGCGCACCCGGTCGCCTGCGTCCAGCGGCATATAGGTCCAAACCTTCTCGATCAGCGCGTTGGCGCTGCCGTTGTCCAGCAGCACCGCCACCACGGCCAGTTGGCCTTCTGCATTCTTGTGCACCAAATGCGCCACCATGGGGTAGCGCTTGAAGTTGACCTGCTCCTCTGACGGCGTGTGAAAGTGAAACTGCAGCAGCCGGTAACTGGAGCCGCGCACCGTGATGGCGTTGTCGCCCACCACGTCCACCTGGATGGTGTGGCCGTTGTTCACCACCGTGCCATTGCTGGGCAGGTAGTTGAACAGGATGGGCTCCGCAGGCCCCTGCAGCGTGGCACCGTCCTCAATGCTGATAGGCGACTGGCGGCGGCCTGTGGCGCACAGGTTGAATTCGGGTTTGAGGTTGCCCCAGGCTTGGGGGCCGTTTTCGCCCTCATAGGCCCAGTGGGCTTCACCGCTGTGTGCTTCGGTGGCTTTGGCTGCCATCGCTGCGGCGGGTGTGGCCGCCATGTGGCCGGATATCGCGGCCGCCCGCGCCTGGTTGATGCGGCGGTTGGCGGCAGACACGGCGGGTGCCATGGCAGCTGCGGGCGTGGGGTTGGCGTCTACCGCCGGGGCGCTGCCCGCTTTGCCGCTGTTGACGCTGACCACCAGCTTCTTGTTGGGCAGAATGCTGGTCCCCAGGGCATCGCGCACTTTGTCGCCCACGTCTTTGGGGTTGCTGGCCGTGGTGGCCTCAATGTCGGGTTTGGTGGCAGGCTTGGCTGGGGGCTCCATTTTTTTGTCACTGGCATAGGCACCCAAAGCCAATGCCCATCCGGCAAGACTGAGCACAGCCCAGCGGCTGGGCCGCAATGGGGGGGAATCGAGGGTAGCTTGCATGGCGGGCGGTGCCTTTCGTTCGTGCGCGGTCAGGGGCCCCCAACCAAGCTGTGGGGCATCACTTCATGCTATCGACCATTTGGCGCGTGAACTTGAGCCGCGCGCTATAGTGGGCAACCCCGCCATTCATCTACACCACCCGCCGCCGCCCGTGAGCATCCAGACCGACGACTTTTCCCCGCAGAGCGCCTTGCGCATGGTCTCTGCCGCGCCCGTATCGCCCAATGAGGAAGCGCTGGAACGCGCGCTGCGCCCCAAGCTGCTGGACGAGTACGTGGGGCAGATGAAGGTGCGCGAGCAACTGGAGATTTTCATTGGCGCGGCCAAGATGCGCAGCGAGGCGCTGGACCATGTGCTGCTGTTTGGCCCCCCTGGCCTGGGCAAAACCACGCTGTCCCACATCATTGCCCACGAACTGGGTGTGAATCTGCGCCAGACCAGCGGCCCGGTGCTGGAGAAGCCCAAGGACCTGGCTGCACTTCTGACCAATCTGGAAAAGAACGACGTTCTGTTCATTGACGAGATTCACCGATTGAGCCCGGTAGTCGAAGAAATCCTGTACCCCGCGTTGGAGGATTACAAGATCGACATCATGATCGGCGAAGGCCCGGCCGCGCGCAGTATCAAGCTCGACCTGCAGCCCTTCACGCTGGTGGGCGCTACCACTCGCGCCGGCATGCTGACCAACCCCTTGCGTGACCGCTTTGGCATCGTGGCGCGGCTGGAGTTTTATACCTCCGAGGAGCTAGCCCGCATCGTCAAGCGCAGCGCTGGGCTGCTGAAAGTACCGATGGACGAAGCGGGCGGTTTTGAGATCGCCCGCCGTTCGCGCGGCACGCCGCGGATTGCCAACCGACTGCTGCGCCGCGTACGCGATTTTGCGGATGTAAAGGGCAGTGGCACCATCACGCTGGACATTGCCAACCGCGCGCTGGCCATGCTGGATGTGGACCCACAGGGTTTTGATTTGATGGACCGTAAATTGCTGGAAGCCGTCATCCTGCGCTTTGACGGTGGCCCGGTGGGGCTGGACAATATTGCCGCCAGCATTGGCGAAGAACGCGAGACGATTGAAGACGTGATTGAGCCCTACCTGATCCAGCAAGGCTACCTGCAGCGCACTCCGCGCGGGCGCATTGCCACGCTGGCGGCCTACCGGCATATGGGGGTCACGCCCAAAAATACGGATGACAATCCGACCGAACCCAATTGAATTTTTTGTTGAAGACTTTTGCCATGCTCCCCAAGCTCTTTAAAACTCTGTGGCGGCCCGTGTCGGGCCTGGTATTTGCAGCCCTGAGCGCCTGCGCACTGTGCACGCCCGTGCACGCGCAAATTTTGGAACCCAAAGACCTGTTCAACTGGGCCGAGGCGGCCTTTCCGACCTTGTTCCCAGGCAAGCAGGCAGACCAGGTGCTTGGCCCCTATGTGCTGCGCTATTACCCAGACACCCAAACCTATTTGGGCGTGACCGATGGCGAGGTCTACGCACTCGGGCCACCCACCGGCGGGCAATTGCTGCGCCTGAACACCCTGGCGGCTTTTCAGTGCACGGTGTTTCCAGAGCGCTGCACCGCGCAGGTGGCCGATATGGCCAGCACCGGGCTCTCCTATGGGAAGTCGGTCACCATCACCATCACGGGCAGCGGCGTGTCCGTGGCGGGGCTCCGAATTGCCCGCACCTCGTGGTGCACCGATTACAAAAACATTCTGATGGATGACCCCCGGCTCATCAGCTTTAGTTGCACGATCAATGGCTCCGGCCCACTGGCGGTGCAATTGCAGGACGCCAATGGCGGCGTACTGCTGTCCAAAACATTCACCGTGCCCCACCCCCAAGTCAAGCTGCAAACCACGCTGGGTGATATGGTGTTTGAGCTGTACCCGGCCTCTGCGCCGGTGTCTGTTAGAAACTACCTGCAGTATGTGGATGGCGGGTTTTATCCCGGCACGCTGTTCCACCGGGTGATTCCTAATTTTGTGGTGCAGGCCGGGGGCTACACCACGGGACTGGCCTTTAAGCCGCCCACTTTTGCCTCCATCGCGCTGGAGTCCAACAACGGCCTTAAAAATTCCCGTGGCACTTTGGCCATGGCACGGGCGGCAGATCCCAATTCCGCCACCTCGCAGTTTTACTTGAACCTGGTCAACAACACAGGTCTGGACTATGCCGGTAGCGGCTTTGTCGGCTATGCCGTGTTTGGGGCCGTGGTCAGTGGCTTGCCGGTGATGGATGCGATTGCTGCCGTGCCGACCTCGACCCAGCAAGGAGCGCCAGATGTGCCAGTCTCTGAGGTGGTGATTCTGGGCGCACAGCGGGTGCGCTAGTGTTAGGCGGTCCCGGCTACCGGGTCGCTTTGGCGGGCATCTGGGATAATTGGGGCATTCCCTATGCCCCAGGCGTGGATTTTTTTGACGTATTGAAGACTGACTATGAACCGAATTCTTTGTGCCGCCGTGTTGGCATCCTTGTTGGCCGCATGCTCTGACAAACCCGCGCCTGCCGCCGCCACGCCCCCCGCCGTTTTGGGCGTTGGCCCTGTGGTGGCCACGCGCCCTGCCGCTATTCCGGAGTCTTTGGCCATTACCCAAGATTGCTCCGTGGACCTGGTGAATGACGCCATTGCCACCGAGGTGATGCCTGTTGCCAACAAAACCCAGGTTCGCCTCAGTGGTTGGGCGGCAGACCCGGTAGCCGGTACCTTGCCCAAGGCGGTGTATTTGGAAATTGGTGGTGCCAACAAGGTGTATGCCCAAGTGGCTTTGGGCGTTGCCCGGCCGGATGTGGCCACCCATTTCTCTAAGCCTGCTTTGGCTACGGCCGGCTGGCAGGCTACGCTGGATATGAGCGCGGTCAAAGCCGGTAACTATGAGTTGCGCATCATCCAGTTGGGCACCATGACCAACACCATTTGCGATGCGCGCAAGGCATTGACCCTGATCTAGCAGGGGCTGCGCCCGGTCAGTGCGTGGTGGTCAGCGCCGTATCGGTGTGCTCCAGCGGCACAAACACCCACAGCACGATGTACAGCAGCACGCCGGTGCCGCCCAGCGTCATAAGCGCTACGAACAAGATGCGCCAGAGCCAGGCCTCTAACCCAGTGGCCAATGCCAGGCCACCGCATACGCCACCCAGCCAACGGTCCGTGGTCGAGCGGCGCAGACCGTTCAGGGCCTGAAACAAGGGCTCCGCGGGGCGGGGCTGGCTCGCTGCGAGCAGTTTGTTTTTTGCCCGCTGGAACTCATCGGGGCTCAGGCTGCCGCGGTCACGCAGTTGTTCCAATTGGGTCAGGTCGTCGGCGATGGACATGCATTTCTCCTTCAAGGTGCGGGGTTAGGAATCGCACAGCCGCAAGATTAGGCTTTTGCGCCAGCCCACACCAGCCCGGGGTGATGAATGGCAGAAATGCCGGGGCAGAACCGTGGACGACGCGATAAAGCGCAGTGCTACGGGTCGCTCAAGAGTCACCAGATACCCGCCCGCGCAGCTTCTTCACATCACCGCGCGTGGCTTTGGTGTCCAGGCGTTTGCGCTGCGAGCTTTTGGTGGGTTTGGTGGCTTTGCGGGGCTTAGGTAGCACAGCCACGCTGTCCACCAGGGCCTGCAGGCGGCTTACAGCGTCGGCGCGGTTTTGGTCCTGGCTGCGGGTAGTTTGCGCTTTGATGACGACCACGCCATCGGCCGTGATGCGCTGATCGCTCAGGGCCAGCAGGCGCTCTTTAATCACATCGGGCAAGGACGATTGGGGAATGTCAAAACGCAGGTGGATGGCGCTAGAGACCTTGTTGACGTTTTGCCCGCCCGCGCCTTGGGCCCGAATGGCCGAGAAGTCGATCTCGTCTTCAAGCAGGGGGATGAGCGGGTCGGGCATGGCGGGCAATCAGCAATTGGGCGGTGTAGTAGGTCGCCAGTATCCACAATCCCGCCAAGGGCAGTGGCGTTACAAACTTGTTGATGGCGATGCAAGCGTCGCTCAGCATAAAAATACAGGCCGCTAGCGCCACCCAGCGGGACGCTGTATCTTTCAGCACCGTGGCGCGGCCAATGGCCTGCGCCGCCATCAGCGAAATAACGCTGACGTAGACCGCTACCGCAATTTTCAAAACAGGGTCACCCAAACCGGGCCAGATAAAAGCGTACATGCCCGCGCCCACCGCCAGCACGGCGACCAGGGCCTTGCGGCTGGGAAACCAGGCCTGCCCTTGACGAAATAGCACGATGTAAAACCCATGGGCGACCAGGAACAATCCCAGGCCCACGATGAACAAGCTTTCGGGCCACAGCAGGGCAATGTCGCCACCCAAAGAAAATACCAATGCAGCCGTCAAAAAAACACTGAAATAGGCCTTGGAAGCCGTGGATAGTGCGGGAGCAGCTACGAAAATAATAGCAATCACCATGGGCAAGGGTTTGAGCAAGGCATGAAAACCTAGCAAGCCGGTGGCACTGACGGTGGCCAGCGCCGCAGCCTGAATGGCCAAGACTTCCAATCCATGCAAAGCGCCTTGCAAAAAGCGCCCGGTGGCCCACACGCTGACGGTCAGTGCCGCGCACCAGATGGCGGCGTCCGCCATGGGCATGGCATCCACATGCCACAGCAGCAGCGCAATCGCGCCCAGGGTTGCGCCAAACTGCAGAGCTGCAAACCACTGCTGGGCAGAGCTCAGTGGCGGGTTAAAGCGGGTCACAGCTTCCAGGCGGAACTCGGGCTTAGGGTGGTCCAGCGTCATGGCGGCGGACTGCCAGCCCGGTGGCTTGAACCACACTAACACTTTGTCGGCCCAACTGCGGGCGCGCCAAGACTCCTTTGCCAGGGCGGCGTAGACCTCCAGATTCGCCCACAGGGGGTCCCAGCTATTGAGTTGGCCGCGGGTGCCGTAGACGCACTTTTCCTCTTCCACCGCAAAGCTGCCAAACAGACGGTCCCACAGCACCAGAATGCCGCCATAGTTCTTGTCCAGATACTGGGTATTGACGGCGTGGTGCACGCGGTGGTTGCTGGGGCTGCAAAACACGCGGTCAAACCAACCCAGCTTGCCGACGTGCTCGGTGTGCACCCAAAACTGGTAGAGCAAATCGACCAGGGCGACGATGGCGAAAATCTCGGGCGGCACGCCAGCGATGGCCATGGGCAGGTAGAAAATCCAGCTCAGCAGCGGGCCGCTGGAGGTTTGCCGCAGTGCGGTGGATAGGTTGTACTGCTGGCTTTGGTGGTGCACCACATGGGCCGCCCAAAACAGCGAGACCTCGTGCCCGGCGCGGTGCAGCCAGTAGTAGCACAGGTCGTAAAACACCAGGGCCAGCAGCGCGCCGTACCAGGTCTTCCAAAAGGCCAGGTCTGGGTAAATCGCGACGCTGCTGAACACCAAGGTGTAGATGCCAATCGTGAGCAGCTTGCTCAGTGCGCCGCTTAGTTGGCTCAGCATGCCCAAGCTGACGCTGTTGATGGTGTCGCTCAGGGTGTAGGTGTTGTCGCCCGTGCCTTTGCGCGCGCGGGCCAGGCCCCACCAAAACTCCAGGGCGATCATTAGCAGGAAAACGGGGGTGGCGAAAACGATAACTTTGCTCATGCCGCCATTATCCGAGGGCGGTAGTCATGCCCACCACGGGAGCTTCCCTAATGAAGTTTGGAGTAGCGAACCTAGTAGTCTGGGAGACAGAGCGTTTTGCTCCGTGTCCCCCGCCCTTCGGGCTCCTCCTTTTACCTACGCAAAACGCCCTGTCTCCCAGACTACTAGCCCAGCGCCCGCGCTTGGTCGGCAAAGGCGTCGTCGTCTAGGTGGTAGTCATCGGCCCAGCCCACCAGTGTCAGTCCTTCGGGCGTCCAGAGCAGGCGGTTGATGGCGGCATTACCCAATGCCCAGGTACGTGGCGCGACCAGGTCTAACTGCGTGGCCAGGCGGTATAGCGCGTCCATCACACCGCCGTGGGCTACCAGCACAATGTGCTCGCCCACATGCTGGCTGGCCAGCGTGGCCACGGTGCTTTGGATGCGTTCGCGCAGTTGCACCAAGCTTTCGCCACCGGGTGGCGCAAAGTGCGGGTCACGGCTGCGCCAGCGTTCCGATTCCTCGGGCCAATCCTCGGCAATTTGGGAGTAGGTCTGCCCCTCAAACGTGCCGAAGCCGCGCTCGCGCAGCCCCGTGTGCGTGGCGACTGTTTTGTTACTTAGGCTGGTGTTGTGCTGCGCAATGGCTTGGGCGGTGGCATGGGCGCGCGACAAGTCACTGCTGTAGATGGCATCAATGCTTTCTTCGGCCAATGCCTGGGCTACGCGCTGGGCCTGCCATTCACCCCGGGCGTTGAGCCCGATGTCGGTATGGCCTTGTAGCCGCATGCCGACGTTCCAGGCGGTTTCGCCATGGCGAATGGCAATGATGCGGGTGGCTTGCATGCGCTTATTTGCCGGGGCTCGCAGCGGGCAAGACCACGGTGATGGTCTTGGGCGTGGGTGCTGCCTGGGGGTAGTCGCGTAGTGCGGCTTCCACAATGGGTTCCAACAAATTGGGCGTATCAGACCAAGGGCCTTCTTGCACCGCCTGGGTTTCAAAGACGGCGCTACCGGCGGCGATATCGCGCACCACAATGTGCGCCGCGTGGCGGTAGGCCACGGGGTCGATCAAGGGTCGGCGCACGCGTTGCCACAGTGAGCCGTCGGACGCCAACACCACGCGGTCGGATAACAACGCACCTGCCCCAAACGGGTAGCGGTCGAGTGCGACCCGGTCTACGTCCAGGCGCACTTGCACGGTGTAGCGGGCATTGCTGTCATTGCGCACCAAGCCTTTGCCGGCCAGCACTTTGGCGGTGGCGGTTTCTAGCGCGTCTTGCGTGGGGCTTTGCGCCATAGACGGCAGGCGCTCAAAGCGGTAGGTGGCACCCGCTGCAATCGGCGTTGCGCCGCCAAAGCTGCGCACCTCGCTGTCGATATTGCGGCTGGTGGCACAGCCGCTTAGCACCACAGTCGCCAGTGCCAAACCTGCCACGGCAAGCGCGCCGCGCACATTCATCAGCCATTGAGAACCACGGTGCATTGCGTTCATAAGGTCACCACCTGTAAGCCGGGTAGCCCGGAGCGGGCTGGGGTTGGAAACTCTTCCGCATCAAAGGCCTTGTCACCGTTTTCGTCTTCCAGGCCAGTGGGGCGGATGTTCTTGAAGTCGTGTTTGCTATGGTCCATCAAATGCGATGGCACTACGTTTTGCAGGGCCGTAAACATGGTCTCGGCGCGGCCGGGGTATTGCTTTTCCCAGTCACGCAGCATGTTGCCGATCTGCACACGCTGCAGATTGGTCTGGCTGCCGCACAGCGAGCACGGAATGATCGGGAATTCGCGGTGCGCGGCCCAGCGGATCAGATCCTTCTCGGCCACATAGGCCAGTGGGCGGATGACCACAAATTCGCCGTTGTCGCTGGTTAGTTTAGGAGGCATGCCCTTGAGCTTGCCACCGAAAAACATATTTAAGAAGAACGTTTGTAACATGTCGTCACGGTGGTGGCCCAGCGCGAGTTTGTTGCACTTGAGCTTGCGCGCCACGTTGTACAAAATGCCCCGGCGCAGGCGGCTGCACAGACTGCACATGGTCTTGCCTTCGGGGATGTTGCGCTTGACGATGGAGTAGGTGTCCTGGGTTTCGATGTGAAACTCGACGCCGAGCTTGGCCAGGTATTCGGGCAGGATGTGCTCGGGAAAGCCGGGCTGCTTCTGGTCCAAATTCACGGCCACGATCTCGAAATTGATGGGCGCGCGCTGCTGCATCTTCAGCAAGATGTCGAGCATGCCGTAGCTGTCTTTGCCGCCGGACATGCACACCATTACGCGGTCGCCTTCTTCAATCATGTTGAAGTCCATGATGGCTTGGCCCATCTGGCGGCACAGGCGTTTCTCTAGCTTGTGCGTTTCACGCTCGATCTTGGCCGCTTTGGCCTCTTTCGTGTCTTGGGCCGCGGGGGCGACTTCGTCGTCTATCCAGACTGCATTCATGGGGTTACCACTTTCCTGTTTCTACGCGAATGGCCACTTCGCAGTCGTCAAAAATTTCCAGCTTGGCAATCTTCACCCGCACACCCAGCACGCCGGGTAGTTGCATCAGCCGGTGGGCCAGTTTGCCAATCAGGCTCTCCAGCAGGTTCACGTGTTCGGCCGTGCAATCGTTGATGATGATCTGGCGCACCTTGCGATAGTCCAGCACGTGGTGGATGTCGTCATCAAAGGGCAAGAGGGGCTGGGGCCCGAGGTTCAATTCAGCATCCACCTGAATGGGCTGCGGAGCGATTTTCTCAGATTCCAGGATTCCCAAGTTGGCATTGAACCTTAAACCGCTCAGAGTGAGGGTTTGGTTGCCGTGGGTGGCTGAGCTGTGCTGTGCTGGCGCGGTCATGTTTGTCATGAGAGTGTTTACTTACATCAGAGAGAAATCACGCTCAAAGCGCATCAGGTGTTGGCCGCCGTCCACTAATAAGGTGGTGCCGGTCATGGACTGGTTTTGCAGTGCAAACAGCACGGTGGCGGCCACGTCTTCGGGCGTGCTGGAGCGGCCCAGGGGCGAGAGTTTATGCAGCGCGGCAAACTTGTCCTCGCCCAGCATATGGCTGGTCAGCGTGAGGCCGGGCGCCACACCCACCACCCGCACGCGCGGAGCCAGCGCCAGCGCCAGCATGGTGTTGGCGGCCTCCAGCGCGGCTTTGGACAGGGTGTAGCTCATGAAATCGGGGTTCTGGTTCCAGAGCTTTTGGTCCAGCAAATTGACGACTGCGCCGTTGGCGTTGCGCTCGGTCAGGTGGGTGTGCAGGGCCTGCGCCAGTAGGATGGCGGCACCGGCATTGCTACGCAAGTGCTTTTCCATCGCGGCAAAGCTGAAGCTGGCGGCATCATCGTGCTCAAAGGTAGACGCGCTGTTGACCACGGCATCCAATCGACCCAAGTGTTCAATCACCGTGGGCACCAAGTTACGCACGGCGGTCTCATTGCTCAAATTACAACGAAAAGCGGCAGCTCCGGCCGTGGATAGTGCGGCAGCAGCTACTGTTTTTGTAGCATCTTCGACTGAATCCCGGTAATGCACAGCCACGCGCCAGCCATTGGCGGCGAGTTTGAGTGCAATCTCCCGGCCCAGGCGCTTGGCCGCACCCGTGACCAGCACGACGGGCGCAGTGGCAGGTTCAAGGCTAGTGGCGGAAGCGGGCGAAGAAGGGTTGTTGGGCGCAGACATTGGGGGACAATTCAGGTTGAACACCTGAGTTTAACGATGACCCCACCGGCCCGCACTTCCGTCGATCCCGCTTTGCACCCTGCGTCTGCGCATCCCCTGGCCGCTCAAATAGCGGCAAACATCCACGCCGCAGGCGGCTGGATCGGTTTTGACGACTTTATGGCCCAAGCCTTGTATACGCCGGGGTTGGGTTACTACACCGGTGGCGCAACGGTCTTTGGCACTCTGCCAGGCGCACTTTCGGCAACGGGCCAGTCGGGCAGCGACTTTGTCACAGCGCCCGAAATGTCCCCACTGTTTGGCCAGGCCCTGGCCCGCCAGGTGGCCCAGGCGCTGCAAGCCACGGGTACCGATGAGGTGTGGGAATTTGGCGCGGGTACGGGCGCGTTGGCGCTGCAAATATTGGATGCGCTACGGGCCATCGGGGTAAAGCTGAAGCGCTACACGATTGTGGATTTGTCGCAGCCCTTGATGGCGCGCCAAAAAGTGAATTTGCAAGCCTATGCCGGCACCGTGCACTGGGCCAGTGCGCTGCCCGCGCAGATGCGCGGTGTGGTGCTGGGAAACGAGGTGCTGGATGCCATGCCGGTGAAGCTGCTGGCGCGCACAGGTGGTGTGTGGCACGAGCGGGGGGTGGTCTTGGATGGCGGTGATGGTCTGTTTACCTGGCAAGACCGGCCCACCGATCTGCGCCCGCCGCTGGAAGTGGATGGCGCGCACGATTACCTGACCGAGATTCACCCCCAAGGTGAAGCCTTTGTGCGCACGCTGGCCGACCGCCTACAAGTCGGGGCCGCGTTTTTAATCGACTATGGTTTTCCAGAGGCCGAGTACTACCACCCGCAGCGCCACATGGGCACGGTGATGTGCCACCGCGCGCACCAGGCAGATGCCGACCCCTTGCGGGATGTGGGCCTGAAAGACATTACCGCCCACGTCAACTTCACCGGCATTGCCGTGGCCGCGCAGGACGCCGGGCTGGAGGTGCTGGGCTACACCAACCAGGCGCATTTTTTGATCAACTGCGGCTTGGTCGATGCCATGCAGCAAGCCGAGCTGCCCCAACGCGTGGCGGCCCAGAAGCTGATTTTGGAACACGAGATGGGCGAGCTGTTTAAGGTGATTGGTTTGACCAAGGGGTCGGTGTGGGATGCGGTGGGGTTTGCGCGAGGGGATAAGACGCACCGACTTTAATTATTCTTAGACTTGCTTTTTCATTGTATTTATATAACATCTATGAATGCCGAAGCAAAACATCAACCCCTCTGACTACCCGCAAGCGGTACTCCAGCAAATTGACTTGCTGGCGCAAAACATTGTGGTCGCGCGCAAGCGCCGCAAAGAAACGCAAGCCCAGTGGGCGAAGCGGCTTGGGGTTTCGCAGCCCACCATGGCCAGGATAGAAAAAGGAGACCCTTCAGTCGCCATGGCGTCTTATGTGATGTGCGTGTGGCTCATCAATCCAGGTGCTTCGCTGGCCGATCTCATTGCCCCACAACACGACGCTACGGCCTTGGAGCGCGAAGTCGCCAAGGTCATGCCGCGTGCGCGCACACAAAAAACGGCGGGGCCTTTGCGCAGCAATACCGATGTGAGTTCCGCGCGCACGGCTGCGGGTCTGGCGGCGCTGTTGGCCAAAGCACCGGGTGCTTCGCAGTGATTGCAGCCAATCCAACCTCGGGTGTCGATCCGCGCACCTACCAACCACAAGATCAGTTGTACGTATGGGCATTGGTGGACCCAGCCAAGCCCGTGCTGGTGGGGGAGGTCAGCTTGTCCCCACTGGTGGCCGACTGCGCCAACTTTAGCTATGCCCCCGCGTGGTGGAACTTTGCATTGAGCGAGGACCTGCCGCTCATTGCCGGGCAGAGCTTCAGCGCAGGTCAGCGGGGCAGTGCGCCGGGGGCGCTGGACGATGCCCGGCCAGACAGTTGGGGCGAGCGCATCATCCGGCATGTTGATCGCCCCGCGCGCTTGTCTATCTTGGAAATGTTGCTGTTCGCGGGGGATGATCGCTTTGGCGCACTGGGGGTCTCCGTGTCTGCGCAGACCTACACCCCGCGCAAGCTCGGGCCCTATGCGCAGCTAAACGATTTGGCCGATTTGGCCCAAGCCATAGAAAACGTGCAACGGCAAGCCCCCATTGCGGCGGACATGCAGCGTTTGCTGCAGCCGGGCGTCACTCTGGGCGGTGCCCACCCCAAGGCGCTGCTGCAAACACAAGACGGACCTTGTGTGGTCAAGTTCAGTGAGCTGGATGATCCGGTAGACACACCGCTTATTGAACACGCCACGATGACATTGGCCGCCATGGCCGGCATCAACGTGGCTCGTACCGGCACTTTGCCGCTGGCGCCGCGCTACGGTAAGGCGCGCCATGCGCTCACGATTCAGCGGTTTGATCGCATTGGCAGTCTCCGTCTGCATTGCTTGTCCGCCAAAACGATGTTGCGTGCTGCAGGCTTGCCTGAGAGCTACGGCGCGCTGGCCACTGTGGTGTTGCGCCTGGCGCACCCTGACCACCAAGCGCGCATGCGCGAAGAGCTATTCCAGCGCATGGTGTTCAACATACTGATGGACAACACCGACGACCACGAGCGCAACCATGCCCTGCGCTTGGACTTCGACGGCTACTACACGCTATCTCCGGCCTACGACGTAGTGCCCAGTTTGCAAAATCTGGGCTACCAGGCGCTCATCGTTGGGGCGTCTGGCTCAGAGTCAACGCTGGAAAATGCACTGTCAGAACTCAGCGAGTTCAGCATTAAAAGGCCGCGTGCGATAGAGCTGATCCGTCAAGTGGCCCGCACCGTGGACCAATGGCCGCAACACTTTGCGCGGCACGGCGTGTGCCAGGCGGATATGGAGCTGCTGCATGCCAGTATTGACCGTGATGCGTTGCGGCTTCAGCGTAGGGAATACTGTTGATCTGCGCGCTGGCAGTTGCCGTGGGCATCCATCAGAAATGGAGGTCAAGGTATGACAGAAAAATGGCCTCTATCTTTTCCTCTGAGCACCTCACTGACATGATCAAACTCTTGCGATCTGGTCTTCTTTGGACAGCAATGGGGCTGGGTTGTTTTGCGCTGCAAAGTTATGCCCAACCAGTCTCTGCCCGATCTGCTGACGACACCGTTGATGCAAGCAGTCGGTCGCGAATTGTCAATGTACTTGCCGACAAAATGCGCGATTTGTATGTCTATCCTGAAGTCGGGGAAAAAACCGAAAAGGCACTCAGAAAGAAACTTAACGAGGGGGGCTACGACTCGTTGAAGTACGCCGTTGGGCTGGCCAAGGCACTAACACGCGATTTACAAGCGTCAGCAAACGACAAACACCTACGGGTTGACTACGGCGCAACCACCATAGCCATCGCTAGCCCAGATGATGCGCAATCCGCAGCGGACGGTGCGACTGAGCTAAAGAAGTTCAAAGCCGCCAATTTTGGTGTTGGCACGGTGGAGAGGCTTCCGGGGAATATTGGCTACTTGCAGATCAATGGGTTTGGACCTTTAAAGCCTGCGAGTCGGGTTATTGCCGCCGCAATGGCGCAATTGACCGACACCGCCGCGTTGATCGTTGATCTGCGACATAACGGCGGTGGCTATCCAGAAACCGGGGCTTTTCTGTCTAGCTATTTATTTGACAAACGAACCCACCTCTCTGACGACTACGAACGTACGGGTGGGCGCATCACGCAGTATTGGACCCAAGACAAGGTGCCCGGTCGAAAGTTTGGACAGAGCAAACCTGTGTATGTGCTGATGAGTAGCACTACATTTTCGGCAGGTGAAGGGTTTGGCTACGACCTCAAAAATCTCAAACGCGCAATACTCGTTGGCGAAGTCACTGCCGGTGGGGCCAACGGCGGAAACTTCAGGCGGCTGAGTCCCCGCTTTTATGCCTTCATTCCCGAATCGCGCGCGGTCAACCCCATAACCAAATCAAATTGGGAGGGCGCTGGGGTGGAGCCGGATGTGCATGTGCCCGCACGAAATGCTCTTCTGGTGGCCCAAAAACTCGCTTTGCAAACATTATCTGCAACTGAGAAAGATCAGCGCAAAGCTCAAATACTCCAAGTGCGAATGCGAGAGTTAGATGCGCAACTGCGATTGCCCACTGAAGCACTCAGCAAGTAGCGCACGGTCTTTTACCCACATCGCACAGGCTCATTTCCCTATCAGCTCGGGGTTTCCGGTTGCGACACCCCCCACAACCCCGCAAACGTCAGCCCCCCATTGAGCAGCAACAGCTCCAGCCCAATCTGGTAGCCGCCTAGCAGCCGTGCCTGATTCGCATCCAGCAAATAGCACAGCGCCGGTGCGACCAGGCACACCCAGGGCACCCAGGGGCCGCGCACTTGCCTGCGGGTGAGCAGGCCAAAGGCAAACAAGCCCAGCAGCGGCCCGTAGGTGTAGGCCGCCAGCTTCAGTATCAGGCCGATCATGCTGGGGTCATCAATCCATTTAAAGCCCAGCACCAGCAGCAAAAACAGCAGCGCAAAGCCCAGGTGCACCTGGTGGCGCACGCGGGTTTTGCGTGCCTCGTCCCAATCCGTGCGCCGCTGCAGGCCCAGCAGGTCGATACACACGCTGGAGGTGAGGGCGGTGATGGCCCCATCGGCACTGGGGAAGAGGGCCGAGATCAGCGCAATCACAAAGATGATCTGCACCGCTTGCGGCAGGTGGCCCAGCACCACGGCGGCAAACAGTTTGTCGCCCGTCTCCGGCATGCCCGCTTGCGTGGCAAACAGGCTCAGCAGCCCGCCCAAAAACAAGAAAAGCAGTACCACCACGGTGAACACCAGGCTCAGGGTGACCATATTCTTTTGCGAGTCGGCCAGTGTCTTGACCGAGATATTTTTCTGCATCATTTCCTGGTCCAGCCCGGTCATGGCCACGGTGATGAAGATGCCAGCCACTAGCTGTTTGAGGAAAAACAACTTGCTGTCGGGGTCTGTGACCCACAGCGTGGACAGGCCCCGCGCCTCCAGCGCGCCCAGGCTTTGCGGCAGGCTCAAATTCAGGCGGTCCAACAGAAACCAGGCGCAAATCACCAAGCCGCCCAGCATGCAACTGGTTTGCAGGGTGTCGGTCCAGACGATGGTTTTGACGCCACCCTCATAGGTGTAGAGCAGGATCATCAGCAGGATGACGACGCTGGTGAGCCAAAACGGCACACCCAGACGCTCCAAAATAATGGCCTGCAAAATATTGACCACCAGGTACAGGCGCGCGGTAGCGCCCAGGGTGCGCGACACAATGAAAAACGTAGCCCCGGTTTGGTAGGCACTCGCGCCTAGGCGCTGGCCCAGGTAGTGGTAGATGGAGGTCAACTGGTGCCGGTAATACAAGGGCAGCAGCACAAAGGCCACGATCCAAAAACCGATCAGGTTGCCCAGTACCAGCTGAAAGTACGCAAAGCCATCGCGCCCCACCGCACCCGGCACGCTGATGAAGGTGACGCCGCTGAGCGAGGTGCCCACCATGCCAAAGGCCACCAGCATCCAGTTGCTGCTCTTGTTGCCGATGAAAAAGGTGTCGTTGCTGGCGTGGCGCGAAGTGGCCCAGGCCACGATCAGCAGAATGGCAAAGTAGGCCAGCACCACGCCCAAGAGCAGCAGGGGGTTCATCGCTTGGTTTCCTCGTGTTTGTGCTTCATCCTACCCGCTGGCATGGGGTGACAGGCAGTTTGGTTTGCTATCAAAAAAGAAGCTGCTCCCGCACTATCCACGGGCTGAAATGCCAATTTGACTCCAAATTACAGACCCTGGGGCCGCAGAACGCGGCAAAATACCCGACTTATTCCCACCAAGGCGTTGTCCATGAAACACATCTCTTTTCGCTGGCTTGGCTTGGCCATGGTCAGCATGCCCCTGTTGCTGGCTTGCAGCAAACCGGCTGAGCCTACAGCGGCACCCGCTGCCGCCACGTCTGCGCCTAGCGCCAGTGCCGCACCTAGTCCCGCTTTGCCGGACTTGCGTGTCGCTATCGACCCGACCTACGAGCCCTTTACCTACAAGGGGGCTGACGGTAAGGCCACCGGTTTTGACGTGGACTTTGCCAATGCCCTGTGTGAGCAAATCAAGCGCAAATGCGTGTTTGCGGAGCAGGTCTGGGACAGCATGATTCCCGGCCTGATGGCGCGCAAGTACGACGTGATCATCAGCTCTATGGGGATCACCGAAGCGCGCTTGGCGCAGATTGACTTTAGCGATCGCTATTACAAAACCCATAGCCGCATGGTGCTGAAGAAGTCCGTCCAATTCGATGGTCCAGCCTCGATCAAGGGCAAGCGCATTGGCGTGGGCAAGGCCACGATTCAGGAGAAGTGGGCGCTGGGGGAGCTGAAGCCTGCGGGCGTGAAGGTGGTGTCGTATGACGCGCAAGACCAGGTGTATCTGGACCTGCGCGCCGGCCGTATTGATGGCACGGTGGCGGATTTTGTGGAAGTGACGGGCGGATTTTTGAGCAAGCCTGAGGGCCAGGATTACCAATTGGTGGGGCCGGAGTTGGATGATCCCAAGTACTTTGGCATTGGCGTGGGGATTGGTTTGCGTAAGGGGGATACGGCGCTGAAGGAGACTTTGAATGCAGGTATTCAGGCGATTCGTGGCAACGGGGTCTACAAGACTATCAACGACAAGTACTTTGCTAAGTATGGGAATTTGGACGTTTACGGTAAGTAGGGGCGAGCAGGCCGCAGCCCCCTAGCGCGGGTGCGGGGCGTTGGCTGGCGAGGCGTTCTGCTCCGTGTCCCCCGGCCTGCGACCTCCTCCTTTTACCTGCGCAGAACGCCCCGCCAGCCAACGCCCCTTGAACTTGTGGCGCTCGGACCTCACCTGCTAGTGAACCTGGAGTTTGTATGTCGGATGCTGTTCACATTGTTTGCCCCCATTGCCACACCACCAACCGCGTGAAGCACGCCGACCAGGTTAATTCGCCTGATTGCGGTAGCTGCCACAAGCCGCTGTTTGTGGCGCACACCACGGCGCTGAACACGGCGGCGTTTGACAAGCACTTGGGCCGCAATCAGATTCCGGTGTTGGTGGATTTTTGGGCACCGTGGTGTGGCCCGTGCCGGCAGATGGCGCCGGGCTTGGAGCAGGCCACGGCGCAGCTAGAGCCTTATGTGCGGGTGGCCAAGGTGGATACCGAGGCGGAGCAGGGCTTGGGTGCGCGGTTCAATATTCGCAGCATTCCCACACTAGCCTTGTTTGTGGGTGGGCGCGAAGTGGCGCGCCAGGCTGGTGCTATGGGGGCCGCCGATATCGTGCGCTGGACGCAAGCGCACTTGCCGCGTTATAGATAAGGCCCAATAAAGTCTGAACTATTTCAGATTTACTGTATCCAAGCTCAATGGAAAAAGAAAGCGCAAGAAATCAAACACTGGAGCAACTCCACGAGCGACGCAAGCAAGTCGTGCGGCT
>NKIK01000073.1 GCA_002256115.1 Burkholderiales bacterium PBB3
TATGAGGCGTTGTTGCCGTGGGTTATTGCGATGTCAGCCGACTGATTCGGCCCTGGCCGTCTCCATCCCGAATCACCATCACCATTCGTTGACTCAGACAAGGGCGGGGTTAATAGACCGCTTACGAAGATCGTTGGACGCGATAGGACTCCGATACTGTATTTTGATAGTGCAAAAGGTCTTCTGCCTTGGATCACCAGTGATGGTATGCAATTGCTAAAAGGGGATCCAGTGCTTGTTACACAGAATAGCTACGATAAGCATGCTGACGTGCGCAACGGCGATCTTGGAATTTTGGAAGAAGTGGCAGAAGAAGGGCGTGAGTCGGAGCATTTCGGGACGCTCAGAATGGCAGATGGCAGAAGAATTGAGGTCGATTTCGATCTCTTGGGAAAGTTGGTATTGGGTTACGCAATCACGATTCACAAGTCTCAAGGCAGCCAGTGGGGAACATGCTTCGTAACGCTCCCTGAAAACGCTTCGCACATGATCGACCAGAGCCTTCTTTACACAGCGGTAACCCGAGCAAAGTCGCGTGTCTTGATGTTTGGCGATCGTCGCCTAATTGAAAAAGGCATATCAAGAGGACCAGCTAGCCTTGAAAGAGCAACGACTCTGGGGGCACGAATCAGGCACTTAATTGGTATTCAAAATGGACAAGCCTGAGAAGCAGCATGTCTGGTGTGTGGTTTCTAAAGATCACGATGTTGGCCCGCATTTTGAGATTTCACACCGAACAATCAGAAGCTAAATTTGAACTTCATGGAGCAATTGCTGTGATTGCTGGAGCCCTGAAGGAAAAGCAGGGATCGAGAGTTATTGAGGCCGCATAGTGCTGCCGGACCAACCTCGAACTACGTTATTTCTGTCATGCAATACTGGTTGGAGTCAACTTAGTGCGGAATCAGCTTGGTTTCTTTTTTCTGTCTTTCGGCCGTTGGCCAATGCGAACAGCATGGGCCTCCCAACGTTCTTGCAATTTGAGTACGAAATCGGTGTGCTCGATTCCAATTCCGATGAGCCAATCGCTCAATTCGACCACGTCTATCCAGCGTACTCCAGTTTCGCACTTACTCACATATGTCTGCTGTTGCCCTAGTCTCTCGGCCAACGTGCTTTGCGAGATTTTTTGAGACTCCCTTTTAGCCAGTTGAAAATGTCCAAGATTTGACGATGTCGTGTACGAATGTCCCGTCGCACTTAGTTTCCTTGCCAACGAAGCTGACGGTACAAGTCGTGATTTTCTCCAGCGCACCCTTAGGGCACCGACAGCACATAGCCTCTGATTTGGCTCTGTGTGTGTTGCAACGCACACTTCCCCTCAGCTCGCGGTGCAAAAATTCCGCCCATGCCTAAGCCACCCACCAAGTCTGTTGTTTTAGACAGCGGACTGCGCTACAAAGCCAAGGTCTCGGGCTCGCCTTTCAAGGTCAACGGCCAGGCAGCGACCGCCACCTTGTCGTGCTTTTTGTGTGGAAAGCACCGCCTGCGCAGCGAGATGAAATTTCGTACTCTGATGGGCAAGTCCCAGGCGGTCTGCGATCCCAAGTGTTCATAATGCCCGAACCCAGCAGATGCCGCGCTCGACAAAGCCCCGATCTTGAAACACAGTTTGAACGCCTCCAGCAAAATAAAGACTCGGCATCGTCTGCCAATTCACAAGGACTGCACTATGTTCAATGCCGTGACTCTGAAGCGTATCGTCCGCGACAGCGTAAGACTCTACTTCGCGCCACTGGTCGGTGCGGTGCGTGGGGCGAGAGCCGAAGTTGCTATCGTGCTCAAAGACATCCGACAACATAGAGATTCGTGATGCCCAAAGAGCCCTGGGCGAATTCCGACTCGGTTTTAGAGAGGGCTGAACGATGTTCTGGTCGCCCTTTAAGGGCCTGACCGACCATTCCCAAAAGATGTGGGTAGGAAGCCTCGCGCGACGCCAGATGTAGTGGATACGCGTATCCATTCCGTTGAATGCCTTCCCGAAAAAACGCGTTTGCGTCCGCAAGGTCCTGGAGAGCGGACCATTGAACTCCACGGTGGAACTCACACGCCTGGCGACGAACTGACGAACGACCGCTTCAGCGAAGATGGTACGAAACTGCAAATCTCCGCATTCTGGTCTGTGTTGCCCCGCTATGTCAGGGTGACCTCGAAACGCCAAGACCCGCACCGGTGCTTGCTTTGCGGTCGGTATTAGCGCTTCGCAAGAAGCCTTACACGCAACAAAGTCGACATGGCTGCAACCAGTGGCGTAGTTGGTTCGATCAAGCCGGTCCCAGATCCAGAAAATCCAGCAGCGCATCCAGATGCTGGTCGTAGTCACTCAGCGCGTGGTCGCCACCTGGCAGAAGTTTGATGGCGGCGCCGGGGTAGTGGCCTGTCATCTCCTGCCAGTCCAGCACCTCGTCACCTTTGGCAATCACCGTGCTGTAGCGCTCTGGTCGGCTGATGTGGGCAACCTCAAGTGCCCGCAGTTCATCCACAAACTTGGACTCGAACACAAAATGCTGGTCCGGGTCATGCCAGAGCGTTTGCTCACCCAGGTGCGCCGCCAAGTCGCGTGCCGGGTGCACCGCCGGATTGAGCAGTACCGCTTTGCATCCCCAGCGCTCGGCCAGCCAAGTGGCATAGAACCCACCGAGTGAAGAGCCCATGACTGCCGTGCTTGCCAACGGCCAATCGGCGGTTGCCCTCAGCACGCCATCCATGGCTTGTTTAGGAGAAGCAGGCAGGGCGGGGCAAAACCAGGTAACGGATGGATATCGATGCGCGATGGCGGCCGCGGTCATACGTGCTTTGGTGGAGGCGGGAGATGAGCGAAACCCATGGAGGTAGAGCAGGTGCGTGGTGGACATAGTGAAACCTTTGGAGGCAAGCCTATTCACAGTAGCTTTAATGGACGGCAATCGGAAGTTGCACGAAAGTCCTTGAGGGACAACAGGCCGGGCACCACCAGCTCTTTCCAGCTCTTACGCCGCCGGCGAAGGGCACTGGGAACACCCTGCAAACCAGGCTGCGGCGCGGTTTGGGCCATGAAGAGTTGGTAGACACCTTCCTTGGCGCCGGCCAAGGTTTTGCTGGCCAGCACGGTCTTGCCAGCGATCATGTAGGTCTGAAGGTCGCCAAAGGCCAATAGCAGCGGAGTCGCAGGTGGCTTGAAGTCCTTTAAGCTTTGGTCTGCCAGCCATCGCGTCACGTTGTACGCCGCCACGGCACCCATGTCGATGGCGTTAAAGGCTTGCTTGCTGACGGGCTTGGGTAAGGCCGCCGCATCTCCCACCACAAAGATGCTGGGGGCGTAGCGGCTTTGTAGAGTCTGATGCACTGCTGCCCACGTGTGCGGCGAGCGGATGAGTTTGGCCTCCCGCAGCAGGGGTGGCGGTGCCAGCCCAGCTGCCCAGATGGTGAGGGCTGACGGTAGCCGTTTGCCGGACGCCAGCCAAACGCCTTGGGGCGTGACGCGGGCAACCGATTCCCCAGTGTGAAACGACACGCGGTGCTCCTGGCAGATCATGTGCAGGTCAGCATCCAGGGTCTTTGGAAATCCGGGCATCAGTTGGGTGCTCGCCTCCACCATGGCGAAAGAAATCTCCGGCCGGTGGCGGTAACGGCGCAGGAGTTCTCCCAGCGCCTCAATGCCGGACAGGCCACCACCGACCACAACCACTTGCAGGGGTGCAGGCTTCTGCTGCAGTGTGTTCATTCGCTGTTCAATGGCTTGGCTGTCTGCGACGGTTCGAAATGGCCAAGTGTGGCTATCCACCCCGGGTATCTGGTAGCTGTTGCCGATGCCGCCCACCGCTACGATAGCTGCGTCAAAGTTAAGCGTGTCGCCGCCCGCCAAGGTGACGCGGCGCTTGCGGGCGTCGATCCGGGTGACCAAGTCCTGCACAAAGCGGTGGCCCGCCCGGGCAATGATGTCGGCACGATCGAGTCGCAGACCCTGGGGGGTTTTGACACCAGAGAGGATTTCGTGAATGCCTGGAATCCACTCAAAGTTCGGTGAGGGGTCGACCACAGTCACGTCGCAGGTCTTGGGCAACTGGAGAGCTGCCGTCAACCCAGAAAAATTGGCGCCAATGATGAGAATGCTCTTGTGCTTTGGGATCATGGGCCTGATGTTAGAACAGTCACCCGAACAAATCTTCATGGCTTTGCATGATGACGGCGGCTGCGCACAGTGCCGTTTTCAGCATGTTGCCATCCACCGTGGGGGATATTGAAGTGATGGTCGGGTTCACGACTAGAACCCTCAACCCAGATAGGGTGGCCGTGAAAGGCAATCCGCAACGGAAATTCGGACTACCGCGAACGGTTTTGCGATTGGGTCGGGAGAAATTGATTTCCAACCGCCTTGACTATACCAATGGGATTCGAACAGCCACAGTGCAGCACGGCCCAAGGGCGCTGGCAAGACGAACCACTGCCGTGGCTGATGCTGGTGCGGCTACTGTCCATGTTGATTGGGCGGCGAGTCCGCGTATGTGGCGGTGGTGAGAACCCAGCATTTCAGTAGTAAGCGCCTGTAGACCGAGTATCGGTTTTGCCAGCAGCTGAGCGTGGCCAGGGCCTTCACGCGCAAGCCATCCTCAAACTGATCAACGCTTAGCGGTTTAGGTAAAACGCTGAGCAATTGGATGTCTGGCCATGTGGCTGAGAATTTTGATATTTTGGATCCTGGTGCCGCGCATTCCATACGCGCAGCCTTCTGGGGCAAAAACGATACGGTAGTAAGACCCGGAACCCGCATAGCGCAGCAGGTCCGAGCAGATTGGGTAACCCGCGCGTGCGCATCAGTGATGTGTGATTTGATTTATAGGTCTAGAGATCCCCCCCCAAGTTGTTGATGGGCGGGAGCCCCAGCTAAAGTCTTCTTCAAACCCACACACCAAGGAGAAATGACCATTCTCCCGTTCTGCAAAACCGAGAGTGAAATGGTCTGAGGTGGCTCATTATCTAAATCTGAGAGTCTTGGCGGCAGAGCATTTCCAGACTCTGAACAGAACGATGTGCCGGGATTCCTACTTCGATATCTGAGTCCACGGCGTCGTCACTTCACTGGCGGTCCAACGGTAACAACGTGCGAATTGGCACGAAGAGAACTAACCCATTTCCTAATGGCAGGCTGGACTCAACAGAATCTGGGCTGCTTTACGTCAGCTGACGTTTGCCACGGTGCGTAATGCGAATGGCGTGAGCATCCCAGCGCTCCTGCAATTTGATGACGAAATCGGCGGGTTCAATTCCGAGTCCACTGAGCCAATCACATAGTTCGACCACGTCAAGCCGGCGCACTCCGGTTTCGCATTTGCTAACAAATGTCTGGGGTTGTTGGAGTTTATTGGCCAAGACCGTCTGTGAGATTTTCTTTGACTCCCTGACCTCTCTGAGCAATCCGATGAAAATCTTGTACCGCTCCGAATGAAAAGTGTTCTGCATTCCGCTGTTCGAAAAATCAGCAGAATCAACCCCAAGATGGAATATGCGAAAATCGGTTAGAAATCAATATCCTCTGTGGGTGCCTAACGATGAAACTGGAACTGAGGGGGCGAGCCCTGCAAGTCGCGCTGAACTTTGGCAACGAAGAAACAGTCAGTCAACTTCAGGGGTTGGGGTTCAGCCACAAGCGAGCCCTAGAAACTGCTGAAACTGCGATTCGGTTTGCGAAGAAATAGAGTGCCAAGCTCGCAGGGCAACTGGTCCCAAGGAGCGTATGGCTAGGGGGGTTCTTATTCGCCGCCACCTTGGGATAGAGAGTGCTGAAACAAGGCGTGCGCGCGGGCATCTATGAGGCCCTATCAGCCGCGCGACTAGAACTCGGTTCGTCCTTCGTAGCATCTCACCATACCGAAGTCAAAAACCTTATCAAAGTTTGGTCGATACAAATGGCCTTTTCTAAAACTACAAGCCCGAACTCAAGGAACAGTGTGATTCTTGTGTACTGCCTGCAAAACTAGCCAGATTGTTTTTAGAAACCCCATGCCCATGGATTACGACACCACTTTGTCGTCGAACTTGCCATTCAATTTGTTTAAAGAGCCTGCTATGCAATTAGAAAATCTCAAACGGTTTGGCGTTTCTCTTCTCTACGCGCTTCCCCTTGCGTTTCTACCGGGATGTGCCTCCAAATCGTCCCTCCCATTGGAACAACAGAAGGAAACAGCATTCATCATCCCGGCGGAGACCACGGGCGCTGTCATCTCTCGGATAAACGATACTCAAATGAGCTCAATGGGAGGGGTGGGGCGTGACGTCAGGCCTGGCTACCATGAGGTAACTGTTGCCATATTCCGTGGCGGTGCGCTAGTGAATGAAAACTTCACTTATCGACTTTACAAATTCGAGGCAAAGGCAGGCCTAGCCTACATCATCACTGGGCCGTCAACTATTGAAGTAGCGAATAGATTTGACCTGAGCCAGAGGCTTGGTTCGCTGGTTATGGTTGGTCCCAACAGATTCATGTCCCAGGAAGATGTTGCCAAAAAGGCTGCGCCGACCATAGACCGTGGAAACCAACAGGCTGCCCCCAGTGTTTCGCATCAACGGGCACTTGATGCACAACGCAAGTTCAACGAGCTATTCAAGGGAAGAAAACTCATCGCCAAGATCCCGGTCACAAAGCCGTTTAGATTGGAAATTCCGACCCAATTGTGGATGGCATTCCCATTGCAGATCTGGCCGCGACTGGATTCGGATCATGTTGGCCTTGTGAAATCTATCAGCATCTCCTATTCACCTGAAGGGGGGGTAGGTACAACGACAAACGTCTTCAACAAGAGGGGGCACGTTGTAGTCTCAGAAACGCAAGACACCAGCAACAAAGACAGTCCAAAATCTAGAAGAGAAATCGCATACCTTCCGGGTGATTTGGGATACCAGGTCAGCAAAGTGCAGCCAGAATTTGCCACTCTTGAGAACGGCATGTTCACCATGCTTCACGAGAACGAAGTTATCGTCATAGATACAAATGGCAATATTGCGCATTGGGGACGCGTGAGCAATGGCGAATACCGTCGTCACTCCGAATTCACATACGACGCCCAAGGTAGGGTGACTGAGATTGTGATGCCCCAATTGGAAATGCTATGCCACAACAAAATAGGAAATGAACTTACGCTTATTCAGTGCCCTGATGAAAAAATAACTCTCCAGTATTCACAGGAAGGAACAGAACTGGTGGTTACCGCAAAGTCCAATTTCAGTGCGGCAAACAATTCAGAGTTTCGCTATGTGAACGGTAGGCTTGTAACTACGCTTGACGCGAAGTATCTATCGGGATCTGCGCAACCCGAGACTCTTCGCTGCAAATTGAAATACAAAAATGACTCGCGTGGGAACTGGATCGAAAGAACGCAGACTTGTGAATCACCTGAATGGAAGCCGCGAACTACGAAGCGAAAGCTCACCTACTGATCAAGTAGGGGGAAGTGGGGAGCGAGATTGGATCTACGCCAACATCATCGACGTCGAGTAACGGTTATGCATGCTGTTGTCGAAAATGCGAAATCCCAAGATCGAATATGCCAAAATGGGATGAAAGTCCATGTTTTGTTTGGCGTTAAATGATGAAACCAGAACTCAGAGGCGAGCTCAACGAGCCGTACTTGACTAGGGTACCGAGACACCATGTAGTCAAGGTCCTTATTGCTGGCTCAACTGAACTCAGTTCATTCTTAGGCTATATCTACTTATCTGAGGTCACCGATGTTCGTTACGTTTGACCACTACAAGTGGCCGCTTTTGAATGAAGTCGCGCCAAACGGCGAACGGACTTGGAGATGCGCAGACATTTATTATTTTGACCTTTGGTTCTTACTTCACTTTTATCAGACCCAAGAGCACCGAGGAAAGCAGATTGAAGGTAAGCGGTCAATTAACCCTGTCCTTCCCCTAATCACCTGAACGCGCTAAACCTGCTGATTTCAAAAGGAGATCAGTATGGTTGGTAAGAAATCCAAATGGGCAGCGCATCTGAAGGCTGCGGAATC